>WTFV01000242.1 GCA_011523845.1 Acidobacteriota bacterium | reverse complement strand
CTTCGAACCTGGGCAGGACGTTCGATGTCGCGAAGTAGTTGGGCGACGTGCACACGATCCGGTCGATGGCGTTCAAGAACCTCGTCATCAGCGGGGCATAGAGCAGCGCCAGAAAACGTTGCCGGACGATGTCCGAGTGGTAGGTCAACACGGTTGGCACTTTGACGCCCGCGGCGAAGTGCAGCACGTCCGCGAACGGCCACGGGAAGTGGTAGTGCACCACGTCCGCCCATTCCAGGAGGCGGCGGAACATGGACAGCATCTGCAGCGAGATGCTGCACGACGCCACCTCCGCATGCAGCTTCGATCGGTAGACCACGGCCTCGGCACGCCGCACCACGCGGGGCTCCACGGACGGGCTGACGCACAGCACGCGGCTTTCCACGTCGTGACGCCGCGTATTGAGGCAGATCTGCCGGATCACCTCCTCCAGACCGCCTTGGGTCTGGGGAAAGTAGGTCCGGTAGACATGTAGAACGCGTATCGACATCGAGCGGTGCCGGTCGGGTAAAGAGCCCAGATCAGCCTTGAGCGCATAGGTGCCCGGCAAGCCTACACCATGATCGCGACAGCCGTGACAGCGCCCCAAGGCCGTGTCCGGTACCTCGCCTTCGCTCGGCACCGGACTCGCCCCCGGCGCAAGGCCACGCCGGCCTGTCACGCAACATCCGCCGCCGGTCGCTGCGCTCCGTTTGGCGTTTGTTCCGTGACAGGTGTAACGGCAAGTGCTGACAAGCGTCTGTGGCGAGGCTCAAGCGCCCCGGACCATCATGGCGGCACATGAACCATCGCTTGCAGCCCATGGGCGACCCGGACATCGCGGCATCTCTCGCCAACGTCACCAAGCGCTACCGCGCCATCACGGCGCTGGACGACGTCAGCTTGGACATCCGAGCGGGTGAAGCGGTCGCGGTGCTCGGCCCGAACGGCGCCGGCAAGACCACGGCCGTCGGGCTGCTGCTCGGCACGCTGCGACCGGACGCCGGGCACGTGCGCGTCCTCAGCGGCGATCCAACCCGGCGGCGATGCCGCCAGCGCATCGGTGCGATGCTGCAGATCTCCGGCGTGCCCACCACGCTTCGCGTCCGCGAACACGTGGACCTGTTCCGCAGCTACTACCCGGCTCCCCTCGACCGCGAGACCACCATATCCGCCGCGGGCCTAGGCGGACTCGAACACCGTCTCTACGGCAAGCTGAGCGGCGGCGAGAAACAGCGTCTGCACCTGGCCCTCGCACTGTGCGGCAAACCCGACCTCCTGTTCCTGGACGAACCGACGACCGGTCTCGACGTCGAGTCCAGGCGTGCATTGTGGGAAGAGATCCGCGCCGTCATCGATGCCGGACGCACCGTGGTCCTGACCACGCACAACATCGAGGAGGCCGATGCGCTCGCCGATCGCATCGTGCTCCTCGACCGCGGCAAGATCATCGCCAGCGGCACGCCGGCCGAGATCAAGCGCGCTACCGCGGGAAGCCGGATCAGCGCCGTGACCACCGTCGAGACCTGCGCCATCGGGAAACTGCCCGGCGTGACCAAGGTTCACCGGGATGCCCGGCGAACCGAGATCTTCGCCAGCAGTCCGGAGCCCGTCGTGCGCGCGCTTCTCGGCATGGACCACGACCTCAAGGACCTCGAAGTGACACGCACCACGCTCGAAGAGGCGTTTCTGACCCTTGTCCGGCCGACGACTGGCGCGGCCCGCTCTGATGGACCCGCCTACGTGGACTCCCGAACATGAGCATTCGCTTTGCCGTTTGCGGGGCGGCCGTCCTCGCTACGTTGGCCACTCTTGCAGAGAACCCAGCGTCAGCCGACGCGCCGTTAGCCGCACAGCCGTTGACGACGCTCGATGGCAAGAGCGGGACCATCGCCCTGGATCCGGTCCGTGGCGGCCTACTCGTGCTCGGCTTCAGCCGCCAGTCGAATCCGCAAGCCCGCGAGTGGTCCCGGCAACTTCGCGCCGGGTCCGGCGAGACGCGGCATCAGGGCGTGCCGCTCTACAACGTCGTCGGCCTCGTCGGCGCGCCGCGCTTTGTCCGCGGCATGGTCCGCCGCGGCATCAGAAGCGGCGTTCCCGAAGCAGACCGAGGCACGTTCTTCATCGTCGAGGAGGACGATGCGTTCTGGCGCACCTTAGCGGCGGTCGACGACGACACGCCGGCCTATGTCCTCCGCGTCAACCCCAAGGGGGTGGTGTGCGCACGCCATGTCGGCCCCGCGACCGAGCAGGCCGTTGCACGAATCCTGGCAGCAC
>WTFV01000179.1 GCA_011523845.1 Acidobacteriota bacterium | reverse complement strand
ACCGTAGCGAAGTGGCGGCAGGAAGTCCAGCAAAAAGTTATGGGCCACGGGCAGCCCTAGGGTTTTCCCGAGTTCCGAACGGGCAGCGCTTCCGGTACCGTTTGAGGAAAGGGAGGTGAGCATGCATGCTTCGGCCTTTCGACGTCTCCCGCGCGGCCGTGTCGGTCGTATTCTCCGCAGACTGTGCCTCTTCTTCGGCATCAATCCGCGCCGCTGCTTCTGCTGGCGCTGCGTAGCCGCCAGCAGCGGGGTCTTCCATTGCACCCGAGCCCGTTCCGGCCACCGAGCCTACACCGACGTCCGCGTGCTTGGCATCCGCATCATTCACCGCTTTGCCTTTGACCTTCCGTGATCCAGGCAGGTAGTGCCGCATCCGTGTCCGGAGATGTGCCACGCCCTCGACGGCCTGCACGTTTCATCGCGCCCTACCGTCTCGAACGACGCCGAGCACCCCGCCCGAAGGCGTCAAGCGGCCAAACGAGCCGGATGCCGGCCCCCGCAACGCCCGACCCCGGTCCGCGACGACCTGCTGACATTCGTCCTCAACGCCCGAACTCGACGACGACGCGCGCGGACAGGCGGGGACCGACGACCACGTAATCGCGGTTGGCCAAGACGAGCAGGTCCGTCACCACGCGGAACTTCATCCCGCCGCCGACGCGCACATCCAACCCAGCCCCGGACTGCATGAGGAACCCGTTGTTGCGCTCTTCTCGGAGCTCGGGATACGGCACGTTGAGGCAGTTGTCCACCTGCATGTCCCCGATCCAACCCCCGCACGCGGCATTCTCGGCGTCCGCGTCGAACGACTCGGGCCACTCGATGTCCGTTCTGTGGATGGTCTGGACCCCGCCTACCAGCACCTGATAGAACGGCGCGATCGTGCGCCCCGAATCCCGGCTGCGGACGCCGGCTGCCAGCGTCAGGTTTCTGGCGCGATGGGTCTCCCGTCCCTGGTCCTCCGGGCGGTCGCCGAAACTCAGATCGCGGACGAGCGTGCGCCGGTGCCAAGCGCCCTCCACGATGTAGTCCTGCCCGTCTATCTCGAACCCTGTCGACAGGACCCAGCCGCGGTCCACCGGATTCTGCATGCTGCCGAACTGGACGCCTGCCGCGACCTCGGATCGAATCTGGCCCGCGGACGGAGTAGCCGCGGCCAAGGTGAACCCGACGGTAGCGAGGAGCGTTGCGCGAGCAACCATGGTCCCTCCTCGCGTCAGAATCCGATCGTCCGGCTGACTCGGATGCCGCCCGGCCTCATGTCGAGGCTCACCGGCGGCGGCCCCTCACGCCAGAGCAGGCGACCGACTGCCAGCCCTAGCGCGGCGATGCCGCTCCACATGGTGTGGATCCGACTGAACGACGTGTGTGTGCACGGGTCCCGGCCGTCGTCCCCGTAGCCTCCATATCCGTAGCTCCCGAAGGGCGCGGGACATGTCGACAGCCGCCGGCCGTCAGCGGTTTCCTGGTGCACGGTGCCGCGGGGCAGGGTGTCGTCCCAGGCGACGGCCAGCAGGACGAGGCCGGCACCGGCGGTGAAGATGGTGTCGACGGCCCGCGAGGGCTCCCATGCGCCGCTCGCCATCAGGCCGCCGAGCCCGGCGACGAACAAGCCGCCGGCCACCTGTTCCCTGGGCAGCTCGGGCGTGTCGCCGACCAGCCTGCCGCTGCTGTTCCGCCACGTACAGCGGCCGTCCAGCAGCGTGGTCTGGGGGTGGATGTCGCAGTCTCGATCGGCGACCGCGGCATGGATTCCGAACGACGCCAGGCTGATGCCCGTCACCACCTGCGGCCCCCGCCCCTGCGCTGCGGCGGGAGCCGACGCGAGTCCGAGCACCACAACTCCGACAGTGATTCTCCTGTGCATGGACATTCCTTCCGAGCCGGTGCTCATGCCCTTCGTCGGCGGCGCCGCGAGACCAGGGCAGGACGCCGGGTCCGTTCCGCAACGGTCCTTCAACAGGGTTCCGCAGTTCCGGGATGGCCGCTTCCCAGTGTCGCCACAAATCCATGCACTTTCCATCGTTTACACGGAGAGTCTCGCTGACGCTGCCGGAAAACGACGATCGAGAGATTCGCTCGAAAGAGACGCCGAGACTCCTCAGAATCGGTAGCCGACTCCGATTCGCAGCTCACCCAGCATCGGCAACCAGCGTGCCCGGTACTGCAAGCTCCAGAACGCGCTGGACGCCAGCGGCAGGTCCCAGCCCACACCGTACACCGGAGCGATGCCGTGGTGACGCACGTCTACCGGCTCCTTGGAGCACTCGAACCCGGGATGGAAGTGACGTCCACGGTCGCCGGCATCATCCGGCCTGAACGCGACACACCACCGATCCGTGTAGTACAGCCACGAACCGCCGAACAGCAGGTAGCCTCGCCTACCCAACCTGCGCCACGGCCGCTTGACGATCGCACTGATCAGCCGCTCGACGTGGAAGTCCGCCCGCGCCGTGGTGTACCTTCCCTGCTCGTCGGGGTCGCTGTACCACCAGGGCTGACGTCTTGTGCTCCGCAGGTAGTCGATCTGCAGCCGCGATTTCCCGGCCGGGATCGCGACCCACACGAACGGCGGCTGCGTGGGCTCCACGTCCATGTATGCCAGGAACCAGGGCGCGATACCGGCGGCAATCTCGTAGCCCAAGTCAAGCTCTTCGGACTCCTGCGCCAGTGCTGGCGACGCCATCAGGGCCGCCACGATCACGATCCAGAGTCGATTGGTCATGGTCCTCCGCTCCGCAATCTGTAGTGCGCGAGGGACCGACGAACCGGCTCATCGGACAGCTCTCTGGTGCTGGACGGCGCGTTCGCGCGGCGGACCGCGTGTATGCTCTGCGCATGACACCGCGCGGCTCCGGTGCTGCGCGCGCTGGACGGGTCAGCCGTACCGCGACGCTCGCCGCCGGCATCCGGGCGCACCACCGCCGGTGGCATCCCGATCCGATCCTGGACGACGCCTATGCCGTGCGGCTGGTGTCGCCGTTCTGGCGGCAG
This sequence comes from Acidobacteriota bacterium, assembly GCA_011523845.1. Taxonomy (GTDB): domain Bacteria; phylum Acidobacteriota; class Vicinamibacteria; order Vicinamibacterales; family UBA8438; genus WTFV01. The sequence goes on along the minus strand of WTFV01000179.1, from coordinate 9,535 downwards.
GTCGCCCACAACCGCCTGCTCAACTGGATCGTCGTCCACAAGCTGCTCGGGCCGTTCCACCCGATCCACACCGAGAACATCCTGCGCGCGCGCTACGCCGAGGACCGGCTCGAAGAGGCGATAGCCGGCGGCGTCCGGCAGTACGTGATCCTCGGCGCCGGGCTGGACAGCTACGCCCTACGGCATCCGGAGCTCGCCGAGAGCGTCCGCATCTTCGAGGTGGATCAACCGGGCATGCAGACCCTGAAGCGGCAGCGTGTGAGGCAGGTCCACGGCGGGCTCCCCGCCCACGTGACGTTCGTGGCCATGGACTTCGAGAAGGACCGGCTGCACGAAGCGCTGGAAGCGGCCGGCCTCGACCCGGGAGCGCCGGCGTTCTTTTCGTGGCTCGGAACGACGTACTACCTGACCCGGCCGGCCATCCGGGACACGCTCGACTCCATTGCGGCGTTGGCGGCGCCGGACAGCCGCGTGGTGCTGGACTACCTGCTCGCGCGGCACCTCATCCCCATCGAAGGGCTGCCCCTCGCCGACAAGCTGGAACGGCTGGTCAAGCGTCTCGGTGAGCCGATGGTGTCCGAGTTCATTCCCGAGGAGCTGGACAGCGAGCTGGCGCGGGTCGGCTTCGCGCCGCTGGACAGGGTCCCCCCGGACGAGCAGGGGCGGCGCTACCTGCGCAACCGCAGGGACATGGCCGCGCCGGCACCGAACTTCGCGTTCGCTCTCTACGAACGGTCCCGAGCGGGCGCCGGAACGTAACGGCCGTCAGCGCCCCGAACGCCTCGCTGACTCGGCGTTTCGGCCCATCCCCCCCGCTCCATGACCCTGCGTCTCAGAACTTCGCTTCGCTGCGTTCTGCGGCGCAAGCGCCTAGAACCGGAACAGGCGGTTGAACTTGACGACGAAGCCGCGGTTGCGCAGGTCCCAGCCCCGGTCGGGCCGCAACCCGCCGGTGACGTCGCGGTCGTCCGTATAGACCACGAACAGCTCGCTGCCGGGACTGTACTCCCACCGCAACCGCAGGTTGCTGCCGAACGAGTTGCTCGCCGAGTTGTACTGCAGCAGCCCGCTGAAGAACATCCGCGGGTTGAACGCGTAGTTCACCCGCGTCACCGCCAGGTTCGTCTGGAACTTCCCGTACGGCGTGTCGACCCAGTTGAACGAGACGGTCGGCTCCACCGACATCTGCGGCAGCACCGCGATGCGGCCCTGGCGCAGCTCCACCGACGTCAGGTCGCCGTCGAAGTAGGCGCCCCGCCGCACCGCCACGGTCCCGTTGATCCGCCGCTGCTGGCCGATGGAGTACGACACCTGCGCGTCGGCGAAGCTGTACCCCCCTACCGGAATCGAGAAGCCGGAGCCGGGCGGCGTGAACGGCCGGACCAGCAGCTCGTAGTTGTCGGTCGCGGTGAAGGTGAGCTGATCGCTGGACTCGAACTCGGTCTGGAAGGCCACGATGTTCTGGCGCGTCTCCAGTTGGTTCTCGTCGGCCGTGAGGATGTAGTCGATGCTCCCTTCCAGGCTGAACTGCCGGACGCTCTCGATGGTCTGCGGCCGCGGGCTGAACCGGCCCGTCACGTAGGAGCGGCGGAAGTTGTCGCGCCGCAGGAAGCCCACCTCGGGCAGGAAGTTGTCCTCGACCAGCAGGTGATCGACCTTCAGCCCGTAGCGGTCCGCCGCGTACTCGAACGCGCCCTGGTAGCTCGTGTCCTTGTCGCGGTGGTCGGGGCCGGGAACCCGGGTGCGAGCGAGGTAGGTGATCAGGCTGAGATTCTCGAAGAAGGCGAAGGTGCCGTCGACGCCGTAGGCCTGGCTGGAGCCCGGGGCCACCCGCGAGACCGAGCGGTTGGTGAACATCGCGCCGACCGAGCTCCGCCGCAGGATGTCGCGCCGCAGGCGCACGACGGTGAAGTTGGTCGGGTCGGAACGGGAGACCGCCTCGTCACCGGCCTGGATGTTCAGCGCCCCGACGTCGAACTGCCCGATCTTGCCGGTCACCCGCGCGCCGCCGACGATGGGCACCACCCGGCCCTCCTCCAGCCCGATCTTCCGGCTGTAGAAGAGCTGCGGCACGTTGACGTCGCCGAAGATCCCGCCGACCGGACCTCCGCCCGGACCGCCGAAACGACCGGTCACGCCGCCGCGCGCGAAGCCGAAGATGCCCCGCCCTTCCAGAAAGAACTCGCGCTTCTCGGGAAAGAACAACGGGAAGCGGGTCAGGTTGACCTGCCGCTCGTCCACCTCCACCTGGGCGAAGTCCGTGTTGTAGGTGAAGTCGGCGGTCAGGTTCTGGGTGATGCCGTACTTGACGTCGATGCCGGCATCGCCGCTCCCCTCGTTGTCCAGCACCGGGGTCGCGTTCAGGTCGGTGGTCAACCCGCCGATGGCGTAGGGCTTGACCTCGATGTTGCGGCTGGCCGGAGGCGGCTCGAGGCCGACGAGCGACCCGGCGGCCGAGACGCGGAAGATGCCCGCGGAGCCGCTGCCGCCGCCGGCCGAGATGGGCAGGCGGGTCAGGTAGACCCATTCGTTCTTGCGGCGAATGGCGCGGCGAAGCTGGATGCCCCAGACATGCGGCGGCTCGGAGCGGTAGCGCAGCGTCTTGAACGGGATCTCCATCTCGACCGTCCAGCCGCCGCCGAAGCGGCCGGTGCGCACGTCCCACACCGGATTCCAGTCGGCGTTCGGATTGCCCTCGTTGGTGAACTGCTGGTCCGCCCGCGCCCCGAGCGGGTTCGTGTAGAAGTTGAAGCCGTTGCGGCGGTCGTAGAAGGTATCGAAGAAAGCCGTGAACGTGTCGTTCTGGCGAAGCTGGCTGGTGTCGCGGCGCATCTCGTTGGCGACCCACTGGCTCTCGGGCGCCGAGTCCCAGACGCGCGCCGAGACGTAGACGTTCGTGTCGTCGAACATGATCCACGCCTCGGTCCGCTCGGTCGCCGGGGCGCCGATGTCGGGCACCTGCTGGATGAAGTCGGTAATCGCCGGCACCGTTTCGTAGACCGGCTCGTCGAGGACGCCGTCGAGGCGAATGCCCTCGTCGAGGCGGATCGCGCGGACGGTCGTGCGCCCCTCCGCGTCGCGCGTCATCACGGCCGGCGGGGCAGGTGCGGGCGGACCGTCGATGAGGCCGGGGTCGACGAACAGGCCGGCGGTGGCCGCGACCGGGCGGCCGGCGGCGCCGGAAACGGAAGCGGCGGCGGGGACCGGGACGCCGGCGGTTCCGCGAGCGGCGACGGCGGCGGGCTCCATCCGGGACGGATCGGGACGCGGCGATCCCTGCGCGGCCGACGGCGGCGTCCCGGCGCGGGGCGCCGCCGCGCCGGCCGCGAACGGTCCCCCGGATGGGGCTGCCGCGTCCTGTCCGCCGCCGGCAGCCGGCATGGCGATCGGCGGAGGAACGGGACGCGACGCCGCGGGCGTCGATGCCGGCGGCGGTGCGGCCCGCGCGGCGGCGACCTCGCTGCCCCCGCTCGATTCCAGGCCCCTGCGCAACTGCAGGGCAACCTGATCCTGCAGCGCGAAGATGTCCGCGGCCAGGCCCGTCGCCGTCGCCGACCCGAGCACGGCGCCGTCGGTCGCGTCGACGAGCCGCGCGGTGACCCGGATCCGGTCGCCCAGCCGCTGATAGGCGCCGGCCACCACCCGATCCGCGCCGGCCTGCCGGCCCGCCTGCAGCGTCCCGCCGGAGTTGGCCCCGTCACGCGTGCCCGCCGTGGCGCGCACCACGCGCGCACCGTTCATCTGCAGGTCGATCGCGACCGCCTCGGCGATGCCGAGGCCGATCCAGTCGTCTGCCGGGTTGCCGACGAGATTGGCGAACGGCAACACGTACACGAGAGCGCCACCTGCCGGCGAGGTCGCCGTCCCGGTGGGTGAAGGAGGTTGTGCCGGGGCGCCGGACGCGGCCGCCAGCGCCGCGAGGAGAAAGCCTGAGGCAATGCGTGTTCTTCGCATGGATTTCGCGGATGCAAGGAGCGTCGGTCGGCCGACCATTCCGCCAAGTATGGCAGACGGAGCGCGACCGGGCCGCGTTTACCCGTTCGGCCCCGCCCGGCTGCCAACCCTCGCCGGGAGTCTACGCCGTTCCACGGCGCAGACTTCCAGGACCTTGCGCCGCAGAACCCCGCTTCGCTGCGTTCTGCGGCGCAGGGTCCTGGAGCGGGGGGGATGGGCCGAAACGCCGAGCCGGCGAGGCGTTTCGGGGCGCTAGTTCCGGAACAGCCTCGTCAGCTTGATTACGAAGCCGCGGTCGCGCAACCCGCCGTAGCGATCCGGCCGCAGCGGATCCGTGTCCTGCTCCTCGATGTAGACGACGAACAGCTCGCTGCCGGGCGAGTACTCCCAGCGCAGGCGGAGGTTGGTCCCCAGCGTCCGGTTGGCGGAGTTGTACTGCAGCAGGCCGCTGAAGAACATGCGCGGCGAGAAGGTGTAGTTCAGCCGCGCGCGGACGAGATCGGTGCGGAACGATCCGCCCGGCAGGTCGATCCAGTTGAACGAGACGCTCGGCTCGACCGACAGCCGCGACGACAGGTCGACGCGCCCCCGGCTCAGATCGACCGAAGTGATCCCGCCGTCGAAGTAGCCGCCGGTCGCCACCTCCACCCGCCCGTTGAGCAGCCGTTGCGGCCCGAGGGCGTAGGTCAGGCGCGCATCCGTGAAGCCGTAGCCGCCGGCGGGTATCGCGACGTCGCCGCCCGAGGGAAAGAACGGGCGCTGCAGCAGCTCGAAGCTGTCGCTCAGGCGCACGCCGAACTGATCGCTGTTCTCGAGCTCGGTCTGAAACGCGATCTGGTTCTGGCGCGTCTCCAGGAACCCGGTGTCGGCGGTCAGGAAGTAGTCGTGGCTCGCCTCGAGCACGAACTGGCGCACCGACTCGATGGACCGCGGCCGCGGGCTGAAGCGCCCGGACAGCGACGTCCGCCGGAAGTTGCGGCGCCGCAGAAAGCCGACCTCCGGCCGGAAGTCGTCCTCGACGAGCAGGTGGTCCACCTCGAGGCCGTAGCGGTCGGCTCCGTAGTCGAAGCGGGCCTGGTAGCTCGTGTCGCGGCCCGACACGCCGGTGGTGCGGGTCCTGGCGTAGTAGCCGAGCAGGTTGACGCTGTCGAAGAAGGAAAAGACGGCGTCGGCGCCGTAGACCTGGTTCGACCCGTCGCCGGAGAGCGACAGCGACCGGTTCGTCACGAGGCCGCCGACGCTGCTGCGCCGCAGGATGTCCCGCTTGACGCGCAGCACCGTGAAGTTCGTGTCGAGGGCGCCCGAGACGGCCTCGTTGCCGGTCTGGATGTTCAGCGCCCCGACGTCGAACGCGCCGATCTTCCCGGTCAGGCGGCCACCGCCGAGGATCGGCACCGCCTGCCCGCCCTGCAGCCCGATGCGGCGGCTGTAGAACAGGGTCGGCGCATCGCCCCCGCCCAGCACGCTGCCCCGCCGCAGGCTGCGCGCAGTGCGGAAGCTGCCGCGGGCGAAGTCGAAGATGCCGCGGCCTTCGAGAAAGAACTCCCGCTTCTCGGGAAAGAACAGGTTGAACCGGGTCAGGTTCACCTGCTGCTCGTCCACCTCGACCTGCGCGAAGTCGGTGTTCCAGGTGAAGTCGGCGGTCAGGTTCTGTGTAATCCCGTACTTCAGGTCCGCGCCGACCTTGCCGTCGCCCGCCAGGCGTCTCTCCTCCGCCGCGACGCCGGGCGGGCCGGCGGGCGCCGCGGCCGGCGTCAGTCCGCCGATGGCGTACGGCTTGACCTCCAGGTGGATGCCGGCGGGCGGTGCTTCGAGACCGACGAGCGTGCCGGCGGCCGACACCCGGAACACGCCGCCGCGCCCGCCGAACCCGGCGGCGGAGATCGGGATCAACGTCAGGTAGGCCCACTCGTTCTTGCGCATCACCGTGCGCCGAAGTTGAATGCCCCAGACCTGATCGCGCGCGGGCCGGTAGCGGAGCGACTTGAACGGCACCACCATCTCGATGGTCCAGCCCCCGTCGAAGCGGTCCGTCCTGACGTCCCACACCGGGTTCCAGTCGCGGTTCGGATTGCCCTCGTTGGTCAGGGCCTGATCGACGAAGCCGCCGAGCGGGTTCGCGTAGAACAGCAACGCGTTGCGGCGGTCGTAGAACGTGTCGATCAGGAAGCCGAACAGGTCGTTGTTCAGCATGTTGAACGCGTCGCGGCGCATCTCGGTCGCGACCCATTCGCCGGGCGGCGCGCTGTCCCAGCAGCGCCCGGCGACGTAGAAGTTCTCGTCGTCGAACATCACCCACGCGTCGGTCCGCTCGGTGGCCGGCGCGCCCTCGTCCGGAAGCTGCTGAATGAAGTCGGAGACCGGCGCCACGGCGTCGTAGACGGGCTCGTCGAGCCGCCCGTCGACCTCGATGCCGGCGAGCAGCCGAATCGCGCGCATCGTCGCCCGCCCTCCGTCCCGCGTGATGACGGCAGGGGCCACGGGCGCCGGCGGTCCGTCGATGACGACGTCGGTCTCGAAGCGGGCCCCGTCGGGAACCGGGGCCGGCGTGCCCGGCGCGATCGGCGGCGGCAGAGATCCGTCGACGGACTGTCCCGCTGCCGGCGCCGCCGACGAGACGAGGAACGCCAGCAGGCCGCCGGCAACGAGCTCCTTCATGAACCGTGTGGATCCTCGCACATTCCGGTCGCCGGCGGACGCCGGGGAAGCCCGCTCACGTCTTGACGCCCCCCGCCCCCGGTTGTAGGCTCGCCTTCACCGCAAGAGAGCCCTGAGGAGGAAACCCATGAAGGTGTCCGCACGACTCGTTCCGCTCGTCTTCGTGGTCCTGGCCATCGTCACCGCCGGGGCCGCCACCATGCAGGACAAGGCCGGCCAGACCGCCTCGATGGCCGAGGCGGCGCAGGCGTTCCTGGACGCATTGACGCCGGAGCAGCGCTCGGCCGCGATGTTCCCGTTCGACAGCGACGACCGGTTCGACTGGCACTACATCCCCCGCGAGCGCAAGGGCGTGTCGCTGAAGGCGATGAGCGGGCCGCAGAAGAAGGCCGCGCTGGCTCTGGTGGAGGCCAGCCTGAGCGCCGAGGGCTACGACAAGTCGGAGCGGATCCGGCAGCTCGAGCAGATCCTGTACGACCGCGAGGGACGCGCCATCCGCGACACCGAGCTCTATTTCTTCATGATCTTCGGCGAGCCGACGGCGGACGGAACCTGGGGCTGGCGCTACGAGGGACATCACATCTCGGGGAACTGGACCGTCCACGACGGCATGCTCAGCTCCAGTACGCCGCAGTTCTTCGGCACCAACCCGGCGTACGTTCGCGAGGGCAGCCGCGCCGGCGAGCGGGTTCTGGTGCTGGAGGACATCCTGCCCCGCAGCCTGCTCGCCTCGATGTCCGACGCCCACCGCCGGGCCGCAATCGTCTCCGACGAGGCCCCGAGCGACATCCTGACCACCTCCGACCGGGAGGCCGGGATACAGGAGAACTCCGGCGTCGCCTTCGGCGATCTGAGCCGCGGCCAGCAGGACATCCTCTGGGCGCTGATCGAGGAGTACGCCGAGGCGCAGCCGCCGGCGATCGCGGCCGAGCGCCTTGCCAAGGTGAAAGAGGCCGGACTCGACGGCATCCGGTTCGCCTGGATGGGGAGCCTCGAGGAGGGCGAGGGGCACTACTACCGCGTGCAGGGCCCGACGTTCCTGATCGAGTACAACAACGTGCAGAACACGGCGAACCACGTCCACAGCGTGTGGCGTGACTTCGACGGCGACTTCGGCCGCGACGTCCTCGCCGCGCACTACCGGCAGTACGCGCACGACACCGCCAACGCGAACTGAGTCGTTCGGCGCTCGACAGTGCGCCGGTCGGCGGCGGGAACCGGGCGCCCGGCCGGAACCGGGCGCCGGGTCGACAGTCGAGAGCCGGGCGGGACCCTCCCGTCCGGCTCTACCGTTCGTTCAGGCCCTCATGACGGCGAAGGGCGTTCCTTCCCGTCGGCGTTCGAGCGGATCACCACCAGCGTGCGGTCGTCGGTCTGGTGCCCGGCGCCGAACCGATGCACGTCCTGCATCACCCGGCTGCAGAGCTCCGTAGCTCCCGCGTCACCTGCGTCACGCAGCGTGGTGATGAGCCGTGAACTGCCGTACTCCTCTCCGTCGGAGTTGGTCTGCTCGACGATCCCGTCCGTGTACAGGCCCACGACGTCGCCCGGGGCCAGCGTCGCGTGCCCTTCGAAGTAGCGCGGCGACTCGAACAGGCCGAGCGGCACCCCGCCTTCCTCCAGCAACTCGACCTCGCCGGTCGCGCGCACGAGCACCGGCGGCACGTGCCCGGCGTTGACGTAGAGCAGGCTCCGCGCCGGGACGTCGAGCACCATGTAGAAGAGCGTGACGTAGCGCCCTTCCTCGACCGACTCGTGAAAGAAGCGGTTGGCGCGACGCATGATCGCGCGCACGGCCAGCTCGTGGCCGACCAGCGAGGCGATGGAAGCCCGTATCGCGGCGACCAGCAGGGCCGCGGCAATGCCCTTGCCGACGACGTCGGCGATCACCACGCCCCAGCGATCCTCCGGCAGCGGAATGAACTCGTAGTAGTCGCCGCCGACCGCGAGCGAGGATTCGTGCGCTCCCGCGATGTCGAAGCCGGCGAGCGTCGGCGTCGCCCGCGGCAGCAAATCCTCCATCACGTCGCGCGCCAGTGCTAGGTCGCTGTCGAGACGACGCTTGTCGCGCACCTCCGCGATGAGCCGGGCGTTCTCGATGGTCGCGGCGACGGCCGAGGCATACACCCCGAGCACCGCCTCCGCCGCCTGGTCGTAACCGGACGACCGGTCGGACCACAGATCGAGCGCCCCCCGCACGCGGCCGCGGGAACCGATGAGCGGCACGATCAGCCTGGAGTGCGCCTGCTCCCGTCCTTCGCAGACGCCCGCCTGATCGTGCAGGGAGATCGGCTCGCCGGTGGCCAGGACCCGGCCCACCACGCCGTGCTCCTCGAACGGCGCCGAGATGTCCACCGGCATCGGATTGATGCAGCCGCGCGTCAGGCTGTGCGACACGCGCGATCCCAGCGGATCGACGACGTAGATGCCGGCCGCGTCGTGGTCGACGAGCGACACCAGGCCGTCGAGGATGCCGTTGAGGATGCGTCCCGCGTCGCTGCCGTCGGTCGTGAGGCGGAACGCCTCGACCATGACCCGTGCGCCGGCGACGGCGTCCTCGCCCATTCTGGCCGTGGGCCGCCCCCGATCACCCGCGGAATCGCCTGCATTGGGCATGCACTATTGTAAATTGCCCGCCGGAGGGCGTCCCGTAATGCAGCGGCGGGATCGCCCGGCCGGGACGATGCGTGCGGGATGGTAGAATGATGGATCGTGCCGGCCGCGAAGCGTCCGGTTCGCGGGCACCTACCGTGGTGAGTGTAGCTCAGTTGGTGGAGCGCCGGACTGTGGCTCCGGAGGTCGCGGGTTCAAGCCCCGTCACTCACCCCATCCTTCATCTGCGGGCTGCTCTGCGCGTGCTTGCCACGCTCGCCGCGTTCGTCATCCTGGCCGCCTCGATCACCGGGTGCGGCGCCGGCGCCGC
>WTFV01000022.1 GCA_011523845.1 Acidobacteriota bacterium | reverse complement strand
GCCAGGGTGCGGGCGGGATTCGGGGGAGCCGGCATGAAGCGATTATAGAGTGACTGCTATCATGCCCAGCAGGCCGTCGTGAACGCTGCGGTTCTTGCCGCGGGCTCCTGAACGCGCGTTCCGAGCGCCCGTACGCCTGGAGGTGCTGCCATAGACGAGTTGCGACTTCGGCATTGGACGCGATGCATGGTCGTCGGGGTCACGGTGTCGGCCGCCTGCGCCGCGCTGCCGGCGCCGGTGCGTGCCGACAGCGTTTTCACGCCGTTTCTGGGGCAGTCCTTCGCCACGCGGGACGATGACGTGAGGGTGACGACGATCGGGGCGTCGATGGCGTCGACGCGGGGCGGCGGATTCGGATTCGAGCTCGACTTCGCCCGGACGTCGGAAGCGGTGGGCAGCGCCGCCTTCGCGGACAACACCCGCGTGACGACGCTCATGGGCAACGCCCTGGTCGGTTTTCCGTTCGGCCGGTTCCGTCCCTACGTGGTGGGGGGCCTCGGCTGGCTGCGCAGAGAGGTCCGCGGCGCCGGCGAAACGGTGCGCAAGGGCGGCCTCGGGCTCGACGCCGGGATCGGCGTCCTGGGATTCGTCAGTCGCAACGTCGGCGTCCGGGTCGACCTGCGCTACGTGCGAAACGTCACCGAAGGCGATCTCGGCAAGCTTCGGCTGCCGGACGGCCTCGGCCTCGGCGATTTCCTGATCGAGGACCTGTCCTTCTGGCGCATGTCCACCGGGCTGGCCATCCGCTTCTAGGAGCCCACGTGCGCATCGCCTACCAGGGGGAGCCGGGCGCCTACAGCGAGGCGGCCGCCCTGCGCTTCAACGCCAACGCCGATCCGGTGCCCCGGCCGTCCTTCGACGACGTGTTCCGCGCCGTGGCGCAGGGCGAGGCGACGCACGGCATCCTGCCCATAGAGAACACCATCGGCGGCAGCATCCACCGCAACTACGATCTGCTGCTGGAACACGAGCTGCCGATCGTCGCCGAGGTGAAGCAGCCCATCGTGCACCACCTGATCGTCCGGGAGGGGACCCGCCTGGAGGACGTGCGCAAGGTCTACTCCCATCCGCAGGGGCTCGCCCAGTGCGAGCGCTTCCTGCGCACGCTCGACGGGGTGGAGATGGTGCCCACCTACGACACGGCCGGCAGCGCCAAGATGATCAAGGAGCAGGATCTGGCCGCCTGCGCCGCCATCGCCTCCGAGCGGGCCGCCGACGTGTTCGGCCTGACCATCCTCAAAAGCGGCGTCCAGGACTTCGCCGACAACTTCACCCGGTTCCTCATCGTCAGCCGCGATCCGGCGCCGCTCGGCACCCCCGACAAGACGACCATCGTCTTCACGGTGTCGAACGGCCCCGGGGCGTTGTTCAAGGCGCTGAGCGTCTTCGCCCTGCGCGACATCGACCTGGCGAAGCTGGAGTCGCGGCCGATTCCGGACAAGCCGTTCGAGTATCTCTTCTACGCCGACGTCGCCGCGAACCGCAACGACCTGCGCTGCGCCCGCGCGCTGATGCACCTGGCCGAGTTCGCGCCGTCATTGCGGACGCTCGGGTCGTACCAGGCGTGGAAGGAGGATTCCGGGGTCTGACGAGCAACAGGACGCCCCGGGTGTTTCCTGCCTCCCACGGGCTGTCAGGTCGTTGTGCCGGGCTCGGAGGGTCTCGACCAGCCTGTCCCGCGCAACCCGCTCAGCAGGGAACCGCGCGTACAGCTCGACCACCTCCTCATCGGGCGCGTCGAAGCCTGCCCCGTCGATCCTGCTTGTACTCTCGTCACCGGATCCCGACCGCAATCAGTCCATGAGACGCCAGTTCAAGCCGGGCACGCCACACGCCACACGCTGACACGCTCATTGCACTGATCGGGACGCAGGCGCGCCACGTTCGTCGTCGCCGGCCACCGGCGGCGCGTGGTGCTCCAGCACGTAGCCCATCAGTGACGGAATGCCCGGCTCGTACCGCGCCGGCGGCGATTGTCCGGGCGGGCGCCACACGAACCCCAGACGCTCCAGCGCGGCCAGGCCATCGAGGACCGACCCGCGGTCCGGCTCCAGGGCGAGCCCCTCGCCGATCGCGACCTTCAACGCCTCGTACGTCAACGTCGGCGCGGATCGGAACCGGGCCCCGACCTGCTTCGCGACGACCAGCCAGCCCGACTGGTCCAGTTCCAGGAACCGGTCCTCGTAGTAGTCCGTCACGCGGGCGGCCACGACCAGCCGGACCGCATCGGCGTCGCTGAACGCAAGACGATCCGCGCCGGTCTCGAGGCGCCGGTCCCACAGCGCCTCGCCCCAGAGCTGGATGAAGTACGGATAGCCATGACTCTCCGCGACCGCCACGTCGAGCGCGTCCCGGTCGATGCGAGAGCCGTGCGCGATCAGCGGCTTCTCCAGCGCTTCCCGCGCGGCAGCGGCGTTCAGGCGGCCGATGCCCAGGCGCCCCTTGCCCAACCGGTTCCAGAAGGTGGCGTCCATCGCTCCGAGATGGGCCGAAAGGCCCGGCGTGCCGGCCAGCACCAGCAGGAACGGGGCGTCTGCCCGAACCTCCTGGCTGACGTTCAGCAGAAGCTGACCGACGCCGGGATCGAGCGTGTGGGCTTCGTCGAGCAGGACGACGAGCGCGCGTGCGCGGCAACGCGCGATCAATCGTTCCGTCAGGAGTTGCGCGGACGGGGTCGCTGTCGACCACTCGGCCGTCCCGATCCCCGCGATGCCCCATTTCGCCGGCAGGAGCTTCCGGAGGCCGGCCGCCGGCACCAGCGCATCGACGAGCGCCTTCTCGGTCCGCACCCGGCTCGGCGTCAGCCGGACCACGTCCACGCCGCCGTTCCCGGCGCGGCACTTTCGCTCGAACCAGTTGAGCAGAGTGGTCTTGCCGTTGCCGCGGGGTCCGGTCAATACGACGTCGTGCGGCGGCGCCTTGCCTCCGGCCAAGTCCGCGAGGCACGACAAGAAGACGGACTCCTCCCGCTGGCGCCCGGTGAGCGCGGGGGGAAGGGAGCCGGCGCCGGGAGTGAAGACGCGGCGAGCGATCGGGTTCATCATCACTTGCGGCAACGGCTGCGGGCTCGTGTCGCCGGTCGCCACCGTCGCGGGATCCCGGCGGATCCCGCACGAACCGGCGACAGCAAGCATAGCAGCAGCCCGCGCGCTCAAGCGATCGTCCTGTACGGTGACGGCCGGGCGGGGCTTGCCGGCGTAGCCGGCGCCGGACACGGTCCAGACTTCGCCGCGGGTCACGCCGGCCCACGGTCCGAAATCGCGTCGATGAACGCTTGATCTTCCTGTTCATCAGCGCTCCCGGCCACGGCGCTGGACTGGCGATGGGCTTCGGCGTGAAAGGCTGCGGTCCTGGTGTCAGGCACCCAGAACTGGACCGGCCGGAAGCCGCTGGCGCGCATCCGTTCGCAGTAGGCCCGCGCCTTCTCGCGCGAGTCGAGGCGTGGCTTGGTTCCAGCAGGCGTGGTGTCGCTATCCGGTTACATGTAACCTATTCGAACCACCCCCGGAACGCAAGGCGTTGACGTACCTGTACACTCCGACGATGATCATGTACGGTGACCGTGACGATCACCCGGCTGCGGCGCAACCTGTTCGACCTGGTCGACCGAGCCAGCCGAGGGGAACCAATCATCATCGTCAGGAATGGCACGGAGGTGGCGCGGCTCCTGCCTGCCGGACATCCGGACTGGCGCGGGCGCATGACGATCAAGCCGCGCCTGCGGGTGGCTGACGACGAGGCGTTCCTGCCGCTGGATGATTGGGATGGACACGTGTGACGCGGTTCCTGCTCGACACCCACGCCATCATCCACTGGCAGATCGGCGCGGCGATGCCGCCGGCGCTTGCCGGCGAGCTGGACGTGGCGAGCCGGTCGGGACGCGTGCTCGCATCGGCTGCCGCCTTCTGGGAGATCGCACTGCTGGCACGGAAGGGCAGAATCGAGATCGGCGACGTGCCATCATGGAAGAACGAGCTCCTCGCCGCGACCGGCGTCAAGCTGGCCATACCTCAGGTCGATGACATGATCGCCTCCGTTGCTCTGCCGCAGCACCACCGTGATCCGTTCGACCGGCTGTTCATCGCGCAGGCGCAGTCTCTGCGTGCCGTGCTCGTGAGCCGTGACGCTGTCTTCGCCGCGTACGACGTGGCGACCCGCTGGGTGTGAGCGATTTGGCCAATCGTCTAGCTGGTGAGCCGAGCCCCTACCTGCAGCAGCACGCCGGCAACCCCGTGGACTGGTATCCCTGGGGCGACGAGGCGTTCGAGCGCGCCCGTCGCGAGGACAAGCCGATCTTCCTCTCGATCGGCTACTCGACTTGCCACTGGTGTCACGTCATGGAACACGAGTCGTTCGAGCACGCGGGTATCGCCGCGCTGCTCAACGAGCACTTCGTGTCGATCAAGGTGGACCGGGAGGAGCGCCCCGACGTCGACCGCGTCTACATGGCGTTCGTGCAGGCGACGACCGGCTCGGGCGGCTGGCCGATGAGCGTCTGGCTGACGCCGGACCTGAAGCCGTTCTTCGGCGGCACGTACTTCCCGCCGGACTCGCGCTGGGGCAGGGCGGGATTCCCCGACGTGCTGCGGGAGGTCGCCAAGCGCTGGGCATCCAGCCGCGGCGAGCTGCTGCAATCGGCCGACGCGTTGCTGGAGCGGCTGCGGGAGCTGCAGTCGCCGTCCGGCGGAGGCGCCGCGGCCTCCGCTACCGGGACCGCGGGCGGTTCCGTTCCTGCCGCGGTGGCCGGAGTCGACGCGCTCGCCGCCGGCGTGCAGCAGTTCGCGTCCTCCTTCGACGCGCGTCACGGCGGCTTCGGCGGGGCGCCGAAGTTTCCCCGGCCGGCCGAGCTTCTCTTCCTGCTTCGCGAGTCGGCCCGCGGCGGTGACGGCAACGCCCGGCGCATCGCGGTGGCGACCCTCGAGGCGATGGCCAGCGGGGGGATGCGCGATCACATCGGGGGCGGCTTCCACCGCTACTCGGTCGACGCCGCGTGGCGGGTGCCCCACTTCGAGAAGATGCTCTACGACCAGGCGCAGCTCGTGCTGGCGTACCTGGAGGCGGGACAGGCGGCCGGCGCCGGCGCGCTGCTGCAGGTGGCCGAGGACACCATCGAGTACGTGCGGCGCGACATGACGAGCCCCGAGGGCGCCTTCTATTCCGCCGAGGACGCCGACAGCCTGCCCCCGGAGGCGGCGGGAACCGATGCGGCGAAGTCCGAGGGCGCCTTCTATCTCTGGACGGACGACGAGTTGGACGCCCTGCTCGGCGCCGACGCGGAGGTGGCGAAGCGATGGCTCGGGATCCAGGCCGGCGGCAACGCGCCGCAGGACCCGATGGGGGAGTTCCGGGGCAAGTGCATCCCGTATCTGCAGCAGGACATCGGCGAGATCGCGAAGCTGACCGGCCGCACCGCGGACGACGTCATGGCGACGCTGGGCGCGGCGCGCGGGACGTTGTTCGACGCGCGAGAGAAGCGGCCCCGGCCGCATCTGGACGACAAGGTGCTCGCGGCGTGGAACGGCCTGATGATCGCGGCCCTGGCGCGGGCCGCGCACGTGCTCGACGGCGCGGCGGCCGAACGCAGCCTGGAGGCAGCGGTTCGGGCGGCGACGTTCGCGCGCGAGCAGTTGTGGGATCCGGACCGGCGCATCCTGCGGCGGCGCGCCCGCCACGGCGCCGTCTCCATAGACGGCTACGCCGAGGACTACGCCTATCTGGTCTCGGGGCTGCTGGAGCTGTTCCAGACCTCCGGCGACCCGGCGTGGCTGGACTGGACGGTAGACCTGCAGGCCCGGCAGGACGAGCTGTTCTGGGACGACGAAGGCGGCGGCTGGTTCGCGACCACCGGCGAGGACCCTTCGGTGCTCCTGCGGGTGAAGGAGGAGTACGACGGGGCCGAGCCCGCCGCCAGCTCGGTGGCGGTCGAGAATCTCCTCACGTTGATCCATTTGCGGGACGATCCGGGCGCGGCGGCCAGGGTGGAGAAGACGCTGGGCCGGTTCGGAACCCGGCTCGGGCAGGCCGCGCGGGCGGTGCCGCTGATGATGGCGGCGCTCGTCCGCTATCACGCGCCCGCCACGCAGATCGTGATCGTCGGGGAGCCCGCCGCGCCCGGGACACGCGCGCTGGAGCGGGTGGTGGCGGCGCGATACCTGCCGTTCGCGGTGCGGCTGCGCGTGTCGCCGGGCGACGGGCAGGCCCGCCTGGCGGAGCGGCTGCCCTTCGTCGGCGCCATGCAGGAGATCGACGGGCGCCCGACGGCATACGTCTGCACGGACTTCTCCTGTCAGGAGCCGGTCACGTCCCCCGAGCGGCTCGACGAGCAGCTTGCGGCGAGTCTGCGCCGCGGAAGTAGCGCCGCGGACGACGCTGCCCGAGTACGCGGGAACTGACACGATGACGTTCAAGGTGGAGGTTCTGCTCAAGGGCAAGGAAGACGTCGTCGAGACCGACGTCGCCTTCGAGGGACCGGAGCCGGCGGCGTGGGCCGACGACGACGTCCGCCGGGTGCTGGAGCTGACGCTCGGCGCATTCGACCAGGTGCAGAACCCGGAGGCCGACGAGCGGTCGGTCGCCTTGCGCGGGTTCAGTTGGATCGTGACGCCGGTCGACGGCGGCGTGGCCATCGCCATCGAGATCCCGAGCGGAGCGGTCGTGGCGGGCCCGTTCGAGGGTGACGTCGATACCCTCACCGCCACCATCACCCGCGTGCTCGCCAACGTGCGGGGCAGCACCCGGCCGAACTGATCTCGAACGCCGCGTCCACCCCGGGGGCCGACGCCCGGATGCAACCTGCGGTGATCGGTAGTCGGTCTCGCTCCCCTGCCGGCCGATCCGGGCGCCCCGCGGCAAACCTGTAGTCCGGGCGCCGCCGGTGCGTAGGATCAGCGTGGATGTAACCGCCTGATGATGGCGTGGTCGACGGACCCGTAATCCGGGCGCCGCCGGTGCGTAGGATCAGCGTGAGGCCGGAGTACGGGTCAGCGATCGCGGCGGGCGTGCCGCCGTATTCGCCGGCAGGTTCGGCAGGGCGGAGTGGGGCAGGGGCATGAACGCGGTGACGGTGCCGGCCGGCGGCGTGCTCCGTCCGCTGGCGATGAGCGGCGTGCGGCGGGACGAGACGGCGGCGGCCCGCACCCACGCCGACTTCGACGCCCTGTATGGCCCGCAGGCCCGCCGCGTGCTGCAGACCTGCCGCTATCTGCTCGGCTCGCCGGTGGAAGCGGAGGACGCGGCGCAGGAGGTGTTCCTGCGCGCCCGGCAACGCTTCGAGCAGTACGACCGCGAGCGGCCGTTCGCGAGCTGGATCCTGGGCGTCGCGAGCCATCACTGCATCGACCGGCTGCGGCGGCGGGGCCGCGAGGCGCGGCTGTTCGGTGCGGAGGATGTCGAGCGGGTGGCGGCTCCAGCACGCCAGCCCGGCCCGCTGACGGCGCTGCTGGCGCAGGAGCGGGGCCGGCAGGTGCGCCGGGCCGTTGCCGCGTTGCCGGTCAAGTACCGCGTGCCGCTCGTGCTCGCCTACTTCCACGAGCTCGGCTACGCGGAGATCGGAGAGGTCCTGGGACTCGAGCGAGGTCACGTCGCCGTGCTGGTGTTCCGCGCCAGGCAGCAGCTCCGGCGGGTGCTGAGCACGGCGGACAGGAAGAGCCGATGAAGTGCGGGAAACGAAGTACGAACAGCGCGTCAGGGAGCGTGCTGAGCGCGCCGGACAGGAAGAGCTGATGACGTGTCCCGACGAACCGACGTTGATGCTGCTGGCGGACGAGGAGCTCGACGCGCCCGCTGCTCTCCTCGTCCGGGAGCACGCGGCCCGCTGCGCGTCCTGCGGGGCGCGTCTTGCGGACCTGCGGGAAGAACGGGAGGCGCTGGTGGAGGCGCTTGGCGAGGGTCCACTCGACGAGCGCTCCGCGGTGCCGGCACGGGCGGCGTCGGCGACGCCGGCGCATGCCCTGTCCGGCAGTCGCTGGGCGGAGCTGGCGCCGCTGGCCGCGGTGGTGCTTGCGGTGGCCGGAGTAGCGGCCTGGGCGGCCGGTGTGACCGCGTTGTGGCAGGTTCCGCCGTTCATGGAGTGGGTCGATCCGTTCAACCCGTTCGGCCGATTGACCTGGCTGTTCACCGGGATCACGCTGGGTGCGTCCGTGGCCTTCGCCGGTGACGCGCTCGCGTCGACGGTGACCATGATCGGCCAGATCGTGGCGACGACGCTGCTCATGCTGGTCCTGCTGGCCGTCGCCCGCGCTTCGCGGCGCGTCGTGGTCACGGGGCTGCTGGCGGTCCTGCTGGCGGCGGTGGCGACACGCAGCGAGGCCATAGTCGTCCGGCAGGCCGACGGAGATTTCGTGGTGGCGGCGGGAGAGACGCTCGACGACACGCTGGTTGCAGGGGCCGAGAGGGTGATCATCGAAGGCACCGTGACCGGCGACGTCATTGCCGGCGGCGGGCGTGTGGTGATTCGGGGCGTGGTGCACGGCAATCTGATCGCCTGGGCCCAGTACACCGAGGTGACCGGCGACGTTGGCGGGTCGCTGTTCGTTTCCGGCCAGGACATCACCGTGCAGGGCTCCGTGGGTGGGGGGGTCCACGCGTTCGCCCAGTACTTGCGCGTTCTCGAAGGAGGGACCGTCGCGGGGAGCATTACCAGCTCGACGCAGATGTTGACCGTGGATGGCGTGGTCGAGCGGGATGTGCTGGCCAGTGCCTATCGCGTGGAGCTCGGCGGCGTGGTACGACGGAACGTCACGGCGCAGGCCGGTCGAATCAGCGTGGGCCCCCGCAGTCGTATCGACGGGACGCTGAGCGCGAGGATCGGCGATCCGGAAGACCTCCGGATCGAGCCCGGCGCCAGCCTGGGCGCCGAGCCGGATGTACGCCTGCAGAACGACGAGTCACCGAGCCGGTACCTGACGGCCTCGTTCTATGTTCGTCAGGCCCTCTGGCTGGCCGCCGCCTTTCTGACGGGCTGGCTCCTCTTCCGGCTTGCGCCGGGCGCGACAGCCGTCCGATTCCAGGACCCGGCGGCGGCGCTCAGGACGCTGGGCGTCGGCTTCCTCTTTGTGGTCGCCACCCCGGTCGCGGCGGTCATCGCCGGCGTGACTCTGGTCGGCTTGCCGCTGGCGCTCGTCGCGCTCGGCGTCTGGGCGCTCGGGATCTACCTGGCGAAGATCCCGGTCGCCTTCTTCCTGGGCCGCACGATCCTCGGCCCGCGCGACCCCGGCGGAGCGGCGCCGGCCCTGCTGGTCGGCCTGCTCGCCGTCTTCGTCGCCGTGAACCTGCCGTTCGTCGGGTGGATCGTCAACCTGGCGTTGACGCTGGTCGGCGTCGGCGTCCTCTTTGCCTGGGCGAAGAGCGCCTGTCGCGGTCGTACGGAGCCGGCCGGCATCTGATCCGCGGCCATGCGCCCGGCAGTCCTCCGGCTTCCGCTCTCGCTCGCCTGCGCCCGGCGGTGCGCGGTGGTGGCGGGCACGCGCGGTGTGACGGTACCATCTGGCCAGACCGCCAATCGCCGAGCGCGACGATGCCGAGGTGGTGGAACTGGTAGACACTCGGGACTTAAAATCCCGTGGCCCGCAAGGGCCGTGTGGGTTCGATCCCCACCCTCGGCACCAGACCCATCCTACAGACGTTGCCACGAGCTCCCAAGGGTGCCGCGAGGTGCCGCGAGCGCGGAAACGAGCGCGGGTCATGCCCAAGCCGACGGGCCGCGGGGCCGGCAACCCGGCAAGCAACGCGGGCAGACGAGCAACCACAACGAGGTCATCGAAAGGGACGACGCCGGCCCGGCCGCGCGCACGTGAGGCAAACGGCCGACGAGCCGGCACGGACTCATCCCAGGAGGGAAAGAGCCATGAGAATCACGGGAACCGTGCTGACGGCGGTGGCGGTGGCGGCGGCAGCGGCGTGCAACGACGCACAGATAGCGTCCAACAACCTGTCGCGGGCCGCGGACAACTTCGAGATCATGAGGCGGGTCGTGTTCCTGAACGGGATAACCGACACCTACCTGCTGTCGATCGAAGGACTGTGCTCGGTCGAGGACCAGTCGAACCAGATCGAGGTCACCTGCAAGGTCGGCGAGAGAGAGAGTACAAGAAGCACTTCCTCGGTCTCAGCGACAACGTGACCTACTTCGCGGAACAGCTCGACGGAGCGCAGGTGAGCGCGTACCACTACCGGGTGGTGTTCAAGCCACAGACGATCATCCCGGACATCGACTTCCGGGGAAGCGGGCGGGAACTGCTCGAGAACGCCTCGGAGAACGACAGTCGCTGAGATGCGACCTGCCCGAGACTTCGCATAGTCGGCCCAGACCCGGTCGCGGTCCTGCTCGAAGTGCTTCCAGACGTTGTTCGACCGCGGCCAGTCGCGGAGCAGTGTCTTCATCGGCTGCGGGTGGACGGTCAGCATCGCGCCTATGGCGCGGCCGGCGATCGCGCCGACGTAGTCCCACCAGGCGCCGGTGACGACGAGCTCGTCGATCAGCGGAACGCGCCGCGGTTCGATCCAGCGCAAGCAGCGCGGCAGGGTCGGGAGCTCGACCGCCGCGTAGCGCTCCTCGCGAAACGCGGCGTCGCGCGACATGCCGGGGGTCGGCAGCAGCGCGCCGCGGCGCCGATGGCGTTGCGGATGTCCGGTGCCGCAGGCATGAGCGGGTCCGTCAAACTGTGACGCGAAGGCCGCCGTCCGCGAATGGACGCATTCGTCGACCCGCCTACGCGCTCGCCTCGCCTTCCGGTCGCGATCTCGACACAGCCAGCGCCGCCGGCGACACGAAGCCGAAGCCGATGGTACGATCCGTGGAGGATGCGCAGCGCTGGCGATGGAGAAGGAAACGTATCGAGGTCGGTGTGGACGACCGCGCGCGCGTTGCTCGCCGCGCTGTCGGCACTTGCAGTGCTGGACGCGAACCCGGCCGGCGCGCAGTCGCTGCAGCCGGCGGGCTGGGACGCCGGCATGCGGATGGCGGAGGCGGTGGACCGCAATCCCGACCCCAACGTCGTCGAGGTGGACTTCGAGGCCCGGGTGGCGACGGTCGAGATCGCGCCCGGACTGAAGGTGGACGCCTGGACCTACAACGGCACGATTCCGGGCCCGATGATCCGGGTGAAGGTCGGCGACCGCCTGATCGTGCACTTCACGAACAACCTGCCGCGGCCGAGCACCATCCACTGGCACGGCCTGCGGGTCCCCATCGACATGGACGGCGTGCCCGGCTACTCCCAGGAACCGGTCCAGCCGGGCGGGACGTTCACCTACGACTTCGTGGTGCCGGACGCCGGCATCTACTGGTACCACCCGCACGTGATGTCGGCCGCGCAGGTCGGCTTCGGCCTCTACGGCGCCTTCCTGGTGGAAGACTCGACCGAGACCGAGACGATCGGCATCGCCGACGATCTCGTCCTCGTGCTCAGCGACATCGACGTCGACGACGACGGCGCGCTGCTGCCCGCGGACACCGGCGGCACGGTCGGAATGCTGTTCGGTCGCGAGGGCAACCGCGTGCTGGTCAACGGCCGCCGGCTGCCGGAGCTGGTCGCGCGGTCGGGAGCGCCGCAGCGTTGGCGGGTGGTGAACGCGGCCAAGAGCCGCTACTTCAAGCTCGACCTCGGCGAGGGGCACGTCTTCCGCAAGATCGGCGGCGACGGGGGCCTGACGGAGTACTCCGAGGACCACGACTTCATCGTGCTCGGCGCCGGGGAGCGGGCCGGCGTGCTGGTGACGCCGACCGGCGAGCCGGGCGGTGAGGGACTGGTCCGTTCGCTGCTGCACGACCGCGGCTACGGCAGCATCTTCGGGCGCGACTTCGAGAGCCTGTTCACGATCCGCTTCGCGGACGAGCCACCGTACGACCCGGGCCCGCTGCCCCGCACGAGCCGCGAGATGGAGGCCTACGACCTCGAGGGGGCGACCGGGATCGACCTGGAACTGACCCTCCAGAAAGACCCGTACGACCAGACTTTCGCCTACGGCATCAACCACGTGCCCTTCTGGAGGGCGAAGCCGATCCTCGCCGGTCTCGGCGAGACCCAGGTCTGCAACGTGACCAACTCCACCGCGTGGTCGCATCCGTTGCACCTGCACGGCTTCTTCTTCCTGGTCCTCGACGAGGCCGGCGAGCCGGTCCGCCCCCTGGAGTGGAAGGACACGGTGGACATCCCGCACGAGCGGACGGTGCGCCTGACGGTGCGCTTCGACGAGCGTCCGGGCACCTGGATCTTCCACTGCCACATCCTCGATCACGCCGACGGCGGCCTGCTGAGCGCGGTGCACCTCGGGCTGCCGCCGGAGGAGTTCCGAAATCTGGCCGAGCACTAGCAGCAGCGGGCGTGGCACCGGGCACAGGCCGTGGCGCCGTTGCAGGAGAGGGTGCCCGTCCTTCTGGGGCGGCAGCGGCAGGACCTGCCCTTCATTACCCGCCAACGTCCGCTCCGGCCCTGGGAGAGCGGCCGTGGGAGGTGACTTCGCGGGGCGGTCGTCGATTGACACGGCCCAGCGCTTACGCTGTAGCACCCGGCCGCCGCGGGGCGGCTCGACGATGCCGAGAAACGAGTCTCTCAGGCGGGACCTC
>WTFV01000096.1 GCA_011523845.1 Acidobacteriota bacterium | reverse complement strand
GGTGGCTGCCGTCGCGGCGCGCGACTGCGGGCTCGAGCGCTGGCACCGGCCCGGGCAGCCCGTGGCGAAAGCCCCCGCTGCATTCGAGCGGCGATGCATCCCGCCTGACCGCGTTGTTCGTCGGTTACCGATGCTCGATACGCGCCTCCTCACGCCGGGTACCGGGTGTCGGGGCGCCTCGCCGCTCTCGGGTGCGACGCGGGGTCTCACCACGGGCTGCCGGGGCGCCGGCGGCGAGGGCGCGCCTCAGGGCTCCAGGGTGCGCGCGGTTGGTCTGGCGAACCCGGCCGGCGCCCGGGTGCTCAGCACCTCGGCCATCGAGGCCAGCGTGCGCGACAGGATGTCCCGCGCCGCCCGGTTGATCAGCGGCGACGCCATCCAGCGCAGCAGGCGCGGGATGCCCCGGCTCAGGCTCAGCGACTCGCACTCGACGATGACGCCCTCGTCGACCTGCCGGTAGCGCCAGTAGGAGTTCAGCCGCCACAGGAACCCGCGGTCCCGGCCGATCGGCTTCTCGCGCTCGTTTGCCGCGCCCGCGTCCTCCAGCTCGGCGATGCGGGTCGCCGCACTGCGGCTCGACGCCGCGTCCGGCCGGTGGCGGGTGTAGGCCACCGCGTGCTCGGTGTTGTAGTGGACGGTGACCATCTGCTTGCGCCGCAGCTTCAGGAACACCTCCAGCCGGTCCTCGCCCGGGCGTGCGAGCACGCGCGACTCGATCACGTCGTCCTGCAGCGCCTCCGGCTCGACGGCGTAGATGAGTGCGTGGAGGATCTCGTCGAGCGTGACGCCCGGGACCAGGGCGCTCCCCAGCCAGTGGTGGATGGCGCCCTTCGGCACCCGGATCCGCTCTCCGTCCGCGTCGCGGGTCTCCAGTCTGTCGATGCGCACGCGGCCGGCGAGCACCTCCCGGCGCGCCTCGCCCGCGTCGTCGCGGAAGTCCTGCGCAAGGAACCGGTCGGGTTGCTCGTGCGCGAGCTCCGCCGCGATGCGCCGCTCGGTCGCCTCGACGTAGCGGTCCCAGGCCGCGACCGTCTGCGGCTGCAGCTCCGCCGCCTCCGCGGCGGCCGGCCCGGCGGCCGTGCCGGCCAGGAGCGCGATTACCGGCGCGGCGCAGACCAGCGCACGCCCCTCTACCGTGAGGCCCAGCGCGGCGCGGACCACCGCACGTCTCCCGGCCGGGAGGTCCAGCGCTGCGTGGTCCACCGCACGTCTCCCGGCCGTGCCGGCCAGGGCCGGGGCCACAACGACCTCGGCCTGGCAATTCCGCCGGGGCCGGAACAGCCATTTCTCACGCAACGCCATCAGTCGTCGTACTGCCAGTTCCAGACGAACCAGATGCAAGAGATGATGGCTGCGAGGATCATGGCTGGAAACAGGATCAGCAACGGATTCAGGAGTACGACAAGCCGCGCGTCTCATCGACTGCCCCACCCACTCCATCATGTCTCATTCTCCCACTCGACGGCCCGAAACACGAGCCGGTCGTTCGCGATGAACGTCAGCAACGAGCACGTCGCGATGGCCATCAGGTTGCCGAGCACGTAATGGACGCCAAACGTGCTCACGTAGAGCGTGGTGAACACGACGTTGGCCGAGATCGACAGCGTGCCGGTCAGCAGGTTGAACCACGCCAGCCGCGTCAAGGCACGTGACCTC
The DNA here is from genome assembly GCA_011523845.1 of Acidobacteriota bacterium. Lineage (GTDB taxonomy): Bacteria > Acidobacteriota > Vicinamibacteria > Vicinamibacterales > UBA8438 > WTFV01. The sequence goes on along the minus strand of WTFV01000096.1, from coordinate 10,926 downwards.
CCGGACGTGCGGTCGCGCCACGTCCAGCGCTCGTGCCAGACGAAGTTGTGCAGGATCGCCGTCTCCACCGCGAGCACCGTGGCGATCCGGTAGTCGAGGCCCGCCGCCTCGGTCAGAACCACCAGCGCGACGAGCTGCACCGCTACGCCCATCGCGCCGACGGCGTTGAATGCCAGCCATCTTCGCAACCCCCGCACCGATACCGGCGTTCGGTTGTTACGGCCGCGCGCGGATCCACTGCCAGAGCGGAGCACCCCGCTGCGCCCCGCCGATACCGGCGTTCGGTTGTTAAGGCTGCGCCGATCTACGATCGCCGCCGCGCCCCGTGCCCCGGCCATCCGTCAGCGGGGAAGCGGCTCGGCGCGGTACAGCGCCAGCCCGTTGCGAACTGCAGAGAACCCCAGCGCGCCGAACAGCCCGGCGGCCGCCGCGACGCCGCCGACGTCGAACAGCAGCCACGTGCCGCCCAGCAGCTCCACCTCGGAGCCGTTGGTCAGCAGCCGCAGGGTGCCCGCCGCCAGCAGGATGCGCAGCTCCGTCGGTCCCACCTTCAGCAGGGACACGCGGAAGACGCCGCAGGCGTGGGTCGCCAGATAGGCCTCGGCCGAGACCATCAGGTAGGCGGCCAACAGCAGCAGCGCCGGCACCGGGCTCATGTGCGGCGACAGCGCCAGCCCGGCGCACAGCAGCAGCATGCTCGTCACGTCGACCACGTGGTCGACGTAGAAGCCATAGCGCGGGCGCTGGTGGTTCCGGACGCGGGCGACCGTGCCGTCCAGGCTGTCGCCGAACCAGTTCAGGGCCAGCCCGGCGACCGCGCCGAGCAGCGCCAGCTCGTGCCACCGCGAGGCCCAGTACGACGCCCCCACCCCCACCATGGCGAGCAGCCCAAGCGCCGTCAGGTGGTCCGCGTTGATCCGGTGCGGCAGGCGCGCCGCCATCCAGACCAGGGCGCGCTTCTCCGCGTCCGCCAGGATGCTGCCGTGCTCGCGCACGTGCGTCCCTGCCCGCGCCGACGCGCCCGCCGCCGCCGGGGCCGCCGGCTCGCCGGGCGCCACCGTCTCCTCGGCCGCCATGCGCGCTGTGCGCGAAACCGTCGCCGCCACCGTGGTCGCCGGCGCCGCCCTGGTTCCCGGGTTCACTGCGGCGATCGCCATCGCTTCCATGGGCTTCCTCCCTTCGTCCTGCCGGGCGGCCGGATGCCGCCGCGGTCCCGTTGTCACTTCCAGCGGTCCATGGACATCGAGTGCAGCGGGCGCCGGGCGGCCGGATGCCACCGCGGCCCCGTTGGCACCCTCGGCAGCTCGCCTTCGGGCGAAGCCCGGTTGCAGCCACTTCACGGCGCTCGGTGCAACGGGGCGTCCTGCCGCGGACTACCTGGGAGTGCGAAGACGGGGCGGAAAGCGGCTCAGCGAAGAGCCCCGGTCTCACCCGAACTCGACGCCGCGGAAGAAGTGGACGAGCGACGGACCGGCCGACCCGTCCCACGGGCACGGAAGCGGGCTACCGATCACTTGTTCTGCAAATGCAGTCTTGACAGAAGGCTACTTTTACGTAAATTCATTCAATTCAGTGCGCGTGGACTACATTCGCCAGGCTCAGCTCGCGCGGCTCGCGCGCTCGGTCGCCCCAGGACGGGTCGTCGTCGTGTACGGTCCCCGGCGCGTCGGGAAGACCACGCTGATCCGCCGCTACATGCGGCAGCACGATCCGGACGCCCTGCTCGTCTCCGGCGAGGACATCGACGTTCAGTCGTTTCTCGAGAGCCAGTCGCTGGCGAAGCTGCGGGCCTTCGTCGGCCGGCGCCGGACGCTGATCGTCGACGAGGCGCAGCACGTGCGTAGCATCGGCCTGAACCTGAAGCTGCTCGCCGACCACGTCGACGGGCTGCGCATCATCGCCACCGGCTCGTCGTCCTTCGACCTCGCGCAACGGACCGGGGAGCCGCTCACGGGACGAAAGCTGACGCTTCTGCTCCTGCCCCTTGCACAACTGGAGCTGCAGGACATCGAGTCCGCCCACGAGACCCGCGCACACCTGGAGATGCGGCTGATCCACGGGTCGTACCCGGAAGTCGTTCTCATGGACTCCAACGAGGACAGGGAGATCTATCTGAAGGAGCTGATCGCCTCCTACCTGTTCAAGGACGTCCTTCAGCTCGAGGGCGTCCGGCACGCCGACAAGCTGTTGCGCCTGCTGCAGGCGCTCGCCTTCCAGATCGGCGGAGAGGTCTCCGTCGCCGAGCTCGGGACGCGGCTCGGGATGAGCAGGAACACCGTGGAGCGCTACCTCGACCTGCTGGAGAAGGCCTACGTCATCTATGGCCGGTTCGGCTTCAGCCGCAACCTGCGCAAGGAGATCGCCAGGAGCCGACGCTACTATTTCTACGACAACGGCATCCGGAACGGGTTGATCAACAATTTCAACCCGCTCGCCCTGCGCGACGACGCCGGCGCCCTGTGGGAGAACTACGTCATGGTCGAGCGGCTCAAGCACAACCTCTACACGGGTCGGCAGACGGAGAGCTACTTCTGGCGCACCTACGACCGGCAGGAGATCGACCTGATCGAGGAGCGGGGCGGACGCCTGGACGCGGTGCAGATGAAGTGGTCGCCGAAGCCCGGGCGGCGGGCTCCCCGCGCCTGGCGCGAGGCATACCCGGACAGCTCGTTCCGGGTCGTCGACCGTGAGAACTATCTGGAGTTCATCACCGGGGGGTGAAGCCGGTCTCGTCGTCCAGCCGGACCGGCGGGCTCAGGTGCTGTCGCGCAGCCACGCCGGGACGACGTTGCGGGCCGCCGAGCCCGCTCGCGCGGGCGATCGAGCCAGGCTCGCTCCGTGGCGGATGCCGGTGCGGAGGCCGCGCCGTCGAGCAGCAGGCCTCGCAGGCGCTGCCGATCCTGGTCCCTGCGAATCAACTCCCGCACGTATTCGCTCGACGTGCCATATCCGCGCGAGGAGACCTGTTCATCGACGAAGGACTTCAGCCTGTCCGGCAGTGAGATGTTCATCGTGCTCATGCAGCGAAAATAGGCAGTTCGGCAGAAATCTGGCAAGCGCCGTCCGAGCTACAGGAACCTGCTCGGTGTGTCGTAGCTCAGAACCAACAGCTCCTTCTTGGCCCGCGTGGCGGCCACGTAGACGAGCGCCCGTTCCTCGGTCTCCGCCGATTCGCGCTCCACGGCGTCGCCGCGTGCGTCGATCGCCGCAGGCAGCGGCACGAGGTCCGCGTTGATGCTGGCCATGACGACATGGTCGAACTCCAGCCCCTTGACGCGATGCATGGTGGCGAGTCGGACGCCTTCCGTCTCCGCTGCGTCGACAGCGCCGGCTTCGAGTGCGACGTGCGTCAGATCATGCTCAGTCAGCGTATCCGCGATGGCGTCGCGCTCCCGTCGCGTGCGGGCGACGACACAGACGCCCCGCAGTGAGGCGTCCTCGGCCTGGATCTGCTTCAGGTAGGCGACGATGAACGCGGACTGCTCCTCACGGTTCTCGAAGTGCTTCAGCAGGGTTCGGGCCCGCGGGTCAGCGACGTGATTCCCTTGTCGACGTCGAGGCCGCCGTCCAGGTCGTCTATCGCACGGCCGGCCAGGAGGCGGGCGGCCCACGAGCGGGTTTCTTCGGTGGTGCGGTAGTTCAGGCGCAGCTTTCGAGAGCGGCCGCGGACATCGATGCCGCAGCGGCCGAGCACGACCTTGTTGCGGCCGTAGATGCGCTGGTGGCCGTCGCCGACGACGAAGAGATCGTTGGCGCCGGCGGGCAGGATGTGGCGGACCAGCCGGTACGCCTGGGCGCCCATGTCCTGCGCTTCGTCCACGATCACCGCCACGTAATCCAGTGCGCCCCGGTCGTTCTGGAGGAAGGAGGCGGCGTCCCGGTACGCGTCGTCCACCTCCTTCACGCCGCGCTCGGCGAGCTGCGTACGGTACTCCTCGAACACGCGCCAGGCCTCGACGCGGGCGGCCCGGTTCAGGCGTGCGCCGCGCCCCACGCGCGAGACGCGCAGGTACTCGTCCCTGGTCGTGACGCCGTGCGCCTGGACGACCTGCTCCCACTCGTCGTCATAGAAGGCGTCCGGAACGTCGAGCTGAGCTGACTTCAGGTCCAGTGCCCGCTGCCACGCTTCCCGGTTACGGCCGAAGCCGATGCGGAACTCGTAGCGCCGGCCCTGCAGGAAGCGCGTCACCCAGCGGTCGAGATTCGTGACCTCGATGCGCGCGGACTCCTCCGGCTTGCAGATCGCGCCCAGGTTGTGCTCGATGTCGGCCGTCAGATTCTTCGTGAAGGTAATGAACAGAATGCGGCCGCGTCCGGGCAGATTCCGTGCAAGCCACCGCGCGCGGTGCATGGCGACGACCGTCTTGCCGGTGCCGGCCGCGCCCAGCACCCGCGTGGGGCCGTTCCACTGCCGTTCCACCAGCCGGCGCTGCGACGGGTGGAGGAACACCCGCCAGCGCTCCAGCGGTGCGTTGAGCATCGCCTCGAGCTCCAGCTCGTCGTCGACCACCACGAAGCGGCCACGCGAGTCGTCCCGCGCCAGCGCCGCCGCGAAGTCCCTGGTATCGACCGGTGTCTGCGGCGCTTCCCGCTCGCGAACGAGATCCTCGTAGCCCTCTCCGGCCAAGTAGAGGAAGAGTGCCTCGTACGCCTCCAGGGGCAAGCGGGACTGCATGGCGTCCAGCTCGGCATCGTCGCGCACCGTGCGCACCTCGGCCAGCATGGCGGCCGGGACGCCGAGGCGGGCCAGCTCGCGGTCCCGCAGGTTGCGGAAGGCCAACGGTGGGCCGGCAGCTTCGGCCGGCGCCGCTGCCGCAGCCGGTTCCGTTTGGGGCTCGTACACCTGCAATGCGCCGGTCTCGGCGTGGATACGGCACTCGTGCCGCTCCGCCCACGTGTAGGCGTCGTCGTGCTTGTCAGCCCACAACAGCATGTGTACGTTGCCGTGTTCGGGCTTGAGCACGATCGCCCGGTAGCCCTGATCGATGCGCAGCGACCGCATGGCTGGATCGCGGGCCGCGTGGATCCGCTCATAGTTGAGGCCACTGGCGGTCGAGTCGGCGTTGAAGCGGGAGATGAGGGTCCGCACACCGCGTTGCTGCGGCTTGGGCAGCTTCGCGAAGGCGTCCAGGAAATCGCTGGACATCGCCATCTTCGGTCTTCCAGGCATCGATACTCCACCGTTCTCGATCTGCTCGAATCCGGGAGAGGATAAGATCGAACTGCTGATCAGTGCCACGAAGGGTTGCGGAGATGGAGATGGAGCAGGCGCAACACCCGCCGCCGAAGATTGCCGAGATCGAGACCGTGGATGGCGAGATCAACGAATCCTCCGCGTGGCGCGGGAACTTCTGGCGGAAGCGCGCGGTCGATGATCTCGCCGCCGAACAGGGGATCGCGGTTCCGCAGCCGCTCGACGAGATGATCGGTGCCGCTGCGGATCTGTGGGCAGACGACGAGGAATTCGATCGCTTCGTCCAGGGAATCCACGACCGCCGACTCAAGCGACTCGATGTCCTCGCCGTGTCCTGAAGCACCGGGCCGCGTTACGTCTTCCACCGCTACTGATGTCAATCACGGTTATCCCCTGCAAGCGCATTCGCGACGGCATCGGCGAGATCGCCGGAGCCCGGCATGAACACCTGCCAGCCGGCGCGCTCGAAGGTGTCACGTTGCGTCTCCTGAATCGGGAGCAGCATCGCGACCTCGTGCGCCGGCCAGCCGAGCTCGGCCTCGGCCAGCACGGCACCGCGGGGGTTCAGTAGTTCGAACCCAACTTCCGGCACGGGCGCTCCGCGCGCGGACAGCTCGCCGAGCAGACCGTGCACCTCACGATCCGCCAATCCGATGACGTCCTTCCATTCTTCGGCCGACGGACCTGACGTGGGTTCCGTCTCGCCCGGACTGGCGGGTGCTGGTGCGAACTCCGGATAGATGCTGCCCTGCACGCCGACACGTGTCGTCCACCATGTACCGGGCAGGAACTGTAGCAGCGTGAACAGGCGCAGGACGCCGTTCCAGACGCGGCGGTAGCCATTGCTTTCGCGGCTCGCCTTGTCATCATGGAGATATACGACGACCGCGGCCGCGTCCGGGTCTCCCTGCTGGACGGCAGCTAGTGGGAACGCCGCGAACAGGTCGAAGAACGCCGAGGCGGTTCCGTGCCAGGCTCCGATGCCAGCCATTGCAACCGGTGGTGGCAGATCGCCCAACGCCTCACGCGCTTGGTCGGGCAGCGCTTCCGCCGTCGCGCGGTCGAAGCTGGCGCGTAGCGCGGCACTCAGCATCCGTTGCCGGTCGAACAGGTCGAACAGCTCCGTGAACACGGCCTGCTTCCAACGGGACGGTTCCGGCGCCCGCAGGTAGTTCACCAGCAACTTCAACGTCGGTTCTGCGAGGCGGGGTCGGAGCCCGGCGATGTCCCAGCGGCGGTCCAGTTCACGCTGCAGGCGCGCCATGTCGTCGCCCGCTTTCGCGCCGGCGAGAAGGTCAGGAACATCCGCCGCCTTGCCGAAGACGAACTCCAGATCGTGCCAGGTGAGCGACCAAACGAGGAATCCGGCCCGGACCAGTGCCATGCGCTTGAGCGAGTCGCCGTCCGTTGTGTCGCGATGGAACTCGAAGCCGTCCGTGAAAACCGCGACGGGGGGTTGGCCGGCCGCCGGCCGGGCGGGCCGGATCAGGAAGTCCGGGCGGCTGGGCTCGACCACGCCATCGGAGGCACCCAGCTCGGCCTGCGTCTCCATGTAACAGGTGTGGTTGCCGACCTTCAGCACGTAGCCGGGCTTGCCGCGCACGAGATCCGCGCGCACCGCCACGGCCCGCGCGCCGTCGATCTCGACCCGGCGCAGCGCCTCGACGAAGCGCGCCTCTAGCTCGCTGTCGAATGTGGCGTTGATGGTCAGCCCGCCCAAGCTCGGCACCTCCTCCAGCTCGTCCTTGCGGGCCAGGATGCGGTCGAGCATTTCGATGGCCGTGTCCCTGGAGGTCTCGGCCATCTCGCGGCTGCGGCGGTAGGCGAACACGCAACGGTAGCAACCGTCGTTCAGCGGATCCTGGTTGCAGACGCAGGACTTCAGCGCGTCGCGCGCCTTCTCGAAGACCGACAGCAGCTTCTCCGGCTGCGTCATCAACCTGCGTCCTCGAGTGCCCGCAGCAGTGCCAGGAGGACTTCCGTTGCGTCGTGCGTCGCGGCGAGCGGATCGACAGGCGTGAGGACTTTCTCGACCCATGCCTGGTACCACGACTTCCGCGCACCGGCCTTGCGGTCGTCGTTGTAGCGCGATCAGCTTCTCGCTCGCAACGCCCAGCCGCACCCGCAGACGGCGGATAAGGCACGCAAGGTCAGTTCCCTGCGCGCCGTCGAACGTGTGCAGTTCGTCGACCACCAGGTAACGCAGCGTGTCCGGTTGGTTGTATCGCCAGAGCCGGAAGTCGAATGGCCGGACCAGCAGGTAGTCCAGCATCTTGTAGTTCGTCAGCAGGATGTCCGGTGGATGTTCGCGCAGCGTGCCCCTGTCCGTGATGACGTGATCCCGGCCCATCGCCTTGTGGGCCGACCGTTGCGGCTGGTTGTCGCGGCCGACGAAGACTCCCGCGGTCACCTTCCCGCGCAGGGCAGGCGTACGGTCGATGGTCTCCTCAATGCGCCGCGCCTGATCCGCGGCCAGCGCGTTCATCGGGTAGATGACGATGGCCTTGATCCCCGGCGTTCCCGCTCGCTCCCGGCAGTGGTCCAGGATGGGGTAGAGGAAGCACTCCGTCTTGCCGGAGCCGGTGCCTGTGGCGACGACCGTCGACCGCCCGGCGTTGGCGGCCAGACGCGAGAACGCGGTCCGCTGATGGCGGTATGGCGTGAACCCGAGGGGTAACGTCCGGGAACGGCTCACCGCCTTCCGGCGCCTGCTTGGAACGGCAGCGCGACGGAGAGGTACGGTCCCTTGGCGAGGTTTTCCGGCTGGGCGAGGAAGTCGTCGATGACGTGCGCGAGCGCGGGGTTCGATGGACCGAAGCCGGTGGCGAGGAAGTCGCCGAGGGCGCCGGTGACCTCGGCAGCGACGACGGAAGGGATCATCGTGATGTCGCTGGCGGCGACTGGAGAGATCGTCGCCGGCGCCAGGCGGACCGGCCCGTTCAGCGCGTGGCGCGCTCCTCGGCGAGCTGGGTCAGCCGCGCGACCAACTCGTCGCCACTGTCGGCCCGCACGATCCACTCGCCCGCGGCGGCCAGACCCTCCGGATCGGCGATCCGTTCCACCGCCTGAGACACGCCCGCTGCGGCTTCTGCGCCGAACCGCAAGGCCGCCTGCCGACGCAAGAGTGCGCGTTCATGTGCAAGGCCCTGCTCGATGCCTTCCTGAAGCCATTGTTTCGGCCACTCCGCCACGCGTTCGACCAGCGTCATCTTCAGCTCCTCCAGCGTCCGAACCGCCGGCAACTCCCCGCCGGTCGGCGCCAGCCGCGCCGCCAACTGCCGCACCCAGTCGAGGAAGACCCGCCGCAACTCGAGGTCGTGCGGGTCCCTCAGCTTCGCCTGCAGCGCCTCCACGACCCGGGCCAGGTCGGGCGCCGAGCCGCTTCGCTCAAGATCCACCAGCGACGTCACCAGATTGTCGCTCGGGAGAGCGTTTTCCGCCAAGTGGCGCTCGTCAACCACGTGGTACCGCTGCGCCGGCTGATACCGCGCCAGTTCCGGCCCCACGGCTGCGATCAACTCGCCCATCTCCCGAGCCGCCCGCCATGGCTGCGCGCCGTTGTACAGGACCACCGGCAGCACGGGCGGCAGGGGTTGGCCCGACGCCACCGCCCCGTTCCGCACCAGCTCTTCGTACAGCAGGCCCGTGTAGGTCAGGATGCGCAGGGCCATCCGGGGTTCGTCTCGCGACTGGAACTCGAGCAGCACCACCAAGTACAGCCAATGCCCGCGGAGCCGGACCCGCCAGACGGCATCGCCGTGCCGCCTGAGCAGCTCGTCGCTGACGTACTCGGCCGACAGCTTCTGGAGTGTCGAGAAGTCGATGTCGTCCACCCGCAGACCGGCCACGAAGCCGCGCAGCAGGTCTTCGACCATGCGGGGGAATGCGAACAGCTTCTTGTAGGTCTCGTCGTGCATCTGCTCCAGTGCCGCCTTCGGTACAGCTCCGCTGGCCCTCGGCGGCAGCGACACCCGCCCCCGCTGAACCTCGCGCTCCAGTGCCGCCTTCGGTACAGCTCCGCTGGCCCTCCCGTAGCCGAGGTGCAAACGCCGTGCCCAACATCGGACTCGCGCCTATGTGGATCACCCGGCTTCGCCGGCAGCGTCCCCCGCCGCCGGAACCGCCATCCGCGGCGGCATCAGGGCCGCCAACCGTTCCACGACGAAACCGTCGGGCAGGTCCGATCGTCGCGGTCTCGACCGTCATCGGCGATTCGTCCGCGCTTCGATCACGCATCCGTTCCGCCTCCCCTCGGGTTCACGAGCTCCAGTACCGCCGCCGGAGCGAGAATCCGGATTCCGCGGTACGGATCCAGCTCCAGCAGGTGTCTGTCGCCGGTCGCAATGGCATCCGCTCGCGCGCCCAACGCCGCCCCTATCACGTGATCGTCGTCGGCGTCCGCCGGCACGGCCCGATCCACCGGCACCGGTCCGACCAGCGTCGTGACCGCCCCGTACCGCCGCGTCAGGAACGCCGGCGTGACGTCGCGCGAAGCCAACGCCGCAATGAACTTTCCGCGTTCAAGCACTCCGGCCAGCTCGTCGAGAAGGACAGCGCTCGAGAACAGCGCGATCTCGCCGCTCACGGCCAAGTCAAGGAGTCGCTCGGGCGGTCCGTCTCAAATCAGCGCCGACACGACGACGTTGGTATCAAGCACCAGCCGCACGTCGGCGCCTCTCCGCCCGGACGGCATCCACCTCCCTCTGAATCTCCGCCAAGGTCATCGGCGGAAACTCCGCCGCGGCCAACTCCTTGGCGGCATCCAGAAGCTCCCTTCCCGGTCTTCGTTTACAGGGTGATTCGTCAATAAACACGGGCATGGAGTGGGCGGAGTGGGCGGGAACCGTTGAAGTCTCGAGCGACGACGAAGTGTCCTTTGGGCGGACGTTGCATCTTGCGCGGGATACTGCCGTGGCTGGAACTGTTACCCCACCGCAGCAGGAAGCCGGGGCACGGGGTAGGCACCTCGGCTTGCCCGGGAACGAAGGGCAAGGTCGGCTGGCTGTGGAGCGGAGCTACCGTTGGAAGCACCACCCCAGACATCGGGCCGAGCCTCGGGGTCAGCGTATCGCCATGTCACGCGGCGCGGCGGCCAGCCGCCGGGAGCGGTCGCGCGTCAATGCGCTCGTTGCGGTGCGGCACTGGGCGCGGACGGCGGCGGCAGTCCGAATACGTCGGGGACGATGGGCTTGGGGGCGCGCAACATCGTGGCGAACAGCGCCGGCAGGTCGACGTTGCGTTGTCGTGCGGTGCGTACGACGCTGGCGAGGACCTGCTGGGTGTCGGCGCCCTTTCGGGTGCGGTTGCCGCCGCAGACCTTGCGGATGACGACGGCGGGCCGAATGGCTTGTTCGGCGCGCCAGTTGGTGGCGTCGACCGACGGGTCCCACAGGAAGGTGAAGAGGGCGCCGAATTCGGTGGCCAGGTGCGCGGCGAAGCGCTCGGCGTCGTCGTGCGGCGGCGGCTTGTCGATCAGCCGGCTGATCTGGGCGAGCAGTCGGCCGCGGGCGGTGGCCAGGCCGTGGTCGCTGATTCCACCGGCGTTGCGCCGGTCGCGCAGCGCGAGGGCGGCCTGCAAGGTGTCCTGCACCTGGCCGGCCCATCCGCAGTGGGGATGCTCCTCGAGCAGCTCCTCACAGCGTCGTAGCAGGTGCTGTTTATGCCGATATCGGCATAATGCGCACTATGCCGATATCGGGATTATGCCGATCACCTCACGCACATCCCTGTCA
>WTFV01000040.1 GCA_011523845.1 Acidobacteriota bacterium | reverse complement strand
ATCGAGAGGTCTTCGGCGTGATCTGACGCATGCAAAATGAGGGGATGCATGAGGGGTCTGATAACAGATCCCAAATGATCGCCGGAGAGCGAGGCCCGCGCTCAGTGGCTTCAGGGGCTCGTTGCCGCTGGTTCCCGCGTCGTTCTGTCGGAAATCGCCTATTACGAGGCGCGCCGAGAGTTGCTGCGGGGCAACCGCGCGCCGGGACTCCAACGGCTCGATGGCACTTGTTGGCGTCGCCGAATACTTGCCGCTGACGACAGCCGCAATGCGTCAGGCGGCGGCATTCTCGGCTGAAGCTCGTCAACGGGGACGACCGACCGACGACAAGCTCGAGTGTTGCTTCAGGATCGAACTCCTTCGAGCTTGATTGCCAGCGAGCCGTCCTCCATGGAGTAGAGCCGCTGATCGCAGAAGTGCCCGATGCCTGTGATGATCCCGCCGGCCGTCGCCAGGCAATGGTCGATGAACTTCGAGGACATGTAGAAGACCCACGGGTCCTCACCAACCGTCGATCTTGAAAACCAATCGGTCGGCCACTGGCGCTTGCGTAGCTTATCATCGAAATGTCTGCGCTCCTCGACCGGCCACTCGAATCCGAAGTGGAACATCTTGTTCCGATACTCGAATAGCGCAGAGAGGGTCGGTTCCATTCCGTCGGGCAGGTATGGCAACAAGCCGATGGCATCCGCAAGTTGCGTGACGCCGCGGACAAGATCCCTACTCCGTCGTCCATGCTTCCAGACATATCGGCAATCCCACTGGTCCTCTGCGGGCCTTTGCCACCGTTCGTGCCCAAACAGTGGTGGCACGGCTTTGGTCATTGCATGCTCGATCCCTCGGAAGGCTTGGCAAAACGTCGACTCCACGAAGGGCGCAATCATGCCTACAGCGGCCATGCTGTGCGCCGCGGCTTGGTAGGCACTCTGATTCACATGTTCACACCACAAATCGATGGTGTGTTCATTGCCGCTGCGCTCGGCGAGACTCTTCAATCTGTCGATCTCAGCATTGATCTCCTTCTCTGCCCGACGTTGATGACCGAGCAGTTGGAGAATCGCTATCAACTGTGACTCGTAGTCCAAGTTCGGCATCACAAGGCCAGCAGCGTCTCTCTTTTCATCGTACGCGTTCAGCCAGTTAACGATCCCGGCCTTGCCACTATCCCGGTTCTGGTTTCTCGCTTCCTCCATCGACAGCTCCTCGCACCGGTCGTGTGTACTTGTCCGGTCGTTTCTCCTACCACTCCTTAGAACCTGACACTCTCACGTGCGTGGGTCGTGTTCACCCGCCGCGCCTGACTTTATCATGCAGCGTGTTCGAGGGCCGGCGAGCTCCAGCAAGCGGATCTCTTCGGCCGTACGTCCCGACGGCGCTGGCTTACACCCGCGAGACATCAGGGACCGACGATGGTCCTACACGCGACCGGTCCTCAGGCGGTTCGCGTCGAGCTCTTCGCCCACAACGTCAGCCGCAGTTCGTCGCCGAACAGCTCGTACGTCGGCCGGCGGCCCGAATGGGCCTCGCCGTCCTGGAGAATCTTGCGCACGCCCTCGCCGCGGGATTCGAGGAACACCTGCCCGGTGCGCTTGCTCCGAATTCTGGACAGGAAGCTCACGAGGAGCTGGTTGCGCGTGAACGTGCGGTAGGGCATCTCGTCGAGCGTGATGGTGTTGGGCAGCTTGCCGGGGCTGTAGAGCTCCAGCCGGTCGGCGAACAGGAACAGGCGGATCTTCGATCCGGAGATGGCGTAGTCGCGGTGGGCGACGGCGTTGACGATCGCTTCGTCGACGACATCGAGGTCGCATCGCGCATCGGCGCCGCCATCGCTCGATCGGGCGTTCGGCGGCGGCTGCATGAACTGCGCGACGAAGGCGATCCCGGCGTCGATCTGGTCGGGCACCGGCCCGGCGAGCCGCTCGGCGTGGACGAGGTCGTCGGAGGTCAACCGCTCGCCGCGATAGCAGGCGGCTTCGATGGAGGCGGAAGGCAGGAAGTCGGTCGGTTCCGTGCCGAAGGTCAACAAGCCGGCGACAGTGGGGCGGTCGACGCCGTTCTCGTCCCGGAACGTCACCCGCGTGTTGCGGAGCAGGTCGAGCCAGGGAATCGTCGGCGAGCGCCCGAAGAACGCCTCGAGGCGGTGGCGGTTGAGGTCATCGACGGCTGCCGTCAGCACGGCCTGTTCGTCGAATACGTACTCGCGGCCCCGTTCCTGGAACAGCCGGGCCAGTTCGGGCGGCGTGAGGTCGCGCTTCGTGGAACCGACGCGCACGTAGTAGCGTCCGCCCGACG
>WTFV01000248.1 GCA_011523845.1 Acidobacteriota bacterium | reverse complement strand
CGAGCCTGCCCACGGCGAAGCTGTGGCGCAGCTTGTGGAGGCTGACCCCCGGGGTACCTGCGGGTCCGCGCAGGCCGAGCTGGCGGGCCAACTGCACGAAGGTCCGGGCGAGGCCATGGTAGTGGAGTCTGGCGCCGCGTTCGGAGACGAAGAAGGCGCTGCACAAGCCGTCGTAGCCGAGAGCCCGGCGTTGCTCGGCGTAGGCCCGTAGCGCGGCGGCGGTCGTCGGATGGAGCGGCACGAGGCGCGACTTCCGGAACTTGGTGCTCTGAATCTGCAGGCATGGCGGAGTACCGACGAGGTCGACGTGATCGATGTCGAGGCGAATCGCCTCGCCGCCGCGGAGGCCACAGCTCGCCAGCAGCCCGATCACGGTGGCGACGGTGTGCGGACGCAGCGCATTGGGCGGTCCGAGAGCGCGTGCGGCGTCCATCAGAGCAACGATCTCGTCGGGCGCGAGGATGCGCGGGGTGGGACGTTTGCACGTGCGAACCAGCCCGGCGCCGGGCACGTCGATGTCGGGCTCGGCGGCGCGGACCATCGTGAGAAAGCCGCGCACGACGCTCAACCGCCCCGCGTGCTGGCTTTCGGTACTCGCCGAGGCCCACTCGACGGCGACCTGTGCAACCGGGGCGTCGTGGCCGCGCCGGTCGAGATGCTCGACGAAGTCGTGCAGGAGGCGTTCTTCCCGTTGCATGCTGAAGCCCGTGGCGCGGCGCAACGCGACGTAGGTCTGCACGTACTGGCGCCAAGCCTCGCCGGTCATCGTGCGCCTCCGGGCCACGGCAGGGCGATCGTCGCCAGGGTTTCGCGGTCCAGCTTGGCGTAGATGGTGGTGGTCTCCAGGCGGGCATGGCCGAGCAGGTCCGCGACGGCCTTCATCGGCACGTCGCGGCGGACCATCTGGGACGCGAAGGCGTGCCGGAAAGTGTGGGCGCCGGGCCGCGGGACGGTGACACCGGCGCGACGCAGCGCTCGCTTGGCGATGTCCGACACGGCCGAACCGCCGAGCTGCCGATACGGCGGCCGCGCGGTTATGAAGATCACGTCCGGCGGACTCGCCGGGGGCCGCGAGCGCAACGTGGCTACGAGGGCCGCGCCCACGTCGGCCGGCAACGGGAGTCGTCGTTGCCTTCCTCCTTTGCCGTCCACACGGACAACCCCGTTGTGCCAGTCGACATCCTTCCCGTGAGGGCTGCGGCCTCTGCTGCCCGGAGGCCGAGCCGGCTCAGCACCAGCAGGATGGCGCGGTCACGATGGCCGTTGGGGCGCTTCTCGTCGATTGCGTCCAGCACTCGCTGCACCTCGTTATCGGCGAGGGCTCGGGGCAGTCTGGCGTGCTTCCATTCGCGGATGGTCGGCACGGCGCCCTCGATGCTGGCGGGAACCACACCGTGGGTGGCCAGGAAGCGGAGAAACGCGCGGGTGGCCGTGGCCGGGCTGCGGCAGGACGACTGACAAAGCCCGCTGGCCCGGGCCTGCACGAACGCCGCGACCGTCGGTACGGTGAGGCGCGACCAGTCGGGCGTCGGCGTCCCCGCGCACTCGGCAAGAAAGGCTGCGGCGTAGCGCCGGTACATCCGCCGGGTCCCGACGACCAGGCCATGCGCTTGCACGAGGTGATCGTCGAAGCGCTGCAGCCATTGCTCGGACTCGCATGGCGCGGCGACCGGGGCAAGGCGTGCAGCTACCCCTCGAGTCCACAGATGCGCGGCCAGCAGACGGACGCCGTATGCCACATCCGAGAGCCGGCCGCTCGGGCGCGTTGAAGATGGTCGCCGTGACAGCCCGGTCACGAACCGGGTGACCAGCGTTTCGTCAACGTCCGGTGCCGCAACGCGCTGCAGGTCCAGCCAGAGACTGAAGATCGCGGCGGCTCGCACGTACCGGCGCACGGTGCTCGTCGCGTACCCACGCGTCATGAGTACGTCGACGAAGTCGTCGACCCAGCGACCCAACGGCCCGGACCGGATCTGGTGGCAGATACGCGGCCGCACGGAGAGCGTTTCAAGCATGGTCTCCTCCTTGGTCCCCTGACACTGGGAACCCGCCAGAGACCATGCGTACTATGTCAAGCTCGCGGTAGCGCCGATGCCCGCCAAGCCAGGGGCAACGGCGCTTGCCTGACTGCCACTTGTCATAACGCGCCACTGGTCATACCGGCCAGTGGACTAAACCGCCGCGGCGGTCGGCGCTCACTCGACGCGCCGCCACTGACCCCACCGTCCAGATTGTCCGACCGCCGCAGCTCCTCGTGAGCCTCGCCTACGCTGCTCGGCGAGCGCCTGGAATC
>WTFV01000275.1 GCA_011523845.1 Acidobacteriota bacterium | reverse complement strand
GGCGAGCGCTCATTATACAACCAGGGGCGTCGCCCGTGCAATCGCGCAGCGGCTGTAACTCCTTGCGTAGATTGAAGTAGCAGGACATCGAACGGCGCCGCGGCGGCGCCTGTCGACGACCCGTTCCACGCCGGGCGCACGGGGCGCCGCCTGTCGCCCGCCGCGCGGCGGGCCGATACGGGGGAGGTGAGCGACGAGCTGGCCGACGCGTACCTGAACGACCTGAAGGCCGGACGGCGTCTGGCCGCCAACACGGTCGGCAGCTACGCGCGCGATCTGGTGCTCCTGGCGCGTTTCGCCGAGGCGCGCGGGACCGCTGTCGCCCGGCTCGACCGGCGCGACCTCGAGGCGTTCGTGCGCGAGCTGATGGCCTCCGGCCTCGCACCGCGATCCGTCGCCCGCATCGTGGCCTGCGTGCGCGGATTCTACCGGTTCCTCCTGATCGACGGCCATGTGGCGTCGAACCCGGCCGGCGACCTGCGCGCGCCGCGCTCCTGGCCCGCGCTCCCGAAGTTCCTCTCCATCGAGGAGGTCGATGCCCTCCTGGAGCAGCCGGACACCGCGACCGCGATCGGGCTCCGCGACCGGGCGCTGATCGAGCTGCTCTATGCGACCGGGCTGCGGGTCTCCGAGCTGGTCTCGTTGCGGCCGGGCGATCTGCACCTCGACGCCGGCCATCTGATCTGCCTGGGGAAGGGGAACCGGGAGCGCCTGGTGCCGATCGGCAGCACCGCCGTCGAATGGGTGCGCCGCTACCTGGCGTCGGCCCGGCCCGCGCTCCCCGGCTCGCGAGCTTCCGCCTGGGTCTTCGTCAATGCGCGCGGCGGCGGCAAGCTGACCCGGGTCGGCTTCTGGAAGCGACTCAAGCACTACGCGCGGCAGGCGGGGCTGCCGCGGGACCTGAGTCCTCACGTCCTGCGACACTCGTTCGCGACGCATCTGCTCGAGCGCGGCGCCGATCTGCGCTCCATTCAGACGCTGCTCGGGCATGCGGACCTGTCCACCACCCAGATCTATACGCACGTCCTCGCGGCCCGGCTCAAGGCCGTCTACGACGAGTGCCATCCGCGTCCGTGATTGACCGGGCGGACGTTCGTTGGTTAGTGTATGCGGCTGGCGTGGACGCGCCGGGACCCTGCGTGCGAGCCGTGAGCCGCCGCAAGCGCGCCGCGCCGCCGGGCCACCCCGCCGGATCGACGCCGCCACTCGTCGCAGCGAAGGGAGACTCACCGCACATGCGCCGGACAGGCCGTTACCTCTTCACCTCCGAATCGGTCACGGAAGGCCATCCGGACAAGATTGCCGACCAGGTCTCCGATGCCGTCCTCGACGCCGTCCTGACGGAGGATTCGACCGGACGCGTCGCCTGCGAGACCCTGGTGACGACGGGGCTGATCGTGCTGGCGGGGGAGATCACCACCACCGCCGGCGTGGCGTTCGCCGACGTCGCCCGGCAGGCGGTGCGGGACGTCGGCTATACCCGCGCGAAGTTCGGTTTCGACGCGGACACCTGCGCCGTGCTCTCGTCGCTTCACGGACAGTCGCCCGACATCGCCCTGGGAGTCGATCCCGGCGGCGCGGGGGACCAGGGCCTGATGTTCGGGTACGCCTGCAACGAGACGCCCGAGCTGATGCCGCTGCCCCTGATGCTGGCCCACCACCTCGTGCGGGCGCTGTCGACCGTTCGCCGCGAAGGCCGCCTGGCCTACCTGCGGCCGGACGGCAAGTCGCAGGTCACGGTGGAGTACGACGGCGATCGTCCCCGCCGGATCGACGCCGTCGTGGTGTCGAGCCAGCACAGCGACCAGGTCTCGACGGCGCAGTTGCGCGACGACATAACCCGCGAGGTCATCCGCGCCACGGTTCCGGAATCGATGATCGACGACGCCACCCGGATCTACGTCAATCCGACCGGGCGCTTCGTGACCGGCGGACCGCATGGAGACTCCGGCGTGACCGGGCGCAAGATCATCGTGGACACCTACGGGGGAATGGCCCCGCACGGCGGCGGCGCATTCTCCGGCAAGGATCCGACCAAGGTCGATCGCTCCGCGTCGTACATGGCCCGCTACATCGCGAAGAACTGCGTGGCCGCGGGACTGGCCGACCGCGTGCAGGTGCAGCTCGCCTACGCGATCGGCGTCGCCGACCCGGTCTCGGTGCTGGTCGACACCTTCGGTACCGGAAGGCTCGACGAAGAGCGGTTGAGCGCGCTCGTACGCGAGCACTTTTCGCTGACGCCGAAGGGCATCATCGAGACGCTGGCGCTGAGCCGGCCGATCTACCGCCGGACGGCGGCTTTCGGTCACTTCGGCCGGACGGAGCCGGAGTTCACCTGGGAACGGACCGACAAGGCCGCCGCGTTGCGCGCCGCCGCGGGGCTCTAGGAGCCCTGGGAGAGAACCCCGCCGAGCCGGCGCAAGCCGCTCTCGGGAACGCGCGGCAGCGGATGCGCGGGCGGCAGGGTTCGCCGGACTTCTCCATGCACTGGCTGGCCGGGCGCTCCACGGGCACCTCGATAGCGGGCGCCCTGGCGGTGGGCGGCGCCATCCTGTGGGTCCTGCCGCCCCCCGCGCGGGTCATCGAGGTCGATTCCTCGCAGCGGACGGAGGCGGCGGCGCCCGCGACGACGGTGCGCGGCGCCTTCCACGTCCACAGCCGCTGGTCGGACGGCAGCGGGACGGTGGACGAGATTGCGGCCGCCGCCGCCGCGGCCGGCCTCGACTTCGTCCTCCTGACCGACCACGGCGACGCCACCGCCAGCCGTCCACCGTCCTACCGCCACGGCGTTCTCGTCATCCAGGGGGTGGAGATCGGCACCGACGGTGGCCACTACGTGGCCCTGGGACTGCCCGCTGCTCCCTATCCGCTCGGCGGCGACGCGCGCGGCGTGGTCGAGGACGTGCGTCGTCTCGGCGGGTTCGGCGTGGTCGCGCATCCGACCTCTCCGCGGGCCGCGCTGGCCTGGGCGGACTGGTCTCTGCCGGTGGATGGGATCGAATGGCTGAACCTCGACAGCCAGTGGCGGGACGACGGCCTCTTCGCGCTGCTGCGCGCCGCCGGCGGGTACTGGTTCCGCGCCCCGCAGAGCATCGCGTCGCTGCTGGCGCGGCCCGAGCGCGCCCTGTCCCGGTGGGACACGCTGGCGGCCGAGCGGGAGGTGGTGGGTCTCGGCGCAATCGATGCGCACGCCAACCTGCCCCTCGGAGACGACGATGACGGCTACGGCGGGCGGGCGGGTCTGCGACTCCCGGGGTACGAGTCGACGTTTCGCGTGTTGGCGCTACGGGTGGAGCTCGACCAGCCGCCGGCGGGCGACGCCGCCGTCGACGCCGGGCGCCTTCTCGAACAGTTGCGCGCCGGTCGTGTCTACACGGCCGTCGACGCGCTGGCGAATCCGGTGCGCTTCGCGTACACGGGGCTGACGGCCGGCGGCAGGCAGGTGCAGATGGGGGAGCGCACCCTGCCGGAAGACGGGCTGACCCTCACCGCTACGGTGGCGGGGCCTCCAGAAGCGACGCTGCGGCTGCTTCGCAACGGCCGTACTGTCGCGCAGGGGACCGGGCCGGTGCTTGCGCATCCGGTGGCGCGAGACGACGAGCCGGGGGCCTACCGCGTGGAGGTCGCGCTGCCGGGGGCGCCCGGTCGGCCGCCGGTGCCCTGGATCGTCGGCAATCCCATCTACGTGGGCGCCGCGGCCGAGGCCGCCCCGGCGCGGGACCGGAGCGTGACGTCTCTCCCGCCGCCCGGCGACTCCTGGCAGGTCGAACGCCGAACCGACGCCGCGGCAACCCTGACGCAGGACGACAACGGGTTCCGGCTCGCCTTCACCCTGGGGAACCGCGCCGACACGTACGCAGCCGCGGCCCGAACGTTCCGTCGGGGTGCGCTCGCCGGCGCCGCGGCATTGTCGTTCCACGTCGAAGCCTCGCAGCCGATGCGAGCCTCCCTGCAGCTCAGACGTGAACCTGCCGGCGGCATTGCGGCGCGCTGGCGGCGTTCCTTCTACGCGGGTCCGGAACGGCGGCTGGTTCGCGCGGCGATCGACGAATTCGCGCCCGCCTGGTCCGAGGTTCCGGCCCCACCGGAGCTTGCCGCCGTCGACAGCCTGCTGATCGCCGTGGACACCGTCAACACCGCACCGGGTTCGAGCGGCGTTCTCACCATCGAGGACATCCGTGTCGAGCCGCGGCGCAGTCGCTGAATGCGCTGCCGCGGTACGCCATCCGTGGGATTGTCCCATTCGTTGTCCAAGCGGGCCGACGGCGTGCGAGACTTCCGCGACATGGCTGCGCGCGCACGCAGCCCGGAAAGCCGAAAGCGCTCGATCATGGCCGGGGTGGAAGGCGCTCGAGCAGAAGCTCGTACAGCCGGTCGATCCGAACCGTCATCGCCGCATGCGCCCGCTCGTTGCGCGCTTCGTACGTCGCGAGCATGCGCCACACGCCAAGCAGAACGCCCAAACCGGTCAGAACGGTGGCAACGACATCGGTACCCATGCAGGCATGCTAGCACGCTAGCAACGCCAGCACGATGCCTCGGAAGCCTCCGGGACCCTGCTTCACCTGGTTACTCCTGGTTACGTACGAACCGTGAGCAGGAAGTACCCGGCCGATGCGCCGAAGAGGAGGTTCGGCGCCCAGGCGGCGGTCGCCGGCATGAGCACGCCCGCGCTGCCGAGCGCCCCGAACACGCTCAACACGAACCAGTAGCCGAACGCCAGCACGATGCCGACCCCCACCCCGTAGAGCGCGCCGCGCGCGCCGGTGGTCACCGCGAACGGCACGGCGATCAGGGTGAGGATGAACGTGATGAACGGGAACGACACCTTGCGGTGCAGCTCCACCACGAGGTCGACGACGTCGAAGCCCCGCGCACGCAGATCCACGATGTGTCGATCGAGCTCGCGGAAGTTCATGAGCCCCGCGTCCGTCCGGTCGGCCTTGAAGACGTCCACCGGCGCCACCTCCGGCAACGCACGCGCTTCGACGTGGTCGTACGAGGAAGATGACGGCGTCTGCGTCGCGAACTCGCGCGACCAGACGTCGAAGCCTTCCCATCCGTCGTCGTACGAGACGTACGCCGCGTACGTACGGCGCGCCAGGGACCACGGGGCCGAGTCGATCTCGTAGACCGACAGGCCGTCGATGGTGTTCCGGTCCGCGTCGAAGAAGCGGTAGTGATGGATGACGCCGTCGTGGTAGAGCCAGTGACGGTTCAGCAGGTCGACCGTCTCCGGGCGGCCCGTTCGAATCTCCCGGTTCAACGTTTCGGCGGTCCGGTTCGCCCGCGCGAGGACGGTTTCGCCGAGTGCGAACAGGACGCCGCTCCAGACGAGGCTCAGGCAGAGAATGGGCAGGGCCGCGCGGTACAGGCTTATCCCGCACGCCTTCATCACGGTGAGCTCGCTCGTCCGGGTCAGCAGGCCGATGGTGACCAGCGTGGCGACGAGCCCGGAGACCGGCAGGACGTAGTAGATGAACTGCGGCGTCGCGTACCAGAAATACCGCAGCAGCATCGTGCCCGTGGCCTGGTCCTCGAAGAGCTTCTCGGACAGCTCGATGAAGTTCGTGATGTAGAAGATCCCCATCATGCCCAGGAAGGCGAGTCCGACCCAGTGCAGGTACAACCTGGCCACGTACCAGTCGAGGATGCAGACGCCCGACAGCGCGGCGGGGGAGACGGTGACGACCGGGGCGCGATTGCCGGCATCGCCTGTTGCAGCATCGTTCACCTCGGCCTTCGCCGGCGGCCGGCGGCGGGGCCACGGCAGCGACCAGTCGCGCTCGACCGAACGGACGCGGTGCAGCAGCAGGGCGAGACCGGCGAGACCGAGGACGACGTTCGGCAGCCACATCGCCGCGTGGGCCGACACCCACTCTACCTTGGCGAGCGCCTCGGCCTGGTACAGGAGCGCGTAGTAGGCGAAGATGACGCCGATGCCGAGGGCGAAGCTCGCCGCCCGGCCATCGGTTCGGCTGCTCACGCCGAACGCCACGCCGAGCAGCACGAACACGAAGCCGGCGACGGGAAAGGCGAACCGCTTGTGCGCCTCCATGATCGGCTGGTGCGGCGAGATCCCCGCCGCGCGCAGCGCGGCGGCCTCCGCGTCGAGCTCTTCGATCGTCATCTCGCGCAGGCCGCGAGCCAGTCCTCCCGCCGGGAACAGGGTCTCGGAGTCGAGCTGGATCCGCAGCTCGGCGAACGCGTGCACTTCGTACTCCCGGGCGTCGGCCGGATCCACCCGGTGGCGCTCGCCGTTCTCGAGCACGATGGCGACGCTCTCCCGCTCCCGATCGACGACGACGCGGCCACGCTCGGCGAGGTAGACGTCGGGCTGTTCGGGTCGCTCCACGTTCGCGAGAAAGACGTCCGACCAGCCTTCGCCCGTCGTCGAGACCTGCTCGACGTACAGCACGATGCCGGGGAAGTCGCCCTCGTGGAAGACGCGGGGCTTCACCTCGCCCTCGGCGCGGTTCGCCTGGACGCGCAGCAGCAGCTCCCGGAAACGCTGGTTGGCGTCCGGCGCCACCGACAGCATGAGGTGGCAGTGAACCGCCGCCGCAACCGCCGCCAGACCCAGCAGCGGCCTCAGGATGCGCATCAGGCTGATGCCGCAGGCCTGCATGACGACCGTCTCGCGGTCGCCGGACAGGCGGCCGAGCCCCATCAGGACGCCGACCAGCAGGGCCATCGGGATCGTGACGGAGAGCGACTGCGGCACGAGCAGCAGCAGCAGCTCGGCGACCCGCCGCCCGTCCACCCCGATGCGGATCAGCTCCTCCCCCTGGTTCATGATCGGCGGCAGGAGCATCAGGAAGGTGAAGACCAGCAGCGTCAGGCAGAAAGGGGGAACCACCTCCCGCACGATGTAGCGGCTGATGATGCCGGGCATTCGACGATGTCCTGAAAAGTCCGCGAACCCGCGGCCGTGACGGCCGTGACGGCCGAGAGCGCCCTCGTTCCGATCCTGGAACCCGCGGCCGTGGCGTCCGAGCGCGTCCTCGATCCGATCCTATCGGTCCGCGGGCCGCCGGCGCCACCGGGTGGGTCCGTTCCGGGCGGTTCCGGGCGGTCCCTTGCAGAGGGAATGCACTTGGCCGGCACCGGGATCCGGAGCGTCCGATAAGGGATGTTATGTTAACTTGGCCGTTCGTCGGACCGGTCGTCCGACCGCCGCAGATCGTCGATGATCCCTTCGAGCGCCGCGATCAACTGGTCCCGCGGAACGTTGGTCTTGCGGAACGCCAGCCGCAGACTGAACGTCCGGTTCGGGGGCGCGTACTTGTAGACGAACGGCTTCGTGCGGCCCTTGCCGCCTCGCCGGCTCGCGGCCGCCTCGCGCGCCCGCCGGCGCGTCGCACTGCCATCGCGCGTGATCTGTTCGACGAAGGCGACCATCGCGTCGGGACGTCGCTGGCGGACGACCTCGAGCAGCACGGACTTCGAGGTGATGTCCGCGAGGCGGCACAGGTGCTGGACCTCCTCCGGCATCGCATTCAGGCTCAGGGATTCGGTGATCGCGGTTCGGGACCTGCCGAGGCGCCTGGCGAGCTGTTCGTGGGTGTACTCGAAGCGGTCCACGAGCGCCTGCAGCGCCTCGGCTTCCTCGAAGGGGGTCAGGTCCTTGCGCTGCAGGTTCTCGATGAGCGCCAGCTCGATGGTCTCGGACTCGTCGGCGGGCCGGACGACCACCGGCAGCTCGGTCAGTCCCAACTGGACGGCCGCCTGATAGCGGCGCTCGCCGGCGATGATGCCGTACCGTTCACCGCGCGGCCGCACGATCAACGGCTCGATGATTCCCTTCTCGGCGATGGACGCCTTGAGCTCGGTCAGGTCGCCCATCAATTGGCGCGGCTGTTCCGGGTTCGGATCCAGGCGCTCGATCGGTACCATGCGCCCGATCGGCCGACCGGACGAGGCGGAGAGTGTTTCCACGTAGTGCGCCTCGTGCCGCATGCGCATGGTCTCGGGCAGGCCTCTCCTAGACACGGTCCATGACCTCCTCGCACAGGCTGTAGTAGTCCGCGGCCCCGGTCGAATTCGGGGCGAAGCTGAAGATGGACTCGCGGTACGCCGGCCCCTCCTCGAGACGGACGTTCCTGGAGATCACCGTGCGGAAGACCTTGGAGCCGAACGCCTCGCGGATCCGGTTCTGGATGTCGCGTCCCAACGACGTCCGGCGGTCGTGCATCGTGATCAGCACCCCGAGAATGTCGAGCCCGGGGTTGGCCCGCGACTGCACGCGCTGAACGGTCTCCAGCAGGTCGTCGGTGCCTTCGAGGGCGAAATAGGACGACTGGATGGGAATGAGCAGGTGGGTTGCGGCGACGAGCGCGTTGACCGTCAGCAGGCCGAGCGCCGGCGGGCAGTCGATGACGATGACCGGGAAGCGCGCTCCGAGGCCGTCGAGACGCTCCTTGAGACGGAAATGGGCGTCCAGTTCCCCCACCAGCCGGGCCTCGAGCTTCGCCAGGGTGATGCGGGCGGGCGCGACCCACAGGTTGTCCTGCGCCGACGGCCGGATGACGTCCGCCAGTGCGCAGCCGTCGTCGACCATCGCCTCGTACACGGACCGGACGGGCTCGCCGCGCGGCACGAACGAGATGGTGCTGTTCCCCTGGGGATCGAGATCGATGAGAAGCGTCGATTTCCCGCGGAGGGCGAGCGCCGATGCGAGGTTGATGGCCGTGGTGGTCTTGCCCACGCCGCCCTTCTGGTTGGCGATCGCAACGATCATCGGCGTGCCGTCGGCGAGGAGAGACGTTGACGAGGCGACGCGCAACGTGCCGGGGTCATGCAGCAGCCAGGATGCCGGGATTCTAGGAGCTTGCGCCGCAGAAGGCAACAAAGTGCCTTCTGCGGCGCCCGGACAGCGGACAAGCCGCCGTGCAATCAGTCAGTTGCAGGAGATGTCGGCCGGCCGACGAACGCGTTGCTGAAGCGCCGCTTCTACATCTTGTACTTGCCGAGGTCCTCGGGATCGAGGTTCTCCAGCCACTTGGCGAGACGCTCGGAATCGGCCTTGTCCGGCGCGAAGTCGAGGTTCTTCGCATTCCGGACGACGGTGTCCTCGACGTAGATGGGCGCGCTCACGCGCAGGGCCAGGGCAATGGCGTCGCTCGGGCGGGCGTCCACCGCGACGACCCCCTCCCCCGTGCGGACGTAGATGAGGGCGTAGAAGGTGTTTTCCTTGAGGTCGCAGACGACGATCTTCTCCACCGCTCCGTTGAGGTCGTTGATGACGTTCCGCAGCAGATCGTGCGTCATGGGCCGCGGCGTGCTCACGTTCTCTATCTGCAGCGCGATCGCGTTGGCCTCGAAAATGCCGACCCAGATCGGGAGAACGTGCTCGCCCGCCTCGTCGCGGAGGATGACGATCGGCATGTTCGTGATCGGGTCCACCATCAATCCCTTGATCGTCATCTCGATCTGCATCAATCCACCCTCCCGCCGCCGGCGGGCGGTGGCTCGTCTGCCGGAGACAACGTGCCCCAGAGGCTGTTCGGACCGGCGCGCTCGACCCGGACGTCGAGCAGTCGGCCGATGCAGGTCGAATCCCCCGGAAAGTTCACCACGGTGTTGCCGCTGGTACGTCCGGCGTATTCGCCGGCGCGCCGCCGACTCCGTGCGTCGGCCAGCACCGTGACCGTGCGTTCGATCATCGCGTCGTGCAACTCCTGCTGAATCCGCTGCTGCAGCGCCTGCAGGACCGTCAGGCGCCGGGCCTTCTCCGGCTCCGGCACATCGTCCGGCATGCGCGCGCGGGCCAGGGTGTTCGGCCGTTCCGAGTACTTGAAGGAGAACATGCCGTGGTAGCGGACCGCCTCGGTCAGGCCCAACGTCTGCTCGAAGTCGGCTGCCGTTTCCCCCGGAAACCCGACGATCATATCGGTCGACAGGCTGACCCCCGATACCTGCGCGCGGATCTCGTCGATCAGCTCGAGATACCTTTCGCGCGTGTGCCGCCGGCGCATCCGGGCCAGCACGCGGGTCGAGCCGGACTGCACCGGCAGGTGCAGATGCTTGCACACCTTGGGCAGATCGCGGATCGCCTCGATCATCCGCCTGGTCACGTGGCGCGGGTGCGGGCTGGCGAACCGGATCCGATCGATGCCCTCGACGTTCTGGACCCGCTCGAGCAGGCCGGCGAAGTCGCAATCCGCATCCGGCGCCCGGTAGTGATTCACGATCTGGCCGAGGAGGTGCACCTCGCGATGGCCCTCGTCGGCCGCCGCCGAGACCTCGGCGAGGATCTCGGAGAGCGGCCGCATCCGTTCGCGGCCACGGGTATACGGCACGACGCAGAAGGCGCAGAAGTCGTTGCAGCCCTCGATTGCCGTCACGAAGGCCTTGACCGGATCCCCGCGGAGGGCGACGCCGAGGGGAAACGAGACGTTGTCGTACGGATTGGTGTCGACCTGGGGGCGGCCCGTGCGCTCGGCCTCTTCGATGGCCTGCGGCAGCATCGCCAGCGCCTGCGTTCCAATCACGACGTCCACGATCGGGGCCCGATCGACGATCCGGGCGCCTTCCTGCTGGGCCACGCAACCCGTCACGGCGACGAGCGGGCGCTCTTCCGGGGCGCGGCGGCGGAACCTGTCGAGACGCGCGAACAGCTTCTCGGCGGCGCGCTCGCGCACGCTGCAGGTGTTCACGACGAGCAGATCCGCGTCCTCCGCCGACCCCGCCGGCGCGTAGCCGGCCTGCTGCAGGAGGCCACCGAGCCGCTCGCTGTCGTGCACGTTCATCTGGCACCCGAACGTCTCGACGGCATACGTCCTCGCCATGCTCTACCCTCGCGTATTCGAGGTTACTCCTTTCGGGCGGGCCGGCACGGCCATTGCGGTCTCCGTTGCCGGTTGCCGGGACGCGAGCAGCTCCGCGGCGCTCGCGAGCGCCGCGGAGCTGTCGGACCCGGTCATCAGACGCGCCAGCTCCGCCACCCGTTCGACCCGGGTCAGCCGTTCGACCGCGGTCCTCGTCCGCCCGTCGTCGACCCGCTTCGAGACACCGAAGTGCGCCGTGGCGTACGCGGCCAACTGCGGCGCGTGCGTCACGCAGAGCACCTGGTAACGCCTGCCGAGGGCACGCAATCGTTCCCCCACCCGGTCCGCGGCCCGGCCGCCGATGCCCGCGTCGATTTCGTCGAACACGAGCGTCTTGCCGGCCGCGTCGGTCGTCACCAGCGTCCGCAGCGCGAGCATGACCCGCGACAGCTCGCCGCCCGAGGCGACCCGGGCCAGCGGTCGCGCGTCCTCGCCGGGATTGGCGGAAAGGAAGAGCTCCACCCGGTCCGTGCCGCGCGGACTCCAGCGCGCCTCCGCGAGGCCGGTGTCGACGCCGACGTCGATGCGTCCGTCGGGCATGGCCAGGTGTCGCAGCTCGGCTTCGAGCGCCGGCACGAGCTGCCGGGCCTTGTCCACCCGCTTCGCCGACAGGGTGCGGGCGGCGGCGAGGTACGCCGCCCGCGCCGCGACCGCTTCGTCCTCCAGAGTCATCCGCCGGGCGTCGCCGCCGGTCAGGCTCTCGAGCTCGGCGGCAATCGTCCGGCGCGATTCCAGCACGGCGTCCAGGGTCCCCCCGTACTTGCGCACGAGCCTTTCGACGTCCGCGAGTCGCGCCTCGACCTCGGCGAGCCGGTCGGGCGAGACGTCGACCCCGGCGGCGTACGACCGAAGTCCATGCGCGAGGTCCTCCAGCAGCGGAGCGACCGCCTCGCGGACGGCCGCCTGCTCCGTCAAGGCGGAATCGAGCGCGGCCAGCTCGTCGAGCTGGCGCCATACGCCGCCCAGGGTGGAAATCACCGAGTCGTCCCGCTCGTACAGCGTGGCGTAGGCGCCGGCCGCAAGGGTCGCCAGACGGTCGGCGTTGGCGAGCCGGCGGCGCTCGTCGCGCAGGACCTCGTCCTCGCCCCGCCGCGGGTCGACGCGATCGATTTCTCCCAGTTGAAACTCCAGGAACTCGACCCGCGCGGCCCGCTCGTCCGCGCCGACGCGCGCCGCCTCGAGTTGCGCCTGCGCGTCCCGCCAGCGTGCGTAGCCGGTCGCCACTTCCGCCGCGTCGGACTCGAATCCGCCGAAGGCGTCGAGCAGCCCGATGTGCGACCGCGGGTCGAGCAGGGCCTGGTGTTCGTGCTGGCCGTGGATGTCGACGCACCGCCGCCCCAGCCCCCTGAGCGCCGCCGCGGTGGAGAGTGCGTCGTCGATGAAGATGCGCCCCCGGCCCCGCGCCGGGATCTCGCGCCGGACGATGGTCTCGGCGCCCTCGCTGTCCTCGAACGTCGCCTGCACGACGGCGCGGGCCGCTCCGGTACGAACCAGATCGCCGGTGCCGCGCTCGCCCACGAGCAGTCCGAGCGCGCCGATGATGATCGACTTGCCTGCGCCGGTCTCGCCCGTCAGCACGTTGAAGCCGAGGTCGAACTCGATGTCCAGCGCATCGACGATGGCGAGATCGCGGATGCTGAGGAAACGGATCATGACCAGCGGCCGTTCGTCTTTCCGCGGTCCGGACGCCCGCCGGATCGGATCCGGGCCCGGGCGGTCGGGGGAAGGAAACGCCATGTTAGCATACGTTTGACACGCGATCCGGACGCGTGGTAGCCTTCTGCAACTAGCGCCTTCCCAGCGGCGCGCCATTGTCAGAAACTGACGGGGGAACCGAGGTGCGTATCCTTGGATACTATGCCTTTGCCTTCCTTCAGGCGCCCGTGGCGAGCGAGCCTGCGGAGGGTTTCGGCGATCTGTTCGGGCTCATTGCGCGTCAGTCTCTGGTCGGCCATCTCGTGCTGGCTACGCTGCTTGCGTTCTCCGTCGTCTCCTGGGCCATCATCCTCTTCAAGCTCTGGCAGTTCCGGCAGGTCGACGCGCAGACGTCGACGTTCGTCGCGATCTTCCGCAAGAGCCGCAAGTTCTCCGAGGTGCAGTCGGTATGCAAATCGCTTGCCGCGAGCCCGCTCGCGGGGGTGTTCCAGGCCGGTTACGTGGAGCTGAACTCGCAACTGCGTGACACCGGGAACCCGCGGAACGATCCGCTTCCGGGGGGCGCGCCGCGGCCGTCGCTCCGGAGCTTCGAGGCGCTCGACCGTTCCCTGCTGCGGGCCTCGAACGTCGAGGTCAACAAGCTGGAGCGCCACGTGGCGGTTCTCGCTACGACCGCAAGCATCACCCCGTTCATCGGCCTGTTCGGAACCGTCGTCGGCATCATCATCGCGTTTCAGGACATCGGCGCGACCGGCTCGACGAATCTGGCGGTCGTGGCGCCGGGCATCGCCGAGGCGCTGATTGCCACCGCGGCGGGCCTGTTCGCCGCGATTCCCGCGGTGTACTTCTACAACCACCTCATGCACCGCGTGAAGATCACGGCAACCACGATCGACGATTTCTCGCTCGAGTTCCTCAACATCGCCGAGCGGTACTTCGCCGGGTGAGGCCGGTTTCACGATGCCGAAGATCCAGTCCATCGAGAGCGGCGGCGGGGGCGGTCGACGGCGCGGCCGGAGGACCGCCACTTCCCTTTCGGAGATCAACGTCGTGCCGCTCGTTGACGTCATGCTCGTCATGCTCGTCATCTTCATGGTGACCGCGCCCATGATGCAGCGGGGACTCGACGTGCAGCTTCCCGAGGCACGGCGCGCGGAGCCTCTGATGTCCGAGCGGCTGTTCGTCACCGTTCCGCTCGCCTACCGATCGGAAGGACTCGTGCAGCTCGGCGACGAGACCCTCGACATCGACGTGCTGCCGGAGCGCCTGCTGGCGGCACTGGAGGGCCGTGACGACAAGGGAGTCTTTCTGCGGGGAGACAGCGAGATCACCTACGGAGAGCTGGTCTCGGTGATCGACCAGCTCAAGGAGGGCGGAGTCCAGGACGTCGGGCTGGTGCTCGACGCGCCACGTCAGCGGTAGCGGTATCCGGTGCAGGAAGCAGCCTCCGAGATCCTTGCGGCGCGATCGCGCGACCACGACGAGTTGCGTCGGACGGCGGTCGTGTCGCTGGCGGCCCACGCCGTTCTCATCACGGCCGTTCTGGTCGCGCCGGCCGGCTGGTTGGCCGATCGAACAGGCGATCCGGCGCCCGACGTCATGACCATCCGGCTCGGCGGCCCCCAGGGACCGGGTGAAGGAGGGCGCACCCCCCTCGGAGGCCGTCCGATCCAGCAGGTGGTGCCCCTGCCGGAGATCCGCCGCCCGCAATGGATCCAACCGCCTACCGCCGCGCCGCCCCGGATGATCCTGCCGCTGCCGGAGGCGGCGCCGGCGCGACGGGCGGAGCCGGAAGTCGAGGTCGAGACGGCCCCGGAGGAAGCGCGGGGGCGGACGCCGACGCGCGGGCCCGAAGCCCGCGAGGGCTCGACCATGGCCGACACCGGCGTCGAGGGAACGGGCGTCGGGCTGTCGGGCGGCGGACTCGGGGGAACCGGGACGGAGATCGACGTGGGCGATTTCTGCTGCCCCCTCTATCTTTCCACGATGATCGAGCTGATCCGCAGGCGCTGGGACAACAATCAGCGCGTCACCGGATCGGTCGTGGTGCGCTTCACCATCGACCGCAGCGGCGTAATCGACGACGTGGGCGTCGACCGATCCAGCGGCTATACCGCCCTCGACCTGAGCGCCCAGCGCGCCGTCATGCTGACGCGCGCGTTGCCGCCGCTCCCCGCAGGCCATCCCGACGAGGACTTGCCGGTGCGCCTCACGTTCGAGTATCAACCATGACCAGACCAGCTCTTCGTTGTCTGCCGCTCGTGGCGGCGTTCGCCGCCGCCGGATCGCTGCTTATCGCCCAGCAGTCGCCGCCGCCCGACCCGCCGTCGCGCCAACGGCCCGGGGTGGACCTCATCATCGGAGACCGCATCGGCGCGCAGCCTCGCCTGGCCGTGCCCGACTGCCTCGCCCTCACGAACGATCGGGAGACCCTGGACGCCGCCGCGACGATTGCCCAGGTGCTCTTCGACGATCTCGAGTTCGAGCGGGAGTTCCGCATGCTGGCGCGGGACACCTACCGCACGATCCCGCGCGCGCGGAGCCTGACCGACCTCCCGCTGGACGCCTGGCAGGAACTCGGTGCCGACGGCGTCGTGAGCTGCTCGGTGAGCCGGCAGGACGACGGGCAACTCGTCGTGCGCGCGCGGCTCTTCAACGTCCGGGCGCTGGACTCGACGCTGGGCCGCGAGTACACGGGCTCGTACCGCAACGTCCGGCGGTACGCGCACGCGCTGTCGGACGAGATCCACCGGCAGCAGCGCGGTCTCGAGGGGGTCGCGCGCAGTCACCTCGCCTTCGTTTCCGACCGCGACAGCGAGTCCGTCCTGGGGCTGGTGCCGAACCGGCAGACGAAGGAGATCTACGTGGCCGACTACGACGGCGCCAACGTCCGGCGGGTCACCGTCAGCAGATCGCTCAACGTCACGCCCACCTGGACTCCCGACGCGCGCGCGATCGCCTACACGTCGTACCGCTCCGGCCAGCAGGACGTCGTGGTCTCCCACATCTACGAAGGACGGCTGGAGACGCCGGCAGGCGGCACCGAGCGCGTGCACAACTGGCTGCCCGCGTTTTCGCCGGACGGCCGTCAGATCGCGTTCAATTCGAATCGCGACGGGAATCCCGAGCTGTACGTGGCGAACGTCGACGGCACGAACGTCCGGCGCCTGACCAACCACCCCGCCATCGATACGAGTCCGACCTGGTCGCCGCTCGGGCACCAGATTGCGTTCACGTCGGACCGTACGGGATCGCCGCAGATCTACGTCGTGGGCGTCGACGGCGCCGGTCTGCGCCGCATCACGTTCGAATCGTACTGCGACAGGCCCACCTGGTCGCCGAGCCCGTACAACGAGATCGCCTACACGTCTCGCACCGGTCCGGGTCACGACATCAAGGTCGTCGACCTCGCCACGAACGAAGTGCGGCAACTCACGTTCGGACAGGGCACGAACGAGAGTCCGAGCTATTCGGCGAACGGCCGCCACCTGGCCTTCTCGTCCACCCGGGGCAGCGGCAACAAGCAGATCTACGTGATCGGGAGAGACGGACGCGGGCTCCGGCAGATCACGTACATGGGCAACAACGAAATGCCGAGCTGGTCACGATGATCCGCCTGTCGGCCTGAGCAGGCGACGCGCCGGCCCGCGCCGGACGCTCGCCTGGCGAGGAAGCAACCAGATGAACGCATACCAACGACTGCTGCGGGAGCGCCTCCTGGCTGGCGTCGCCGTCGTGGGGATTCTCGGATCGTCCTGCGCACGCAATCCGACGCCGGTGGAGCCGGAGCTCCCGGCCCCGCCGCCGGGCGCCGGGCAGGCGGCGCCGGTGACCCCGGCGCCGCCGCCCGTGCGTCAGTCGCCGCCTCCCCCCCTTCCGCCTCCTCCCCCGTTGCCGGAGGAGGACTTCGTGTCGCGGCCGCTGGAGGAGATCAATCGGGAAGCGCCGCTCGATCCGGTGTTCTTCGGCTACGACAGCAGCGATCTGAACGCCGTCGCGATAGCCGCGATAGAGGCCAACGCCGACGTGCTGTCGCGGAATCCGACCTGGGTCGTCGCGATCGAGGGGCACTGCGACTCCCGGGGCACGCCCGAGTACAACCTGGCTCTCGGCGAGCGCCGCGCGTACGCCGTTCGGGACCACCTGGTCAGGCTGGGAGTCGCGCCCGACCGACTGCAGACGGTCAGCTACGGCGAGGAATTCCCGTTCGTCCCCGGAGAAACCGAGGCCGCGTGGGAGGCCAATCGCCGCGCGCACTTCGTCGTCACGGGCCAGTAGGATGGCGGTGCGTCGACACGACCATCGACGCATCGCGGGTGCGGTTTTCGGTCTGGCGTTCGCGGCCCCTGCGGAGTACAGTATCGGAAGGCCTCGCGCACGCCTGCGCGGGGCTTTCTCGCAACCCGCACCGGGGCATCTGCCTGCAGGGCAAGCCAAACAACGGGAGGTACGCTCATGACACGCTGCGCGGTTGGGCTGCTGCTGGTGTTCGTGGCCACGACGACCGTCGTTGCCGCGGATCGGGAGCACGAGCAACTCATGGCGGACATCCGGATGTTGCACGAGCACACGATGCGCCTGCATCTGATGTTCAACGGCCTCGTGGAAGCGATCGACGGACTCGCGGCGAATCAGGAAGCGCTGGGCGTCGCGATGCGGAGGGCATTCGCCGATCAGCGCCTGGTGATCGACAACGTCGGCTCGGTCAGCCGCGTGCTGCGCGAGAAGCTCGACGAGACCAACGTCAGAATAGCCGCGCTGTCGCAGGAGATCGAAGCGCTGCGGGTATCGATTCCTCCGCCGTTGCCGGTGCAGACGACCGAGCTGCAGTCCGGTCCCGAGGGAGGCGCGCCGAATGCCGCGGCATCGCCGCCCGATGCCTTCGCGCCGGCTGCTCCCACGGCCGTCGGCAGCTCGCCGCAACGACTGTACGACACGGCGTGGGCCGACTATGCCGCCGGCCAGTGGACCCTGGCGGTGACGGGTTTCGACGCGTACATCTCCACGTATCCGCGCTCGGAGATGACTGACGACGCGGCGTTCTACATCGGCGAGACCTACTTCCTCCAGGGAGACTTCCAGGACGCGGTCGAGGCGTACGACCAGGTCGTCCGGAACTACCCCAACGGCGACAAGGTGCCCGAGGCGGCGTACAAGCGCGGGCTTGCGCTCGATCGGCTCGGGGAGCCCGAGCGCGCGCGGGAGTCGTTCGAGCTCGTCGTGACGGACTTTCCGGACAGTCGGATGGCCGCACTGGCACAGCAATTGCTTGACAGATTGAGCCAGTGAACCAACTTTCGGAAAGGCACGGGTGACGGCATCATGGGCAGCGTGAACAAGGTCATTCTCGTCGGCAATCTCGGTCGCGACGCGGAGTTGCGCTATACCCCCGGCGGCGCGGCGGTGGCGAACTTCAGCATCGCCACAAGCGAGACGTGGACCGACAAGAACACCGGGCAGCGTCAGGAACACACCGAGTGGCACCGCGTGGATCTCTGGGGCAAGCGGGCGGAAGCCCTCCAGCAGTACCTGACCAAGGGGCTGCGGATCTACGTGGAAGGTAGCCTGCGGACGCGGCAATGGGAAGATCGGGACGGCAACAAGCGGTACTCGACCGATATCCGCGCCGACCGCATCGAATTCCTCGACAGCCGGGGCGAAGGCGGCGGTCGTCGTCCCGACGACGCGGGTGCCGGGCGGCAGGGTTCGTACGAGGCGCAACCGTCCTCGCAAGCCCCGGGAACGGACCCCGGCAACGGCGGCGGCGCGGACTTGACCGAGGACGACATCCCGTTCTGATATGCGGCCGCAAGTACAACCGACGAACAACGCAGTCAGGCGCGATGCATCGCCGCCAGCGCAGTCGGGCGGGATGCATCGCCGTTCGAATGCAGCGGGGACTTTCGTCGGGCGTTCGCCTCGGGCTGTCAGGTCCTTGCGCCCGGGCGGCCAGGAGCTTGCGCCGCAGAACGCAGCGAAGCGAAGGCTGCGGCGCAGGGTCATGGAGCGGGGGGATGGGCCGAAACGCCGAGCCAGGCGAGGCGTTTCGGGGCGCTACGCGTCGGTGGTCCCTTCGCGGCCGTAACGGTCCTCGAGCCTGACGACGTCGTCGAGTTCGGGAGTCGACACCTCGAACACGTCGCAGTCCTCGATGGCGGTCATCCGGTGCACGGCGCCGGGGTTCACGTGAACCCGGTCCCCGGGGGCCATCTCCCAGCACTTCATCCGATCGTTCTCACGCAACTCGAACTGCAGCCGCCCGCGCCAGAGCAACAGCGTCTCCTCCTTGCGGTTGTGGTACTGCAGGCTCAGGGCATGCCCGGCGCGGACGTGGATCACCTTGCCGACGTAGCGAGCCGTCTTCGCCCAGATCAGCTCGTACCCCCACGGCTTCTCCACCCGCACCGCGCCGACCTCGGTCGCCACTGAACTTCCCCGGTCTCCTCAGTAGTGCATCCGGCGCCGGCTCGACGTCGGAATCTTCAGCTCCTCGCGATACTTGGCGATCGTCCGCCGCGCCAGCACCAGGCCCTCGTCCTGCAGCAGGCGCACGATCCGCGAGTCGCTCAACGGTCTCCTGGGATCTTCCTGGGCGACTATCTTCCGGATGCGTTCCTTGACCTTGACCGTCGACACGTGCTCGCCGTACGCGCTGCTGATGCCGCTGTGGAAGAAGTACTTCATCTCGAACACGCCCTGCGGCGTGTGCATGTACTTGTTCGTCACCACGCGGCTCACCGTCGATTCGTGCATCCCGATGTCGTTCGCGACGTCGCGCAGCACCAGCGGCTTCAGGTGCTCGATTCCGTGGTCGAGAAAGCCCCGTTGAAAGCCGATGATGCTCGTCGCGACCTTGTGGATCGTCCTCTGTCGCTGATCGACCGACTTGATGAGCCACTTCGCGGATTCCAGCTTCTTCTTCACGTAGGCCCGAGTCTCCTCGGAGCTCTGGCTGGCCTTGCTGATCATGCGACGGTAGACCGGGCTGATGCGAAGCTGCGGTACGCGCTCGTCGTTGAGGACGGCGACGTAATCGTCCTCCACCTTGATGACGGAAACGTCGGGAATCACGTAGCGCGACTCGACCGGATTGAGTCGGCTGCCCGGCTTGGGGTCGAGCCGTTGAACCAGCTCGACGTGCTCCTTCAGGGTCGCGATGCTCAGGTCCAGCCTGCGCGCGAGTTCCGGTCTCTGGTGGGGCTCCAGCAAGTGCAGGTGCTCCCGCACGATGGTCTCGCACGGCGTGCCGTCGAGACCGCGGTGCCGGATCTGCAGCAGAAGGCACTCCTGCAAGTCGCGTGCGGCGACTCCGATTGGATCGAGCGTCTGGACGAAATCCAGGGCGCGCCGGACCTCGCCGGCCGGCCATGGCCCCATCGAGGCGATCTCGTCGAGCGGCACGTCCAGGTACCCGTCCTCGTTCAGGTTCCCGATGATGGCCGAACCGATCTCCCGCAGGCGATCCTCGTCCGTCTGCTCACCGAGCTGTCGCAGCAGATGGTCCGACAGCGACGTGCCGGTCGACAGCGTGTTCTCGATCGGCGGGCGCTCCTTGAACTCGGTCGGGGTGCGGGGCCGATATCCGTCTTCCAGGTAGTCGCCGAAGAAGTACTCGTAGTCGGCGTCGTCCCAACCGTCCCCGCGGTCGGCCGGCTCCGCATCGGGCGTGACCGGCTGATCCGTACCGGTCTTCCCTTCCTGCTCGGGGGGCTCGGGGGGCGTGCCCTCGTCCGGGATCTCCTCGAGTACCGGATTCTCGACGAGTTCCTGGTTCAGGTGGTCGGCGAGCTCGACCGTCGACATCGGCAGCAGCTTGATGGCCTGTTGCAGCGAAGGTGTGAGTACGAGCTTCTGGGACAGCCGGGTCTGGAGTTTCTGATGAATGGCCATCGATGCCTGCGAAGTGGGGTCTTTCAATCAAGCTTAGTCCAAACGAAAACCCGCGCCCAGGTAGATGCGCTTGACGTCTTCGTCCTCGGCGAGCTCGCGCGGCGTCCCGCTTCTGAACACGTCGCCATCATGGATGATGTACGCGCGGTCGGTGATCCGCAGGGTCTCCCGCACGTTGTGATCCGTCATCAGCACGCCGATTCCGCGTTCCTTGAGGTGAAAGATGATCTCCTGAATGTCGGTCACGGCAATCGGATCGATCCCGGCGAAGGGCTCGTCGAGAAGCATGAACGAGGGCGACATCACCAGCGCCCGGGTGATTTCCACGCGCCGGCGCTCGCCCCCCGACAGCGAGTGCGCCCGCGCCGCGGCGAGGGGAGTCAGATTCAGCTCGGCCAGCAGCTCGGCGGCGCGCTGCCGGCGCGCCGCCGCCTTGAGCTTCAGCGTTTCCAGGATGGCGAGTATGTTCTGCTCCACGGTGAGGCCGCGGAACACCGAGGGCTCCTGCGGAAGGTACCCGATTCCCTTTTTCGCCCTGACGTACATCGGGTCGGCGGTGACGTCCTCCCCGTCGAGCACTACGCGGCCCGAATCCGGTGCGGTGAGTCCCACGACCATGTAGAACGTCGTGGTCTTGCCGGCGCCGTTCGGTCCCAGCAGGCCGACGACCTCGCCCGGGCGGACGGCGAGGCTGACCCCGCGCACCACGGTGCGCTTGCCGTACGACTTCGTCAGCGCGAGCGTCTTGAGGAGGGCCATGCTGCGGACGGCGCGTCCCGAGTCGTCCCCGCTGCGCACCTCCCGCTGGTGGATGCGGTGCGCTCGGCGGACTGTCCGTCGGCCGTGATCGAGTCGCCGGTCGAGTAGAAGGAGACGACCTGTCCGGTCGTCTCGCGGCACTCCCCCGCCGCCCTCTCGATCACGCTCACCGGCCTTCCAGTCAGGTCATAGCGTCCCTCGCGGTCGTCGTACGTCAGCGTCGCGGCCGTCACGCTGCGCGTATCGAGCTCGAGCGTGACGTTGTCGGCGATCCGAATCCGATCGAGCGTGCGGGCGTCCTCGTGCAGGAACAGCTCGATCGTCCCGCCCCCGAACGTGGAGCCCGGGCTGGTCAGCGTCGCCCTGCCGGCGTAGGTGACCCTTCGCTCCTGGTTGTCGTAGAACAGCGTCGCTCCGCGTCCGACGGTCACGGTCTCGACCGCCTCGCTCAGCTCCTCGTCGTGCTGCAGCATCGTCGTCCGCGTCTGCACCGCCTGCTCCGCGGTGATGTTCCCCGTCGTCTCGTCGACGACGACCCTCCCGCCGCGGAACTCCGTGGCTCCCTGCCACAACCTCGCCCCGCCGCCATAGGTGGCCAGCGACTCCGCGGCGTCGTACGAGAACAGCCCCGCCACGAAGTGAACCGGGTCTCCCGCCGCGAACAGCGCGGGACGCACGGCGGACGCCGCGTCCGAGGCCTCGGTCTCGCTGAGCACACCCTTGACATCGGCTGTCGCTTCGACGTTCGGACCATCGAGGTCGATGGATATCCTTCGCGCCTGCACGAACCCGCGTTCATCGTCCATTCGCGGCGCGAGTCCGGCCGGGTTCATGACCAGGGTGAACAGGGCCTCGGCGGGTGCATAGGTCGCCTGATCCGCCCGCGCACGAATGCTTCCGGCGGCCAGGGTGACGCTTCCGACAAAGCGCGCCTCCGCCAACCGGGCCAGCCCTCCCCCGAGCACGGCCTCGAGACGATCGGCCCGCATGACCCGATCGTCCTGCGCGGAGGCCGCCCGGTCGACCCCGGACTCGCGCATTTCGACGTTCCCGTCGAATACGGCCGCCAGCCCCCCCGAGGACTCACCCTGACCCGCCGCTGTTTCTTCCGAGCCGCCTCCGAGATCGAGCGCCTGCGACCGGATCCGACGCCGACTGCCTCCCTCGGCCGGGAACGCGAGCGTCACGCCCTCCCGCGCGCGGAGTGCGTCGATGTCCGCACTCTCCGCCCGCAGCGTCATCTCGACGAAACCGGCGTCAATCGTCAGCCCCGCCGCCCCGGGCCGGTCGCCGAATAGCTCGACCTGCCCGCCCTCGGTCATCGTCACCCGCTCGAGCCCGCCGCCGCGGTAGGCCACCTCGATCGTCGGCGCCGACAGATCGCGAGGCCGACCCGGGGCGGTGTCCGCTCCTCGGAGCCGGGCATCGCCGGCCAGGGTCGCACTCTGCAGCTCGCCTTCGCGGTAGGTCACGGCAATCGTTCGCGCGGACATCTCCCGCACGTCGCTCCCCGCGGCTTCCCCTCCGAGCACGCGAGCGCTTCCGGCCAGCTCGATCGCATCGATTCGGGATGCTTCCGGCTCGAAGCGGAGGACGACCCGGTCGGCCTGCATCCGACGCCCGCCGGCATCGATGGTGGCGCCCGCCGCGAAGTGCATGACGCCGGCGGCCCGGTCGACCTCGGCCGTGGTCGCCGTGATCCGCGTGCGCGCGTCGTCTCCGTCCGCGTTCGGCCGCAACTCGACCACCGCGCGCTGCTCGAGGTGCAACACGCCGCGAGGCCTGTCGTAGCGCGCCGCGTCGCCCTCGAGTTGCATCCCGCCCTGCTCGAAGCGGGCCGGTTCAGGCATCGTGACGATGCCAGTGGCGCCGGCATACGACGCCTCGGAGGTGGTTCCGAGAAGGCCGTCTCCCGTCTCGATCGTCACCGCGTCGGCGAGCCGCCACTCCTCCGTTCGCTCGACCCCGGCCGCCTCGCCGCTGCGAATCCGGAAGTCGGTCCGCTCCTCGCCGGCGGGCACGATGACCTCCACTCCCAGCAGGCGAGCCGATCCGTCGTCGTACGCGAACTGCCGGTCCGCGACGATCACCGACCCGTCCCCCAGGGTGATGTGCGCGCCACGGCTCTCCAGCACCGCGGTCGGGTCCGCCGCGGCCACCGCGGAAGCGGACCGCGACGGGCGCCGGTCGGACATGTTGTACAGCAGCGTGACGGCGAACGTCAGCGCGAAGGATGCGAGCCCTATCCGGACCGGGCGTTGCCAGACGGCCATCGTCTCGATCCACTCTAGGAGCTTGCGCCGCAGAACGCAACGAAGTGAGTTCCGCGGCGCAGGCTGGGGCGGTGGGGGCTGGGGCCAAACACGGAGCCTTGCGACGGGTTTGGCGGCGCTAGCGATGCTC
Organism: Acidobacteriota bacterium; assembly: GCA_011523845.1. GTDB lineage: Bacteria > Acidobacteriota > Vicinamibacteria > Vicinamibacterales > UBA8438 > WTFV01. The sequence goes on along the minus strand of WTFV01000275.1, from coordinate 52,817 downwards.
GACGGCATCGGCAACGATCAACTGGAGGAAGCGGTTTCCCTTGTAGCTGTCCTCCCCGAGAGAAAACGCGACGTTCAGGGTACGGTGCTGCTCCAGGATGCTCCGGCGCTCGGCGGCGCGCCAGGCGACGGCGGGAAAGACCGCGGGTCCCTGCCGAAGCGTCATGCGGAGATGGCGCTTGCCCATCGTGTGCGGCCCGTGGGTGACCTCGACCGGCGCGGCCTGGAACACGGGGCGCAGGTTGCCCCTGCCGAACGGTTCCAGGGCGGCCAGGTCGCGGAGCAGCTCGCCGCGGACCGCCGTCAGCGGCAGCGGCGCATCCACGCTCAGCCGCGGCACGAGATCCTGCGGCTCGATCTTCTCGTTGGCGTAGGCGGCCAGTCGGCGGCGCAGCTCCTTCAGGCGTTTCGAGTCGACCACCATGCCGGCAGCCTGCCGGTGTCCTCCGAAGCGGAGGAACAGATCCGCGTTCTGTTCCAGTGCCGACAGCAGATCGAATCCGGGAATGCTCCGTCCCGACCCGTGGGCCTCTTCCCCGTCGACGGACAGCACGATCGCCGGGCGTGCGAACGTCTCCACCAGCTTCGAGGCCACGATTCCAATCACGCCGCGGTGCCAGCCCTCGGCCCACACGACCAGCAGGTTCTGGGCGCCGATGTCGGGGTCGCGCTCGATGACCCTGCGGGCGTCGGCGACGATCCCGGCCTCCTCCTCGCGCCGCCGGACGTTCTCGGCGTTCAGCGCTTCGGCCAGCGTCCTTGCCTGCACCGCATCCGCGGCGCGCGTGGCCAGCAGCAGCTTCGTCGCCAGATCCGCGGAGCGCATGCGGCCGGCCGCGTTGATCCGCGGCACCACCTGGAACGCCACGTCGTCGCTGGCGAGCCGCCGTCCGTTCAATCCGCTGGTCTCCAGCAGCGCCTGCAGGCCTGCCGTGTGGGGCCCCGCCGACAGGCGGTCGAGACCGACCTTGGCAAGCACCCGATTCTCTCCCCTCAACGGCACGGCGTCGGCCAGGGTGCCGATGGCCGCCAGCTTGACGAATCCCTGCAGCCAGGCGGTGCGGCCGGTCCGCTGGCAGAGCGCCTGCACGAGCTTGAACGCCACGCCGACGCCGGCCAGGTCCTTGTCCGGATAGGTGCAATCGGGCCGGCGCGGATTGATCACCGCGAAGGCCGGCGGCAGCGTCGTGTCCGGCTCGTGATGGTCCGTGACGATCAGATCGGCGCCCAGCTCCCGCGCCCGCGCCGCGGCGCCTGCGCTCCGGATGCCGCAATCGACGGATACGATGACCCGGATGCCCTGCGCGTGCAGGCGCTCGACGGTCTCCGCCCGCAGCCCGTACCCGTCCTGCAGCCGGTCGGGGATGAAGTGGACCACGTCACCCTCCAGCAACTCCAGGGCGCGGCGCAGCATGACGGTGGAGCTGACCCCGTCGGCGTCGTAGTCGCCGTGGACGGCGATCCGCTCCCGGCGCGCGACGGCGCCCAGGAGCCGCTCGGCGGCGCGGTCGAGGTCGGTGAGGCGCGACGGGTCGTGCAGGTCGTCGAGGCTCGGATGCAGGAACTTCCGGGCCGCCGCCGGCTCGGCGAAACCGCGCTGGACGAGCAGCCGGGCCACGACAGGATGCAGCGACAGCTCCCGGTGGAGCCGCTCGATCGACGAGCCGGCGCAGGTCAGGTGGTTCCAGACCGCTCCGCGCAGTGCCGCCTCCCTGCCGGCGGCGACTAGTCCCACGAAACGACGCCCCTTCCGCACACCTTCTCGACGTCCTCGATCAGTCGGTCCGACGGCCGCACGCGGACCCGGTTCAGCCGCAGGCGCACCCTGAGCGGCGGAATCTGGTTGCGCAGCTCGACCTCCAGAGCGACGCGGCCGTCGCCCGGGTGTCTTCCGACGACCTCCTGCAGGGCTTCGAGCGTTGCGCGGTCGGCCGGCGGCGAAGCGAGACGGATGACCAGCGGCCGGCCGGCCGCGCTCAGCACCGCATCGACCGATCGGGCTTCGCCCACCACCAGTCGCGCGGTCTCGTCGTCCACCTCCAGCTTGCCGCTGACCACCACGACCGACGTATCCGCATCCGCATTCAGCACCCGGCCGTACTTGCGGAACGCCTCCGGAAAGACCACCGCCTCCAGACGGCCTCCGCGATCCTCGAGGGTGACGACGGCCATCGGATCACCCTTCCTGGTCTTCAGGTTCCGCCGATCGCTGATGATGCCGCCCACCGTCACCGACGTCGCCGACTCCGTCAGCGTGTCGATGGATCGTACGCCGGCGCCGTCGAGCTCCTTGCGGAACCGATCCATGGGGTGACCGCTCAGATACAGACCGAGAGCCTCCTTCTCGAACTTGAGCTGCTCGACCTCCGTCCACGCCGGGACGTCCGGCATCCGTGGGGCGGCCCCCGCCGAATCGACGGCCTCGGATTCCCCGAACAGCTCGTGCTGACCGCTGCTGCGGCTGCGCTGCCGCCGCGTGCCGTGGTCGATGGCGCCGTCCACCATGGCCAGCAGTTGCGCGGACCGGAGCCGCCGCCCGGCGCCGTTGTCGGCCGCGCCGGCGTCCCCGTACACGCTGTCGAACGCGCCCGCCTTGACGAGGCTCTCCAGAACGCGCTTGTTGACCGCCTGCAGGTCGGCCTCCTCGCACAACCGGTTCAGCGACGTGAGCCGGCCGGACTCGCGGCGCACCGCGAGGATGGACTCTATGGCCTTGTCGCCGACGTTCTTGACCGCCCCGAGCCCGAACCGGACGCCCGCGGGGGTCACGGTGAACGCCCACTCGCTCTCGTTGATGTCCGGGGGCAGGACCGTCACGCCGAGATCCCTGCACTCGCCCAGGTACTTGCCGACCTTGCCGGTGTCCTGCCGCTCTATCGTCAGCAGCGCCGCCATGAAGCACGCCGGATAGTTTGCCTTCAGAAAGGCGGTCTGGTAGGCAAGCAGGGCGTACGCCGCCGAATGGCTCTTGTTGAAGCCGTAGCCGGCGAAGTACTCCATCAGGTCCCAGATCCGCTTCGCGACGGGCTCGTCCAGGCCCCGTTCCACGGCCCCGGTCAGGAACTTCTCGCGCTGCGCCTCCATGACCGCCGCGATCTTCTTGCCCATCGCCTTGCGCAGCACGTCGGCCTCGCCCATCGTGAAGCCGGCCAGGTCGCTGGCGATGCGCATGACCTGCTCCTGGTAGGCGATCACGCCGTAGGTGCCGTGCAGGATCGGCTCGAGCTTCGGCGTGTCGTAGGCGATCTCCTCCTTGCCGTCCTTGCGGTCGATGAAGGTGTCGATGACGCCGGCGCCCAGGGGTCCCGGCCGGTAGAGCGCGTTCAGGGCGATGAGGTCCTCGAACCGCCGGGGCTTGGCCTTGCGCAGCGTCTCGCGCATGCCGGAGCTCTCGAACTGGAAGATGCCCAGGGTCTGTCCGCTCCCGAACAGGCGGTAGGCCTTCTCGTCGTCGAGGGGAATCGCCTCCAGCCGAATCCTCTCGCCGGTCGAGCGCCGGATGTGATCCACCGCGTCGTGCAGCAGCGTCAGCGTGCTGAGACCGAGAAAGTCCATCTTGAGAAGGCCGACCCGCTCGACCTCGTTCATGGCCCACTGCGTGGTGACGATGTCGTCCTTCTTGTAGAGCGGTGCGAATTCGGTGATCGCGGCCGGCGCAATCACCACCCCCGCGGCGTGCACCGAGGCGTGCCGCGTCACCCCTTCGAGCCGCTGCGCAACGTCGAGCAGCTCCTTCACCTGCGGATCGGTGCGCTGCATCTCCCCGAGAGCCGGGTTCTCCTCGAGGGCCTTGTCGAGGGTCATCTTCAGCGTCGGGGGAATCTGTTTCGCCACCCGGTCGACTTCCGCGTAGGACATCCCCAGCGTGCGCCCGACGTCGCGCACCACCGCCCGCGCCTTCATCGTCCCGAACGTGATGATCTGCGCCACGTTCTCGCGCCCGTACTTGCGGGTCACGTATTCGATGACCTCGCCGCGTCTTCGCTCGCAGAAATCGATGTCGATGTCGGGAAGGGAAACGCGCTCGGGATTCAGGAACCGCTCGAAGATCAGGTCGAATTCCAGCGGGTCGACGTCCGTGATGCGCAGGCAGTAGGCGACGAGGCTGCCCGCGGCCGACCCTCGTCCGGGACCGACCGGAATGCCCTGCTCCCGCGCGTAGCGGATGAAGTCCCAGACGATGAGGAAGTACCCCGCGTACCCCATCTTCCGGATCATCTCGATCTCGTACGACAGGCGCCGCTCGTACGCCTCGATGTCGTACCGCAGCACGCCGCGCCGGCGCAGGTCCTCGAGACGCGGCAACCGGTCCGTGAAGCCCTCCCGCGCCACGCTGGCGAAGTAGTCGTCCGGGGACTCGAACGGCGCGGGCACGTCGAAGTTCGGAAGACGATGCACGGTGCCGGACAGATCGACGTCGCAGCGCTCGGCAATCGCCACCGTGTTGCGCAACGCCTCCGGATAGTCGCCGAAGACCGCCGCCATCTCGTCCGGGCTCTTCAGATAGAACTGATCGCCGTGGTAGCGCAGCCGCTTCTCGTCGGCGACGTTCTTGCCGGTCCCGATGCACAGCAGCACGTCGTGCGGGCGATCGTCCCCCTGCCGGAGGTAGTGCACGTCGTTCGTGCAGACCAGCGGCAACCCGAGGTCGGCAGCGATCGGCGGCAGGCCGCGGTTGACCACCAACTGGTCGTCGATGCCCTGGTACTGCATCTCCAGGAAGAAGCGGTCGGGGCCCAGGATGTCCCGGAACGACGCCGCGGCCTCGCGGGCTTCCCTCGCCCGGTCGCGGCAGAGGTTGGTGGCCACCTCTCCCTTGAGGCAACTGCTCAGTCCGACGATGCCGGCGGCATGCGCGGCCAGCAGCTCCTTGTCGATGCGCGGCTTGTAGTAGAAGCCCTCCGTGTAGCCGGCCGAGACGAGCTTGATCAGATTGTGGTAGCCGGCGAGGTCGGATGCGAGCAGCACGAGGTGGTTGGCCGTCTCGCCGGGGGTGCCGCTGTGGTTGCGCCGGTCGCCGTTGGCGACGTAGACCTCGCAGCCGATGATCGGCTTGACACCGCGGCTGCGCGCCTCGTCGTGGAACTTGATGGCGGAGAAGAGATTTCCGTGTTCCGTCACCGCCACGGCGGGCATCTCGAGCTTGACCACCTCGTCGAGCATCTCGCCGATCCGGCAGGCGCCGTCGAGCAGCGAGTACTCCGTGTGCAGGTGCAGGTGGACGAAGTCGGCCATGATCGGCGGACCCTACTCCCACTCGATGGTGGACGGCGGCTTCGAGCTGACGTCGTAGACCACCCGGTTGATGCCGCGCACTTCGTTCACGATGCGAGACGACATGGTGGCCAGCAGTTCGTGGGGCAGCCGCGCCCAGTCCGCGGTCATGCCGTCGCGGCTCTCGACGGCGCGAATCGCAACGGTGTGCTCGTACGTCCGCTCGTCACCCATCACGCCGACCGAGCGCACCGGAAGCAGTACGGCGAACGACTGCCAGAGCTTCCGGTACAGGCCCGCGCGCCGGATCTCCTCCGCCACCACCGCATCCGCGCGCCGGAGCAGGTCGAGACGCGCCGGCGTCACCTCTCCGAGTATGCGGACGGCGAGGCCGGGTCCCGGGAACGGCTGGCGCCATACGAACTCGTCATCGAGACCGAGCTCCCGGCCGAGCCGCCGGACCTCGTCCTTGAACAGCTCGCGCAACGGCTCCACCAGCGAGAACCGGAGACGTTCCGGCAGGCCGCCGACGTTGTGATGGCTCTTGATGGCCGCCGACGGGCCCACCACCGACACGCTCTCGATGACGTCGGGATACAGCGTGCCCTGCGCGAGATGATCGAACCCCCCGAGGCGGGTTGCGACGGCTTCGAAGACGTCGATGAACGTGCCGCCGATGATCTTTCGCTTCCGTTCGGGGTCGGTGACGCCGGCCAGCGCGGCGAGGAACTGCTCCGACGCGTCCTCGCAGACCAGCGGCAGGCGCAGGCGCGTCGAGAAGCGCTGCCGGACCTGTGCGGCCTCGTTCATCCGCAGCAGGCCGTTGTCGACGAAGATGCAGGTGAGGCGGTCGCCGATCGCCCGATGCACGAGCAGCGCCGCCACCGTCGAATCCACGCCGCCGCTCAACCCGCAGACCACGCGGCCGGCAGGACCGACCTGCTCGCGAATGCGCTCGGTCGCTTCGTCGACGAAGGAGGCCATCGTCCAGTCGCCGGTGCATCCGCACACCCGGGTCGCAAAATTCGCGAGGATGCGCGCCCCGTGTTCGGTGTGCGCAACCTCCGGATGGAACAGCAGCGCGTACAGGCGGCGAGCCGGATCGGCCATGCCCGCGACCGGCGCATTCGCGCTGGTCGCGATGACGGAGAGGCCGGGCGGAGCCGATTCGACGACGTCGCCGTGACTCGCCCAAACCCGAATCTCGTCCGGCACCCCTTCGAACAGGCCGCCCTGCTCCCGCAGCGTGACCGTTGCATGTCCGTACTCGCGTTCCGGCGCGTGGCCGACCGTGCCCCCCAGGGCCGCGGTCATCGCCTGCATGCCGTAGCAGATGCCCAGCACCGGCATGCCGCAGGCGAAGATGCCCGGGTCGCAGCGCGGCGCTTCCGCGCTGGAGAGACTGGCCGGGCCACCCGACAGAATCACGCCGGCCGCGCGCCTGGTGCGGATGTCGTCCGCGGAGGTCGTGAACGGCACGATCTCCGAGTACACCGACAACTCGCGGAGGCGGCGGGCGATGAGCTGGGTGTACTGGGAGCCGAAATCGAGAACCAGAATGGCCTGATGGGTCACGAGCACATGATGCAGCCGCAGGAGGGAATCCGGCTCGGCCGCTTCGACTGCCGCTATTATAGCGGGGTGACCGTCCGGCGCACCACATCGACGGCGGCGCTCGTCGCGATGCTGCTGGCGATTGGGCCTCCTGCGCCGGCGCGCGCACAACCGGCGGAACGCTTCGAACCTTCCTTCCTGCTGCCGGTCGATCCGGCCTGGACGGTCTCCCTCGGCAGCAGCCCGCGCCACGATCCCGCGTTCGACGGCGAGCGCGCCTTCCTGGCGCTGCGGAACGACGACCTCGTCGCGGTGGATCTGCTCGCCGGGCGGCGACTGTGGACCGTGGAGCAGCGGCTGGACCAGCCGCCCGCGGCCGGCGACGACGTGATCGTCGCCGCCAGCGGAGGTCGCCTCGACGCCCGGCGAGCCGCCACCGGCTCCCTGCTCTGGAGCACCGAGTTCGAAGCCGCGATTGTCGTTCCCCCGCTCTGGAACACCGGCTGGCTGGTGGTGGCGACCGCGGCGGGTCGGATCGTGGTCCTGCGCGGCTTCGACGGCGCGGAGCTGTGGCGCCGCGACGTGAACAGCACCCCCACGGTGCGTCCCGCCATCGCCGGCAATCGTCTCTTCGTTCCGCTGGCCGACGGCCGCATCGTCGTGTTGGCGCTGGGAACGGGCTCCGTGATCTGGGAACGCGAGCTCAGCGGTCGCCCGCAGGGCGTTCTGCCGCTGGACGCGCTGTACGTCGGCTCGACGGACAACCACCTCTATCGCCTCGCTTCCGAGGACGGCGCCATCCACTGGGGCTGGAGGACGGGAGGCGACGTCATCGGAACGCCTGCGGCCGACGTCGACCACGTCTACTTCAATGCACGAGACAACGTGTTGCGCGCACTGGATCGACGCAACGGCGCACGACGCTGGCGCCGGCCGCTTGCGGGGCGGCCCGCGGACGGGCCGATCCGGATCGATTCGATCGTCGTCGCGGCCGGGATCTCGCCGACCGTGGAGCTCTTCGACGCCGAGACCGGCCGGCCGCGGGGGAGCTACCGGGCGACCGGCGAACTCGCGGCGATGCCGCACGTCATCCCGGACGCTCGACCGCCGGCGCCACACATCGTGCTGGTCACCAGGACGGGCGACGTCATCGGCCTGACGGCAGGGGTCGGGCCGACGCAACTCTCCCTGGAACTGCCTCCCGCGCCGTTTCTTCCCCGGCCGTTCGCCGTGTCGCTCGCCGATCTCGTCGACTGGTTTCCATTGCACAGGCCGGGCCGGCCGTCGCCGGCGGCGGGCGCCCCGTCACCGTCCGGCGGCGCCGGCCGCGTTCCGCTGCTGGAGGCCCCCGGAGCGGCCGGTCCGTCGCGATAGCCGCGATGCGCCCGACACCCTGGCCGGGAGTCGCTCCAGCCGCCGCCGTCGTCGCGGCCCTCGCGGCCGGCGGGGGCGCGCTGCTCGAGCCGCTGCGGTTCGGAGCGACCCGCGACGCCGGCTTCGAGCGGGTCGAGGAGCACGTGCGCCGGCAATTCGACGACCTGACGCGAACGCTCCAGCGGACCGCCGTGTCTCTGGCGACGGACCCCGGTCTGCCGGCCGGACTGACGGGTGACCGCGCAGAGCTGGTCCGGCTGTTCGAGCTGACGCGCGATTCGGTTCCCGCGGCAGCGGACGATCTCGCGGTGACCGTCTACGACGCAACGGCGACGCCCCGCGCCTGGACGGGTCGGCCGGCGGAATTGTCCCGCGACCACGTGCTGTCCGAATCGGGCTTCCACGTCGTATCGGGTCCGCTCGGCTTGCGCCTCGTCTACGTGGAGCCCATCGCGGCAACCGGCGCCGGCTCCGTCCGGCGAGCGAGGGTCGGATTCGTTTCGGCGGAGAGCGTCCTGTCGGCCGGCGCCGGGCTGGCGGCCGGAGACCGCCCGTCGCCGCTGGCGTCGCCGGTGGCCCCGCTCAGCCTGCGGGCCGTCGCCGACTCGCCGGTCGTCGAACCGGGCCGCCACCGGTTCACCCTCACCGACCCGGGTGGCGAGCCGCTGCTCGAAGCGTCGGTGGCGAACGACGATCTGGACCGGGCGCGGGCCGCGTGGCAGAGGTCGGTGCGCGACCTGGGATTCGTTCTCGCCGCCCTGCTGCTGGTCCTGGGCGCGCTTCCCGAGATCGTCCGCGTTCCGCGCGATCCCGATGCGGGGTCGGTCCCGTGGGGCGCGGCGGCGGCCTGGAGCGCGCTCCTCGCCGCCTGCGCGCTGCTGTGGGTCGCGGCGACCCCGGGGCCGGCCCGACCCGCGTTGTTCTCCGGGGCCGTCTACACGTCGCCCTTCCTGCCCGGTCTCCTTCGCTCGCCGGCCGACCTGCTGCTGTTCGGGCTGCTGCTCACGGCCGTTGCAACCACGGCGGCGCGATTCGCCGACGTGGCCCGCACGGCATGGCGCCACCGGCGCTGGCACGCGACGCGAAGGGACGTGACGACGGCCCATGCCGCCGCCGGCGTCCTGGTTGCGGCGCTGCTCGGCGGGTACGAGATGCTGCTGGCCGATACGTTGGCCGGATCGGTCGTGGATCTGCTCCAGTGGTCCGGCAACCCGCTGGATTCGTCGCGCATCGGCCTGCTGCTGGGCCTGCTCCTCCTGGCCACGGCGACCGTCTGGCTGGGAGCATCCGTGATTCTGCTCGTCGAGGCCTGCTGGAACCGGAAGCTGCACCGCGTCGAGCTCGCCGCGCTCGGCGCCGCGGTGGCTCCGGGCCTGCTGCTGGCGCTGGCGCCCGCGGTCCCGACGGTGCCGTTGGTCATCCTGCTCGCCGGGGTGGTCGGCACGTCGCAGGCCGCCGCGCGCATGCGCCCCTGGTTCCGGCACGCATCGGAGTCCGGACGGCTTGCAGCCATCTTCGGCGTACTGATCGTCCCCGCCGGACTCGCGTATCCCGCGGTCGCCGATCAGGGCCTCGCGGCCAGGCAGCGCCTCATCGAGGAGGCGCTCGCCCCGGCGACCGCGGGTCATCCGGCAGCGATCCTGGCGAGTCTCTCCGAGGCGCAGCGCGAGATCGACGGGCTGCTCGCGCACACGCCGGTAGCGCCCGACGTCTTCCGGCCGGCAGCCGGTGGCCCCACACCGGATGCGGCGTTCTCGGTCTGGCGACAGACCGTGCTGGCCCGCCTTCGACTGACGTCGGCGGTCGAGCTCTACGGCCCGGACCGCTCGCTGACGAGTCGCTTCGCCCTGGATTTTCCGGACGCGCCGGCCGTTTCGTCGTTCCTGGGAACGAGCTGCGACTGGGAGGTCTACGGCGAGGTCTTTCCCTCCGGCACGGAAGAGCGCCGCGTCCTGCATGCGGAACGAGGGATCTGCCTGCCCTGGCCGGGCGACATGCCCGCGGCCGACGCCGTCGCCGGGGCAGTCGTCGTCCACGTATCCCTCGACTATCGGGCGCTGCCTTTCATACCCTCCCAGAATCCGTATCGCGACGTGCTCCGCGCGGCGCCGCGTCCGCCGGACCCGCGCCCCGTGGACGCCGACGTCGAGCTGGCGATCTACGGTTGGGGACTCAGCCCGCTCTTCACGTTCGGGTCCGCGGGATGGACGATAGACGACGCGCTGTTCGAGCGGATCTACGCGTCGCGGGAACCGTTCTGGACGACTCTGCGTGCCGCCGGACACACCTCCGCGGTGTACATCTCCAACGACCGCGGCGGCATCTATGCACTCGGCTACCCGGTGCTCACGCTCTTCGACCACTTGATCAGGCTCGCCGAGATCGTCGCCCTGGTCGGCGCCGCGTTCGGCGTGTGGGTCGTCGTCCTGGCGCTGGTCGGCCCGTTCACGGCGGGACGGTACCGCCTCGGCCGCGAACTGGTCCGCGAGCTGCGCGTCAGCTTCTACCGCCGTCTCTTTCTGGCCTTCGTTGCGGTAGCGGCAGTTCCCGTGCTCGGCCTGGCCGTGCTCATTCGCAACCACTCCACCTCCCAGCTTCGGGCCGACGTGGAGGCCGGCGCCGCCCGAACCGCCGTCGTCGCCCAACGCGTCATCGCGGAGCTGCAGCAGGCGGCCGACCCGGCGGCGACCCTCGTGACCGACGATCTCCTGGTGTTCGTCAGCCAGATCATCGAGCAGGACGTCAACATCTTCGAGGGCCCGCGGCTGGTCGCAACCAGTGAGCGCGACATGTTCGCCTCGGGCCTGTTGCCGACCCGTACGCCGGCCGGTGTGTACAACGCGATCGCGCTGGCGCAGGCGCCGACGTTCGTGACCGAGGACGCGTTCGGCACGCAGGGCTATCTGGTCGCGGCGGCGCCGATCCGATCCGTCGGCGCCGATGCCATCCTGACGGTTCCGCTGGCGTCGCGACAGCGCGACATCGAGCGCCGGATCCGGGACCTCGATCGCGGCATCCTGCTCTGGGTGACGCTGCTCGTGCTGCTGGGGGCCGGAAGCGGCTTCTACATCGCGGAGCGCATCGCAGACCCGGTTCAACGTCTGACCCGCGCCACCCAACGCATCGCGCGCGGCGATTTCGACGCCCGCGTCGCAACCCGGTCCGCCGACGAGATCGAGCGGCTGATGACGGCCTTCAATCGCATGGCCGGCGACCTGGCAGTCCAGCGCCGGCGCCTCGAACGAACGCATCGCCTGGAGGCGTGGGCGGAAATGGCGCGGCAGGTCGCCCACGAGATCAAGAACCCGTTGACCCCCGTGCAGCTCTCGGCGGAGCATCTGCTGCGCGTCCATCGGGACCGGGGCGAGCCCCTCGGCCCGGTGCTTCGGAACTGCGTCGAATCGATCCTGGCTCAGGTTCGGCTGCTGCGGCAGATTGCGTCGGAGTTTTCCAGCTTCGCCTCCTCGCCCCCGGTGAAACGGGAATCGACGGTTCTCGCCGATGTCGTCCGAGAGGTTCTCGACCCGTACCGCACCGGACTCGGAGAGCGGATCGCGTTGACGGTCGACGTGCCGGCTGCCCTGCCGCGGGTCATGATCGACCGGACCCTCGTGGGCCGGGCCATCACGAACGTCATCGAGAACGCGCTGCACGCGATGCCCGGCGAAGGCCGGCTCATCGTCTCGGCGAGCGCGGACGCAGAGGAGATCGTGCTGGTCGTGAGGGATACGGGCGTGGGCCTCGACGAGGCGCTGCTCGCCCACGTGTTCGAGCCCTACTTCTCGACGAAGGTCTCCGGCACCGGCCTCGGCATGGCGATCGCGAGGCGCAACGTCGAGTTGAGCGGAGGCGCCATCGCCATCGACAGCCGGAAGGGAGAAGGCGCGGCCGTATCCGTGCGGCTTCCGGCGGACGGTGCATCCGCGGCGGAAGGGAATCCGCCGTCGCTCGCCTGACTTCGCCGAGGCGCCCTCGGGGCGCCGGCGGCGGCAGTCCCCGGTGACCGGACCAGCCCGGCACGGGCCCGCGGCGTCCGAGAAACCCCTACGCCGGGCGTTCAACCGCCGAAACGTCGGAATCGGCCGGCCTGGTCAGGCGCGACCGACGACGCTGGCCGCGGTTCATCGCCGCGCCGATGATCCCCGACGCGAGGTACGTGTACGCCATCACGACCAGTACCGCCTGCGGCTGCGCCGCGATGGCGGCGATGACGGCCGCAATGGCCAGCGGCGTGAGATAGGAACGGCGGCGGCCGGGAATCAGGGCGCCGAAGCTCCTGAACCGCAGGCGACTGACCATCAGCGCCGCCGGCACCAGCACGATGGGCAGCGCCGCCAGCGCCGCGCCGGGCTCCGCGAATCCCAGCGGGAAGGCGAACACCGTCGACGCGGGCACCCCGGCCGCGGCGGGGCTCGGCAGGCCGATGAAGTACCGCTTGTCGCCCTCCTTGCCCTGGATGTTGAAGCGCGCCAGGCGCACGGCGGCCGCAGCCAGCCAGAGGAACGCCACGGCCCAACCCAGACGGCCGAGGGGCTCCAGGCCCCAGGCGAACACCAGGGTCGCCGGCGCCACGCCGAACGAGATGACGTCGGCCAGCGAATCGAATTCGACCCCGAACTCGCTGGTCGCACCGGTTGCCCGCGCCACGCGCCCGTCGAGCCCGTCGAGCACGATCGCGAACCCGATGAAGGGCGCGGCCGTGACGTACTCTCCACGCATTGCGAAGACGATGCATGCCCAGCCGCAGAACATGTTCGCCACGGTGAACAGGCTCGGGAGCAGGTACGTGCCCCGGCGGAACCGCCGTGGACGGGGGGTCTGACCGCGAAACATCGACAGGACTCTGCTCATGATCTCAGTTTCCGCCCTCCGCCAGGCGCGCGACCACGGTCTCCCCGCCGCGAACCGTCTCTCCGACGGCGACCGCGAGGGCGGCCGACGCCGGCAGGAAGACGTCCATGCGCGATCCGAACTTCATGATACCGAACCGCTGTCCGCGGGCCACGTTCATGCCCGGCGTCAGACGACAGACCACCCGGCGCGCGAGCACGCCTACCACCTGCCTGAAGATCACCGTCTGACCCGCGTGATCGAGACGTACTTCGCTGCGTTCGTTCTCGGCTCCCGAGCGGCGATCGTAGGCAGGCAGAAAGCGCCCGCGGCTGTGGGTCACCTCCAGCACGCGGCCGCCGATCGGGGTTCGGTTGACGTGCACGTCGAGTGGCGACAGGAAGATGCTGACCTGCTGCCAGCTCCCCGCCGGCGCCGTAGCCGCCTCGGCCGGGCCGGCATGCAGAATCCGGCCGTCGGCGGGTGCGAGCACCGCGTGGAGTCCCGCATCGGCGGGTTCCCGCCGCTCGGGATCGCGAAAGAAGAAAGTGAACGCGGCGGCCAGCAGCCAGAAGATGCCGCCCGGCATCCAGGCGAGGTTCAGCCACGAGAGCAGCGCGGCGAACGCAACCGCCCCCGCAATGAACGGAATCCCGGCCCGGTCGATCTTCATGCGTATGCACGCGGGGCGTATCGGGGAGCCGCCTCCGCAGGCCGCCGACGTGTCCGGGCGGCCCACCGCCGCCGGCACGGCTCGACTCCACCGTCTCAGCGATCGAGGAGGGGCTCGCCGTCTTCGAGCCGCGGCGTCAGATGGCGCCGCAGGATGTGCTCCATGCGGTCCTTGATGTAGAGCTTCTTCTTCTTGAGCGTCGTTTCTTCGAGCTGTTCGGCGCCGGACCGGTACGGGTGACCGAGCAGTTCCGTCAGGCGGCTCTCCAGCGCCCGATGCTGCTCGGCCAGATCGCGGTACTCGTCGTCTTCCTCCAGCAACACCTCGCGCGCGTGTTGCTCCCGGTTCATGTTCCCTCCTGGCTGGGGTTCCCGGTCGGGCTGCGGCGGGCACGATGGCCGCTCGGCAGTCGCAAACTACCACACGCTACAAGCGTGATTCAAGGGTGTTTCAGGATCCGCGCTCGCGGGCCAGGACGGCGTCGGGACGGCGAACGTAGAGTGGTTGAACGGCGTGCGGGGCGATGCCCAGATCACGGCGCTGGAAGGCGATGCGGGCGATCGCCGGCGCGAGCGGCGGCGGGTCGTCCACCAGCACGGCCGCCCGCCCCAGACGCCGGGCGAGCAACGCCCGCGTCGCCGTCACGCCGTCACCGACGACGTCCAGCTTCCGCGCGCCGAGATCCGCGGCCCAGGACTCGAGGATCTCCGACGGGTCCCCGGCGCGGGGGCCGGCAAGACGGCGCGCGGCGGCGCGCTCGTACAACGCCGCGAAGACGTCGCCCCGGTGTCCGTCCATCCAGGCCAGGACGAGCTCGCCCCGGCCGGGCGTGTGCGCCAGGGCCTCCAGGGTCGAGACCGGGAGCACGCTTCGACGATGGGCCAGCGCGAGCGCCTGAATCGTCGCCAGTCCCACCCGCAGGCCCGTGAACGAGCCGGGACCGCGGGAGACCGCGAACAGATCGATCCGCGACAGCGCCACACCGGCATCTCCGGCGAGGGCCAGCAGGTCGCCCGGCAGCCGTTCGCCGTGCGTGCGGGAGGGATCTCCGCTCGCCGCCGCCACGACGTCGCCGCCCCGCGCCAGCGCCACGCTGCCGGCCCGCGTGCTGGTATCGAGCGCCAGCACCCACATCGCCTGCCCCCGCGACGGCCCCACCACGCGATGCTACCATCGGGCACGATGACGCCCAACGTCAAGGCTCCGGCCGCTACGGCGCGGGGGGCGACCCCGGCGATGCGCCAGTACCTGGAGGCCAAGCGGCAGCATCCCGATGCGCTGCTCTTCTTCCGGATGGGCGACTTCTACGAGCTGTTCTACGAGGACGCGGTGACCGCCGCCGAGGCGCTGGAGCTGACCCTCACGTCGCGTTCCAAGGATCGCGGCGGCCGCGAGATCCCGATGTGCGGCGTGCCGTGGCACGCGGCCGACACGTATCTGGCGCGCCTCGTCAGAAAGGGCTTTCGGGTCGCCGTGTGCGAGCAGGTGGAGGATCCGCGCAAGGCGCGAGGAATCGTTCGTCGCGAGGTCGTGCGGGTGGTATCCCCGGGGACGTTCACCGCTGCCGGCGCGCTGGAGGCGAGCGAGCCCGCGTTCCTGGCGGCGGTCGCACCGTGCCGCCACGGAACGGAGACTCGCTTCGGCCTCGCCGCCGCCGACCTGTCCACCGGAGAGTTTCAGGTCACCGAGCACCGCGGGACCTCGGCGGCGGGGGCGGCCGTGGACGAGCTGGCCGCCGTCCGTCCCCGGGAGATACTCCTGCCCGGCGACCTCGACGCGGCGTCCCTGCCCGGCATCGACCACGTCGCCGTGCCGGTCACCCGCGTCGAATCCCGGCTCTTCGATCCCGAACGCGCGCTGCGGGCCCTGCTGGAACAGCTCGGCACGACGTCGCTGGACGGTTTCGGCCTCGATGCGGGCCGGCACGCCGCCGCGATCCAGGCCGCGGGAGGCCTGGTCCAGCATCTGCGCGACACGCAGCGGGCCGACCTGGAGCACCTCAGGACGCTGGCGTTCCGCACGCGGGCCGATCACCTCGTCATCGACGCGGCCACCTTCGACCACCTGGAGGTTCTCGAGGGCGCCGAGGGAGTCCGCAGCGGCTCGCTGCTCGCGGAAATCGACCTCACCGGCACTCCGATGGGGGGACGCCTGCTGCGCGCCTGGCTTCAACGGCCCCTCGCGGCACGCGACGCGATCGTCGACCGCCTCGATGCCGTCGAGGATCTCCTGCTTCAGGTTGCCGTCCGGGGACGCCTGCGGGCGGAACTGGCGCGCGTCCAGGACCTCGAGCGGCTGATCGCGCGGGTGGCGCTGGGCACGGCCGGGCCGCGCGATCTGGTTGCGCTCGGCCGGTCCGTCGGCGTCGTCCCGGCCGTCCGCGGCCACGCCTCGGAGTTGCGCGCGCCGCTGATCGGCGCGCTGCTCGGCGGGTTCGACGAGTTGCGCGACGTGCACGACCGGATCGCGGCGACCCTGGTCGAGGATCCGCCGGCGCTTGCACGCGACGGCGGCGCGATCCGCGACGGCGTCGACGACACCCTCGACGAGTTGCGCACGGTCAGCCGCGGCGCCCGCCATGCAATCGCCGCGATGGAGACCGCGGAACGGGAACGGACCGGCATCGGATCTCTCAAGATCCGCTTCAACCGCGTCTTCGGGTACTACATCGAGGTGTCGGCGGCCAATCTGCACGCCGTTCCGGACGACTACCGGCGCAAGCAGACGATCGCCAACGGCGAACGGTACGTCACGCCCGCGCTGAAGGACTACGAGGAGAAGGCGCTCGGGGCGGACGAGCGACTGCTCGACCGCGAACAGGCGCTCTTCGACGAGCTGCGGCGCCGGGTGCTGGCCGAGGCGGATCGGATCCAGCGCTGCGCGCGGGCGCTGGCGACGCTCGACGTGCTGGCGGCGCTGGCGGAGACGGCCGCGCGGCGCAACTACGTCAAGCCGCGGATACGAGACGACGGAGAGCTCGCCGTCGCCGACGCAAGGCACCCGGTCGTGGAGAGCCGGGCGGAATCGTTCGTGCCGAACGACGTCCGGCTCAACGAGACGGATCACCAGGTCGTGGTGCTCACCGGGCCCAACATGGGTGGCAAGTCGACCTACCTGCGGCAGACCGCGCTCATCGTCCTGCTGGCGCAGGCCGGGTCGTTCGTTCCCGCGCGCGAGGCCACGCTGCCGATCATCGACCGGATCTTCGCCCGCATCGGGGCCGCCGACAATCTCGCCCGCGGCCAGTCCACGTTCATGGTCGAGATGCAGGAGACGGCGAGAATCATGCACCAGGCCACCTCCCGGAGTCTGGTGTTGCTCGACGAGATCGGGAGGGGCACCGCGACCTTCGACGGACTGAGCATCGCCTGGGCGGTCGCCGAGCACCTGACCACCAATCCGAAGGCCCGCCCGCGGACGCTCTTCGCCACCCACTACCACGAGCTCACGGACCTGGCGGATCGCCACCCGGGGGTCGTCAACTACCACGTGGCGGCGCGCGAATGGCGGGACGACATCGTCTTCCTTCGCAAGGTCGAACCCGGACGCTCGGATCGCAGCTATGGAATCCAGGTCGCGAAACTGGCCGGATTGCCGCCCGCGACCGTCGATCGAGCCCGCACCATTCTGGTCGGACTAGAGCGTGACGAGCTTTCCCGCGGCGGGCGCCCCTCGTTCAGCGGCGACCCGGGCGAACCGGCGGGCCAGCTCGGACTGTTCCAGCAGACGCCGCCCGCGGCCCATCGCGACGTCGTCGAGCGCATCGCGGCCCTCGATCCGGATCGCCTCACCCCGCTCGAAGCGCTCGTGCTCCTCGGCGAGCTGAAGGAGGCGCTGGCGGACTGAACGGTCGCCGGCGGTCCCCCACCATGTCCAAGCCGTCCGTCCCGCCCGACAAGTCACGCTTCCTCGACGTGCCGGTGGAGCCGTTCGAGCCGGCGCCCGGCGCGCCGGCCGACGAGCTCCTGCGCCGGATGGAGCGAATCTCGTTCCAGGGGCGCAACCTCGCGATCGCTCATCGGATCTGGCAGCGCATGCTCGCCGGGGACGTCGTGATCTTTCTCGGCGTGGCCGGCGCCCTGACCGCCGGCGGCCTCCGGCTGGCCATCGCCCGGCTGATCCGCGACCGCGCCGTGGACTGCGTCGTCTCCACGGGGGCCAACCTGTATCACGACCTGCACGAGACCCGCGGCCGGCGGCACTTCGTCGGCTCGCCCCGCGCGGACGACCGCGCCCTGCAGGCGGCGCGCATCGATCGCGTCTACGACACCTACGTGGACGAGGACGAATTCGTCGACAACGACCACTGGATCGCCGACTTCACCAGCGAGCTCGAGCCGCGGCCGTACACCACGCGAGAGTACCTGCACCGGCTCGGACGGCGCCTCTGGAACGAGACGGGCGGCGACGGCATCCTCACGGCGGCCTACCGCGCAAGGGTGCCGCTGTTCTGCCCGGCGATCGCGGATTCGTCGATCGGGATGGGGCTGGCGCAGGCCCGGCACGCGCGATCCGAATGCGGACGAATCGACGTGATCGGCGACGTCATCGAGTCGACGAACCTGGTGATCCGGCGGCCGCGCACGGCCTCCATCGTGCTGGGCGGCGGGACGCCGAAGAACTTCATCAATCAGGCCAGCGTCCAGGCCGACTTCTGTCGGCCCGGGGCGGGCGGGCATCGCTACGCGCTGCAGATCATCACCGACTCCCCGCACTTCGGCGGCGCTTCGGGGTCGAGCCTGGACGAGGCGCGGAGCTGGGGCAAGCTGCACGCCGACGCGGACCAGGTCACCGTGCACGCCGACGCGACGCTCGCCTTCCCGCTGCTCACGAGCGCCCTGGCCGCATCGGCGCGCGAGCTGCTCGCCGCCCGCCGCCCGCCCGCGTTCGAGCTCGGCGGTCGGGCGCTCGCCGTCGACGGCGCGCCGGTTCCCGTGGATCGGTTCGACGGCCTCGATGATCCGCCTCAATGACTGCCGCCGGGCCGGTCGGGGCGCTCCTGCGCTTCGTCCGGGCGCGCGACGCGTCCACGGGGCTGCTGCTGGGTGACGCAGTGCACGGCCCCCAGACCGAGGATGAGATCGCCGGCATGGATGCCGACCACCTCGCGGGTCGGAAACAGGTCGGCCAGGATGCCCAGGGCCGTGCGGTCGGCCGGATCGTTGAAGGTCGGGACGAGCACCACGGCGTTGCCGACGTAGAAGTTCAGGTAGCTCGCCGGCAGACGGTCCCCGTCGAAGAACAGCGGCCGCGGCATCGGAACCGTCACGACGCGCAGCGGGCGGCCGCGCTGGTCGCGCATGGCCCGCAGGCGCAGCAGATTGTCCGCCAGGGGCGCGTGGTTGTCGTCGCGCACGTCGGGCTCGACGGCGGCCACGACGGTGTCCCGTTGCACGAAGCGGGCCACGTCGTCGACGTGGCCGTGCGTATCGTCGCCGGCGATGCCCCCGCCCAGCCACAGTACCTGCTCGATCCCGAGTCCGTGCCGCAATGCCCGTTCGAGCCTCTCGCGCGGCAGTCCCGGGTTCCGCGCCTGGTCGCGGTGCAGCAGGCACTCCTCGGTCGCCAGCAGCAGGCCCGCTCCGTTCACGTCGACACTGCCCCCCTCGAGAACGACCCGCCGCGCGCCATGGCGCGTCGCCACGGCGATCTCGAAGCGGCGCATGCCGAGGCGGCCGGCAATCGCACGGGGCAACCCGTCGTCGCGCCGCCAGGCGCGGTAACGGGCCCAGCCGTTGAAGCCCCAGTCGGTGGCCGCGACGGTAGGGCAATCGACCGCGCCGCCGACGACGAAGATCGGGCCGCAGTCCCGAATCCACGAGCGGTTCATCGGAATGACGTGGGCGTCGATCCGATCCGGATCGATACCGGTCTGCCGCAACCGGCGCTCCGCCCGCCGCCGCACCGCCTCGTCGTTGTAGACGATTGCCACACGCTCGCCCCGGACGAGGTGACGCACGATGTCGGCGTAGCACCATTCGACCGCCGCGGTCTTGACCTCCCAGTCGGCTCGGGCATGGGGCCAGACGAGCCAGGTCGCCTCGTGCGGCTCCCATTCCGCCGGCATCCTGAATCCGTGGTGACCGGGCGCCGGGGCGGGCAAGGCGTTCCGGCCCGCCATCGCCGGGCGTCGATCGCTCATCCCTCCGGAGAGGCCTCTTGCAGGGGCGCGTCGATGTACCGGCGCGTGATTGGCGCATAGGTGTCGATGCGGCGGTCACGCAGGAACGGCCAGGCGCGCCGCTGTCGCTCGAGCGTGGCCCGGCTGCACCGCGCCACCAGCACGCGCGGCGCCTCGCCGGCGGCGCGCGCGATCACGCGTCCGCCGGGATCGCAGACGAACGACTCGCCCCAGAATCTCAGCACGCCGGCAGCGGAACTCTCGACCCCGACACGGTTCACGACCGCCACGTAGACGCCGTTCGCGATGGCGTGTCCCCGCTGGACCGTGATCCAGGCGTCTCGTTCGGCCAGTCCCTCCGCGCTCGGAGCCGCGTCGCCGGTCCACCCGATCGCCGTCGGATAGAAGATCGCCTCGGCTCCGCGGAGCGCCGTGAGGCGGGCTGCTTCCGGATACCACTGGTCCCAGCAGATGAGCACCCCGATACGGGCGTGCCGGGTCTCGAAGACGCGATAGCCGAGGTCCCCCGGCGCGAAGTAGAACTTCTCGAGGAACTGCGGATCATCGGGCACGTGGACCTTGCGGTAGATGCCGAGCAGGTCGCCCGACGCGTCGATGACGACAGCGGAGTTGTGGTAGAGCCCGGCCGCCCGCCGCTCGAACAGCGGCACGATCAGTACGACATCGAGCGCCCGCGCGAGCCTTGCGAAGCGCGTCGTCAGCGGTCCCGGGATTTCCTCCGCCAGATCGAAGCTGGCGTCGTCCTCGCGCTGACAGAAGTACGGCGTGGCGAACAGCTCCTGCAGGCAGACTACTTGCGCACCCCGGCTGACGGCGTCCCGAATACCCGCCTCGGCGGTCTCGTGGTTGCGGGGGAGCATGGGCGAACAGGCCATCTGCACCAGACCGACGGTGAACTCGCCGGCCGCGGACTTCCGCCCGTGGGTCATGGCAGGCCTCCGTGGCCGGACGGCTACCGGCCGGGGACGAGTCCGTCGAGCTCGCGCTCGGCATCGAAGCGATAGCCGGAGGCGGGAAACTCGTCGACCAGCCGCTGGAACGCCAGCGTCGCCTCGGCCGGCTGATCGGCGAGTCGATAGGACTGGCCGAGGCGCATGAGCACGGCGTCGACCGGGAAATCGTCACCCGCGGTCCGTGTCTCCGCTTCGAGCAGGGCGATGGCGTCAGCGTACTCTCCAGCCTGCAGATGGGTCTCGGCACGCCCCAGGCGCGCCATTCTTCCGTAGATGCCGCCACCGGCAATCTCCGCCAGTTGCTGGAATTGCGCGCCCGCCTCCGCGGTTCGACCCAGCGTACCCAGTGCCACCGCGGCCTGATAGCGGGCGGCGATGCCCTGGGCCAGGCCGGGATACGCGTCCGCCGCCGCCAGCAGCCGCGGTACCGCCGTCTCGAGCTTGGCCGCTTCCGACGGATAGGCTCCCGCCGGCGTCTCCCCGGCGTCCGCGGGAACGACAGGCGCCTCGACGATGGCCATCGCCGAGGCGAGCAGCTCACCGGCCCGTGTCGTCCGCCACTGTTGCCAGCCGAAAACGGCCCCGCCGACCAGGAGGCCGCCGGCCACGGCCGCGACGAGGACCGCCGACCGGCCGCCGCGGGTGGAATCCAGCAGGACCCGCAGCCTGACGGCCAACGGGTCCTCCTTGAGGTGGTGTCTTTCCGTTCTCTTCATCGACTGCTCACCAGGTCCCGGTGAATTGTACCAAACGTCATGAGCGGCGTACCCCTACACCCCGGCGTCATGAAACGCGCGATGGGCTTGTGCGGCGTGGGAGCCTTGGGCGTTTCGGCGCCGACGCCTGCATCGTGCCAGCCGCCGGACCCGTCGCAGGACCCCGTGTCCGGCCGCAGCCCCCACCGCCCCGGGAGCTTGCGCCTCGGAACGCGCTTCCTTGCGTTCTACGGCGCAAGCTCCTAGACTAGCCCGCTGCGATCGGAGGATCGCTTCGGTTCCTGCGCGGGCATCGCGGACCGGCGATCACGGGAACTCGCTCCGTACAGTCCATGAAGGAACCGAGACACGACGCCGCATGGCTGTCGAGGCGGTCGTTCGTTCGTTCCGCCGCCATGTCGCTCGCGGCCGGCGCGCTTCCCGCCCCGGCTCGCGGGCAGGCAGCGCCGATGCTGCTTCCCCCCTACGTGACGGACGTCGACGGAAGCGGCGAGATCAACACCCTCGACGCGGAGATAGTGAACACCGCCCTGCATGCCTACCGCGGATTCGGCCTCTCGCCCAGAGCGGGTTTCGACTACCGCGCCGACGTGCTCGGCCGAGCCGCCGTCGATCCGCTCGTCGTCGACGCGGTCAGCCATTCCGTCCGGCAGTACGCCGAGTCCGGGGAGCCGCCGCGCCGGCCGATCACCATCGCCTGGCACTACGGCTGGTACAACACCCTGGACCGGCCTCCGGGAACCCAGACCGTCCGCTTCAAGGGCGGCAACTACCGCTCGTCCGATCCGCAGGTCGAGACGACCTTCAACGAACTGAAGAACGAGTTCGGGGTCACCGTGGACGCCCTGAGCTGGATTCCCCGGCACGCCAACAACAACAACAACAGCAACTACCACAGGGGATACCTGCGGGCGCCGAACCTCGGCACGCGACACGCGTGTCTGCTCTACGAGAGCACGCTCGCGCTTCCGTTCGCGCTGGGGCGGATCGACTTCCGGACCACGGACGTGCAGACGCGCTTCGACCTGGACTTTCGCGAGATGGCCCGCTTCCTGGCGCGCGTCCGGGACGACAGTGCGGCCCGCATCTTCACCCTGGACGGACGCCCCGTCATGTTCATCTTCGGCACGCACACCTGGGGCAGACTGCCGCTCGGCCCGAGCCACATCGACGCCCTGCATCGGACCATCGGGAACGCGCTCGATGCGTTCGCCGACGTCTATGGCGAGCCCCCGTTCCTGGTCGGCGAAGAGATGCAACTGTCCGCGGGATACTTCGCCGACGACCGCCGCGTTCGCAGCATGTTGTTCGACGCCATCTTCATCTATCACCACGCGGGCAACGTCAAGCGCGGCAGAGAACAGCGGCTGCGCATGTCGCCCGCCTACATCCGGAACCAGGTCGCCATTCTGAGCAACACGTACGCCGACGTCTCCCCTCTGCGGAGCCGGTTCACGGGACGGCGCCTGCTGGTCATCCCCAACGTGGCACCGGGTTTCGCCAAACCGGGCCATCCGACGCTGGAGATCGACCGCGGCGACTACGCCGACTTCATGAAGCTCGTGAAGCGCGTGCACATGGAGGGCCACATCACGCCGCACTGGACCGGCGAGCTGGCTCGCGGCGCGTTGCCGGCTCCCGTCTACACGGTCGGCTCCTGGAACGAGGAGTTCGAAGGACACTGTCTGTTTCCCTTCGAGTTCAACCTGTCGGTGCCCGACGTGCAGCAGCACGGCTTCGACGCCGCGATGGCGTTGAAGGAAGTCTTCGGCTGGAATCACTACGCGTTTCGGGACATCCACGAGGGATGAACCGGCATTCGATTCGTCGGGGCGGCGTGAAAGGTTGGCGCGCGTGCCCGGATTCGAATGGCGGCGCTAAGTCATTCTCGACAAGTGGTTTACCGGAAGCGTGTTCGCGTCCGTCCCACGCACGATACCACGCGCCCCAGGGGGGGCAGGTTACTGGAGCGCCCGCAGGATGATGCCGGCCAGCGTTGCGGTGACGGCCGCGATGCCGAGCCCGGTGCCGACCATCCACTTGATCAGGTCAACCTTCATCTCGGCGAGCTCGGCCCGCAACTCGTCACGGGTCACGTAGTGTGCCTCACTCATGCCCCCAATTTTACCCGAACGTCCCCGGGAAGTCTCCCGGCACGCCCGCTACTCCGACTCCATGAGCCCCGCGAGCCCCGCCGCCTTGCCGGGGTCCATCCCGCCGCCGACCATCGACTGAAACGCCCGCGCCCGGCCGGACAGGTCGGCCGCGAACAGTCGGTCGAAGCCGAGC
The DNA here is from genome assembly GCA_011523845.1 of Acidobacteriota bacterium. Lineage (GTDB taxonomy): Bacteria > Acidobacteriota > Vicinamibacteria > Vicinamibacterales > UBA8438 > WTFV01. The sequence goes on along the minus strand of WTFV01000275.1, from coordinate 29,073 downwards.
GTCACGTCCGCTTCGAGCTTGGCTGACAGCTCGCCGGCAACGAGCGCGCCGAGCGGCTGCACGGTGGAGTGCAGGAAGCGCCGGAACGCCTCACGCTGGCCCTGACTGTTGTCGGACGTGAACAGCGACACCGGCACGCCGCACGCGCCCAGGACTTCGCTCGCCGCGGCCGTGTGCAGCGACACCAGCGCGGTCGGCGGGTTGGCCCCGATGCGCCGCGGCTGCCAATCGTCTTTCGGCGCGGTTGCCGGCGAGCCGGGGTGCATGGTCTGAGTTTTCCACCCGGCAGGGCCGGACCCTCGCATGGATGAAACCTGGGATTGGGATACGGTGTGTAGGGCGGGGCGCTGGCACAGAGGTCGGTTTTCGCACTGGTGCCGAGAGCCCGTGTCTGAGTTGGACCGGGAGTCCGCGAGCACCCCGTATTGCGTGGCCGGCTTGTCCGGTGGGCGCGTTCAGTAGATTTCGTATCTGCGGACTCCACGCCAGCGCCCTTGCGATCAGGAGGTGACGGATGGAGATCTTGCATCCCCGATGCGCGGGGTTGGATGTGCACTCGCGGCAGGTGACCGCGTGCGTACGGGTGGCGGCCGACCGCGCGGTCACGACCGAGCACCGCGAGTTTGCGACCACGACGGCGGGCCTGCTGGAACTGTCGGCGTGGCTGACCGAGGCCGGCTGCACGCACGTGGCGATGGAGGCGACCGGGGTGTACTGGAAGCCGGTGTGGCACATCCTCGAAGACGAGGAGTCGTTCACACTGGTGCTCGCCAACGCGCAGCACATCCGGAACGTTCCGGGCCGCAAGAGCGACCGGAAGGACGCGGCCTGGATCGCCGACCTGCTGGCGCACGGGCTGATTGAGGGCAGCTTCGTGCCGCCGGCCCCGATTCAGGAACTGCGCGACCTGACGCGGACCCGCAAGCAACTCGTCGCTGAGATCGCGCGGCACACGCAGCGGCTGCAGAAGACACTCGAAGACGCGAACGTGAAGCTGACGCGCGTGGTCACCGACATCCTGGGGGCCAGCAGCCGGGCGGTCCTCACGGCGCTCATTGCCGGGGAGACCGACCCCGAGCGGCTGGCCGATTGCACCACCGGGCGCCTGAAGGCCGGCCGCGCGGACATCGTCGCCGCGGTGCACGGCCGGGTGACGGCGCATCATCGCTTCCTGCTGGAACTGCATCTGGGGCAGATCGACGCGTTGCGCGCCACCGTGCAGAAGGTCGAGCGGCAGGTCGACGAGGTGCTGCGCCCTTTTCGCGAGGCGGCCGACCGGCTGACGACGATCCCCGGGGGTCAGTGAGACGGTCGCGCGAGTCATCATCTCCGAGGTCGGCACGGACATGACGCAGTTTCCCAGCGCGGGGCATCTGGTCTCGTGGGCGGGCCTGTGCCCGGCCTGTGCCCACGCCTGGACGAGAGTGCGGGCAAGCGTCGCTCGACCCGGACCCGTCATGCAACCCCGTGGCTGAAGACGGCGCTGGTCCAGGCCGCGTGGGCGGCGACACGGAAGAAGGACAGCTACCTGCAAGCCCAATTTCGGCGCCTCAAAGGCCGCCGCGGCCCGAAGAAAGCGATTGTCGCAGTCGCCGCCTCCATGCTGACCGCCGCCTACTTCATGCTTCGCGATGAGAAGGACTACCACGAACTCGGCGGCCGGTACCTGGACGATCGCGACAAGCACCGCATCACCCAACGGCTCCTCCGGCGTCTGCACGACCTCGGCGTGCAGGTCGACGTGAAGGCCGCCTGAGCCAACATCCGCACCATGAGTTTCTTGTTAGCCCGATGTCGTGGCGCCGGCCGTCGATGGCCAGCCGCTGCACCCAGCTCTTCGTCCCGCCCGGAGCGATTCGGAGATACAGCGTCGGGCCGGCCGCGTACCGGCCCGGTGTGGAGAGGGAACGCACCTTCGCAACGGTCATTCGTTCCATAGCCAATCCCACGTGTGTCCCACGTTCGGTTTGGGAGTCCATGGGAATCGACCGGAACCGTCAAGGCAGAAAAACCCCGTATTCACGGGGCACAAGCGCAGACTGTGGGGTCGTGTGGGAACAGCCGAAACGGTGGGTTGGCGCGCGTGCCCGGATTCGAACCGGGGGCCTGCCGCTTAGGAGGCGGCTGCTCTATCCGGCTGAGCTACACGCGCGTCTTCTCGCGTTCCTTCAGGGCGGTCAGCCCGTTGCCGATCCGCACGTACTCCTCGTAACGCTGCTGGTAGGTCTGCAGCCTTTCGTCCTCGAGCGCGGCCAGCCGGGCCCGTCCCGCAGGCGTGTCGTCGCCCGCATCGAGCAACTCGGATTCGAGTGCGCTGGTCCGCTGCTTGAACTCCACGTCGTGCCGGCGCTCCCACGCCAGCCATTCCGCCGTCCACCGCGCGTGGGCCTCGTCGATCACCTCTCGAGAGAACGGAAACGCCTCGCCCGTCTGTCGCTCGATGGCGCCGACCGCAGCCGGGAACATCCGGCGCGCCGCATCGGCCGCCGACCGCCACGCCAGCAGGTCGCGCGGCTCGCCGCGCACCGCGACCGGAGCGAGGCTCGTCAACAGCATGGCGGCGAGCCGCTCCTGATGCAGCCGCCATCGATCCCGGCGGGCATGCTCGGCGAGGAGCACCACGGCGCCGATCAACGCGATGAGGAGAACCTCGAGCATGCCACCGCCGAGCCTCGTGTCCGGCGCCGATTCAGTAGTGTACCGCGGCGAATACGTCGTGTGCGGCAAGTCGTTCCCGCCCCCGCAGCGCGTCGAGCTCGACCAGAAACGCGAACGCGTGCACCTCGGCGCCACGTCCGGTGACGAGGTCGGCAGCGGCTCGGGCCGTGCCGCCGGTCGCGAGCAGATCGTCCACTATGAGCACGCGCTGACCCCGCTCCACGGCGTCCTCGTGGATCTCGAGCGCATCCGTGCCGTACTCCAGTGCGTAATCGATGCGGACCGTGGGCGCAGGCAGCTTGCCGGGCTTGCGAGCCGGCACGAAGCCCGCGCCGAGGCGTTCGGCCACTGCCGCGCCGAAGATGAAGCCGCGGCTCTCGATCCCGACAACCTTGTCGATCCGGACGTCCCGGAACGGATCCGCCAGACACGCAATCGCCTGGCGCAACCCGCCCGCGTCGCTGAGCAGGGTCGTGATGTCCTTGAAGAGAATGCCCGGCTTCGGGAAATCGGGCACCTCCCGGATGAGGCTCTTCAACCGTTCCATCGTCCTGGCTCGCCGGGTCGTCACGTACGGACCACGAATCCACGCGCCACGTCCAGCGGCGCCACGTCCTCGACCGTGACGCCGAGCACCTTCGACAGCGGCGGTCCCCGGTGCAGGGCCCGCTGGAACCGCTCCATCGCGTCGCTGTCACCCTCGCCGACCGCTTCGACCCGACCGTCGGCGAGGTTGCGCACGAACCCGCGGACCCCTTCGCGCCGGGCCGCGTGGGCTGCGAACGCACGGAACCCCACGCGTTGTACGCGACCGCTCACGAGCAGACGCCTGGTTACCATGCTGGACGGAGCCCGCCGGTCGGGCGCCGTGATTATAGCCGACGCCCGCCGGGTCGCTCCCGACTCTCCGCGAATCGGGCCGCCGACGCGGCGCCTGTGGTACCCTGCGGTAACGAGGAGATTCATGCGCCTGGGAGGTTCCCTATGAGATCCGCCGTCTGTCTGCTGGTCGTCACGCTGCTCGCCGCGCCCGCCGCCGCGCAGTTCGCCGAGGTGGGGTCGCTCGACTTCTCGACCTCCGCGCGTTCCGCGGAGGCGCAACGTCACTTCCTGCGTGGCGTCGCCATTCTCCACAGCTTCGGCTGGAAGCAGGCCATCGAGCAGTTTCAGGCCGCACAGGCCATCGAGCCGGACTTCGCGCTCGCCTACTGGGGCGAAACGCTGAGCTACAACCACCCGCTGTTCGGCGGCGGCCCGAACCTCGACGAGGAGAATCCACGGGCCGTGCTCGCACGCCTCGGTCCCACTCCGGCGGCGCGGGCGGCCAAGGCCCCCACCGATCGCGAGAAGGGCTTTCTGGAGGCGGTCGAGGTCCTGTGGGGCGAGGACGGGACCTACGACGAACGGCGGGTCGGCTACATGGAGGCCATGGGGCGACTCTACGATCGCTACCCGGACGACCATGAGGTGGCTACCTTCTACGCGCTGTCGATGCTGGCCGGCTCGCGTGCGCTCGGGGATCAGTCGCTGCGGCTCGAGGTGCGCGCCGGGAACATCGCCATGAAGGTGTTCCAGCAGAATCCCGACCACCCGGGTGCGCCGCACTACACGATTCACGCCTTCGACGATCCGATCCACGCCCCGCTCGCCCTCGACGCGGCCCGCCGCTACGCCGAGATCGCGCCGGCCGTGTCGCACGCGCGGCACATGCCGACCCACATCTTCATCCAGCACGGCATGTGGGAGCTCGTCTCGAACCACAACCAGTCGGCGCACGACGCGGCCATCGCCCTGTGGGAGCCGGGCGACAGCGTCGGCGATGCCGTCCATTCGCTCGACTGGGGTCAGTACGGCGATCTGCAGCGCGGGGACTACGACAAGGCCCGCGTCTGGATCGAACGGCTGGAACGACTCGTCGCCGACAGCGACGGTCAGGCGCGAGCCGTCGGCACGCTTCCCCTGGTCAATGCCCGCTACGTGGTCGAGACCGAGCAGTGGCGCGTCGAGCCGATCACGGACGACTCGTCCCTGCACGAGCTGCTGGCCACGGGCCTGAGCGCGGTTCGCACCGGGGACCTGGCGACGGCGCGCGCCGCCGAGGCGGCGCTGGCGTCGCGGGCCGCGGACGGCGGCGCACAGGACCGGATCGCCCACAAGGAAGTCGCCGCCTCGATCGAGGCCGCCGAGGGCAACGCGGACGCCGCGGTGGCGCTGATGGACGAGGCCCTCGCCATCGTCGAGACGTTGCGGCTGCCCAACGGGGCGGCCAGCCCGGTCAAGCCGCCCTACGAGCTGTACGGCGAGATCCTGCTGCAGCTCGACCGGCCCGGGGATGCGCTCGACAAGTTCGAGACGTCCCTGCTCCGGATGCCGAACCGGATGCGCTCGCTGCTCGGCGCGGCGCGCGCCGCCGCCGCGGTCGGCGATCGCGCCGCCGCCCGGGAGCACTACGCCACGCTGGCCGACTTCTGGATCGGCGCGGCCGACGACCCGGGCTATGCCGAGGCGCGCGAGTTCATCTCCGCGACGAACGAGAACTGATTCGCAGTCCGTGATCGGGCGTGGCCGCTCCGTGCATCGCGGGTGCGGGACCGGCCACGCTCCCGCGGTCTCGCAGCCCGCGGGGCCGCCGGCGAACGCCGATCGTGCAGTTGAGGAACGCGGGAAGGAAGTGGTCGGGGCGAGAGGATTTGAACCTCCGACCCCTCGGTCCCGAACCGAGTGCTCTACCAGGCTGAGCCACGCCCCGACGCAATCTTCGCATTCTACCCTACTTCCGGCGGACGTGCCCACCGGAGATTCGAAAAGGCAGTTCGTCCTTCCCTCCCATGCCTGCCGCGCCACGTGACGCAACTCCCTTCGACGCCGTCCTGCTGATCGGCTTCGGCGGTCCCACCTGCCGCGCGGACATCCGGCCGTTCCTGCAGAACGTGCTTCGAGGGCGGCGGGTGCCTCCGGCACGCATCGAAGAGGTCGCGCACCATTACGAGCTGTTCGACGGCTGCTCTCCCCTGACCGCGATCACCCGGCGTCAGGCGAGCGGCCTGCGCGAACGTCTGGCCGCCGGCGGGCCGGACCTGCCGGTGTTCGTGGGCATGCGCAACTGGCACCCGTTTCTCGACGACACGCTGGCCGAAATGGCGGCGGCGGGCATCGAGCGGGCGCTCGGCATCGTGCTGGCTGCGCACCACAGCTACTCGAGCTGCGGGCAGTACCGCCAGAACGTCGCCCAGGCGAGACGGACGCTGCGCGAGACGGGAGCGGCCGACGTCGAGGTGCTCTTCGCACCCGGGTGGCACGCCCACGAAGGGTTCGTCGAAGCCAACGCGCGGCAGATTCGCGTCGCCCTCGGCGATCTTTCCGAGGACGCGCGGCGGTCCGCCCGGATCGTCTTCACCGCCCACAGCATTCCGCAGGCGATGGCTGCCGCATCCCGCTACGAGGTGGAGTTGCGCGAGACGGCCGGGCTCGTTGCCGAGCGCCTCCGGACCGACGACTGGACGCTGGTCTACCAGAGCCGGAGCGGGCGTCCCGCCGATCCCTGGCTGGGGCCGGACGTCTGCGACTATCTGCGCGCGGCGCACGGTCGGGGGCTGCGCGCAGCGGTGATCGCGCCCATAGGATTCGTGGCCGACCACATCGAGGTGCTGTACGACCTCGACACGGAAGCGGCCGAGGTCTGCCGGACGCTCGGCCTTCCCATGCGCCGTGCGGCAGCGGTCAACGACCACCCGGCGTTCATCGACATGCTGGCCGACGTCACGCGATCCGTCTGCTCGCGGGTGCGCGGCGGGCGACCGTTGCCGATGGTTCCCGCCGTGTCCCCCGCACGGCTCGAGCCTGCGCCGCCCGCGCGCTGACCGGCTCGCCACCCGCTTCCGGTCGGCCGCAAGGACGCGACCCATCCCGACAATCCTCGCCTTCGGCTCCGCTTGCCGCCCAACCGGGCCTGACTGGAAGTCTACGCCGTTCTACGGCGCAGACTCCTAGGCGACGGCGGCCGGCGCGCAGTGCTTGTCGAACGCGGCGGTGAGATCCCGGGCGATGACGTCCGCTTCCCGGTTCTCGATCTGGTGCCGCTCCATCATGTAGACGAGCTTGCCGTCCCGCAGCAGGGCGATGGAGGGCGAGGAGGGCGGATAGCCCGTGAAGTAGCCGCGCGCGCGCTGGGTCGCCTCGACGTCGGCGCCGGCAAAGACCGTGGCCACGACGTCCGGGGTGGTTCCGTGCTGCAACGCCAGGGCCACGCCGGGCCGGGCCTTGCCGGCGGCGCAGCCGCAGACGGAGTTGACCACCAGCATCAACGTGCCGGACTGGCCGCCGACCGCATCGTCCACGTCCCGGGCGGTCCGCAACTCCTTGACGCCGAGCCGCGTCAACTCCTCGCGCATCGGGGCGATGAAGAACTCTGGATACACGCTTGCGCTCCTTTCCGTCACCGCGCGCCAGTCGCCGGCGCACGAATCCTCGTCAGCCGCCAAGCGTAGCATGGTCCGCCGCGCTCCGGGCGGCGAGGCGCCGGTTGAACGCGGCCAGGACCGCCAGCGCGACGCCCCATTGCAGCACGCACGTGCCGACGCTGTACACGCGCAGCGGATTCCACCAGCCCGCCGGGTCGTACACCGTCGCGGCCTGGTACATCCACCAGGCGAACATCGCCACGAACTCGACCGGCACGAGGTACTTCAGGATCCAGGCCCACAGCGGTCCGACCCGGCGGCCCGCCGGGTGCGTGTTCACGAGATCGTCGCGGAACCGATCGACCCCGTAGCGAATCGTCGCCACGGCGATGAACAGGCCGCTGACCATCAGCGCAAGGCCCCAGACCCAGTCCTGATTCTCGAACACCGCCATGCTCACCGCCGACGGCGCCCCGCAGACCACGGCCGCGGCGACGACGAGCCGGACCGCCCTTGCGCGGGTGACGCCGGCGTCGATCAGGACGCGCGTCCCGAGCTCGACCATGGCGATCAGCGACGACAGCGCCGCGCAGAACATCGCCAGGAAGAAGAGCGGCAGAAACAGGCCGCCGGCCGGCATGCGGGCGAACACCTGCGGGATCCAGATGAAGGTCAGGCCGGTGTTGCCCGCCGCCAGCGCCTCGGTCGCCTCCCCTTGCGGGAGGATCGCGAAGGCGGCCGGGAGGATCGCCATCGCGGCGAGCAGCGAAGCGACGTTGTTGCCCAGGCCTATCGTCGCGGCGTTGGTGACGACGTCGTCGCGCTCGCGCACGTAGATGGCGTAGCACAGGATGAGCCCCCAACCGGCGCCGGTCGACCACGCCGACTGCGTGAGCGCTTCCAGCCACGTCCGGTAGTTCGCCAGCGCAGCCAGATCCGGGGTGAAGAGGTAGGCCAGACCTCGACTTGCGCCCGGCAGGGTGAGGGCCCGCGCGACCGCCAGCAGGAGCAGCACGAACAGCATCGGAATGAGGATCCGGTTCGCGCGCTCGATGCCCCCGGTCACCCCGCGTGCGACCACGAACCCTGCTCCGGCCACGGCCATGACGTGAAACAGCACCGGTTGCCAGACCGACGTGCTGTACGCATCCCAGTAGCCGGCGGCGTCCACCCCCGCGAGGTCGCCGCTGAACGCCGCCAACGCGTACTTCAGCATCCACCCGGTGACGACCGAGTAGTAGAACATGATCATCACGCTCGTCACTGCAACGAACCCGCCCATCCAGGCGGTGTCCCGGCCGGTCAGCTTCGCGAACGCGCCGATCGGACCGCGGCGTGCGCCGCGGCCGAGTCCGAACTCGGCAATCAGCAGCGGAATGGACCACGCGAACAGGAACAGCAGCCACGGGATGAGAAACGCCCCGCCGCCGTTCTGGGCCGCGATGCGCGGGAAGCGCCACAGGTTGCCGGTACCGACCGCCATCCCGAGACCGGCCAGGATGATGCCCCAGCGCGACGAGAAGAAATCGGACGTCCTCATCGGATGCTCCTGCCTTGCACGACTAGAGTCTAAGCGGATCGCGCGGTCGCCTGCGGCTCCGCCGGCCGCCCAACCAACCCGCCGGGAATCCGCGCCGCCCGCGGCGCAGACTCCTGCCCCCGGCGCGCTCGACCGCAAAGGCGGCAGCGTCTCCAGGCCGGGAACCCAGCACGTACTTGATACGTCCTATATCAATGATCCATAGTGTAATAGACGCACACTTCGTCGAGAACGACCTGAACGAGAGGCAATCACCTCCAACGGCGTGAGGCAACCATGAACGTCAATCGACTGACCGAGAAGGCGCAGGAAGCCGTCGCAGCGGCGCAACAGCTCGCCCGGCAGGCGGCCAACCCGCAGATCGAACCCGAGCACCTGCTTCTGACCCTGGCGGAGCAGCACGACGGCGTCGTGCCGGCGCTGCTGCAGAAGCTCGAGGTCGAGCCGGCAACGCTGGCCGCCGCGGCGCGCGCCGCCCTGGAACGGCTGCCGTCCACGACCGGGGGCGCTGCCCCGGCGCCCTCCGCTCGCCTGCGCGACGTCCTCGACGCAGCGGCCACCGAGGCCGAACGGCTGACGGACGAGTACATCAGCACCGAGCACCTGTTCCTGGCGCTCGCCGCGGAGTCCGGCGGCGCGCCCGCGGCCCGTCTGCTGTCGGAGGCCGGCGTCACCCGGGACCGCCTGTTCGAGGCGTTGACCGCGGTCCGCGGATCGCAGCGGGTGACCGACCAGCATCCCGAGGGCAAGTACCAGGCGCTCGAGCGCTACGCCCGCGACCTGACGGCGCTGGCCCGCGGAACCTCGCTCGATCCGGTCATCGGCCGCGACGAGGAAATCCGCCGGGTCATCCAGGTGCTGTCGCGCCGGACCAAGAACAACCCGGTCCTCATCGGCGAGCCGGGGGTCGGCAAGACGGCGATCGTCGAGGGGCTGGCCCAGCGCATCGTGCGCGGCGACGTCCCCGAAGGGCTCACCGACAAGCGTCTCGTCGCCCTCGACATGGGTGCGCTCATCGCCGGCGCCAAGTATCGCGGCGAGTTCGAGGAGCGGCTCAAGGCGGTGCTCAAGGAGATCACCGACGCCGAGGGGCGCATCGTGCTCTTCATCGACGAGCTGCACACCGTGGTCGGGGCCGGCGCGGCCGAAGGGGCCATCGACGCCTCGAACATGCTCAAGCCGCTGCTCGCCCGCGGCGAGCTGCACACGATTGGCGCGACGACTCTCGACGAGTACCGCAAGTACATCGAGAAGGACGCCGCGCTCGAGCGGCGCTTCCAGCCCGTGCTGGTCGCCGAGCCCACGGTCGAGGACACCATCAGCGTCCTGCGCGGACTGCGGGAGCGGTACGAGATCCACCACGGGGTCAAGTTCAAGGACGCCGCGCTGGTGGCGGCGGCGGTGCTCTCGAACCGTTACATCAGCGACCGGTTCCTGCCCGACAAGGCCATCGACCTCGTCGACGAGGCGGCCTCGAAGCTGCGGACCGAGATCGACTCGCTGCCGGTGGAGCTCGACGAGGTCGAACGGCGCATCATGCAGTTGGAGATAGAGCGGGAGGCGCTGCGCAAGGAGACCGACGACGCCTCGCGCGGCCGTCTCGACCGCCTGGAGAAGGAACTCGCCGACCTGCAGGAGGAGCGCAACCGGCTGCGTACGCAGTGGGAGCACGAGAAGGCGGAGATTCAGGGCACGCGCCGCCTCCAGGGCGAGCTCGAGGCGCTGCGGCACGAGGTCGAGCGGGCCCAGCGCGAGGGCGACTACGCCCGCGCGTCGGAGCTGCAGTACGGCCGGCTCCCGGAGCTGGAGCAGCAGTTGCGCCGGAGCCGCGACGCCGCCGCCTCCGGCTCGCGCATGCTGAAGGAGGAGGTCGACGAGGAGGACATCGCGGCGGTCGTCAGCAAGTGGACGCACATTCCCGTCAGCCGCCTCGTCGAGGGCGAGATCGAGAAGCTCGTCCGGATGGAGGACCGGCTCCGCCGGCGGGTGATCGGCCAGGACGACGCCGTCACCGCGGTGTCGAACGCGGTGCGGCGCGCGCGCGCGGGGCTCCAGGATCCGGATCGGCCGCTCGGCAGCTTCATCTTTCTGGGGCCGACCGGCGTCGGCAAGACAGAGCTGGCGCGCGCGCTGGCCGAGTTCCTCTTCGACGACGAGCGGGCCATGGTGCGCATCGACATGTCGGAGTACCAGGAGAAGCACGCGATCTCACGGCTGGTGGGCGCCCCGCCCGGCTACGTCGGCTACGACGAGGCGGGACAGCTCACCGAGGCGGTGCGGCGGCGTCCCTACTCGGTGGTGCTGTTCGACGAGGTCGAGAAGGCCCATCCCGACGTGCTGAACGTCATGCTGCAGCTTCTCGACGACGGCCGCCTGACCGACGGCAAGGGACGGACCGTCGACTTCCGGAACGTGGTCGTCATCATGACCTCGAACCTGGGCAGCGAGTTCATCGCCGCGCGCGCCGGCGACGGCCGCGACCTCGACGAGAACACGCGCCGTCGAATCGACGAAGTGGTGCGCGCGCACTTCCGGCCGGAGTTCCTCAACCGCGTCGACGAGATCATCGTCTTCCACGCGCTCGAACGGCGCCACCTGACGGACATCGCGGCGATTCAGCTCGACGCCCTGGCGCGGCGGCTCGCCGACCGGCACGTCACCATCGAGGCGACCGACGCGGCGCTGCGGCGGCTCATCGACGAGGGATACGATGCGGCTTACGGTGCTCGCCCGCTGCGTCGCACGATCCAACGCCGGGTGCTCGACCCGCTGGCGATGGAGCTGCTGCAAGGGAACTTCGCGGAGGGCGACGCGGTGGTGGTGGACGGCGGCCCCGACGGGCTCACCTTCGACCGCCGTGCGCCGGCCGCGTCCGCCGAGGGCCCGGCGCCCACGGTCGACGCGTGAGACCACCCGCGGCGCACAGCGTGTCTGCTGCGCGCCGCGGGCGGCGGCGCATCGAACCCGCGGTTGGCGCGACGCGCGGTGTGCAACGGACGCGGCGTCGCCCCGAGACGAACGAGAGGCTTTGCGGCATGCAGCCGGGTCGGCGCACGGGGCAGAAATCCGTCCCGCACGGAGGCGGTTGGCCGCGCGGACGTCAGTCCGCAGCCCGGATCGTGGACTCGAAGCCCTCGCGGTTGTGGGAGCCGTCGCAGAACGGCTTGTTGGCGGAGTGCCCGCAGCGGCAGAGCGCGAACGGCCGGCGCGCGACGGGAAGCTCGTTGCCCTCGGCGTCGACGACGCGCACGTCGTCGCCGTCGACCAGGCAGGGACCGTTGTCTCGAATTCTGATCGTCGCCATCGTCATCCCATCTTCTGCATCGACGCCAGGAAGTCGGCGTTCGATCGCGTCTTGCCCATCTTGTCCAGCAGCAGCTCCATCGCCTCGACCGAAGACAGCGGGTTCAGGACCTTCCGCAGCACCCAGACGCGGTTGAGATCCTCCTTGCCGAGCAGCAGCTCCTCCTTGCGGGTGCCGCTCTTCTGGATGTCGATGGCGGGAAACACCCGCTTGTCCACCAGCTTCCGGTCGAGGTGGATCTCCATGTTGCCGGTGCCCTTGAACTCTTCGAAGATGACGTCGTCCATCCGCGACCCGGTGTCCACGAGGGCGGTCGCCATGATGGTCAGCGAGCCTCCCTCCTCGATGTTGCGAGCCGCGCCGAAGAACCGCTTCGGCTTCTGCAGGGCGTTCGAGTCGAGACCGCCGGAGAGCACCTTGCCGGACGGCGGAATCACGGTGTTGTAGGCGCGCGCGAGCCGCGTGATCGAATCGAGCAGGATGAAGACGTCCTTGCGGTGCTCGACGAGCCGCTTGGCCTTCTCGATGACCATCTCCGCCACCTGCACGTGGCGTTGCGCCGGCTCGTCGAACGTCGAGGAGATGACTTCTCCGTCGACCGACCGCTGCATGTCGGTCACCTCTTCGGGGCGCTCGTCGATGAGCAGCACGATGAGATAGACCTCGGCATGGTTGCGGGCGATCGACTGCGCGATGTTCTGCAGCAGCATCGTCTTGCCGGTGCGCGGTGCGGCCACGATCAGACCGCGCTGCCCCTTGCCGATCGGGGTCATCAGGTCCATGACGCGCGCCGACAGGTTGTCCGGGGCGGTCTCGAGCTGCGCCCGCTCCTGCGGATACAGAGGCGTCAGGTTCTCGAAGAAGATCTTGTCGCGCGCCTGGTCCGGCGACTCGAAGTTGACCGCCTCGACCTTGATGAGCGCGAAGTAGCGCTCGCCTTCCTTGGGCGGGCGGATCTGGCCGGAGACGGTGTCGCCCGTCTGCAGGTCGAACTTGCGGATCTGCGACGGCGACACGTAGATGTCATCGGGGCCGGGCAGGTAGTTGTAGTCCGGCGCGCGCAGGAAGCCGAAGCCGTCCGGGAGGACCTCGAGCACCCCCTCGGAGAAAATGAACCCGCTCTGCTCGGTCTGCGCCTTCAGGATCTGGAAGATCAGCTCCTGCTTGCGCATTCCGGTCGCGCCGGCGACGTTCAGGTCCTTGGCGACCTGGGTGAGCGCACCGATGCTCATCTCCTTCAGCTCGCCGATGTTGAGCGTGTCCTTCCCGCGGCGAGCGGGTCGGGACGCCTCGGCGGGGGCGGCTTCCGTTGCGGCGCCGCCCTGGGGGGGACGTGAGGAGGAGCGTTTGTTGTTGGTCGGCATGTCTTGGCTGGAACTCTCGGTATTACGGGTTGACGTCAGGCCGTGACGGCCAGGGTTTGCGGATGGGAGGGGATCTCCGGAACGTCGCCCGGAGCGGATCCTACGGGTTTCCGGTATCGATTCTCGTCGCGGCTGATTCAGCCTCGGCCCGGCCGGCTCGTCCGGGCGGGCGTTCTCACGGCAGATTGCTGAAACACGAGACCGTCTGAAAACTCAAGCGTTGAGATGCAACGGCCGGCTTGGAGGATGCGTCCAACGTCGCGCGTCTACGCCGTTCTACGGCACGGAATCCTAGCATAGAAAAGCCGGCCGGAAACTGTCAACCCCGACGATGCGGCCGCTCCGCGGGCGTCGCCGGTCAGTAGAGCGCGGGCGACTCGTCGATGGCGAGGATGCTGCACTGCTGGCGGGTGTCGAGCCCGAGGGACTTCGCCCGCCGCAGGAGCGTGTCGCTCTCCGCGCCCGGGTTCACCCAGAGCTCGGGAATGCCCTTCGCGGCGATTTCCGCCAGGACCCGCTCGCCCACCGCCGGATGGACGTACAACGTCGCTACGTCCACGGGACCCGGCACGTCGGCGACCGACGCATACGTGGGCAGGCCCTCGATCCGTTCTTCGGCGCCGGCGCACCGGGGATTGATGGCGACGACGTCGTGCCCGGCCTGCCGGAACGCCCGGACCGCCTTGTTTCCGAACTTCGCGCGATCCTCGGAAGCACCGATGACTGCGACCGTCATGTCCCGAGTCTCGCAGGTCCCGCGGGCCACGGCAAGACGGGTGTCGCGACCTTGCCCGCCCGCGGGGCTCGCCGGCCGGTTCGCGCCGGGGGCCGGATGTACAATCCGGCAAGGTGCCACGTCACGCCGCAGTTCTCGCCGGGGTATGCGCGCTGACGTTCTTCATCGGACTCGGCCGGCCGGCCCTCACCGATTCCGACGAGGCCTTCTACGCCGAGAGCGCCCGCGAGATGCTGGAGCGGGACGACTGGCTCACGCCCTACTACAACGGCCAGCCTCGCTTCGACAAGCCGGTGCTCTACTACTGGCTGGTCGCGGCGACGTACGCGGTGGCCGGACCCTCCGCCGGGGCGGCGCGGTTTCCTGCCGCGCTGGCGGGTGTCGGTCTCGTGCTCGTCACCTTCCTCTGCGCGCGGCGCTGGTACGACCGCCCGACGGCGCTGCTGGCGGGCCTGATCGGCGCCACCAGCGCCGGCATCGTCGCCATGGCGCGGCAGGCGCTGCCGGATCTGCCGCTCGCCTTCCTCGTGACGCTCTCCACCTGGGCGGCGCTCGTCGCCCTGCTGACGGACCCGGCGAGGGCGCCGGCTCCGCGCGAGCGGCGTGCGTGGCTGCTGCTGGCGGCGCTGGCCGCGGCGTTGGCGTTTCTCGTCAAGGGCCCCGTCGGGCCAGCGCTTGTCGCGCTCGTCGTGCTCCCGTTGGTCGTCCTCGACTGGCGGCGGCACGGCGTCCGGCGGCGGCCGGCGGCGATCGATCTGGCCCTGGCCTGCGCCGTCTTCCTCGTCGTCGCCCTGCCCTGGTACGTCGCCATGGCGGCCGAGCACGGCGCCGGCTACCTGGAGCGCTTCTTTCTCGCCGAGAACTTCGACCGGTTCGCCACCGACCGCTACAACGCTCCACGTCCGGCGTGGTACTACCTGCCCATCGTGTTCGGCGGCCTGCTGCCCTGGTCACCGTTCATGATGCTCTGGCTGCCGGCCGTGCGACGGGTCCGGCGCCGGCGGAAGGTCGAGCCGCGCGCCCTGTGGCTGGCGGTCTGGGCCTGTGCGCCGCTCGCCTTCTACACGATGTCCATCGGCAAGCAGCCGCGGTACGTCCTGCCGCTGCTGGCGCCGCTGGCCATCCTGCTCGCGCGCGCGATGGTGCGCGCCCTGGAGGGCTCGGCCGCGTCCCGGCGGGTATTCGTTGCCGGCGGGGTCGGTGCAGGCGCCTGCGTCCTGCTGATCGGCGGCCTCGTGTTCCGCGCCCGGCCCCTGCTCTTCGAGTGGAGCGCGCCGGTGGCCCTGAGCGTGCCCGCGGCCGTGCTGCTGGCCGGCGGCATCATCGTGGCGGCCTCGCTCGCCGCCTGGCCGCAGGGTCCCCGAGCGGCGTCCCGGGCCCGAGGCATTCCGGCGCTGGTCGCCGCCGCCGCGGTGGTGATGGCGATGGGAGCGCACCTGGTCGTGCTGGCTTCACCCGGCCCGGCCCCGGTCGAGCGCATGGCCGCGATGCTCAGGGCCGAGCGCGACGCGGGGGAGCGGTACGGCCGCCACCGGGTGTTCGACCGCAACTTGCTCTACTACGCGCGCGCGCCGCACGTGGAGTTGCCCGTGCCGCAGGCAGCGCGCGATTTCCTGCGATCCGCGGGCCGCGTGCTCTGCGTGCTGCGAGCGGAGGACGTTGCGCTGCTCCGGCGGGACGGTCTCCGGCTCCAGCGCCTGGGCGAGGTGCGTTACCTGAACACGGGCAACCTGAACCTGCGTACGCTGCTCGATCCCGACCCCGAACGCTACCTGCAGCACGTCGTCCTGGTTGCCAACCGCTAGGGCGCCAGGGAGTCGCCGAGGCTGCGTCTGCCGGTGCGCGGCGTCAGGATCTGCCTGCCGGCGGGCGGACACCGGATTTCTGCCGGAGGCGGATCTCCACCACCTCGGGCACCAGGCCGTCCAGCGAGCCTCCCAGGGCGAACACCTCCTTCGCGAGCCGGGAGCTGAGATACGTGTACCGTTCGTCCGGCATCATGAACACCGTCTCGATCGACTGACTGAGCCGCCGGTTCATGAGCGCCATCTGCATTTCGAACTCGAAGTCGGAGATCGCCCGCAGTCCGCGCACTATCACGTCGGCTCCGCGGCGGGCGGCGTAGTCGACCAGGAGCCCGTTGAAGGTCTCCACCTCGACGTTGGGATCCCCCCGGAAGACCTGCCGCGTGATGTCGACCCGCTCCTCCGCCGTAAACACGGGCGACTTGTCGATGTTGACCAGAATCGCGATGACGATCCGGTCGAACAGCCGGGCGCCGCGGCGGATGATGTCGACGTGACCGTTGGTCAACGGGTCGAACGATCCCGGATAGACGGCCAACCTACTCTTCGGCTCTGACATGGAAATCGAGGACGCTGTCCCCGGCCCTCACCCTGCGCGTGTGCCGCAAGGGCGCAACGACGACCCGCTCCGCACGGCGCGCTCTCTCCAGCACCACCTGCCCGCCGGGCGCCGTGCGGCAGCCTGCCGCGGCCAGCATGGCGCCGACTGCGCGGTCATCATACTCGTAGGGCGGATCCAGCAGCACGAGATCGAAAGCCGCGGCGGCATCCATGCGGTCCAGCGCGCGCGGCAGCGATCCCCGGACGACGGATCCCCGGTCCGCCACGCGGCAGCGCTCCAGATTGCTCGCGATCAGGGCGACGGCTCTGGCGTCGCAGTCGACGAACGTCACGCGCGCGGCGCCGCGGCTGAGCGCCTCCAGGCCCAGCGCCCCGGTTCCCGCGCAGCCGTCCAGGACGACGGCGCCCCGCACCGTTTCGCCGAGGATGTCGAACAGCGTCCCTCGAAGCCGCTCCGACGTCGGTCGCAGGCCGGGCCATGCGGGCGACGGGAGCCGCCGCCCCTTCAACGCGCCGCTGATGATGCGCATCCCGCGCTAGGCCACCCCGGCCAGCCCGAAGCGCCGGGTCCACGCGCGTCGCACGGCGCCGAGCTGCGCCTCGGTCGCCTCGGGACCGGCGAGCCACGCCACCGCCGTGCGTCGCGCCTCCTCCATCAACCGGTGGTCCCGCAGCAGATCCCCGACGCGAAAAATCGGGACGCCCGACTGTCGCGTGCCGAAGAAGTCGCCCGGTCCGCGCAGCTCGAGGTCGCGCTCGGCGATCTCGAACCCGTCGGTCGTCTCGGCCAGCGCCCGCAGCCGGGCCCGCGCCGCGTCGGAAAGTCGGGAGGCGTGGACCAGCACGCAGTGCGACTGCGCCGCGCCGCGACCGACCCGACCGCGCAGTTGATGCAACTGCGCCAGTCCGAACCGCTCCGCCTGCTCGATCACCATGACGGTGGCGTTCGGCACGTCGATGCCCACCTCGATCACCGTCGTCGCCACCAGCACGTCGATCGCCCCGGCGGCGAAGGCCGCCATGGTTCGGTCACGCTCGGCGGCCGGGACCCGACCATGAACGAGTCCCACGCGGGCGTCCGCGAACACCCGTTGCTGCAGCTCCGCCGCCATCTCCGAGGCCGCCTTCAGGTCCAGCTTCTCCGATTCCTCGACGAGCGGACAGACGACGAACGCCTGCCGGCCTGCGCGCAACTGGCCGCGAACGAGGTCGTATACCTCCGCGCGTCGCGACTCGCTCCGGACCAGCGTCCCGATCGGCTGCCGCCCGGGAATGCGCTCCCGGATCTCCGAGGTGTCGAGATCGCCGTACGCGGTCAGCGCGAGCGTGCGCGGAATCGGCGTGGCGGTCATCACGAGCACGTCCGGATCGAGCCCCTTGTCGCGCAGGGTGGCCCGCTGCACGACCCCGAAGCGGTGCTGCTCGTCGACAATCGCGAGCCCCAGCGCCTTGAACCGGACCTCGCCCTGGACGAGCGCGTGGGTGCCGACGACGAGCTGCGACGCGCCGGTCGCGATGCGGCTGCCGACCTCGCGGCGCGCCCTGGCCGTGAGCGTTCCGGTCAGCAGGGCCGTCGCGAACCGCGACGGCGCCAGGACGCGAACGACGCTGGCATAGTGCTGCTCGGCCAGGATCTCGGTCGGCGCCATGAATGCAACCTGCAGCCCGTTCTCCATGGCGACGAGCGCAGCGAGCAGCGCCACGATGGTCTTGCCGGATCCGACGTCCCCCTGCAGCAGGCGGTTCATCGGACGCGCCCGTTGCAGGTCCTCGACGATCTCCTTCAGAGCCCGGCGCTGATCGCCCGTCAACCGGAACGGCAGCACCTTGCGCGCCGCCTCCCGAATCCGGTCGTCGACGAGGATCCGCCGCGGCTTGACGCGCGTGTCCGCCTCCCGGCGCTGCAGCAGAAGGCCGACCTGGAAAAAGAAGAACTCCTCGAAGACGAGCCGCTGCTGCGCCGGCGTCCGAAACTGCTCGAGCGCCTCGATCGACGTGTCCGGCGGCGGAAAATGCGCTTCGCAGAGCGCGTCGCGGCGCCGTGCGAGGCCCAGTCCGCGACGGACCGTCTCGGGCAGCACGTCGGCCACCTCCGCCGGCAGACGCTGCAGCGCGTCGTGGACGACGCGGCGGAGAGACTTCGGCGTCAGCGATCCGACCTTCTCGTACACGGGCACGATGCGGCCGGTATGAACCAGTTCGCCGCCGTCCTCGTCCGGTTCGTCGGACACGATCTCGTGATCCGGATTCGTGATCTGCAGGCCGCCGGTCGGTCGCCGGTCCACCCGGCCGTGCAACACGACCTGTTGCTGCGCCTCGAACACGTCCCGCAGAAACGCCTGGTTGAAGAACACGACGCGCACCCGGCCCGACGCGTCCTGAACGAGCATCTCGAAGATTCGAAATCCCGGCCGCCGCGTGGTTCGCAGACCGCAACTGAGCACGGTGGCGCAGACCGAGGCCACCTCGCCCGGCCGCAGGTCGCGGATCGGTCTCAGGCGCGCGCGGTCCTCGTAGCGGTACGGCAGGGTGAGCAGGAGGTCCTCTACCGTCTGCACGCCGGCCGCGGCGAGCTCGGCGGCACGCCGGGGGCCGACGCCCTTCAGATACTGGACCGGGGTCTGCAGATCGTCAGCGGCACGGGCCGGCATCGCTCACTGGACGATCACGGTGCGCTGCGGCTCGACGTGCACGGCGTCGATCCCGCTCGGAAGCGGAATCGGCTCGCCCACGTCGATCCCGTCGGGATACTGCTCGGATCGCGTGTAGATCTGCACCAGCTCGGCGACCAGGGTGGCCGGCACGGGCAGGGATCCCACCCTCGCCGACTCGATCTCGATCGTGAGCGCCCGGCGGGCCGATCGTACGACGCCGACCCCCGTCACCGGCAGCCGCCCGCTGAGGAAATTGAGCGGATTGAACCGCCCCGGTGACTGCTGCTCGCGCACCGCGTCCAGATCCACGGTGGCTCTGACGGTCAGGCGCCCGCCCGCCTCCATCTGCAGCTCCGGCTCGGTCAGTCCCGGCGGAAGCTGATCCGCGCCCTGGAACCGGAGAAAGCCGTTGACGGCCCGCTGGGTGATCACCACCCGCCGCTCGACGCCGCGTCCCGGGGTGGCGGCGTTGAGCAGGATGCGAGCGAGCGCCGCCTCCAGCTCCCGGCCGTCGTCGGCCGTCAGCGGCCCGTCCCCCTGGAACGGCGCCGTCGATCCGACCACCACCATGAAGGCGAGAATCCAGGTCACCTTGAAACTGTAGCACGCGACCATGGCGCAGCCCGGTCGCCGCCGCCGGCGACGGACGCCTTGATGTTCGCCTTTTGTTTGCTGTAGAGTCCGATTCGTCGAGACTGCGTGGACACGCAACGGGAGGCGACGTGCAACCGCTCACGAGGCGCCAGCGGGAGATTCTGGACTACCTGACCGAGTTCATCGAGCACCACGGCTACAGTCCGAGCCTCGAGGAAGTCGGCCGGCGCTTCGGACTCTCCTCTCTCGCCACGGTGCACAAGCACCTGACCAATCTGCAGGAGAAGGGCGTCATCAAGCGTGCGTGGAACCGGAGCCGCTCCGTCGAGCTCGTGCCTACGGGCACCGGCGGGCGCGTGATCGAGATTCCGCTGCAGGGCTACGTCGCCGCCGGCGACCCCATCGAGGCGGTGGTGTCGCCGGAGACCGTCGCGGTTCCCGAGAATCTGACCGGGGCACGCACGACCTATGCCCTTCGCGTCCGCGGCCAGTCGATGATCGATGAGCAGATCCGCGATGGCGACATCGTGATCGTCGAGGATCGCAAGACGGCGGAGAACGGAGAGATGGTGATTGCCCTGCTCGACGCGTCGGAGGCGACGCTCAAGACCTTCCACCGGGAGCGCGGCCGGGTCCGGCTGCAGCCGGCGAACCCCGCCATGGAGGCCATCGTCGTGGATGCCGACCGGGTACAGGTACAGGGTGTCGTCATCGGCCTCATGAGAAGATACTGACGAGTCGACCAAGGACCAGGAAATGCCTGAACGCAAACAGATCAACTTCACGATAGTGCCGGACGAGCCGAGCGACGTCGCCCGTACCTACGCGAACTTCTGCGCGATTTCCCATACGCCCTTCGACTTCACGCTGACGTTCTGCGAGGTGCTGCCGCCGTCGGAGACCGAGGTGCGCGAGGCGGACGGCGACGACCGGGAGCCGGACGCCGTCCGCCAGCTTCGGGCGCCGGTCCGCGCCCGGATCGTCGTGCCGGCACAGTTCGTTCCCAGCCTCATCACGGCGTTGCAGGAGCACGCGCGCGCGTTCAGCGAGGCGCCGCCGAAGGTCTCCTCGCCCGGAGACGCGGTGCATTAGGAAGCCGGTGGCGAGACGCCGCGCGGCACGAGGGCGGCAGTGACCGACGAACGGTTCGAGGAGCTCGTGGCGGAGGCCTTCGAGTCGATCCCGCGACGCTTTCGCGACGAGATGCGGAACGTCGCCCTGGTCGTCGAGGAGGAGCCCTCGCCGGCGTTGCTCGCCGATCTCGGCATCACTCCCCCGGACACGTTGTACGGGCTCTACGAGGGATCGTCGCTGGCGGAACGCGAATGGTGGGGCCAGGCGACCGAAATGCCGGACCGGGTCGTGGTCTTCCGCAATCCCATTCTGGAAGACGCCGAGGACGAGGACGACGTCGTCCGCATGGTCGGCGAGACGGTCATCCACGAGTTCGGCCACCATTTCGGGCTCAGCGAGGAGGAGATCGACGAAGCCGAAGCGATCTGGGCCGAGGAGACCTTCGGCGAGTAGCAATGGTCCGCGGGGCGCCGCGCGGACACCCGGGCCCCGGCGCCGCCGACTCGGCCAGCACTTCCTCGAGCCGGCGTGGGTGCGAAAGGTCGTCGCGGTCATCGACCCTGCGCCCGGCGATCTCATCGTCGAGATCGGAGCCGGGCGCGGGGCGCTGACGCTCGGCCTGGCAGCCCGCGCCCGCCGCCTGCTGGCGGTCGAGCTCGACCCCGCGCTCGCCCGGCGGCTGCAGCCCCTCGTCCCGGCCAACGTGGACGTGCTGCAGGCGGATTTCCTGGACGTCGATCTCACCGAGGCGGCGGCGGCGCTGCGACGCGCGAGCGAACAGCCGGCCGGCGCCCTGCGCATCGCCGGGAATCTGCCGTACGTCGCTTCCGCCCCGATTCTGTTGCGTCTGCTGCACGCCGCTGCGCCCGCGGGAATCCGCGATGCCGTGGTCATGCTGCAGCGTGAAGTGGCCGAGCGCGTCGTGGCGAGCGCCGGGTCGCGGGCATACGGGCCGCTGGCGGTCATGACCGCCCTTCACGCCGACGCCCGCTGGATGCTCGACGTGCCGCCCGGGGCGTTCCGGCCCGTCCCCAGGGTCCGTTCGGCCATCGTCTCCCTCCGCTTTCGGGCGCCGGCCCGCACGCCCGTCGACCCGGCTGGTTTCGAGTCGCTGGTGCGCGGGTTGTTCACCCGGCGACGCAAGCAGGTGGTCAACGCGCTCGCCGCGTGCGGTCCCGCCCGCGGGCTCGACCCGGCGGCGGTCTGCCGGGCCGCGGCCCTGCCCCCGACCCGCCGGCCGGGCGCACTGGATCTCCCGGAACTCATTGACCTGGCGGATGTTCTGGCCGCCCTGCGGCGCTGACTTCCCGTGCTATACTGCGCTCCGTTTCCTGCCGTCGCGGGCCCTCCCAGCAGCCCGCAGTAGACCGTGGCGCCGGACGTCCATCCGGCTGCGCGTTCGACCCCGGTCCCCGTGGAGCGCGTTACGCCCCGGTCACCCATGCATCGCGCGCGTTGCGCTGTCGCCGCCGGGAGCCCTGCGATGATCCGCGACACCGAGCGTTCACCGGCCGTCGAGGTCGTTCTCCTGGGCGGCGTCGGCGAGTTCGGCATGAACATGATGGCCGTCCGTTGCGGAGGCGCCAACCTGCTGCTGGATGCCGGTGTCATGTTCCCGGGGCCCGAGCACTTCGGCGTCGACCTGATCATCCCCGACGTGCGTTCGCTCGCCAGCGAGATCGGCCCGCTGTCGGGATTGCTTCTGACCCACGGTCACGAGGACCACATCGGCGCCGTCCCCTACATCTGGGATCTGATCGAGGGGCCGGTCTATGGCACGCGGCTCACCCTGGCCCTGCTCGAACGCAGGCTCGCCGAGCACGGCTGCGATGCGGCGGGACGGCTCGTTACCGTAGCCCCATCCGAAACCGTCACGGTCGCCGGATTGAACGTGGAGTTCGTCCAGGTCGCCCACAGCATTCCCGACGCGGTGGCGCTCGCCGTTCACACGCCGGCCGGCACGCTGCTGCACAGCGGAGACTTCAAGTTCGATCAGACGCCCCTGGACGACCGCCCCACCGATGCCCGTCGCCTCGCCGACCTCGGCCGGCGGGGCGTGCTGGCCCTCTTCGCGGACAGCACGAACGCGTCGCGACCGGGCCATTCGGGATCCGAACGGGATGTGATTCCCGCGCTCGAGGAGATTTTCGCCGGCGCGCCGCGCCGACTCGTCGTCACCACCTTCTCGTCGAGCCTGCACCGCATCCAGTTGCTGATCGACCTGGCCGCGCGCTTCGGACGGCAGGTCGTGCTTCTGGGCCGGGGAGTGGTCGAGAACACGGAGCTGGCGGCCAGGCTCGGCTACCTGCGCCTGCCCGCGGGCCTGCAGGTTCCCGAGGCCGAGGCAGGGCGCCTTCCGCCGGAGAAGCTGCTCTGCATCGTCACCGGGTCGCAGGGTGAGCCGTTCTCGGCCCTCTCGCGGATGGCGGTCGGCTCCCACCGGCACGTTCCACTCGACGCCGGCGACGTGGTCGTGTTCTCGGCGCGTGCGATTCCCTCCAACCAGCACGCCATCGATCGACTGAAGAACCACATTGCCCGCCACGGCGCACGGGTGGTCGACGAAGGGGACAAGCGCGTACACGTCTCGGGGCACGGCAGCGAGGAGGAGATGAAATTGATGCTCTCGCTGATCAGTCCGCGCTGCTTCGTGCCGATACATGGAGAGTACCGCTATCTGACGCATCATGCCCGGCTCGCCGACCGGGTATCCGGCGGGCGCACGCAGGTGCTGCTGGCGGAGAACGGCGACCGCCTCTGTTTCGATGCATCCGGCGGGTGGCTGGGCGAGCGGCTTGCCGCCGGCCGGGTGCTGATCGACGGCACCCGGACAGGCGAGGTCGCCGACGAGGTGCTGCGGGATAGAAGACACCTCGCCGGGGACGGCGTCGTGGTCGCGGTCATGGTGATGGACGCCCGCACCGGAAGAATCGAACAGGCGCCGGAGTTGATCACCCGCGGGTTCGTCATCGATGCGACCACCGGCGGACTGCTCGAGGCCGCGGCGGTCAGGCTGCGGGCGCTGGTCGAAGAGGCCGGCATCGAAGAGCGCACCGATCAGGGGGTCATGGGCGAGCGCGTGCGCGTGGAGTTGCAGCGGTTCCTTCGCAAACGGAGCGGCCGGCGGCCGCTGGTGCTGCCGGTCATCATGGAGATCTGATCTGTGATTGCCACCACGCTGTCCCGTCGCGTGAGCGAGATAGTCGGCGTAACCTTCTTTGCGGGCGCGCTCGTCTGGTTGGTTTCCCTGGCGACGTACGATACCGGCGATGCCGTCTGGTTCTTCAATCCGGACGGCGTGGCGCCTCCCATCAACCTGGCCGGCCGAGTCGGCGCCTTTCTCGCCGAGATCTCCTATCAGCTCGTCGGCCTGACCGCGTTCCTCATTCCCGTGCAGCTCGTCGTGCTGGGGTGGCACTCCTTCTGGTGCCGGCCAGTCGGGGCGGCCTATACGAAGCTGATCGGCCTGGGCGTGCTCGTCGGATGCTCTGCGGGGATCCTCAGCCTGGCGTTCGGACACCTGGTGGAATCGCCGCGACCCATAGACGCCGGCGGGTATCTGGGGTCGATCCTGACCCGACTCCTGGCCGAGTACTTCAACCGGATCGGCTCGACCATCGTCATCCTGACCGTCATGTTCCTGGCCGTCATGCTGTCGACGCAGTTCTCTGTGGGGCAGCTCCTCTCCGCCACCGGACGCGGCCTCGGGACCGCGGCCGGCGCGTTGCGGACGCTCATCGGCGGCTGGTGGACGCGACGGCAGCGCGAACGCCAGCGACGGGAGGTCGTGAACAAGCACCTGGCGAAGACCGGCGCGTCGTCCGCCCGCACCGAGATCCTCGCGCGGAGCCAGGGACCGGAACGCCCGCCCCGCAACGCGCAACGGAAGCCGAAGGCAAGGGAGAAGGGCGAATCGGCGGAGCCCTCGCCCGCGACCGGCGAGTCCGCAGGGAACCTCGCGCTCGAGCCCCGCCCCGCGGCCTCGTCCCCTTCCCCTCCGTTACCCGCGATTTCCGTGCCGCCCGAGACGAGCGAGCCCGCGCCGCCGCTCGCGCCCGACCTGTCGATGCAGGAACGGCGCAGCCGCTATACCTGCCCGCCCGTCTCGCTGCTCGACTCCCCGAAAGCGATGCAGACTTTCGACGAGCGGCAGCTCATGGACCGGGCTCACCTGCTCGAACAGAAATGCCGCGAGTTCTCGGTCGAGGGCTCGGTGGTCCAGATCCATCCCGGTCCGGTGGTCACGACGTTCGAGTTCAAGCCCGACGCCGGCGTCAAGTACAGCCGCGTCACCGGGCTCGCCGACGACCTCTGCCTGGCGATGCAGGCCGAGTCGGTGCTCATCGAACGCATTCCCGGCAAGTCGACCGTCGGGATGCAGATTCCCAACGCGGTGCGCGATCAGATCTCGCTGCGGGAGCTGCTGCAGTCGGAGCCGTACACCCGGTCGGCGTCCAGGCTCACGCTGGCGCTCGGCAAGACCATCCACGGGGAGCCGGTGGTCGCCGACCTCGCGACCATGCCGCACCTGCTGATCGCCGGCGCCACCGGCACCGGCAAGTCGGTGTCGCTGAACGCGATGCTGACCAGCATCCTGTACCGTGCGACCCCCGAAGAGGTCCGGCTGATCCTGATCGACCCGAAGCGTCTGGAGCTCGGGATGTACGCCGACATCCCGCACCTGTTGACGCCGGTGGTCGTCGATCCGCGGCAGGCCAACAATGCGCTCCGCTGGGCGGTCCGGGAGATGGAGGAGCGCTACAAGCTGCTCGCCGCCGAGGGTGTGCGCAACATCGACCAGTACAACCGCAACGTGCGCCGAGAGCTCGAGGAGCTGGCCGGCGGCGGCGCCGGAACGACCCGGGAGGACGAGGGAGGAGACGAAGGGACCCCCACGCCGCTGCCCTACGTCATTCTCGCCATCGACGAGCTGGCCGACCTGATGATGGTGGCGAGCAAGGACGTCGAGGAGTCCATTGCACGCCTCGCCCAGATGGCCCGTGCGGTCGGCATCCATCTCATCCTGGCGACGCAGCGTCCGTCGGTCGACGTCATCACCGGGCTCATCAAGGCGAATCTGCCGTCGCGCATCGCGTTCCGGGTCTCCTCGAAGGTGGATTCGAGGACCATCATCGACGGCAACGGCGCCGAGCAACTGCTGGGCAAGGGCGACCTGCTCTACCTGCCGCCGGCCTCCTCCCGTTGCGTCCGGCTGCATGGTCCCTACATCTCCGAGCGCGAGACGGCGCGTCTGTGCAGCTTCCTGCGCAAGCAGGGCGCGCCCGGCTACGACGAGTCGATAACCGCCGACGAGCAGGCGCCCGAAGCCGTGCCCGCGGAGCACGACGACCTCTACGAACAAGCGGCGCGGATCGTCGTCACCGGCGGCCAGGCATCCATTTCCCACCTGCAGCGACGACTCCGCATCGGCTTCAGCCGCGCGGCGCGGCTGGTCGACATGATGGAGGCCGACGGGCTGGTCTCGGCCGGCACCTCGGGCAAACCGCGGGAAGTGCTCGTCGAGCCGGACTACTTCGATCAGGTGGACATGCAGCTCCGGTAGCTCCGTCGCGGGAGCCTTGACACCCGACGAACGCCGGCCAAGAATGCAGTAAGGGTAAGGGCGAGTGCGCCCGCTCAGCCTGGCTCGACAGCGCTCCGGCAGTGCCCGACATCCTGACGAAGAATGCTCGACACGCTCGAGATCACTCGGACGCTGACCGACACCGGCCTGAAGCCCGACCAGGCCGCCGCCATCACGCACGCGGTACAGCAGGCCGCGGAGCACAGCAAGCACGTCACGCCCGAAGAGTTCAAGGCCGGCGTCGCAGAGTTGCGCGCCGAGATCGCTGCGCATCGAGCCGCGCAGCGCAGCGAAACTGCCGAATTGCGTGCCGAGATCAGTAGATTGGAGTCGCGGATCGTCAAGTGGGTGGTCGGGACCGTGCTCACGGCAGCGGGTATCGTCACGGCTGCCGGCGTGGCGATCGGCCTCGCGATCCTGCGGGCCTTGGGAGCGCTCGCAGGAAGCTGAACAGGGCGGAACGGGCGGCCGATGGCACGCCGGCGGCACAGCCAGCCAATCCAGGTCGGTCCGCAGCAGGCGTCCGTGGTCTCATGCAGTCCCGAAACGCCCCGTGTGGCGAGAGCGGTGCGGCGCCCGCGTGGCTGAACGCGACGCGGGAGTCAGCGCCCGTGCGTGCCGAGACCCAGGCGGGTTGCGCTGCCGCCCGTCGTGCCCCTGATGTCCCCGCCGCGCCGCTTGCGGACCCCGATGAGAAGGCCGGCCAGCGACAGCCCCAGCAGGACGGCGATCAGGCCGAGCACGCCGACCACGGAGAACGCGCCGAGCACCACGTCGATGACGGTCGTCTGCTCGGTGGTGGGTTCGACCACCTCGTAGACCAGCGGGGTCACCGGCTGGGATTGGGCGGCCACGAACAACAGCCTACCAATTCCGGTTCCCGAGCGCCAACTCGGTCAGCATGCGCACCATGACGCCGGTGGCGCCGGCCGCGGCGTCCTCGCGAGGCTTCTCGATCCAGGCCGTGCCCGCGATGTCCAGGTGCGCCCAGGGCAGTCCGCCGGTGAACGCCTCGAGGAACGCCGCCGCGGTGCACGCGCCCCCTTCGCGACCCCCGATGTTCTTGATGTCGGCCAGCTCCGAGCGCAACTGCTCGCGGTAGTCCTCGTAGAGGGGCATCGGCCATACCCGCTCGCCGGCCCGGACGGCGGCTGCCCGCACGGCGTCGGACCATTCCCGCGGTCGGGCGAAGAGCCCGCTGGCGGCGGCGCCGAGCGCGATGACGCAGGCGCCGGTCAGCGTAGCCACGTCGACGAGATGCGTGGCGCCGCACTGGCGTGCGTGCCAGAGCGCGTCGCCGAGAATCAGCCGGCCCTCGGCATCCGTGTTCAGCACCTCGACCGTCGTGCCGCTGGCGCCGGTCAGGATGTCGCCCGGCCGCGTCGCGCGGCCGCCGGGCATGTTCTCCGCCATCGGCACGATGCCGAGGACACGCAGGGAGGGATTCAGCGCCCCGATGGCGCGCATGGCGCCCACGACGGCGGCGCCCCCGGCCATGTCGCTCTTCATCCACTCCATGCCGGCGGCCGGCTTGATGGAGATGCCCCCGCTGTCGAAGGTCACCCCCTTGCCGACGAGCCCCAGCACGGGCTCGGCCGGCGCGTTCGGTGGCTCGTGACGCATCACCAGCAGATGCGGCGGCGCGTCGCTGCCCTGGCCGACGCCCAGGAGCAGCCCCATCCCGCGCTTCCGGATGGCCGGCTCGTCGAGGACCTCGGTGGCCACGCCGACCGCCTCGACCGCCTCGACCGCCCGCTCGGCGAACGCCGCGGGGCGCAGCAGGTTGGAGGGTTGGTTGGCCAGCTCGCGGGCGAGGTTCGTCGCCGCGCCGATCGTCACGCCCCGTTCGACCGCCTCGGCTGCGCCGGGTCCGCCGTCTCCTTGCGGCCAGACGACGTCGCAGGCCGGCGCCGCGCCGGCGGCATCCTTCTCGGTCTTGTACCGGGTATCGGCGAACCCGCCGGCCACGACGCCCTCCGCCACCGCCTGCGCCAACGCCGCCGGATCCCCCTCGCCCCGGCAGACGAACGCGAACCGCTCCACGCGCCGCGCGCTGGCGGCCCGGGCCGCGACCGCCGCGGCCTCGCGCAGGCGGGCGGAGAGCGGCTCCGGCCCGGACGAGGCGTCGACCAGCAGCACCCGCGAAGCGCGCCAACCGTCGCCGGCCAGCCCCGTCTCGAACGTCTCCCGGCGCTTCCCCCGGAAAGCGCCGGACGAACGGGCATCCCCGATGGCCCCCGCTGCCGCGGCGTCGAGACCCGGCAGGTCGGCCAGCGTGTCGCTGGCCGCGTCGCCCAGCACCGGGACGGCCAGCAGCGTGGCATCGACCGCGGCCGGAGGCGCGCCGGTCGCGCGGACAGGGGCGGAATCAGCGTTCGGCATCGGGCGATTATACGACCGGGAGTCTGGAACGCAGTCATCCGTGCAGGCCTCCGGTCAACAGCGCGTCGTACCGCGTCAGGTCCGGGCGAGGGATGTGGACCACCGGCACGGTCGGAACCGGCGGACGCACCTCGGCCTGGACCCGACACGAAAGTGCTCGCACCTGCGCTCGCATGCCGATGGAGCTGGCTTTCCGTCGGCTTCTCAAGACTCCGCGGTACCAGTTGATGGCCGCCGAGGCGGCCCGCCTGCACTAGGCCGGCCTGACTCTCAAGGCGATCGCCGAGCGCTTCGGCGTCGACGACCACATTCACGGCTCGTCTCGCACCCGCGGATCGCGTCGCTGCGGTTCCATCGCTTCGCACGTTTCCGCTCCAGGCAGTCGACTGCCGCGCCCATTTGCTCGGGGTCCCACGC
>WTFV01000010.1 GCA_011523845.1 Acidobacteriota bacterium | reverse complement strand
GGTTCGCAGGCAGATCCGGCGTGCTGGTGAGCTGCGCACAGGCCAGGCGGAAAGGTCTGGAGCGTTCAGCCATTCCCGAGCAGCCGGTCGAGTTCGCCCGATGCCGCGGCGGCGGCAAGCTCATCGGAACCGCCGACGTGGAAGCCGTTGATGAATATCTGGGGAGCCGTTCGCGCGCCGCCCGCGGCCGCCATCATCTCCGCCCGTAGCTCCGGGTCGCCGGTCACGTCGATCTCCCGGAAGGCGATTCCGCGGTCGCCGAGCAGGCGTTTCGCCCGATAGCAGAACCCGCAGAGCATCTGCGTGTAGACAACGACGTCGGGAGCCGTGCCCATGATGCCTCCTATGTGCCGATGGCCGCGCCGTACATACGAGGGTCGGAGCCCGCCGACAAGACCCCGTTGTCGGGATCGATCGAAATGGCTTGGCCGCCGCCGAACGGCAGGTCAGGGACGTCAACCGCGTGTCCGAGGCGCTCCAGCGCGTCTCGCGTCGAGCGGGGCACCCCCCGCTCACAACTCAGCACACCGTCGAAATGGAATGCCCGCGGGCAATCCAGGGCCTCCTGCACATCCATGCCAAAGTCCAGGACATTGGTCAAAAAATGCGCCTGCCCGACCGGCTGGAAGTGCCCGCCCATCACGCCGAAGGGCATCCAGGCACGATCGCCCCGCACGGCCATCGCGGGGATGATCGTATGCATGGGGCGCTTGCCCGGCATGAGCTCGTTCGGATGGCCGGGCCCGAGAGAAAAGCCCGCTCCTCGATTGTGCAGCATCACGCCGGATCCGGGTGCAAGGATCCCGCTTCCGAACGAATGGAACAGCGAATTGATGAACGACACCGCGTTTCGGTCGGCATCCACCACGGTGAGGTAGACCGTATCCCGGTGTTCGGGCAATTCCGGCGGCGCAAGGCCCGGAGTCATCCGCTGCACGTCAATCCGCGCGCGGAGCGCTTCGGCGTGTCCGTCGCTGAGCAGGGCCTCCACGGGCACCTCGGCGTGCTCCGGATCCGCCAGTCGCGCCGCACGTTCGCAGTACGCCAATCGCGTCGCTTCGGCCTCAAGGTGAAAGCGCTCCGGGCCCAAGGGGTCCAGCCGCGCCAGATCGAACCCGCTCAGCACATTCAGCATCAGGAGCGCGATGATGCCTTGCCCGTTCGGCGGGCACTCGTACACATCCACCCCGCGGTACCGCGCACGTATCGGCGTCACGTAGTTGACGGCGGCAGCTGCAAAGTCGTCCTCCGTGTGCACGCCGCCCGCCGTCCGCAACTTGCCGACGATGTCCTGTGCCACCGGCCCTTCGTAGAAGGCCTTGGCCCCGAGACTGGCGATGGCCTCCATGGTCTCGCCAAGGCGCGGCTGACGATGCACCTGTCCCGCGCCGGGCGGACATCCCTGCGGGAGAAACACGGCCGCAGCGTCCGGGTCCGCGTGAAGCTTGTCGCGTTCGCGGCTCCAGGCGTCCGCGATCACGTCGCCGACCGGATACCCCTCGATCGCGTAGGTGATGGCCGGCGCGAGCGCGCGACCGAGGTCGAGACGGCCGTGGTCCGCGAGCAGGCGCTCCCAGGCGCGCACGGCACCGGGGACGGTCACCGCGTGCGGACTGGTGAACGGGATCGCCCCTAACCCGGCTTCCCGCAGCGCGCTGGCCGAGGCCGCGGCGGGCGCCCGGCCCGAACCGTTCAGGGCGATGACTTCACCGCCGCCGGCCGGTGCGTACAAGCAGAAGACATCACCCCCGATTCCGGTTGAATGGGGCTCCACCACCGCCAGGACGGCAGCCGCGGTTACCGCCGCGTCGATCGCGTTGCCGCCTTCGCGCAGCACGTCGACGGCGGCCAAGGTGGCCAATGGATGGGACGTCGCGGCAGCGGCGTTGGTTCCGCGCACCGGGGAGCGGCCAGGCTGGTGAAGGTCACGCATGGGATCTGGGTCCAAGTGAAGTCGACGGCCACGTCGAGCACGAAATGCTCTGGCACGCCCCGGGGCATTCTATTGGCAACACAGGGGAGCGGTTGTGTGGCCGGTCGTCGGCCAATCGGTGACCCTTCCGGGGCTCGCCGGCGCCCCCGGTTCGGTCAAGCCAAGCGCGCCGGCCGGGCCCGCTGGCGGTCTTGGGCCGAGAGGACGTGCGCTTGGCGCTGACGTTCCCGCCGCCCAGGCAACCCGCCGTACCGGTGTCATGCGATGACCGTCCGGCCGCCCGGCACGGTTGCCGCCAAGTGTCGCGTATCTTGACCCGTTGATACCACGTCACTACAGTTGTCAACGCATCCTGAGGGGTTGACGCACCCCAC
>WTFV01000177.1 GCA_011523845.1 Acidobacteriota bacterium | reverse complement strand
GCGGTAGAACTGGTTCCGCCCGTCGAGCGAGCCGTAGGCATTCGCGAAGTCGTAGCCTTCGGTCCCGGGCGCGACGAAATCGAGCAACGGGGCCTCGCGAGCCGGGGGCGAGCCCAGCGAGTCGGGTCCGAGGAAGGCGGCGTCCGCCTCGATGCGGTCGCGCACGGGCGGCGGGAACGCGTCGAGACCCATCTCGTCGGCGCTTCGGAAGAACTCCGGATCGGAGAGCGTCGTCAGGAGACCGTCGTGGAGATCGACGAAGACGTCGACCTGGTTCTGGGCCTCCGGACGGGGAGGAATCAGGACATAGCCCTCGGCGGCGGCTTCGGCGATCTCGTCCGCGTGCTCCACCGGCCAATTCGCGTAGTAGTTGTCGACCTTGGTGATCTGGATGAAGGAAATCTGCTCGCTCGACTCGGCGAGGGGATTCATGCCGGCGTCGAGCGTCTTGATCATCTGGTCGTAGTAGTCGCGCGTCCAGCTCCACCGCTGCAAGTCCTCGGAGGGGGTCGCCGGGTTCGTGCATGCGTTGAACGCAGCCTGCTTCTGTTCCTCGAACCAGGCTCGCAGCTTCTGGGTATCGATGTTGGGATCGATGGACATGCGCTGAGACCCGAGCGCCGTGCCCGCGAACTCGTCGGTGCGGGCCGCCACCTCGACGAGCTGGCCCTGCACGAATTCCTCGAGCTGGGTCATCGCGTCCTGGATCCTGGCCAGTTGCTCCAGATCTTCGGCCTGCTCCGCCGCCTGGGCCATCTCCTCCATGGCGGCGTAGATGTTCGAGGTGCGGTAGCCGTAATTGTCGCCGGCAAGCGTTGCGGCGTTGCCGCCGAGGCCCTCGAACAGCTCCTTCGCCTTCGCGTCGATCGCCTGGAGGTGCTCGCGCGTGATCAGGTTGCCGCGCCAGTTCGAGTCCCCGCGGTAGAATTCGACACGGTCGCGGAGCGGATCGTAGGCATTCCTGAAGTCGTACCCTTCCGCTCCGGGCTCTGTGAGATCGAGATCCGGCGCCTGCTTGTACTCGAAGCGCTGTGGCGCCGATTCCGAGCCGGCGTCGGGCTCCGGCGCCGCGGAGGCCGGGATCGGCTGGTCGTACGCCTCGGCGACCTGCTGGGGCCCCGCCCCCTCGGCATCGACCCGGGCCAGGTCGTCGAGGTTGTCGGCGGTGCTCGCGGGGTGCTGCAGCTCCTCGACTTCGGCGCCCTCGGACGCGCTCTCCACGGTGCGCACGACGGATGCGATCTCGTCGGTGTCGTCCGCGCCGGCGGCGCCGCGCCCCAGTGCACCCCCGCCTTCCGCCGCAGTCAGGGTCGCCGCACCCGCTTCGCCGCCCGGGGGCGGGGCCGGGGGAGCGGCGGGCGGCGCAGCGTCCGCGCTGCCGCCTCCACCGCCGCCTCCGGGGATGAGGTTCCTCACCCCCAGCGCGGTCTTCATCAGCGGGCGAAAGCCCGTCTTCATCGTCGTGACCGTGGCGCCCTGGAGCCGCGCCACCGCCGCCACGTGCACGCTCGGCCCGTACTCGCGCTCGTACAGCGTGCCCGTGAGCTCGAACAGCAACCCGTCGGCCGCGCACGTCCCCGGACGTTCCTCCATGCCGACGACGCCATGCACCCACACGTCGAGCGGCGCGGTGCAGCGAAGCCCCAGCCCCGCCGCCATGTCGTCGCTCATCGCCGCGGTGACGAGGGTGCCGCCCGCGAACTCGTCGCGCATCACCCCGGCCATGATGATGTTGTCCTCGAGGTGCGCGTGCATGGTGAGCGGCCCGCCGACGTTCATCTCGACCTCGTCGGCGACGACCACCAGGCCGTGGCCGGTGTGCTCGTCGAGCATCCCGTCGACCTCGACTGCATCGCGCCCGGCGACGACGTCCCGATTGTCGTCGGAGAGGCCGACCTCGGTGCGGTCGAGCGCGCCGGTGCGCCGGGCCCCGCGCTCGGCGTACTGGACCATCGACTCGGCGCGAAGCTCCAGCGCGTGCGGCCCTCCGACCCCCTCGGTCGGGGTGAAGGGCCGGTCGCCGGGAGACTCCTCGGGCTCTGTGGCATCGAGCATGCCGAGGAGCGACACCCAGGGGGAGAGGTCGACGCCGAGCGCTCCGTGGTTCTCCGAAGCCACGCCGAAGCCGTGTCCGTGCTCATCGGCGTCTCCGACCGGACGCTCGTGCTCGCCGCCGAAATCATCCCGGAAGTCGATCGGATTCGAGCCGTGGGTCGCCATATCGGGACGGTCGCCCGGATCGAGGCCGACGTCGGCGGGACCCCCGAGGTCGCCGTGGCCGTCGTCGGACGTGACGTCGATGACGACGGGGATGGAA
>WTFV01000053.1 GCA_011523845.1 Acidobacteriota bacterium | reverse complement strand
CGATGTCACCCGGCAAACCGTCAAGGAGCAGATGCTCTACGAGGTCCACGATCCTGCCCGCTATCTCACGCCGGACGTCACCGCCGATTTCTCCAACGCTTGCGTGACCGCGACCGGCACCAACCGGGTCACGGTGGGCGACATTTCGGGAAGCGCCCGGCCGGAGCAGCTCAAGGCGACCGTGGCGTTCGACGGCGGCTGGCTGGCGGAGGCGGAGGTGTCCTACGCCGGCGACGGCGCGCAGGCCCGCGCCGCGTTGGCGGGAGAGATCGTCAGCGAACGTATGCGCACGGTGCATGACAGCCGATCGGACCTCCGCACGGACCTGATCGGGGCCGGGTCGCTGCACGCCACCGCCCGCCGGTACGCGGATGCCGCCCGCGACGTGCGCCTGCGCTGCGCCCTCCGTACCGATTCGCGCGACGAGGCCGACCTGCTGCTGTGGGAAGTGGAATCGCTCCTCTGCTGTGGCCCGAGCGGCGGCGGCGGCTATCGGGGCTCGGTCACCCCGTCGGTCGTCACGTACTCCGCATCGGTCGACCGGGACCTGATCACCCCCCGCGTGGAGGTCCTCAGCACGTGACCGGGACGACGCGGCTGCGGACGATCGCCCACGCCCGGGCGGGCGACAAGGGCAACCGTTCGAACGTGTCGGTCTTCGTCTTCGACCGGCAGCATTACCCGGCCCTGCGCGAGCAGGTGACCGCCGAACGGGTGAAACGCGAATTCGGCGCCCTAGTGCAGGGCCCGGTGACGCGCTACGAACTCCCGACCCTCGCCGGCCTGAATTTCGTCCTCGACGACGCCCTCGAAGGCGGGGTCAACGGGTCCCTGAACCTCGACGGCCACGGCAAGTCCTGGAGCAGCCTGCTCCTCGGGCTGGAGATCGAGCTGCCATGACCACAGATGCCCTCAACCTTCGTGAAGTCACGACCGACCTGGCGTTTCCGGAAGGGCCGGTGGCGATGCCCGACGGAAGCGTGATCGTGGTCGAGATCCGCAAGGGATGCCTCACGCGCGTGTGGCCGGACGGCGGCAAGGAAGTCGTCGCGACCCCGGGCGGCGGGCCCAACGGTGCCGCCATCGGGCCCGACGGGCGCTGCTACGTGTGCAACAACGGCGGGTTCGAATGGGCCGACACGCCGCTGGGAGCTCGACCGGTCATGCAGGCTCGCGACTACAGCGGCGGGCGGATCGAGGCCATCGACCTCGACACCGGTGAGATCGAGGTGCTCTACACCGAATCGAACGGCCATCCCCTGAAGGGACCGAACGACATCGTGTTCGATGCCCACGGCGGCTTCTGGTTCACGGACCTCGGGAAGCTCCGTGAACGCGATATGGACCGCGGCCGCGTGCTCTATGCCCAGGCGGACGGCACGGCGATCCACGAGGTCTGCCATCCGATGGTGACCCCCAACGGTGTCGGCCTGTCGCCGGACGGGTCGAGGCTGTACGTCGCCGAGACCGAGCCCGGCCGGCTGTGGGAGTTCGACATCATCGCTCCCGGCCGGATCCAGCCCGAGCCCTGGCCATCGCCGCACGGCGGCCGCTTCCTGACCGGGGTCTCCCGGTACCGCCGGTTTGACAGTCTCGCGGTGGAGCACGGCGGCAACATCTGCGTGGCGACGCTGATCGAGGGCGGGATCACGGTCGTCGCACCCGACGGTTCGCGGGCGGAACACGTACCGATGCCCGACCTGTATGCGACCAACATCTGCTTTGGCGGCCCCGACCTCCGGACGGCATTCGTCACGCTGTCGGCCGGCGGACGGCTTGCTGCATGTGACTGGCCGCGCCCCGGGCTGGCCCTCAACTTCCCGACGCCTCCCAGCAGCTGAGGCCGGCCGGATTCCGCTGGGGGGACGACCGTTTCCGACCGTGGCGATGAGCGCCACCACGAGCTGCGTCGGGCCGTTCCCGCCGGAGCCAGGATGACCCGCCGGCGCATCCGCGCCGACCGGTTGCTGGTGGCGCGCGGGCATTGCGAGAGCGGCGCGGCCGCCCGGGCGCTCATTCTCGCGGGGTGCGTCTATCAGGGCGAAATCCGGATCACGAAGGCCGGGGCCCTCCTGCCCGACGACACCGAGCTAGAGGTCCGGCGGCCGCTGCATCCGTGGGTCTCGCGCGGCGGGATCAAGCTCGCCCATGCGCTCGATCATTTTCGACTGGATCCCGCCGGAGCCGTCGCCATCGACGTCGGCGCCTCGACCGGCGGGTTCACCGACGTGCTGCTCCAGCGGGGAGCGGGCCGGGTGTACGCGGTGGACGTCGGCTACGGACAGCTCGCCTGGAAACTCCGTACGGACCCTCGGGTGAC
>WTFV01000088.1 GCA_011523845.1 Acidobacteriota bacterium | reverse complement strand
TACGCGGGCTCAAAGAAGGATGTACGAGGCTGATTGCGGCTTCCCCGCAAGGCGAGCGGGCCGCCGGAACACCTTTGACCGCGCGGAAGCCTTCAGTACCGCCCGACGGTGAAGAGCGGACTCGCCCCGAGCGCAACGCGAGGGGGCATGCGCCCGCGCGCCCCCGCGGCGGCCTCGGCCCGCGTCACCGGATCGACGGCCAGCTCGAAGGCGTCGACCCAGACCCGGTGCACCGGCGCCTCGTCCGGCTGCCCGGCCGCACTGCCCATGACGAACCAGCCGGCGGGAATCGGGGCGAAACCGGTCAGCGGTCGTGAACGCGACATGGCGCTTGCATTGCTTCCGGGGGCCTGTTGCCCTCGCGCGGATGTCAGGAAGCCCGTCGTCCATCCTGTCGTGCGTGCCACGGTTCCCATGCCGACTGCAGGTTCATCCAGAATTCCGGCGTCGTGTCGAGGAGTCCGGAGAGCTTCAGCGCGGTAGCGGCCGTGACCCCGCGTCGCCCCTTGATGAGCTCGTTGATCCGGTTCGCGGGAATCCCCATACGGTGGGCGGCTTCGGCCTGTGTGAGGCCACGCGGCCGCAGGAACTCTTCCAGGAGCATTTCGCCTGCGTGCGTCGGCGGTCGGTGTCCGGGTTGGGTCATGAGTGATGGTCCGATCCAGACTACATGAATCCACGTAACACGCAAGTTCCGCGCCGGTAGGCATCCGGCGCGGCGTCCGCTGTACGGACGGGCGTGGCCCGGAGGTCCGGTATCGGATAAGCATGCCTGATATGATCCCGGGTTGAGCGATTTCCGGTGGTCAGACAAGCATCCCGGCCGGGCGTTCGCGCGCTCTTCGCGGCCGTGGCGGTGACGGTCCTCGCGGGCTGCTCCCTCCGCACCATGGCGGTCAACGCGGTGCTGCCGACCCTGGTCAACCCGGCCGTCTATCTCTCCGAGGAGGATCCGGAGCTGGTCCGCGACTCGCTGCCGTTCCTGCTGAAGACGATCGAGTCGATCATCGACGCCGATCCCGCCCGACAGGACGTGCTGCTGTTCGCGAACACCGGGTTCGTGCTCTACGCCAACGCCTTCCTGCAGGCGGACGCGGCCATCGCCGAGTGGGACGACTACGACCTGGCGCTGGAGCTCAACGAGCGGGCGCGCCGGATGTATCTGCGGGCGCGGGACTACGGGCTGCGCAACGTCGAGGCGGCGCATCCGGGGATAACCGCGCGCCTGCAGTCGGATCCCGAGGCCGCGGTGGCCGTCTTCGAGCCGGAGGACGTGGAGAGCCTGTACTACCTCGGCGGGGCCTGGATGCTGGCCATCTCGCTCGGCCTGGACCGGCCGGCGCTCGTCGCCGACATGCCGGCCGCGCGCGCCCTGCTGGACCGGGCGCTGGAGCTCGACGAGGACTTCGAGCGGGGCGCGCTGCACTCGGCCTTCGTCACGCTCGAATCGGCGGGCGAGGCGCTGGGCGGCTCGTACGCGCGGGCGCGGGAGCACTTCGCGCGGGCCGTCGAGCTGTCCGACGGGCAGGATGCCGGCCCCTACGTCGCGCTGGCCACCGGCGTCTCCATCGCCGAGGAGAACCGCGACGAGTTCCGCGACCTGCTCCAGACCGCCCTTGCGATCGATCCGGACGAGGCGCCGGCGAACCGGCTGCTGAACCTGATCGCGCAGAAGCGGGCCCGCGTGCTGCTGGACCACATCGACGACCTGTTCTTCGAGCCGTTCGACGAGCTCGACGAGGAGCTGGAGAACCGACCATGAGAGCGTTCCGTCTCGCCGTCGCCGTCGTGTTGCTGCTGAGCCCGGCCCTGCTCGAGGCCCAGCGCGCCAACCTCCGGCTCGGCACGATCCTGCCGGCGAACTCGGTATGGGATCGCTCGCTGCGGCAGATGGCCTCGGCGTGGCAGCGGGCCACCGGCGGCCGCGTCCGCCTGCAGGTGCGGGGGACCACCGGCGACGAGTCGACCATCATCCGGCGCATGCGCCTGAACAACCCGCAGGTGGCGGCGCTGACCCTGCCCGGACTGACCGAGATCGACGAGACGTTCAACGTGTTCGGCATCCCGTTCTTCTTCGAGTCGGACGAAGAGGCGCTGCACGTGCTAGAGGCGCTCACGCCGCGCCTGCGCGGGGCGCTCGCCGACAACGGCCTCGTCCTGCTCAACTGGGGGCACGGCGGCTGGGCGCACATCTTCTCGGCGCAGCCGATCCGCGACATGAGCGACCTGCAGCGCGCGAAGCTCTTCACGTCGGCCGGCGACGACGACATGGTGCGCTGGTACCGCGAGAACGGCTTCGAGCCGGTGCCGCTGGAGCTGACCGACGTGCTCATGGGGCTGAACACCGGGCTCATCGACGCCTACCCGAGTCCGCCGTACGGCGCGCTGGTGTTCCAGTGGTACCGCCAGACCTCCCACATGCTCGACATCCCGCTCAGCCCGGTCTTCGGCGCCACCGTCATGACCGAGCGGGCCTGGGCCCGCATCGGCGAGGACGACCGCGAGGCGCTGCTGGAGGCCGCGGCCGAGACGCAGGACTTCCTGTTCGACGAGGTGCCGCGGCAGGACCGCGACGCGCTGGCGGAGATGCAGAAGCGCGGCCTGACCGTGGCGGCGGTCAGCGTAGCCGATGCCGCGGAGTTTCGCGCCGTCGCCGGGCGGCTCACGGCGACTTGGCGCGGCAGCCGCGTGCCCGCGGACATCTACGACGCGGCCCTCGCCGCGCGGAACGAGTTCCGGGCCAACTGACCGTCGAGCCAGATCAACTACCGGGAAGATCCGCAGTCCATCGAGGATCGATTCCGCGCGTGGCTCGAGGAGTGCATCGTCGCCGGGCTGAGTGATTGGCGAACGGCGGATCTGTGACCCGCCCACGATGACCGACCGGTCGACGGCTCTCGCTCTCCTCCGGCGCCAGCTCGACGACGACGGCGCTCTCTTCCGCGACGGGCAGTGGGAGGCCATCGACTCGATCGTCAACGCCAGGGCGCGGCTGCTCGTCGTTCGGCGAACCGGATGGGGCAAGAGCTCGGTCTATTTCATCGCGACGCGCATGCTCAGAGACCTTGGTCGCGGACCGACTCTGATCGTGTCGCCCCTGCTGGCCCTCATGCGGAATCAGATCGCGGCTGCCGAGCGTCTCGGCATCCGGGCGGTCACCATCAATTCCACGAACAAGGACGAGTGGCATGTCGTTCAGCGCGCCGTACTGGACGACGAGGCCGACGCCATGCTGGTTTCCCCGGAGCGGCTGGCGAACGATGAATTCGTAGAGGACGTACTGCTCCCTGTCTCCGCACGCATAGGGCTCCTCGTCGTGGACGAAGTGCATTGCATATCGGACTGGGGCCATGATTTCCGACCCGACTATCGGCGTCTCGTCAACGTCCTGCAACGGATGCCGGACAACATGCCGCTGGTGGGCACGACCGCCACCGCCAACGATCGGGTGATCGCTGATGCCCGGGCGCAGCTCGGCCGGACGCTCGTCCAGCGCGGCGCGCTGATGCGGGAAACGCTCTTCCTGCAGACCATGCGCCTGCCGACACAGGCGGAACGCCTGGCATGGCTCGCGGACCATCTCGATGAGCTTCCGGGGACCGGGATCATCTATACGCTGACCAGGCGCGACGCGGAACAGGTTTCGACATGGCTGAACCTGTGCGGGAATGGTCGAGGCGGGGTCATCGCACGGCCCTACTACAGTGGTGTCACCCATGAGCGCTACGAGGACTCCGACGCGTACCGCCGCCGTCTGGAGCGCGCCCTGGGCCGCAACGAGCTGAAGGCGCTGGTGGCGACGACGGCCCTCGGAATGGGCTACGACAAGCCGGATCTCGGGTTCGTCGTGCACTACCAGGCGCCGGGATCCATCGTCGCCTACTATCAGCAGGTCGGACGGGCCGGACGCGGCATCGAGCGCGC
This sequence comes from Acidobacteriota bacterium, assembly GCA_011523845.1. Classification (GTDB taxonomy): domain Bacteria; phylum Acidobacteriota; class Vicinamibacteria; order Vicinamibacterales; family UBA8438; genus WTFV01. The sequence continues at coordinate 8,939 of WTFV01000088.1, read as the reverse complement.
CCTCGGGATACTGATGTCGGGCGCCGAAGACGCAGAAATCCACGAGTACTTCCGGAGAACGGCGTTTCCGAAGGAGGAATGGGTGACTGCCGTTCTCGAGGCGCTCGATACGAGCGACGGCCTCGGCATCCGCGAGCTCGAGTCGTCGTTGAACCTGCGCTACGGGCAGATAGACAAGGTGCTGAAGGTCTTGTCCGTGGACAATCCGGCGCCGATCACGAAGGATGGCGCGAAGTGGCGGAGGACGCCGGTCGACTATCGGATGGATCACGATCGCATTCGGCGACTGACCGACCAGCGCGAGACGGAATGGCGGGAGGTGCAGTCCTACATCGACGAGCAGGGGTGCCTGATGGCGTTTCTCGCCAGAGCGCTCGATGACCCCGACCCGCGGCCCTGCGGCAGATGCGCCTCGTGCCGGGATGGTCCCATTCTCGCGCCGGCGTATTCCCGCGAGCGGGTGGCTGCAGCGGCACGTTTTCTGCGTCAGGCCGACATGCCTCTGGAATGCAACCGGCGCGTGCGGCGCGGTCTGCTCCCCGAATACGGCTTCTCGGGGAATCTCACGGGCACGTTGGACGCCGGAACGGGCCGGATTCTCTCGCGGTGGGGCGATGCCGGATGGGGCACGGTCGTTGCTGCGGACAAGGACGCCGGGCGCTTCCGCGACGAGTTGGTCGACGCCGCGGTCGAGATGATTCGCAGCCGCTGGCGACCGGAGCCTCCGCCGCTGTGGGTTGCCTGCGTGCCGTCGTACAATCAACCGACGCTCGTAGCGGACTTCGCCAGCAGGCTCGCGGCCGCCCTGGGGCTGCGGTTCGCGCCGGTGGTGACCAAGGTGAGACGCAACGACCCGCAGAAGGAGCAACAGAACGCGGTGCACCAATGCCGCAATCTGGATGGTGCGTTCGCTGTTCGTGGCGACCTGCCGGACGGTCCCGCGCTGCTCGTGGACGACGTGGTCGGTTCGGGCTGGACACTGACCGTAGTCGCTGCGTTGCTGCGTGACGCCGGCTGCGATCAGGTCTGGCCGCTGGCGCTCGCGACCTCCAACCCGGGTGCCTGAAATGCCCTTGACACCGCAGGCCCAGGCCATCCTTCTCCTGACGGCCTCCTTGGGGAAAGCCGATCCGGGGAACGCTCGGCCGCTGTCCAACAGCGAGTGGGCCCGGTTCGCGAACTGGCTGAAGGACCGGGATCTGGTCCCGGCCTGCCTGCTCCGGAACGAGTGGCGGGACTTCGTCGTCGGCTGGACGGATCCCGCGGTTCCGCTCGTGCGTCTCGAAGCACTGCTGAGTCGGGGCGCCGCGCTCGGGCTGGCGCTCGAGAAATGGCAGCGAGCGGGTCTGTGGGTGCTGACGCGTGCGGACGCGGACTACCCGGAGCGGTTGAAGAAGCGACTCCGCACGAAGGCGCCGGCCGTGCTGTTCGGGTGCGGGAACCGGGGCCTTCTGAACGCTGGCGGCATCGCGGTGGTGGGATCCCGCAACGCCGATGACGACGATCTGCGTTTTGCGGAAGCCCTGGGGAGGCAAGTGGCCGAGCAGGGAAAGACCATCGTCTCCGGGGGGGCCAGGGGCATCGACCAGAGCGCCATGCTGGGGGCCCTGGAGGGCGAGGGAACGGCCGTTGGCGTTCTGGCCGACAGTCTGCTGCGATCCGCCACGTCGGCGAAGTACCGGAAGTACCTGGTGTCGAAGAACCTGGCGCTCGTCACGCCCTTCAATCCCGAGGCGCGTTTCCAGGTGGGCAGCGCGATGTCGCGCAACAAGTACATCTATTGTCTGGCCGACGCCGGGATTGCCGTGTGCAGCACGCCGGAGCGGGGCGGCACCTGGAACGGAGCCGTGGAGAACCTGAGGGCCGCCTGGGTGCCACTGTGGGTGAGGAGAAACGACAGTCCGGGTTCCGGAAACCCGAAGCTCGTCGAGCGCGGCGCGCGCTGGCTGCCGCACCGCCTTGGGATGGACAGCCTCGTCGCGCTATCTGCCTGGAGCGTGGGACCAACGGTCGACGATGAGCGCCTGGCGTCGCCCATGGCCGCTGCGAAGTCGACCTCGCCAGATGCCGGTGCACGGTCCTCGAGGAGGTTCGGGTGAACGCGTTGTCCACCGCCGCCGCACGCCGCGCGGCGCCCGCGCTCGGGGTCCTCCACAGGTCGGAAGAGCTGCTCGGCGCCTGTGCGCTGGCGGCGATGGCGCTTCTGCCGCTGGCCGAGATCGTCGTCCGGCCGATCTTCACCGGCGGCATTCCGGGTTCGATCCCCTTCGTCCAGCACCTGACGTTGTGGGTCGGCTTCCTGGGGGCCGGCGTCGCCGCGCGGCAGAACAAGCTGATCGCGCTGGCCACGGCCACCTTCATTCCCGAGGGCACGCCCCGGCGGATCGCGCAGGCTTTCGCCGCGACGGTCGGCGCCACCGTCTCCGCGATTCTGGCCTGGTCGGCCGTCGACGTCGTCGCCATCGAGATGGAGGTGGGGGGCGAGATCGCGCTCGGGGTGCCGTCGTGGGTCTTCCAGTTGGTATTGCCGCTCGCGTTCGGGGTCATCGCGGTGCGGCTGGGATGGCGGGCCGGCGGCTGGGGTGCTCGCGCCGTCGCCGGGGCCGGAATCCTGATCGGCATCTGGTTCAGCGGGGCGGGGGCGGCCTGCGCGAACGTCGACGAGGCGTCATGCGTGCTGTCGGGCGGTCCCGGCTGGCCGTGGGTGGTGCTGGTGGTCCTGGCGGCGTTGGCCGGGGCGCCGATCTTCACGGTGCTGGCGGGCGCGGCGGTCTTCCTCTACATGGTCGACGCGTTCGACCCGGCGGCGGTGCCGCTGTACGCCTACGACCTGGCGACCGAGCCGCACCTGCCGGCGATCCCGCTCTTCACGCTGGCCGGGTTCATCCTCGCCCAGGGACAGTCGTCGGAGCGGTTGCTGCGGGTCTTCCGGGCGCTGGTCGGCTGGATGCCGGGCGGGACCGCGGTGGTCTGCGCCGTCGTCTGCGCGTTCTTCACCATCTTCACCGGCGGCTCCGGGGTCACGATACTGGCCCTGGGCGGGCTGCTGTTGCCGGCGCTGCTGAAGGACGGCTACCGCGACCGCTTCTCGGTGGGCCTGTTGACCGCCTCCGGATCGCTCGGGCTGCTGCTGCCGCCGGCGATGCCGCTCATCCTCTATGCCATCGTCGCGCAGACCGCGCCGGAGAATCTGTTCATCGGCGGCCTCCTGCCCGGCGTGCTGCTGATCGCGCTGGTGGCCGCCTGGGGCATGCGCGAAGGGATCGTGAGCGGCGCGGGCCGCCACGACTTCGCCTGGCGGGAGGCGCGCGAGGCGCTGTCGACGGCGAAGTGGGAGCTGGTCCTCCCGCTGGTCGTGGTCGGCGCGCTCTTCAGCGGGCGCGCGACGCTGGTCGAGACCGCGGCCCTGACCGCGCTCTACTCGGCGATCGTCACCGGCCTGGTGCACCGCGATTTCCCGCTCCGGCCCGGGCTGCAGCAGGCGTTCCGGGAGTGCGTGGTGCTGATCGGCGGCGTGCTGATCATCCTGGGGGTGGCCAAGGGGTTCACCGCCTACATGGTCGACGTCGACATCCCGTTCCGGCTGCTCGAGTGGACGCAGGCCCGCATCGAGTCGCCGCTGCTGTTCCTGCTCGCGCTCAACGTCTTCCTGCTCATCGTCGGCTGCGTGATGGACATCTTCTCGGCCATCGTCGTCGTGGTGCCGCTCATCAGCACCATCGGGGCGGCCTACGGCATCGATCCGGTGCACCTGGGCATCATCTTCATCGCCAACCTGGAGCTGGGCTACCTGACCCCGCCGGTCGGGCTGAACCTGTTCCTCGCCTCGTACCGCTTCGACCGCCCGCTGCTGGAGGTCTACCGCGCGTCGGTGCCGCTGCTCGTGATCCTCGGGATTGGCGTGCTCGTCATCACTTATGTACCATGGCTCACCCTCGGGTTGCTGGAGCTCGTGGGCCGGCAATAGCGGGCTTTCGGGCTACTCCGGAACGCCGTGACCGACCAGGGGAGCGCCGTGACGTCCCAGGAGAGTGTGCTGTGCAGAACCGTCTCCACGCTCGTTCGATGCTGATCGCCATGCTGCTGGCGGCGGTCCTGACGGCGCCGCTCGCGGGCGGCGCTCCCGCCGGGGAACGGGCCGGGGAGAACCCCGCCGGGCCGGCGGTGGAGCAGAGTCCGGAGGGCGGCGGCAGCGAGGCCCACCTGGCCAACATCCGCCAGCTCACCTTCGGCGGCGAGAACGCCGAGGCCTACTTCTCGTTCGACGGCCAGAAGATCATCTTCCAGTCCACCCGCGAAGGGGTGCCCTGCGACCAGATCTTCACGATGAACCTGGACGGTTCGGACCAGCGGATGGTGAGCACCAGCGAGGGGCGCACCACCTGCGGCTACTTCTATCCCGACGGCGAGTCGATCATCTACGCGTCGACGCACCTCGGCGGGGCCGAGTGCCCGCCGCCGCCGAGCTTCCGGATGGGCTACGTGTGGGCCATCTACGACAGCTACGACATCTTCCGCGCGAATCCGGACGGCACGGGGCTCACCAGGCTGACCCACGAGCCGGGCTACGATGCCGAGCCGACCATCGGGCCGGACGGCCGCGTCGTGTTCACCAGCGTGCGCGACGGCGACATGGAGATCTACTCCATGAACGGCGACGGCTCCGACGTGCGCCGGCTGACCCACCGGCAGGGACCGGACGGCGGCGCGTTCTTCTCGCCCGACGGCTCGAAGATCATCTTCCGTGGCCGCGAGATCCCGGACGGCCCGGAGTACGACGACTTCAAGCGGCTGCTCGACCAGGGGCTGTGGCGGCCCACCGCGGTCGAGGTTTTCGTGATGGATGCCGACGGGAGCAACGTGCGGCAGGTGACCGACTTCGGCGGGGCCAGCTTCGCTCCGTACTGGCATCCCGACGGCGAGCGCATCATCTTCTCGTCGAACCTGCACAACCCGGACGGCCGCAACTTCGATCTGTTCGTGATCAACCTCGACGGCACGGGCCTGGAGCAGATTACGTTCACCGACGTGTTCGACGGCTTCCCGATGTTCTCGCCCGACGGGACGAAGCTCATCTTCGCGTCCAACCGCAACGCGGCGGCCGAGGGGGACACGAACATCTTCATCGCCGACTGGGTGGATTGACGAGCGAGCCCGGAGCCGGCCGGGCGGCCGAGACCGGCGCCGCCCGGACCGCGGGCCGCGTTCTCCGCGGCGCCGCTATTCCTCGTAACCTCGCTGATCGCCGAGCTGCTCGTGCAGCAGGCTGCGGGCCACGAACAGCACGTTTGCCGGACGTTCCGCGAGGCGTCGCATGAAGTAGGGGAACCAGTCGCCGCCGAAGGGGAGGTAGATCCGCACGGCATGGCCCCGGGCCTCCAGCGCGGCCTGCAGGTCGCGCCGGACCCCGTAGAGCATCTGGAACTCGAATCGATCGGGCCCGAGGCCGCGCACGTCGGCGGCCGCCCGCACGGCGCGGATCATCCGCGGGTCGTGGGTGGCGAACGCGGGATGAACGCCGGTATCGAGCAGCGTATCCGTCAACTGCACGAACGCGCGGTCGACGTCCCGCTTGTCCGGGTACGCCACGTCCGGCGGCTCCTTGTAGGCGCCCTTCACCAACCGGACCGGCAGGCCGAGCTCGGTGACCCGGGCGAGGTCGTCGGGCGTCCGGCGCAGCGCCGACTGCAGAACCACGCCCAGGTGCCGGTAGCCGGCCGCGCGCATCGCCGCGACGGCGTCGAGCGTGGCGTCGACCAGTGGCGAGCCCTCCATGTCGACCCGCACGAAGCAGCGCTGCGCGTCGGTGTGGGTCAGGATGCGCTTGAGATTGTCCCGGCACAGTCCCGGGTCGAGCTCCAGCCCGAGTTGCGTCAGCTTCACCGACAGGTTGCAGTTCATGCCGGCGAGGCTGACGGATTCGATCACCCACAGGTAGGCGATGGTGGCCGCCTCGGCCGCCTCGCGGCTGCGAACGTGCTCGCCCAGGTAGTTGAACGTGTGGAGCAGACCGCTCCGCTCGAGTTGGCGGGCCGCCTCTATGGCTTCGTTGACGTTGCGCCCGCCGATGAAACGCCGCGCGACGCCGCGCGAGCCGCGCATGCCGTACCGGGAGGCGATCTCCTTCAGCCTGCGACTTCCGGCCAGGCCGAGAAACAGCCGCCGCGAGAGCGCGTCCAGCACGGTCGAGGGAGTCACTACTCGTGGGTCTAGTGGGTCAGGGCCGATTCACCGCGGTGAGCGAGCAAGTGATCGAGCGACCGGGCGTAGTAGCGCAGGACCACCCGTTCGCGGACGCGGAAGCGCCGTCCTTCCACCACGATGATCCCGCGGGCGGCCAGCGGCTCCCTGGCCGCCTCGACGGCTTCGTGTCCGGTCGCTACGTCCAGGTTCGCACCGGCGGAGCGCAGGATGCCGATGAGCTGGTCGATCCGGTCCTCCAGCTCCGTTCGAGCGATGGACGGCCGAATCGCGGCCGCCACCAGGGCCGTCGGCACTACCTTGTACAGGCGGCCGATCTCGTCGCGGACGCGGCGCTTCAACCGGACCATGTCGCGGCGGTCGTCGGGATCGTAGTCGTCGAACCGGATGGGCTGCCCGAAAGTGACGATGCTGCGCGACTGGTAGCCGACCGTGTAGCGGAGCATCTCGGCGAGCTCCTGGGGGAACGGACGCTGGGTGCGCTTGACGCCCTGCCGGGACAGCACGAAGTCCTCGATGACCAGGTCGTAGGCGATGGCGGTCGGAATGAGGACCATGTCGTTCCGGTCCGCCTGGGCGGCGGCATGCAGCAACCCGGTCTTGAACGGCTTGAGCTCTCCGTTGTAGCTGCGTCCCCCCTCCAGGTACAGGAGCAGCTCGGTTCGGCGCAGCAGTTCGGCGACGTAGGCCTTGAGCGTGACGAGATAGGCGGGATCCCTGGTGTCGCGGCGAATCGGAATGGCGCCGGTGACGTGCTTCTGTATCAGGCCGAGTGCGCCGCCGAAGAGATTGCTGCCGGCGGCGACGACCGGCGGCCGGATGCCGTTGTCGTCGAGCACGAGCGGTTGCACCATCCAGTCGGCGTGGCTGCGGTGGTTCGACGCATAGACGACCCGATTGGCCCGGGTCGCGGTGCGGACGATGTCGATTCCCTCGCTGGTGCGGGAGATCTTGCGCAGCAGGGGATAGAGCGGGTGCTGGAGCGCGCGATACATGCGGTACCGCTGCGTGGTCCGGAGCTCGTCCAGATATCCGTGAATGGCGGCGCGCGCCTGATCGCGCGTCCGCCCGCCGCGACCCTCGAGATACCGGACGACCTCGTCGCGGGCGAGCACGGCTTGCGTGATCTCGTCCTGCGCCACGTGCAGCAATATAGCACGGGCCGAAGCGACGCTTCGGCCCGCCGGTGCTACCGTTCTACGGTCACGCTGCCCGGTCGCGAGAGCCGCACCGTCAGGGTGGTTCCCGCCGGCAGCGTCGCCGGCTCGGCGTCGCCCGCGGCTGCGGCCGCGGTGCCGCCGGCGGCACCCGCGGCGCCACCGATCGCGGCGCCGCGGCCGCCGCCGAAGATTGCCCCGAGGATGGCTCCGGCAACCGCGCCCCCGCCTATGCGCGCGGCGTTGTCGCGCCCCCGCGAGCGACCCTCGCGATACACGGTCTCGGTCACGATGGGGACCTGGACTCCGTCGTCGAGCACGACGGTATGGAAGCGGACGCCGAGGCGGGCCGCTCCCTTCAAGTTGCCGCCTCGCTCCACCATGACCACCGAGCCGTTGACGAGGCTCCCGGCGGGAATGGCGACGCGGCGCGACACCATCACGTCACGCGTGACGCGTGCCTGCACGTCGTCCTCCACCGCGGCGCGGTCCGTGGTGACGAACGTATCGATTTGCAGTCCGATCACCGAGTCGGCCGGAATGACGAGCTCCTCGGTAGCCGGTGGCGGCGGGTCCGCGTCTGGCCGGTAGGCCGGCGGGTCGAAGCTCGCGAGTGCCGGCTGCGGCCGAACAGGCGGCGTCACGTCGTCGGGGGACGGCGCGTCGCGGCCAGCCCGCGGAGGCACGTGCTCGGCCCGCATCCAGCCGTCCACCTCGGGCACGTCACGGCTCGCGCGCGCCGGCCGACGCGGTTCGGCCGGCGCGGCGCGTTCGATTTCCAACGGCGGGTTCGGTTCCGGCTCTGGCCGCTCGACCACCGGCTCTGGCCGCTCGTCTGCCCGCGGCGTCCGCCGCTCGATTGCCCGCGGCGCCGGCTGCGGCGTCTCCGCGCGCGGGGCAGCCGGGGGACTCGGCGCCGCAGCCGGCGCGACCGTGGCGCGCCGCGGCGCCGGCGTCCGCCGAGGGGCGGGCGCCGGCGATCGGGGCACGCGCGACGCCTCGACGTTCGGCGGATCCGCGCCGACGGAGACGTCGGCCACTGCAGGCGGCTCCACGATCTGCTCGGTGGTCTCGACGGCGACCCCGGGGGCGGGGTCGGGTCGGCCGGCGACCACCTGTGGAGCGATTCCGTGCACGGCCGCCGCCATGCGGCCTTCCGACGCGGGGAGCTCACGGCCCGCATCCGGTGTCGATGCGTTCTGGCGGACTGCGATGTAGGCGCCCATGCCGGCCGCGGCGGCCAGCAACGCGACGGCCATGGCGGCGGCGATTAGCAAGGTTGCGCGTGTGCTGCTCATGCGGAACACTCCTCACCCTCCGAAGAGAATAGCAAGAGCCGTACCGCGACTGTACGAACCGATTATGCCCTATCCCGCCCGGCTGCGGGCTGCACTCCGCGCGCGATGGGGCTCGGGGCGCCCGGGAGCGTGGGGCGGAGTGTCACCCCGAGGTGACCGGCTGTCCCCTCTGTGGGTCCCTGCCTTCCCGGCCACGTCCCCGCCCGCACTGCCCGCACCTGCCTGCACCTGCCCGCGCTCCGCGATGTTCGGTGTAGAATATCGTTGCCGTGTCGGTTTGGGG
>WTFV01000035.1 GCA_011523845.1 Acidobacteriota bacterium | reverse complement strand
GCCCTCCGTTCACCCTCCCGGCCGCCTCCGCCCAGGTGGCCGGCAAGGAAAAATCGCGCGCGCTGTGCGCGCTTTTTTTTGCCGCGCTGTGCGCGGCAAGGGGACGAACGGCACGACGGGCGAGAGGCCCCACGACCCCAGGAAGAGGAGCGAAATGATGACCGAGGTGAGGCTCGACCCGCAGCCAGGCGCAGGCCCGCGCCGAGCTGCTGCTGGCCGCCGACTTCGGGCACGAAGCCCCAGGGCGCCCGATCCACGGCCGGCTCGAGAGCGAGGCGCCGGCGACCCCGGGCCGAGGCTGAAGGTCGGCGCCGTCCGGACGCGTCGGCTCGCGGCGAGCGAAGCCGCCGCGAGGCCCTCAGGCCGCGCCTGCGGCAACCCGCTCCGCGGCGCGCGCGAGAGCGCCCCCACCGTCCCCGTCGGCGCGCCCTTGGTCGCGGGGACCGACGTCCCCGACGCCCACGGGTGGCGCGTCTACCGGGCGGCGCCGAACTCGAGCGGCACGGCGTCAGCGCGCTGCGCGATGCCGAGCTGCCGGCGGTCCTCGCCGGCCCCAACGGGGCCGGACCGCCGACGCGGTGCAGGGCGAGCGCGGGACGGTGCAGGCCCTGCCCCGAAGAGCGCCGGCGACCTCGTGCGCATCGACGGCGTGACGCCCAGGACCCGCCCGCGCTCCGCCAGGTTCTCGCCGCGGCCCGAAACGATCGCCAACGACCTCGATCGCGCCTACCTCCAGCCCACCACGAACCGCACTCTGAAGCCCGACACCCTTGGCAACCGTCCGACGATGACCGGCTGACACACCCGGGCGCGCCCAGCCCCAAGCCCACACCGCCGAATTCCCTCGCGTAACGCACGCGAAGCGTCTGCGCGCCCCGCCACCAGACCGCGTGGGTCGCCGTCGACCCGTCGACCCCCACCACCCATCTCGACCTCGTAGGAACACCGCCCGGCCAGCCGGCGCGAACGGCGGGTTGGCCCCGTACGCCGCACATCCCCGAAGAGAGGAGAACCAGTGTCCAAACGAACCGTTCAGCGGGTCGGCGCCAAGGTCGTCGTCCGCTCCATCGACAACGCCGGCTGCACCATGCGGGCGTTGACGGTCACGTCCAAGCTGCGGCTGCAGGGTTCGGCCCTCGCCGCCGCGCTCGCCAGGCCCGACGTCGTGTCCGCGCTCGCCGACGTCAGCTGGCGCACCGGCGCCGGGCACGTCACCGGCGTGTCGGTCGTCTGCGGGGAGCCCGAGCCCGAGCTGACCTCGCTGCGGGAAACCCCCACCGGCCCACCGGCCGAGGGCGAGGTGGTCTGGCAGGGCAGCGACGGCGCCCTCGACCAGGACCTCGACGAGTTCATGCCCGACGGGCCGCAGCGGGCGCGCCTCGACTGGAACGACCTTGCCAAGTTCGCCCCCGACGTCGACGACCCGTGCGCGACGCCGCTGCCGGCCGACCGGGCAACGCTCAGACGCCCGGGCCGGGTGTCCAGCCGGCGCGGTTTCTCTCGCCCGCCGCTCTCGGTCGGCACCGTCGCCCGCATCTTCGAGCTCCGCCACCAAGGCCTCAGCTTCAAGAAGATCGGCAAGGCCCTCGGCATTGCGGCGTGGACCGTCTCGCGCTACGTCCGCAGTTCCGAGGAGGGAGACCGATGACGAGGGAAGTGCAGCACCCTCGTTGCGGCCGGTAAGGGCGCACGGCAATCCCTCCACGTCGACGCGCCGAACGTCGACCTCGAGGCGCGAACCGCGCGGCTCGCACTGCCGCATCACATCGACAGCCGACCGACCCCGCCTCCCGCCGCGACCTCCTTCCGGCTCGTCGTGATCACGCCGCCGCCTTCATCGTCGTACCGACGCACGCGGTCCGGAGACAGCCGAACGCGACGTCCGCTCCCATCCCGACCAGCATCCGCCACGAGTCTCGCTTCCGCCCACATGCTCCAGTACATCACTGTCGTCATCCGGGTCTCCTTCGAGCGCAAGCCGGGCGCCAGCGAGGCCACAGGTTGACCGAATCCGCCTTGACCCGAGCCAAGGCGGGCGGGGCCGCACCACTGCCCGCCCGGCGGCGGTGACGGTCGCGGCGCACACGAGGCCGCAGAGCGCGACCGGCGACGAACCCTCCCGGCGGCGGAATCCGGTCCACGGCAAGCGCCGCTGACCGCAGCTACGCGGGAACCGGCTTGCCAAACTGCTCGGACGCTCCGATCATCGAGCCCGATGGCCACCGGCACCGTCAAGCGACCGCCCGCAGACCTGCGCCGCCGCCGCGGACGGCATACGGGATTACTACGCGTCTAGTGGGCTCGATGATCGGAGCGTCCGAGC
>WTFV01000180.1 GCA_011523845.1 Acidobacteriota bacterium | reverse complement strand
GGTCCACACCGGCGCGAGGGAGGCGACGTTGGCGGGCGTGATCCCATCGAGCGGGCTGTAGCCCCAGCCGTCGTAGGTGCGGCGGTACATCGGCCAGTCGCTCGGCTCGGGGTGAAGAAGCCGCTCGGCGGTCACCGGCGTGTACTGCAAACCGACCGCGCGGCCGGCCACCGCCGTCAGGGCGAGCCCGGCGACAACGGCCAGCACGACGGCGTAACGCAAGGCCGGCGGCATCCGCGGAACCAGGCAACCGCGATGCTCAGCCCGGGTGAGACTCGGTGCCGCCCGGCTCCGGAGCTCCCGGCCCAACCGCGCGCCCCCCGTCTTGCCGATCACGCTCCTCACCCTCGCCCGCGGAAACACCTCCATCCCGCCCCGGCTGCCTCACCGGGACAGGTTGGTGAGGTGCCCGGACCCCGTCGAGAGCAGGCTCATGACCTCGAGCGGCCGGCCCCCGTCGCTCACCTCGAACCGCCACTTGCCGGCCCCGTCGCCGAGGCGTCCCGCAAAAGCGCCGGCGTCGCCGGCCTCGAGCTGCTGCGAGGTGAGGAGCACCGCGGCACCCGCGTCGACCGAGAACTCGACCGCTTCTTCCGCCTCCTCACCGCGGCTGTCCCATGCCTCCAGCGTCACGTCCACCGCGACCGCATTGGGGTTGGCGACCCGAAGCAGGCTGACAATCGTCTCATTGCTCGCAGGGTTGAAGAACGGCACTACGTAGCGCCGCAGCCTCCCCAACTTTCGTCACCCTTGTGGATCCAGACAGCTTCAACCTCAGTTCTGAGAACAGTCGGCATTTGACCAATCATTCTCGCGTACTGTTTCGCCACGTTCATGGCCGCGGGTACTGTTTCGAACTCCGGATTGACCTGAATTTCTGAACTCAGCCCATCATCGAATTGTGCATCGAACAGAAAGACATTGAGCTCGACCCAGTCAGCAGGACGGCGGTCGTACATCCTGCGTTCGCCTCGTCCAGCGTAGGTAACCTCGACCAGCGACGACGGATCCGAAGGCGTGATGATGTCCGGATCCATATAAACGGTGCCAGAAAATGGTGGCTCAGACCGGGAATTGGTCTGTACCGGAACCCACGACGCTGGTGCGCGCGGCCCACAAGCGCGGTCGGCGCCATGGCTGAATATTGACAATATTTATGTAAAATATCTGGTAATAATGGATGCAAATAGTTAAGTTGCCGTAAACAATCCTTCTCCACCCACCGCCCGCGCGCGACCCGCCAGCGTTCCATCCGCACCGGCGACCGCAGCTCCGCGGCCGCCGCACCCCGGGCCGTTGTAGGAGGGGTTCATCTTCCTGAACCTCTCGGACAATCCCGAGCCCTATGCACGGCCCGCATTCGCATCGCTCCCGGCCTGCGATGCCTCGCGCAGCCGGCGCCGGAAGTCCGCCTCTCCGGTGCACCCCAGCGCCGCCGCCATCGACGCGTCGAGCGAATGCCGGGCGACGAGTCCGGCGTCCTCCGCGAGCCCCGGCGCTCGCACCGACTCCTCCCACGGCACCAGCACCCAGATCTCCGGAAATCCCCACTCCTGGTACATCCCGAGCTTCCACCGGCGAACGTCCGTCGTGTGGTCCACCTCCAGCACCACGTCCGGCAGGTCGTGCACGCCCACCTCCACCGCGCGCTTCGACATCCGTGCCCGCTCAGGGTGCAGGTACAGCACCTCGTCGGCCTGCATCAGCCAGCGCTTGCGCCCCGCCGCGTCGCGCAGCAGCAGGTCCATCGAGCCGAACGACTCGATCGGCGAGCCGCGCACCGACGCAATCCGCCCGGCGATCTTCGCCAGGCGCCGGGTCGGCTGCTCGTGGTATCCGGTGACGGGCTCGCAGACCCAGGCGGTCTCGGTGCGCCCGTCCCACACCTCGAGGCGGGCCTCGAAGGTGTCGAGCGCGCTCGCGGGCAGGGGAATCGGCTCGCAGCCAGGCAGATCCGGGATACGCTCGCTGGACGGAACGGAGGCCGGCACACCGACGGGATGCGGCACGGTGACCGCAGAGGAAGGGGGCGCGGAGGATGAGGGCATGGGGGGCGTCCTCGCGGTGCGGCTACGCCGGCATTCTCGGACACGATACCCGACGAGGGAAGGGGCGTCGTTCCCGGCCGGTGTGAGCCACGGGCCCGCGACCCGTCAACCTGGACCCCGCCCGAGAGTCCGCCCTCGACATACGCGCGGCCGACTCCCGCTCCAGGCTGGCGCAGTCGAATCGACGGTTTCGGCGTCCCGTATCGGAAATCGCTCCGCCGCAAGCTGGGCGACGACCCGAAGGCGCCGGCCTACATCTTCAACCACCGGGGCGTCGGCT
>WTFV01000165.1 GCA_011523845.1 Acidobacteriota bacterium | reverse complement strand
GGGCGGGGGCGGGGGAGTGCCAAGGATGTTCTCCAGCACCCATTTGCCCCGCACGACCGGCGAGGTCCGCGTGGCGAGCGACGTCACGGTCAGGACGCTGCCGTGGCCGAGCAGGCCCCGGCGCTCCCTGCCCGGCAGATCGACGCGCCGGAAGCGCGAGCCGTACACGTTCGGAATCCCGTAGTGCCGCGCGAGCCGTTCGTTGACGAACGTGTAGTCCGCGTTCAGCAGGTCGACCACGCTGCGGTCTTCGCGTATCTGGCTCTCGACGAACAGCTCCGTCTCGCGGACGAGCGCCTCGCGCAGGTTCTCGTCGAATCCGGGAAACGCGTTGACATCGGGGGTCACCGTGCGCATGCGGCGCAAGTGCAGCCACTGCGCGGCGAAGCTCGAGACGAGCACGCCCGCCTTCTCGTCGGCGAGCATCCGGCGCACCTGCCGTTCCAGCACCACCGGATCACTGAGTCTTCCAGCCCCCGCCGCGTCCAGGAGCTCGTCGTCGGGAATGCTGCTCCACAGGAAGAACGACAGGCGAGACGCCAGCTCGACGTCGCTCAGGGGATAGGGAGTGGCAGGATCGATGCCCGCCGGATCGCGCTCGATGCGGAACAGGAATTCGGGATCGACCAGCATGCTCTCCAGCGCCCGCTGAATGCCGGCGTCGAAGTTGCCCTCGGCCCGTCCCTCCGCGTAGAAGCCGCGCAACACCTCCAGATCGAGCTCGTCCACCGGGCGGCGGAACGCCCGCCGCGCCAGCGTCCCGAGGATCTCGTCCGCGCACGGCCCCTCGTCCTCCGCGGTCGCCGGGCGGCAGACGAAGATGCGCCGCCGGCTCGCCGCCTCGGCTTCGCCGGCGGGTCCGCGGCCGAGCGTGTCGGGACTGAAGGGACCCTCGATCTCCATGCTCTCGAGCGCCATCCGCTGCACGTAGCCGCGTCCGAAGGAGAACGTCCAGATCGGCAGCCGGCTGGGCGCCATCCCCTCGGTCACCGCCGTCCGTTTCGTGAACGACACGCTCACCACGTGCGTGCCCGCGCGGGCCGGAAAGCGGACCAGCAACGGCTCGCCGGGCTCCACCACACGCGCCGCGCCGGGATCGGCGCCCTCCGGCCAGTTGCCGACCCGCAGCAGCGCGCGCCGCACGCCGTCCACGCGAACGTCGATCTCCTGCGGCTCCCCCCGGCCGCCGCCCTGCAGCCCGATGCGGACCAGGTACTCGCCGTCGAGCGGGAAATGGTGCCGCACCGCCGCGCCGCCGCGCGAGCCGAACGGCAGATCCTCGCCCATACGGTCGTCCTGCACCAGCAGCGACGACAGCGGGTAGCGCACCGCGTCGGCCTCGATGGTCGGATCGCCCACCGCCAGCCGGCTGATCCTGCGCGCCGCCGACATGTAGCGCTCCAGCAGCCCCGGCGCCACCGTCAGGATGTCGGCGTTGTTGTCGAAGCCGTAGGCGAGGTCGTCGGCCGGCAGCATCGTCCCGGTGTCGATCTCCAGGTGGAGCAGATCGCGGATGGCGTTCGTGTACTCCAGGCGGTTCAGGCGATGGATGGTCGGGCGGCCCGGATTCGGCTGTTCGGCGGCGGACCGGTCGAGAGCGGTCTCCAGCCACGTCGCGAACGCGCCGTAGGTCGCGGCGTCCGGCCGCGGCCGGCGCGGCGGCGGCATCGCCTGCGTGCGCAGCTTCTGGAGGACCTTCTCCCAGACCTCCGCGTCTGCGCCGACATGCTCGACGTCCATGCCGTCGAGAGCGAGGTTCCCCGTCAGCAACCGCTCGTTGTGGCAGGTGACGCAATAACGGTCGAGCACCGCCCGCCAGGTCGAAGCGTCCGACGCCCGCGAACTCGACGGCTGCGCGGCGGCACCGGAGGCGCTGGATGTTGCCGGCGGCTCGCTGGAGGCCTGGGCGGCCGGCGGCACGGGTGCGGCGGCCGCGGAGAGAGCCTGTGCTGCTGCGGGGGGCGCGGCGAAGGCGTACAGGGCGAACACGAATCCCGCCACGAGCGCCGCCACCGACCCGGTTCCCCTCGCCCAACTCGTCATCGTCTTCTCCCGCGTCGTCGCACCGTCTACCGGTCGCCCGCCGTCGCGGCCGTCAGTCAGGGAATCGCCGCCCGACGGTTTCGCTTCCCGCCCAGCCGATCTTCGAGGTTTGCACCGCTTCGGTTCGGCCCGAAGTTCTTCAAGCGCCCTGGCGCCCCGAAACGCCTCGCAGGCTCGGAGTATCGGCCGCCCCGCTCCATGACCTGCGCCTCATTAACTCCGCTTCGCCGCGTTCTGCGGCGCAAACTCCCAGCCGCTACCGAATCGGTCCCTCGTTGAAGATGTCGATGAAGCTCTCCGTCGTCGCCGCGCTGCCGAGCGCCCGCAGCAGCTCGGCGGTGCTTCCGCCGCCGAGTCCGGGCAGCAGGATGTGCCCGCCGCCCTCGGCGATCATCAGCGGCGTGATCCCGCGCTGATCCGCGACCTCGACCGTCGCCCCGTGGTCGAAGAGGAGCTGCACCGCAAAGTCCGAGCGGATGTGCGCGGCGCCGTGCAACGCCGAGCGGCCGACCGCGTTGGTCGCGTTCACGTCGGCGCCGTGATCCAGCAGGAACTGCACGGCATCGAGCGTGTCCGCCTCGGTCACCCGGGTCTCCGCCGGCACCCGCCCCAGACCCGACGCCACCATCAGCGGCGTGGTCCCTTCGTTGGTGGCCAGCGCGGTGTCGGCGCCGGCCGCGACGAGCGCGTCCATCACCGCCACGTTGGCGTCCATCGCGGCCAGCAGGAACGGCGTGGCGCCGGCAAGGCTCACCCGGAAGCGCTGGCTCGCGAACCCGAACTGCGGCGGGTGGTTGACGAGCCGCACATCCGGATTGGCCCCGTGCGCCAGCAGCGCCTCGACCAGCGCCAGCTTGCCGTCGCGCAATCCGTTGAGCGAGCGCCACTCCTCGTCGCGCGCCGTCTCGATGCCGCGCAGGCTGCCGGTCAGCTCCGTATGCCAGGCGCCCGCGGCCCAGTGCAGCGGCGTGTACCCGGCCTCGCCGGCATTCGGATCGGCCCCCTGTTCGAGCAGGAACGTCGCCAGCCGGGTGTGCCCGCGGACCGTGGCGACGACCAGCGGCGTGGCGCCGCCCGGGGCCGTGGCGTTCACGTCGGCGCCGGCGTCGAGCAGCAGCGTCGCCAGGTCCGGCTCGTCCTCGCGCGCCGCGATCAACAGCGCGGTGAACCCACCCGCCGTCCGGGCATGGACGTCGGCCCCCTTGTCGACCAGCGCCCGCACGATCTCCGTGTGCCCCTCGGCCGCCGCCCACATCAGCGCCGTCTGACCCTGCCAGGTCTCCGCCGCGGACGGGTTCGCGCCCGCATCCAGCAGGGCGCGCACCGCGGCGACGCTGCCGGTCCGGGCGCACGTCATCAGCGGCGTCTCCCCCGTCGAACGCGCCGCGTCCGGCTCGGCGCCCGCCTCCAGCAGCCGCGCCACCATCGCGCCGGACCCGTTGTCGCACGCCAGCGACAGGGGCGTCACGCCGTAGTCGTTCGCCGCGTCGACGTCGGCACCCGCGCGGAGCAACGCATCGGCCAGCGGCAGCGCATCGTGGTAGGCGGCCCAGTGCAGCGCGGTCGCCCCGTCGGCAGCCGGCGCGTTCACGTCCGCCGACGTTCGCAGAAGCGCCTCGACCGCCTCCGTGTCCCGCGCCTTGACCGCGTCGATCAGGGAGCCCTCGTTCGCAGCGGCGGGCAGGCTCCCTATCGTCAGGGCCAGGACGAACGCCAGCCCACACAGGTATCCGATGACTCGCATCCTCACCCCTCGACGCCGTCCGCGGCGCCTGCTCGTATCGACTCTCCGAGCGACCCGAAACGCCTCGCGGGCTCGGCGTTTCGGCCCATCCGCTCCGCTCCATGACCTCGCGTCGCAGAACTTCGCTTCGCGGCGTCTACGGCGCAGGCTCCCAGCCCGACGATCGTCGCCCGCGGCTCCGCTTGCCGCCCAACCGGGCCCTGACCAGGAGTCTGCACCGCATCTACGGCGCAGACTCCTCGGCGCCCCGGGTCATGCAAGCCGTCAGTTCGCCAGCGGATGCGGCCGGATCTGGAACCGGACGATCTCGCTCGTCGCCCCCTTGCCTCCTTCGAGGTGGAACGGCGATCCGGTGTTGAAGCTCGACCACACGCCGCGCCCTTTCCAACCGGCATCCGGATCGTCGATCCGGCCGTCGAGGCCCCGGCTGTAGAAGCCGAGCGGATACGGCACGCGCATGATCACCCACTCGCCGCTGTCCGGATCGAGCGCGAGCAGCGCATCCGACGTCGTTCCCGTCGCAATGGGTGTGTTCGCGCCGAGACCGAGCGTGTCGAACTGGTCGACCCAGTTGTAATAGTGGTAGTCGGCGTTCGCCGAGCCTTCGAACCCCTTGAACGTCGGTCCGGGCGTCGGATACAGCGTCCATCCCTCGCGGCAGTGCTGGCCGGTGGCGGTCGGCCCGTTCAGCACGGCGCACTTGGTGCGATCGAAGCTGGCGAGGTGGCCGCTGCCGCCGAGCGCCGTCCAGATCACCCCGTTGCGGTCCACGTCGATACCGCGCGGGCCGTAGCCCCACCCATTCGGGTCGGCGGGATCGTACGGCGGCTCGTAGACCTCCGAGATGCAGGTCTCGGGCGGGTTGTCGCCGAGCTCCAGCCGGACCAGACGTCCCGGCACGTCGAAGCGCCGGGTGATCCAGACCGATCCGTCCGGATGCGGTATCACGCCGTAGGCGCGCTTGAACTTGTCGAGGCTCCCGATGCGGGTGTCGCGCGCCGGGTCGATCTCGACGTCGCCGTTGTAGTCCGGCTCGTTCCACGGCTTGGTGATGACGCCGTCGCCGTTGGTGTCGATGACGGTCGGGCACCAGCCCTGCGACGCCCGTTCGTCCCCGGTCTCGTCGTAGAGCCGCGTGTTCAGCCAGCCGATCGCCTCGGTGGAGCCGCTCAGCCAGAGCGTGTCGTCCTCGTCGTCGGCGAACTGCAGGTGGTGCGTGAAGTAGCAGGTGTCGATCAGCTCGAACTCGCCGGTATCAGGGTCGTAGTAGGACACCTGCCGCGACTCGGCGCGGTGCTGGATCGGGTAGTACTGCGCGAACGGGTGATCCGATCCCTCCAGGCACCAGTCGGGCACGTCGTTCGGCCGTACCGCCTGCGTGATCCAGAGGCGCCCCTTGTCGTCGAGCATCGGGTTGTGGGCGCTACGGCTCTGGAGACCGGGGGGCGGTTCGTTCGCCCAGTAGAGCGACGGGACCGCGGTCGAGGCCCCCTGATAGGAGTCGGGGCTTCTCGGCCGCTCGATGCGGGTCGGAAGATCCATCCGGACCGACTGATGGGTACGCGGATCCGTAATCACCAGCCCGGCGCCCCCGACCCCGTAGATCGGCCCGTTCGCGTTGAGCGTCGGGTTGCGCTTGTCGGTGGTGATCTCGTCGTGGACCATGCCGCGGGGATGGCCCCACTTCCACATGCTGAGGACGAGGTTGCGCTCGAGTCCCTGCGGCCGCGGCGGCACCGGCGGCAGCTCGCCGGCGGCGATCCGGTCGCTCCAGTCGGCATACAACTGCAGTGCGCGCGGCCGGCCCATCCGATTGATCTCGACCGCCATCGCCGGCCCGGCCCCGCCGGCCCGGATGCGGTACTCCCACGCGTCGACGGCCGAGTCGAAGTCGTCGAGATCGAGCATCGGCATCTCGCGCGTCGCCTTGTTCCCGAGCTGATGGCAGAGCTGGCAGCCGTCCTTCAACCGGTCGACCCAGTCGGCCTGGGTCCGCATGGTCACGCCGATGCCGTTGCCGCGCGGGCCGGTGCCCGGAAAGTCGCTGGCCGGCGGGACCTCGAGCAGCGAGTACCAGTAGTTGGCCGGGTAGATCTCCGCCGCCTCGTGCGGCGAGGCGGCCTCGGTGGCGGTCAGGGCGAGATCGTCGCCGGGCCGGGCGTCCGTCTTCCCGGAATCGGCCAGGCCGTAGCCGCGCACCCACACTTCATAGGCAGCGTCCGGCAGGTCCGGCACCAGAAAGCGCCCGTCGTCGTCGGTCACGACGATCTTCCGGAAGCCGGTATCGAAGTCCTCCGTCTCGGCGATGACCCAGACGCCCGCCTCGGGACCGGCCGCGCTGGTCACGACGCCGCTGATGTCGGCGTCCTGGGCTGCGACGGGCGGGCCGAGCACCGTGAGACCTGCTGCCAGGAACGCCGCCGTCGCATACATGCTCGCCGCACGAAGTCGTTCGATCATTTCTTCCCTCCCTCGCGTGCTCAGCGACATCCCTTGTCTCCGGCTGCCTTGCGCAGACACTCGACGGGTCGTGCGGTTGTGTCGTCCGCCAGCGGTCCGGAGCGCTGGTACCAAGTGTTCCGTATACTAGCCCAGTCACTGGTCCATCACAACGCCGGTCATCGAGCCGGAGGTTGGTCTGTCGCGTGGGGTGCTGCAACGCGCGCGAGATGCGGCGAATGGTTCCGGGGCGCCGTTCCCTGCACGCGAGTGACCCGTCGGGCCGCCGAGGGCGCGCGCGAATCGTGCCGGGACCTCTGGTGTTGGCGCTCGTCGCCGGCTGCGGCGCCGATTCGCCGGGAAACCGGGACCCCTTCCTGTCCGATGACCCCCGCGCCGCGTCCGGCCCGACCGATGCCGCGCGTCGCGAACCCGGCGCCCGCCCCGACTGGTTCATGGACGCTGCGAGCGGAAGCGGCCTCCACTTCGTCCATTTCAACGGTGCGGCCGGCGAGTTTCACGTTCCCGAGATCATGGCCCCCGGTGCCGGGATGCTCGACTACGACAACGACGGTGACCTCGACGTCTACGTCGTGCAGGGGCAGATGCTCAGGGAGAACGAGCCGGTCAGCCTTGCCCTGTTTCCCCCTCGGGGTTCCCTGCAGCCCGCCGGACGCCTCTACCGCAACGACCTGCTCCTGCGCGCCGATGGCACGCGCAGCATGCGGTTCACCGACGTGACGCAGGAGAGCGCCATCGATGCGCAAGGGTACGGCATGGGCGTCGCGACCGGCGACGTGGACAACGACGGGTGGATCGACATCTACTTGACGAACTTCGGGCGGAACCAGCTCTTCCGGAACAATGGCGACGGCACGTTGGTCGAACGGTCGCGCGAGAGCGGAACCGACGACGACGGGTGGGGTGTCTCCGCCTCCTTCGTGGACTACGACCGCGACGGGTGGCTGGACCTTTACGTGGGCAACTACCTGCAGTACGACGTCGCAACGGCCACGGCGTGCCCGGGCAGAACCGGTGGTCGCGACTATTGCGCCCCCCATCACGGCGGCCCGGCGGACACGGGCGCCTTCCGCCCCCAGCCGGACCGCCTCTATCGGAACACGGGCGACGGACGATTCGACGAAGTGAGCGCCACGGCGCTTCAGGGGCAGTTCTTCGGCGCGGCACTCGGCGTGGTGGCGGCCGATTTCGACAGCGACGGATGGCTCGACATCTACGTCGCCAACGATGGGCACGAGAATCAGCTCTGGATGAACCGGGGCGACGGGACCTTCACCAATGCCGCACCCTTGTCGGGTACGGCGGTGAACGCGGACGGAAACCCCGAAGCGAGCATGGGCGTGGACGCCGGCGACTTCGACAACGACGGCGACGAAGACCTGTTCATGACCCATCTGACGAGTCAGACGAACACGATGTACGTGAACGACGGCGCTGCGCTCTTCCAGGATCGCAGCGCCGCCTCCGGGCTCGGTCCGCCCAGCTTCGGCTACACCGGCTTCGGAACCGGGTGGTTCGACTTCGACAACGACGGGTGGCTCGACGTGCTCGCGGTCAACGGAACCGTGCAGGACGTTGGACAGGATCCGGGGGCGCCCTTTCCGTACGCTCAGCGCAACCAATTGTTCCGTAATCTCGCGGACGGACGTTTCGAGGACGTGACGGATCGGGCCGGCGCGGTGTTCGCGTCGTCCGAGGTGAGCCGCGGAGCGGCGTTCGGCGACATCGACAACGACGGCGACGTGGACGTGCTGGTCGCCAACGACAACGGACCGGCGCGGCTGCTCGTCAACCAGGTCGCCAGCCGTCATCATTGGCTCGGACTACGGCTCGCTGACGCATCTTCCCGCGACATGCTCGGCGCCCGGGTCGAGATCGTCCGCAGCGACGGGACGACCCTCTGGAGGCGGGCGCGGACCGACGGAAGCTACGCTTCGGCCAACGACCCTCGGGTGCACGTCGGACTCGGCGACGCAGCGGAGATCCGCCGCGTGCGAGTCCATTGGCCCGACGGAGCCCTGGAGGAATGGCCCCGCGTGGCCATCGATCGATGGACGACCCTGATTCGGGGGACTGCACCTTGACGCGACGCGCAGTGCAGTTCCAAGCGGTTGCCGCGACGGTGATAGCCGCGGCCGTACTCGCCACCGGCTGCGCGCCGGATGATTCCGCTTCCGCCCGGCGCGCCGGTAGGGCGCCGGCGCCGGGTGAACCGGCCGCCACGGAGTTGGCACCCGTCGCACTGCCGGACCTCTCCCGTAGCGAGCCGTCCATTCGGGCGCAGATCGAGGAGCAGTACTCCTCGTTGAGAACGGCGATCGACCGTCCGAACACCACACCTGCGGATCTCAGTCGCGCCTACGGCGACATGGGACACCTGCTCATGGCGACGCGCCACCGCGAGGCTGCCGAGATCTGCTATCTCCACGCGCGGACGCTTGCGCCGGCCGAGCGACGGTGGCCCTACTACCTGGGCCATGTTTCCCGGCTTGAGGGCCGGTTCGCGCGTTCCGCGACGTTCTTCGCAGAGGCCCTCGCGCTCGACCCGGACGACGTGCCCACGCTGCTCTGGCTCGGCGAGGTCCACCTTGCGCAGGGCCGACCCGAAGAGGCCGAGCCCCCGTTCGCGCAGGCGTTGTCCCTGGAGCCCCGCTCGGTTCTCGCCCGGTTCGGCCTGGGGCGCGCGGCGCTGGCGAGAGAAGACCACGCACGCGCCGCGCGCCGCCTGGAAGAGGCCCTGACGCTCGACCCGAGCGCCACGAGCCTGCACTATCCGCTTGCGATGGCCTACCGCGGACTGGGCGATCTCGACAAGGCCCAAGCGCATCTGCGACAGCGTGGAAACCGGCCGATCGCGCGTTCCGATCCGCTGCTGGAAGAAACGGACGTCGTGCTGCGGAGTCCGCTGGCGTACGAAGGCCGGGGAACCCGCGCCCTCGAAAGCGCCGACTGGGCCGGAGCCGCCGCCTACTTCCGGCGGGGGATCGAGATGGCCCCCGCCAACGCCGCGCTCCGCCAGAAGCTGGGCATCGCCCTGTTCATGACGGACGACTTCCGCGGGGCAGGCGTGCAACTCGAAGAAGCGGTCCGCCTCGCGCCGGAATCCGCCAGGACGCAGTACAGCCTCGGCGTGCTCCTGCAGGCTCGCGGTCGCGACAGCGAGGCCATCCCGCGTCTCGCGGGCGCCGTGCGGCTCGATCCCGCTTTCGTCGACGCCCGCCTCTGGCTGGCCGGAGTCCTGCGGCGGAACGGACGTCCGGACGAAGCGCTCGCCCATTACGCACAGGTTGGCGCCACGCATCCGCGGGCCGCCGGCGCCACGTTCGGCCACGCCGCTACACTCGTCGACCTGGGGCGTTACCGTGAGGCGCGCGATCGCCTGACCAACCTGGTTTCGAGCTACCCCGAGCAGCCGATCTTCGCCCACGCGCTGGCCCGCCTGCTGGCGGGCGCCCCGGACGGCGGGGTCCGCGACGGTCTCGCGGCAATGGCCGTGCTGGACGCGCTCCCCGAGGCGCAACGGGTAACCGACTTCGCCGAGACCCTCGCCATGGCGCTCGCCGAGCTCGAGTACTACGAGGACGCCGCCCGGTGGCAGCGCGAAGGGATTACCGCCGCCAGGCGCGCCGGCCGCGGGGACATCGTACCGCGGATGACCGAGAAACTCGGACGATACGAGCGGGGAAGGCCCTGGAGAGACGGCGCTCCGCTGGCGCTCGACCCCCTGTCCGTGCTCACGCCCTTCTGACCGCCGTCCCCATCGACCCCAGATGAAGACCGCCCCTGCCTCCGCGGTGCAACGAAGGCAGGGGCAACGACTGCTGCTTCGGCTTCGGGAGCCCGCCTGTCGACTCTAGAAGTCCACGTTGAGCCCGAACTTGATCAGACGGCCCCGCTGAATGTCGCGCACACGCAGGTAGGCCGAGCCCAGCGTGGTCACGCGCGACGCGATGGCCGCGCTGTTGAAGAGGTTGAAGACATCGAGCACCGGGGTGAACTGATAGCGGCCGTTCGCGAAGGAGCGCCGCAGGCTGATGTCGACCATGTTGACGCTCTCCGTGCGCGTCGTCCCGCGCGGATCCACCGTCAGCGTCTGCGCCACCTGGGTGAGCGCGACGGTGTTGCCGCTCACGCGAACCGTGGTCAACTCGGGAAAGCCGGTGAAGTGCTGGGCGCTCGCGCTGAGCTGGAGCTGATACGGCAGTTCGTAGAGCCCGAACGCCTTGAACGACACTGGAATGTCGTACGTGGTCACCCCGCGCCTGAACTGGTAGTTGGGATTGTTCAGATCGGCGCGCGCGCCATAGATGTCCCCGACCGTATCGCCAAGACTCAGGCCTCCCATCAGCATCCAGCCGTCGCTCATGCGCTTGTTGAACGTCACGTCGACGCCGTTGAACACGACATCGTGATCCGGTTCGTTGGCGTACACCACGTCGAACACGCCTCTGAGCATGGGATCGAGATTGTGGACGGTCACCTGCCGTCCGGTGACCGCCTCGGTAACGTCGATCGGCGTGTAGCTCGAGGTCGGAACCGCCGCGTTCCGCGATCCGATCTCGTTCGAGCGCCGCCGATGGATATAGGTCGCGCCGACGACGAGCTCACCGGGAAGCTGATGCTCGAGTCCGACCGAATACTCCGTCGCCGCCGGCCACCGAAGGTCGTCGGCAAACCGGTTGGTCGTGCCTAGATTGAAGCCGGTGGACGGCCCGAGCTCGTCGAGCTGGGGGAACATGTCGCCGTTCGCATCGGTCCACGTCCGGGTGTCGTTCGTCCGCCGCACCGGGTTCAGATACGACCGGATGTAGCTGACGCCGATCGGCTGGTTGTAGCGGTTGACGGTGACCTTGAGCGCGGTCCTTCCGTCGCCGGCGAAGTCGTAGATCAGGCCGAACCGCGGAGACGGCGCGAAGAAGTCCGGTGCGCCGTTGATGGCCGGGAAGCACTCGGCGGCGATGAACAGCGTTTCCTGCTGACACACTTCCGGCTGCCAGGCGTAGAGCTTCTCCAGCCTCAACCCCAGGTTCAGCGTCAGCTTCCGCGTCGGCCGCCACCTGTCCTGGATGTATGCCGCGTGGTCGCGAGCGAACATCTCGAAGGTCGTGGGCGTGTTGTACGTGTTGACGGAATCGGGCACCCCGTCGCGAAAGACGGCGCGAATGCCGTTCGGCACGCCGCCGAATCCGTACGGAGAAATGAACGAGAAGTGCGTGTCGCCATGCTTGCGCCACTGCAACTGATAGCCGACCTTGATGTCATGCGCCCCCGCCAGGAAGGTAAGCCCGGAAAGGACGTGGACGCGGGTCGCCGGACGGTTCAGGTAGCTCGGGACCGCCCCCCGGTGCTCGAGCCGAACGGCGTCGAACGTCGGCAGATCGCCCGCCCGCACCCCTGGCACGGGACGCCCGTGCTCCTCACCGGTCAACAGACTCGCCGACGCCTCCAGCAGCGTGTTCCCGCGCAGGGCCGACGTCCACTTGGTCTGATACAGCGGACTGCTGATCCGCTGGCTCGTCATTGCGTTGGATTCGATGAAGTGGCTGCTCGGCCCGGTGTTCTGCGGCCGGAAGTACACCCGCTTCTCGTTGAAGTTGAACATGAAGTGAAGCTGGCTGGCCTGCGCGGCTTGCCACGAGAACTTGCCCTGGACGTTCCGCATCCGGTTGCTTTCCAGGACCCGCGTGCCGTCGATGTTGTAGGAACCGAGGCGGTTCTGCCGCAGGTACACCAGCGACGACGTGAACGTGTACCAGAGCTTGTCGCGCACGATCGGTCCCCCGAGCGTCAGCGAGTTGTCGTAGACGCCGAGCATCTTCGCGCTCGGCACCAGATTGGGGTTCGCCTCGAGTGCCCGCGCCGGAACGGCCGCCAGAAGGTCGTCGAAGTGCCGCGCGGGCAGGTTGTCGAAGGCGGTAGGTCCGCCGCCCCCGGTGAACGAGTACTGACCGGTGAAGTCGTTGGTGCCCGTCCTGGTAATCATGTTGATGACGGGACCGCCCTTCCCGTACTCCGCGGAGCCGCCCGACGTCTGGAAGTTCACCTCCTCGAAGCTGTGGGCGTCGAAGTAGCTGATCACCCAGCCCTCGCCGCCGCCCCACGTAACCTCCATGCCGTCGATCATGTGGGTTCGCTCCTCGAACGCGCTGCCGTGCACGACGGAGGCGGTCTGGGCGAACATCTCCGACCCGCCCACGTCGTACTTCGTCATGACGACGGCCGGAGCAGTGCGCGCCATCGCCCAGATGTCCTGGCGCGCCGGGAGCGTGTCGATCACCTCGCGGGGCATCACCGTCTGCCGCAGCGTGGATGTCGTATCCAGAAGCGGAGTCTCGCCGGTCACGGTGACGGTCTCCTCGAGGGCGCCCACGGAGAGCTGCAGATCCGCCCGAGCCGTAACGTCGGCATTGACCACGATGCCTTCCTGAATGCGGGTGCTGAAGCCGACCAGCGTAGCCGTGACCGTATAGGTGCCGGGCACGAGCTGGGGAAACTGGTAGGCGCCTCGGCCGTCAGAAACCGTTTCCCGGGCGCCGCCTATCACCCCGGGGTTCGAGAGGGTGACCGTGACGCCGGGCAACACGAAACCCGCCTCGTCGAGGACGGTTCCGCCGATGGCACCGAAACCCGGGTCTTCCGCAGAATCTGTGGGCAGAATGGAGAACCGGTAGGGCAGCGTCA
>WTFV01000063.1 GCA_011523845.1 Acidobacteriota bacterium | reverse complement strand
GCCGCGGAACGGTCGGCGCTGGGACGGACCCTGGCTGCACGCGGCGCGCCGCTGCTGCTGATCGACGCGTTCCAGACCGGCGCGGCCGCGGCCGGGCGCGACATCGCGGGCGCCGGCCGCAACGCCGAGGCGTACTACCACGTGTTCAACCGCAGCGACGACGCCAACCGCGTGCAGGACGTCCTGACGGCCATCGCCTTCCTGCGCCGGCACACGGGCGCCGCAACGGTCAACGTGGTGGGCACGGGGCGGGCCGGCCTGTGGGTGCTCCTCGCGGCCGCGCTCGACCCGGGCGAGCTGACCGTGGCCGCCGACCTCGACCGGTTCGACGCATCGGACGATGTCGCCTACGTGGACGGGTTGTTCATTCCCGGCCTCCGCCGGGCCGGCGACTTCCGGGCCGTGGCCCCGCTGTTGTCGCGCGGCCGGCTGCTGCTGCACAACGTCCATCCCGGTTTCCCGGTGTCGCGGTTCGAGACGTCCTTCGGAGCGGCTGGACGGCCGGGGAATCTGCGCATCGGCGAGGAGCGGGCCTCGGCCGAGGTGCTGGCGGCCTGGCTGGAGTCCTGACCCGTGCCTGCCCGGCGTCGTGCTCTCGCCGCTTGGGCTGGGCTGGGCATGTTGTTCGGTCCTGACCCGCGCCTGCCCGGCGTCGTGACCCGCGCGCCCTGGGTTCTTCAGTGTCTGCCTCGGGGCTGGCACGGAAGGCAGCCGCGCCGATTCCGATGACGAGGAGTAGTATTGGATCGGTCAGAGGCGCATCAGAACGAGAGCGTGCGCCGGGAGGAACGGAAATGAGTCATCGATGTCAGTCGGCGGCGATTGCAGTGATCGCGGGCGTGGCGCTGATGCCGATGTTCGCCGCGGCCCAGACGGCGGACGCCACCGGTCCCCGCACGCCGTGGGGCCATCCCGATCTGCAGGGCACCTGGGACTACCGCACGCTCACCCCGCTGGAGCGGCCCGTGGAGCTGGGGGACAAGGCGTTCCTGACGGAGGAGGAAGCCGCGACCCTCGAGCAGGAGACCTTGGCCCGCAACGAGCTCCTGTTGAACCGGGCGCCGGAGCAGACGACGGCCAGCGACCAGGTCGACCGGCGGGCGGACGGCACCCCCGGCTTCTACAACAACTTCTGGCTGGACCGGGGCACCACGGCCATCGCGACGCGACGCACCTCGCTGATCGTGGATCCGGTCAACGGGCGGCTGCCGGCCCTGACCGAACCGGCGCGGCGCCGGGCCAACTCGCCCGAGGCGGCGCGCATCGAGGGCGTGCGCCGCGGCCGGCTGCCCGCCGCCACCTACGAGGACCTCGATGCGGGGGATCGCTGCATCCAGCACGCCAAGGCCGGCCCGCCGCTGAGCACCGGCGGCTACAACAACAACATGATGCTGTTCCAGACGCCGGACTACGTGGTGATCCTGGCCGAGCAGAACTACGACGCGCGCATCATCCCGCTCGACGGGCGGCCCCACGTCTCGCCGCGGCTCCGGCAGTGGATGGGCGACTCGCGCGCCTACTGGGAGGGCGACACGCTGGTCGTCGAGACCGTCAACTTCAACGGGAAGCACGACCAGATCGGCCGGCCGCTGCTGAGCAGCGGCGAGAACCTGTCGCTGGTCGAGCGGTTCACGCTGATGGACGACGAGAACCTGATGTACGAGTACACGGTCCGGGATCCCAGCATCTGGACGCGCTCGTGGACCGCCCAGCACCCGATGAAGCGGAACCCGGACCTGATGTTCGAGTTCGCCTGTCACGAGGGCAACTACGGGATGCACGGCATCATGGCCGGCTCGCGCGTGCAGGAGGCGGAGGCGGCCGCTAACGCGCGGTAGTCGGAATGGAGCCAGCCTGCAACTCGTAAGGACATCGAGCCATGCCCAAGAGCTTGCAACAGATCTTGCTTGAGGCGACTGAGTTGCCCGAGCGGGATCGCGCGACCCTGGCTGGAATGCTGATCGAATCGCTGGACCCCCAGCCCGAGCCGGAAGTCCAAGCCGCATGGGAGAGAGAAATCGGTCGTCGAATCGCCGAGCTCGATGATGGTTCCGTAGCGACGGTTCCCTGGGAGGAGGTGCGGCGGCAACTGTTCGGCCGGCAGGATGGAGATTAGGTTCCATCCTGCCGCCAGAACGGAAGTGACCGAGGCGGAATCCTGGTATCGCGAGCGCAGCCCCTTGGCCGCCGTCGGCTTCTCGAGTGAGATCGCACGGGCCGTCCGCTTGCTCTCCGAGGCGCCCGACCGCTATCCGCCAAGCGCCTACGGCACTCGTCGATGGGTGAGGCTCTTTTCCGTCGAGTGCTATCTCTCTCATTCGTAAGGGTTTATGCG
>WTFV01000271.1 GCA_011523845.1 Acidobacteriota bacterium | reverse complement strand
CTCGTCTGGCGCACGCGGCGACGGTGGGCCGGTCGGTGTCGGTGGCTGCGCCAGGGTGCGCCAGGCTAACTGGCGGAGGATGGCCGGTGAGAGTCCGGCGGGAGGAAGGAGTAACCAACCACCTTCACCCCGAGTCATGCGCCGGTCGCCGCGAGGCGGCAGGTGAAGCGTTGACAGGGGCGCGGATGGGCGGGGCTATTGAGCACCGAAACCAACTGAATCTGGAGCGCCGAGGCCATTCTGGCGGTCGAAGGCCATGCCGACATCACCGCGACGGGTGAGGGGATGGAGGGCTCCACGGTGTCGAAGAACCCACGCACGTTCGTACGTCCTCCGTCGGGACCTGGGAGGTCTTCATTCCGCCCCGGCAGTCGAACCGGGGCCGCAGAGGGAAGGAGGAGTCCGTAGCCGATGATGCACGGAATGAAGAAGTCGGATGAGGCAATAGTACCGTTGATGGCGGCGAACAAGGGAGCGGGAGCGCCCGCGGAGTCGCCGGAGGGAAGGGCCTCAACCAAGGGGAATCCGCGAGACCAAACCACGCTCCGGACGCAGGGCCGGGATGGCGTGTCACAAGCGGTCGAGCGGGTACGGCAAGCTGCAACGAGAAAGCCGCAGGAGAAACTGACTGCGCTCATGCACCACATCACGACGGACGCGCTGCGGTGCGCGTTCTACGACCTGAAGCGGACGGCATCGGCTGGCGTGGACGGTCTGGTGTGGAAGGAGTACGAGGACGGAGTGGACGAGCGTCTGCTCGACCTGCACGGCCGCGTACATTCGGGAGCGTATCGGGCGCTGCCGTCGCGACGGGTCGAAATACCCAAACCGGACGGCGGGACGCGACCGCTCGGCATTGCTGCCATCGAAGACAAGATCGTCCAGAAGGTGGTGGTGGATGTTATCCTGACGCCGATCTACGAGCCGGCATTTCTCGGGTTCAGCTACGGGTTCCGACCGGGACGTGGGGCGCATGATGCGCTCGACGCTCTGGCTTTCGGGATACAGCGGCGCAAGGTCAACTGGATAGTCGACGCCGACATCCGGGCGTTCTTCGACCGGCTCTCGCGAGACCAGCTACTACGGTTTCTTGAGCACCGAATCGGAGACAAACGGGTATTACGTCTGATTACCAAATGGCTGAACGCTGGCGTCATGGAAAGCGCCGAGTGGAAAGACGACCTGCAGGGGACTCCACAAGGCGCGGTGGTTTCGCCCATCCTCGCCAATGTTTACCTGCACTATGTTCTTGACCTCTGGTTCCAAAAGAAGTGGCGCACCCGAAAGGCCACGGGGGACACTATTATCGTGCGGTACGCCGATGACTTCGTCGTTGGGTTCCAACGCAAGGCTGATGCGGAGCAGTTTCTCGACGCCCTCAGGGAGAGGCTGAGCCAATTCGCGCTCGACCTGCACCCCGACAAGACACGCCTCATCGAGTTCGGCCGGTTCGCGATGGCACACCGCCGGGCACGGGGGGAGCGTCGACCGGAGACGTTCGACTTCCTCGGGTTCACGCATTACTGCACGAAGACGAGGAACGGACACTTCGGGCTGGGGCGCAAGCCGATAGCGAAACGGGTCATGCGAACCCTGAAACGGCTCAAGGAGCGACTCCGCGCGCGGATGCACGAAGACGTCCACGAGACAGCGCAATGGTTGGGGAGGGTGGTCAACGGCTGGCTGAACTACTACGCCGTGCCGACCAGCACCCGAGCCATACGCGGCTTCGTACGACGACTTGCGTGGATTTGGCTCCAGACCTTGCGTCGGCGGTCCCAGAAGACCTGGACGACGATGACCCATGTGGTACGCCTCACGGCGACATACTGGCCCTCCGTGACGGTTCGGCACCCTTGGCCTGATGCGCGGTTTGCCGTCAACCACCCGAGGTAGGAGCCGTATGCGTCACCGCGCACGTACGGATCTGAGCGGGGGGACCGGGGCAACCCGGCTCCCTACCGCGACCGAGCCTGGAGGCGGCGCTATCGCGCGCGCGGACCCCGTCCGGATGGGCGTTGACGCTCGGCCGCGCGCGAATCCTCTGCTCCGTTCTCCGCAACGCCGGGGCAACTGGTGGAACGCCGCGGACGCCTTCGGACGCCAGCCGAACGCCGGCATGACCGCCAGCCCGCCGATGTCTCGGACTACCCGGGTTTCAGGAAGCAGCGGGTCGGTGGCGCGTTCCAAGGCGCTGCCCGCAGGGCGGACGCTGCTTCCCGCCGCTCGCATGGTCACGCTGCCCGCTCCTCGCCGTAGGCCTCGGCCGGCGTGCGGCCCGCGAGGGCCGAGTGTGGACGTACGTCGGTGTAGAACGTCATCCACGCCCCGATCACCCGCTCGGCCTCGA
>WTFV01000161.1 GCA_011523845.1 Acidobacteriota bacterium | reverse complement strand
CCCAATACACAGTGTTTCTTTTCTGGACGAGTCAGTGCTGTCCTTGGTGATAGACATACGTACCTCCTGGATGGGGTGGTTGTCAATGGCGTCAGCGGTGGCCCAGTGATTTATCCGTCTCCCAGCGGTAAGGTGTACGTCGTTTGGCTCCGTTACCGCGTATACAGCGAACCGCCAGCAGGGTGCTACGCTGCCCGGCCTTGCGGAAGCTGTTGACGTTTCCCACCTAAACGCGAGCGTTAGCGACAAGTCGTTGGAGGACCTGTTTGGTGAAAGGAAGCAGCGAAGTTGGTCGCACGATTACTCCAGCTTAGCGGCCATTCTTGCTGCACCGCGGAAGTAGATTAACTGAACGGCCTCTGTTTCTTACCGATCCTCGTTCGGCATCTCGTGAGCGGCGATCAGTCCCGTCATGACGGAGATTTCCTGGATTCGGAGTCTTTGTCTAACTCCAATTGACGGGTGATTCGTCAACAAACACGGGCATGGAATGGGCCGGGAGATTTGAAGCCTGCGTGGCGACGAGGTTCCCCTTGGTGGACGGTGCGTCGTACGCGGGATGCCGCCGTGACTGCACTGTTACCCTGCAGCTCCGCAGAGTGCCGAGCGCAGCTTCCGGTGGGAGCATCCTGCGGACCGCCAGCCGCCGAGCTTCGGGGCAGCGTTTACGACACTTCACCCGGCGCGGCAGTCAGCCGCGTGTCGGTCGCGCGTCAATGCGGTAGTTGCGGTGCTGCAGTCGACGCCGCCGGTGGCGGCAGGCCCGAATACGTCGGGGACGGGGGGCTCGGGGGCGGGCAACATCGTGGCGAACAGCGCTGGCAGTTCGACGTTGTGTTTGCGTGCGGTGCGTACGACGCTCGCCAGGACCTGCTGGGGAAGACGGCGGGGAATTCGACGGCCAAGTTCGCGGCGAGGCGCTCGGCGTCGTCCCAGCGGCGACGGGTTGTCGATCAGCCGGCTGAGCTGAGCGAGCAGGCGCCCGCGGGCGGTAGCCAGACCATGGTCGCTGATACCACCGGCGTCGCGCCGGTCACGCAACGCGAGTCCGGCCTGTAAGGTGTCCTGCACCTAGGCCCCTAGCCGGCCCACCGGCTGTGGGGATGATCCTCGAGCAGATGCGCACAACGTCGCAGCAGATGGGAGTTATGCCGATATCGGCATAAACAGCAGACAGGATTGATGCTCATCGTGGGTGAAGCCGCGGTACACCACCCACCCGTCATCCGGACCGATCGGTACCGCATGCGGGGCGGTGGTGCATTGCTGGCTGCCGTCGTGCTCGCGTTCGGCTGCGCCGACCCGCCACGGCACCTTCGCCACCCGAGCCCGAGCCCGAACCGGCGCCGGTAGCTGCCTCCCTGGAATTCGAGCCCCTGACGGTCAAGGTGGACGGGTTCGGGTACATCACCTACCGCCTGCCGGCGCCGCTCGATCACGCCGTAGCCATCACAAACGACGTGACGCCGCCGGCTGCCTTCAGCGACAGCTACGAGACCACCATCAACTTTCCGGCCGGCGAGACCGTCCGCCAGTACGCCAGCTTGGCCGAAGCCCTGCCCGGCCGCGGCACGGACGCCCGCCCCGCCGCCGGCGTACGGGTCCGAACCCTGAAGCGTCAACCCGGCCAGGAGGCCCACGGCGGCGGCCGCCGCGAACATCGACGCGTAGTGCCGGTCGCCCTGGTCGACCAGCGCGCCCTCGCCGATCGCGTTGAGCCCGTGGAACGCGAGGCCCACCCAGCGGCCATCAGGCCACACGACCGGTGGAAGCCGACCGCGAGCCGGCTCTGGTCCTGATGGCGGACGGCCTCCGCCGTTCCCAGCAGCCGCGCCCCGCGCGGCACGAGGATGCGCTGGCGTCGGCCGAGTAGAAGGAGATCGCGACCTGCGCGAGCACCGGGCCGGCGAAGTCGCCGTCGAGCTCCGTCACCGGAACCGCGCTCAGCGACGACCCCTCGTAGACCCGCTCCCAGCCGGCCGGGTCGGAAAGGCGCGGTCACGACCGCCGGCTCCGCCGCGGCTTCGACCGGCGGACCGTTGACGCCCGGCACCGTGCGGGCCGGCGGCGCGGGGCCGGCGACGGGACCACCTGCCAGTCCCGACAGCAGCCCCGCCGTCGCGTCCTCCATCCGGCCGGCGAGGGCGGCCGGATCGGGCGGCGGGGGCACGCCGGGCGCGCCGTTGCCGTTCGCGCTCGCGCCGGCCGGGACCGCCAGCGGCGGCCGGCCTCCGTCCCGGCGGTTCGGATCCGGACGTTCGGTGTCCACATGGCGCGGCTCGCCCCGGAAGGTCTGCACGACGCTCCGGGCGCGAAGGGACCGCGCCCGCCGCTCGATCGCCTCCAGCCGCAGC
>WTFV01000173.1 GCA_011523845.1 Acidobacteriota bacterium | reverse complement strand
GGCGCGCGGGGGTGGTGGGTGGACGTGGGAGTATACACAGGCCGTTTCCTTCGCCGCGCTTCGACCCCGGCTCGCCGCCGGGGCGCTCCGGGGCCGGGCGAACGCGTCTCTACCCTCGATTTCTCCCCGTGCCTGCCGGACCCGACCGCGGGCGGGTTGGCCGCACCCGTCCGACACGCGCCGACCCCGCGCTGTGGTAGTGTTCCCGCGCCGTGATTCGGACCCGGACCGCACTGGCGGATCTTGTCGCCCGCATCGCCGCCACGGATCGCGTCGGTATCGACACCGAGGCCGACAGCCTGCACTGCTACCAGGAGAAGGTCTGCCTGGTGCAGGTGGGCCTGCCCGGCGCAGACGAGCTCGTCGACCCGCTCGCCGGCCTCGACCTGACGCCCCTGCTGGATGCGCTGGCGCACACCGAGATCGTGATGCACGGCGCCGACTTCGACCTGCGGATGCTGTACCGTCTCGGCTTCGGAACCCCGTCGAAGGTCTTCGACACGATGATCGCCGCGCGGCTGGTCGGGACCGCCCGCTACGGCTACGCCGCGCTGGTCGACGAGCACTTCGGCGTCGCCCTGCCGAAGGGGCTCCAGAGAGCCAACTGGGCATTGCGTCCACTGGCGCCGCGGCTCGCCGAGTACGCGTGCAACGACACCCGCTACCTTCTGCCGCTGGCTGACCGGCTCGAACGCCGGTTGACGGAGCTTGGCCGCCTTGCGTGGCTGGAGCAGGCGTGCCGGCGCGCCGTCGACGCCGCGCGGGTTACCCGCGAGCGCGACCCCGAAACCGAGTGGCGCGTGCGCGGCAGCCATGTGCTGGGGCCGCGGGCAAGCGCCGTGCTGCGCGCCCTGTGGCACTGGCGGGAGAAGGAGGCGCGGAGCATCGATCGCCCGCCGTTTCACATCCTGTCGAACGCGGATCTCATCGACGCTGCTCACCGCCGCGACCGCGGCGAGACGCCGCCGCCACGGCGCCTGCGCGGGGCGCGCCGGGCGCGATTCTCGCGAGCGGCGGACGAAGCGCTGGCTCTCGATCAGCCGCAGTGGCCGGAGCGTCCGCCGGTCAAGTCGCGCCCGCGCTTCACGAAGACGCAGGAGAAGCGCGTCACCGCGCTGAAGCAGCGGCGGGACCGGGCGGCAAGGGAACTGGCGATAGACGCGGAGCTCATCGCCCCGCGGGCCGCGCTCGAACGCATCGCCGTGGAGGGCGACGACGGATTGGCCGCCCTTCTGCCGTGGCAGAAGTCTCTGCTCGGCGGTCCCCTTTGACATGCTTGTTCGCCAAGGATGACAATGACCGGCCCGCCCGAGCTCACCTGGGTGCACTACCTGCCGGCCGCCACCACCGTCATCGCGGCGGTGTTCTCGTTCACGCTGTTCCGCAAGTACCGCGTCCGGCCTACGCCGCACATCGGCTGGTGGGCCGCCGGCGTCGCCACCTACGGCAGCGGCACGCTGCTGGAAACGGTCATCACGCTGGCCGGCAACACGGTCGTGCGCACGAAGCTCTGGTACGTAGCTGGCGCCGTTCTCGGGGCGTATCCGCTGGCCCAGGGATCCCTCTACCTGCTCAGTTCGCGACGCTTCGCCAATCGCGCCACGGCGGTCACCCTGCCATGCGTCGTCCTGACCGCAGTGCTCGTCCTGCTCTCCCCGGTCGCTGCCGACGCCCTGGAGCCGCATCGGCCCTCCGGCGCCCTGCTGGCCTGGGGCTGGGTACGCCTGCTGACCCCGTTCATCAACACCTACGCGGCGTTCTTCCTGATCGGTGGAGCGGCGGTCAGCGCCTGCCGGTTCTGGAAGACGGCGAACGCCGGGCACCGGGCAGCCGGGAATGCGCTGATCGCCCTCGGCGCGCTGCTGCCGGCAATCGGAGGCATGTTGGCCAGGACCGGGAGGGTGGAGGCGCTATACGTGGCCGAGTTCTTCGGCCTCGTGTTCATCTGGCTGGGTGAAAGGACCTGCGCCGTGCGGCGCGGTCAAGCTCGACCGTCCACGCCATAGCGCCTCATCAGTTCGTCGAGCGACACGGTCTCGGACTTCCCGGCTCGAAAGTCGATCAAGCGCTTCTCGGCGAGATGCAGCTCCTCGAGATCGTCCAGGTGCTCTTGAAGGGCCTCGATCACGTAGAAGGTCTTGCTGCGTCCGGTGCGGTCGGCCAACTCCTGCAAGCGACGGGAAACATCGGCAGGCAGGCGAAGGGATACGGCGCCCATTGGAGGTCCTCCTTTGCCCAGGGTATCAGCCTTGCGCGGACACGACGGCACGGATCCGCGCCACGAATTCGCGCGCCGCCTCCAGGTCCTCGCGGGCTCCTTCGTCGTCGACCACGAACGCCGGCGCGTAGTCGGCTTCCTCACGGAATTTCTGCAACCTTGCGATGAGGCCGGAGGTCGCCGGTTCGAACCGGCCCGTCCTGACAAAATGCAGGTTGAACAGATGCTGCGCTCCCCGGTGCGTGCGGGGCTCGAAACCCTCGGCGTACAACTGTGCGCGCACGGCATGGAAGACGGCGAAGTACATGCGCCCGACCGCAATCCGCGGCAGTCCGTCGGCGAGCAGTGCCTCGGCGGCGCGCAATTCCTCGTCGGCGAGATCGATCTCGGCATCGGCGCTCTCGCGCCGGCCTTCACCGGTCACACGGGTAACCCCTCGCGCTCGATATCCACCACCAACAGCCGTTCCTGCGCGCGCCAGCGTTCGAAGGTCTCCCGGTCGAGCACGGTTGGCGAGAGGAGCACGTCGTGCTCCAACCCGATGCCCGAGGCCAAGTCGATGACGTCCCGCTTCGTCCGCCCGTCGACCGCTTGCAGCACCACCGCCACGTCGACGTCGGAATCCTCGCGCATCTCCCCGCGTGCACAGGATCCGAACAACCGCACGTCCACGACCGCGTTGCCATAACGCTCGCGAAGGACGCCGGCGAACCGATCAGCCGCTCGCCGTGGTCCCGCCGGAACGACACCGATCGTCGTGTTCATGCATCGTCCTCGACTACTCGGTCAACCGGTTCGAGGGATGCCGTACCCTCCGGTCGGATCCTCGGATCCGATGGCGGTAGCCCCCCCCATATGAGAGCATCCGGACACAAGTCGGCGCCATTGGGCCAAGTCACCGTGCCGCCATCGATACGGACCTGTGCAAACACCTCCGGCCGGTTCCGGATTTCCTCGAAGATCGGACCGCGCAGCAACGGACCTGCGTCGCGCTCAATCGCCTCGCCGTCCGTCAGCCGGAGCCTGAGGCGGAATCCGGACAACGGAGTGACCTCCGCGATACGCAGCAACGGCATGGGTTCCCTCACTCGAGCGGCGGAATCGGCGTGAGCCTCCGGCCGGACCTGGCGCACTCCCAGTCAGCTCGCAGCTCATCGCGGTGGACGGCGGCCCATTCCAGTACCAGAGCCAGGGCGCGACGCGGCAACCGGCCCCGCAGCACCTCCAGGGTCTCGATCGTGACGAGCGCCTCCTGTCCAGAATACTCGGCGTGAAAATGCGGGGGAGCATGATCGGAAAAGAACATCTTGATCACGATGCCGAAGAATCGGCTGATTTCCGGCATGTCGAGCACCTGGAATCACGCTCGTCATCTGCCCATCGTCACGGCCTGCCGAGGCGGCTCCCGTCGGCCACGGTTGCCGACGTGCGGTCCGAGATGCGTCAAGGTTATCGTCACGGCCTGCCGCGGCGGCTCCCGTCGGCAGGGCTCACCCGAGAGTGTACGCCGCTCCAGTGTCCCGGCGATACAATAGGCACTTGAGTCGCAAACCACTCGATCTGCGGAGATCTCCCATGAACCGACAGAGCGCGTTCCGTTCACTGTCCGCCGCCACCATCGGGACCGGCCTGATCTTCCTCTCGCTCGCGTCGGCGACCCAGGCGCAACCGCCCATCGTGCAGCCGGGCGCTCCCGGCCAGCCGAGCCGTACCATCTCGGCCGCCGAAGCCTCCGACCTGGCCGGCATCCGCTACAGCGAAGCGGACGTGCGGTTCATGCAGGGGATGATCTCCCACCACGCCCAGGCGCTCGAGATGACCGAGCTCCTCGACACGCGGACCGAGAGCGACGCGATGCGGCAGACGGCGCGGCGCATCGATCTCTCGCAGGAGGACGAGATCGAGATGATGCAGGACTGGCTGCGGGAGCGCGGCCAGGAGGTCACCGCGATCGACGCGCACCACGCGCCCGGCGCGATGCGCATGCCGGGCATGCTGACCGACGAGGAGATGGAGAGCCTGGCAGCCGCGGATGGGGCGGCGTTCGATCGACTGTTCCTCGAGCTGATGATCAAGCACCATCGCGGCGCCCTGACCATGGTCGAGAACCTCCTGGACCAGCGTGGCGCCGCGCAGGACTCGCAGCTCTTCGCGTTCACCTCCGACATCACGGCCGACCAGACGGCCGAGATAAACCGCATGGACGCCATGCTGGCGGAGCTGTCCCCCGACCCGCGCGTGCAGCTTGCGTCCGGCTTCTACGACGCCGGACAGGCGCTGTGGAACATGGCCCTGGTGGCGAGCCGGCCGAAGCCCGAGGGCTTTTACGATCCCAACAACCCGGCGGGACGGCCCATGCCGGTCGAGGAAGACCCGGAACCGGAGGCCGAGCCCGAGCCGACCGCGGCGGGCGAAGCCGGGGATGACGCCGAACACGAGGATCCCGAGCACGAGGGCGACGACGCGGACGAGGGCGACGAGCCGGAAGGGGAAGCAGCCGAAGCAGAGGAAGATGAGGACGACGGGGACAATCCGCAGCGGCGCGGCCTGCTCAACTTCGGGAACACCGATCTCGCCTTCGCCGGCGACCGGCTGTTCGTCGGCAGCTACCACGGGTTCAACACCTACCGCGTCGAGGTCCCCGCCTCGCCCCAGCTCGTCACCTCGGTGGTCTGCCCCGGCGGGCAGGGAGACGTGTCGGTGGTCGGCAACCTGCTGATCATGTCCGTC
The DNA here is from genome assembly GCA_011523845.1 of Acidobacteriota bacterium. Classification (GTDB taxonomy): domain Bacteria; phylum Acidobacteriota; class Vicinamibacteria; order Vicinamibacterales; family UBA8438; genus WTFV01. The sequence continues at coordinate 8,192 of WTFV01000173.1, read as the reverse complement.
GAGCAGACCCGCGGGCGGCTCGACTGCGGGCTGCAGGGGGTGGCGGAGCCGGTCAGCGACCAGCGTTTCCGCGGCATCCGGATCTTCGACATCAGCGACACGCGCATGCCGCGGCAGGTCGCGGCGGTGCAGACCTGCCGGGGTTCGCACACCCACACCGTGGTCGCCGATCCCGACGACGAGGGCAACGTCTACGTCTACGGGTCCGGGACCGGCGCGGTCCGTCCCGGAGAGGAGCTGGAGGGCTGCTCGGACGAGTCGCCGGCCGAGAATCCGGACACGGCGCTGTTCCGCATCGACGTCATCCAGGTCCCGCTGGCAAGCCCCGAGGACGCGGCCGTCGTCAGCCGCCCGTTCGTGTTCCGCGATCCCGAAACCGGCGCCGCCGCGGGCCTCTGGCCCGGCGGGGACCATGGACCGGGCACGCAGCGTAGCGCCGAGACCAGCCGCTGCCACGACATCACGACCTTCCCGGACGCCGGGCTGGCCGCGGGAGCGTGCTCCGGCAACGGCATCCTGCTGGACATTTCGGACCCCGTCAATCCGGTCCGGCTCGACGACGTGATCGACCCGGCCTTCGCCTACTGGCACTCGGCGACGTTCAACAACGACGGCACCAAGGTCATCTTCACCGACGAATGGGGCGGCGGCGGGCGCCCGCGCTGCCGCGCGTCCGACCCTCGGGAGTGGGGCGCGAACGCGATCTACGACATCGTCGACGGCGAGATGCAGTTCCGCAGCCACTACAAACTGCCCGCCCCGCAGACCGAGCGGGAGAACTGCGTGGCGCACAACGGCTCCATCGTGCCGGTGCCGGGCCGCGACATCATGGTGCAGGCGTGGTACCAGGGCGGCATCTCGGTGTTCGACTTCACCGACTCGGCGAACCCGGTCGAGATCGCCTTCTTCGATCGCGGCCCGATCCACCCGGACCGCTTCGTCATGGGCGGATTCTGGTCGGCGTACTGGTACCGCGGCTACATCTACGGCACCGAGATCGCCCGCGGCCTCGACGTGCTGGAACTGCTGCCGAGCGAGTACCTGACGGAGAACGAGATCGCGGCGGCCGCGTCGGTGGCTCCCTCCGCCTTCAACGCACAACAGCAGCAGCGCCTCGAGTGGCCCGTGCGGCCGGTCGTGGCGCGCGCCTATCTGGATCAACTCGAGCGCAGCGACACGCTCGGCGCGGAGAGGCGGACCGCGCTGTCGGACTTGCTCGACCGGGTCGAACGGATCGGATCCGGTATCGACGCCGGCACGGCGGCTGAGCTGGCTTCAGCCGCCGAAGCGCTCGAGAACGACATCGCGGTTGCCGGTGGGCGCAACGAGCAGCGTCTCCAGGGGCTCGCGGCCACGCTGACGGGTCTTGCAGAGCGCCTGCAATGACTCGGTCAGGCGGCGCGACGCGCAGGCGCGGCTGCCGCAACTGGACAACGGGCTGGCCGCGGCCGAGGCCCGCCTGGCGGTGCTGCTGGGCGGCTACCGCGAGGACGTGGCCGGGATTCTCCCCGCTGCGCTTTCTCCCACGCCGGTAGCCGAGCCGGTCCCGCCGGGTTTTCCGGCCGACCTCCTCCTGCAGCGGCCCGACGTGCAGGCAGCGGAACGCCGGCTGCAGGCGGCCGGGCGCGACGTGGAGGCGCGCCGTGCGGAGTTGATGCCGTCGCTCTCGTTCAGCGGTTCGATCGGGCTGCAGTCGATAGACGCCACCGGACTCTTCAACGTGCAGCAGTGGTTCGGAAACCTGCTCGCGAACCTGCTCGTCCCGGTGTTCGACGGCGACCGGCTGGCGGCCAACGTCGCACTGGCCCACGCCCGCTTCGACGAACTGGCCGCCGCCTACGGTCGCACCGTGGTGACGGCGGTCAACGAGGTGGAGGCCGCCCTCGCGGGACTGCGGAACGAGGCCCGACACCGCGCCCTGCTCGCAGCCCGGCGCGAGGAGGCGCAGGAGACACGGGACCTGCGTTTGCGTCAGTACGTGTCGGGGCTGAGCGGCCATGCCGACGTACTGGATGCGTCGCGTACGCTCCTGCGCGTCGAGTCGGCGCTCGCCGGCTCCGAGCGCGACCTGGCCGTGGCCCGCCTCGCCGTGCACCGCGCTCTGGGAGGCGCGTGGACGGCTCCGGACCCCGCTGCTCCGCCGCCGACCGCGTTGTGAGGCCTGCAGAACGACAGGACGCGCATGAGTCGAACGACAGGCTACGTCCTGAGCGCCGCGATGCTGGTCGGAGCGGTGGCGGTGGCCGGCGTGCTGATCGCGCGGCGGCCCGAACCGGCGCCGCGGGAACTCGCCTCCCGGATTCCCGTCGCGCTGACCGACGTCGTGGCGGCCGGTTCCGGCCCCCTCGTCGTTCATGCCACGGGTACGGTACGGCCCAGCCTGCAGGTCGACGTCGCGGCCGGCGTCAGCGGCCAGGTGGTCTGGGTGGACCCCGCCTTCCAGACCGGGGGAAGGGTGAGCCGGGACCAGGTGCTGTTCCGCCTCGACGACGCCGACCACCGTCATCGACTGCAGCGGGCGCGCGCCGACATCACGGTGCAGAGGGTGGAACTGCTGAAGGTGGAGGAGGAGGCGCAGGTCGCGCGCGATCAGTTCGAGCGCTTCAGGCGCGCCAACGGAGGAGCGCCGGCGGACGCCGGTCCGCTGGCGCTGTGGGGGCCGCAGAACGAAGCGGCGCGGGCGGCGCTGGACCGAGCGCGCGCGGCGCTTGCCGAAGTGGAGCTGGGACTGGCGCGTACGCAGGTGCGGGCGCCGATCGCCGGGGTCGTGCGCTCGGAGTCGGTGGAGGCCGGCCAGTTCGTGACGGCCGGCCGGACCGTGGGGCAGCTCCATGCCCTGGACGCGGTCGAGGTCGTCGTACAGATCCCCGACGCCGACGCGGCGCTCATTCCGGGTCTGTGGACCTGCGCCCCGGCGTTGCCGACCGGCGCGTCCCGACCCGCGTGATCGCCGACTACGGCGGCGAGCGTCATGTCTGGTCAGGCTACGTCGACCGCGTCGCACCGGCTCGCGACGAGCGGACGCGGAGCCTCGACGATCGTGCGCGTTCCCGATCCGTCGATCAACGCGACATCGTCGGCGCCGGCGCCGAAGAACGCACTGCCGTCGGCAGCGAGAAGCCGGGCACGGACGTCTCCGGGTTCCCGGTTCACTGTCGATGGAAAAGCGGATGCCGATGCTCTGCATGGCGATGCCGAGCGGCCGTCATCTCGCTGCAGTGCCCTGTGGCGCGGTCCACCGCGCCGCCTCCCAGCAGCCCGTGGGCTCGACCGCGAGATGCTTCACGCGCCACCCTGGTATTCTCTCGATTGGCTCATGTCGTTGGCATGTAGCTATCATGTGGTTTGTATGTACTCGGGGCCGATGTCGGCCACCTCGGGACCGATTGTTCGCGCGAGGAGGGGAAGTTTGAACGGAAGCAACGAGCGGGCGGGGGAGTTCGAGGAGCTGCGCGAGCGCACCTCCAGACTGGGCGCTGCCATCCTGCGCATCAGCGCGAGCCTCGACATGGACACCGTCCTGCGCGAGATCGCCGGCAGCGCCCGCACGCTGACCGGCGCCCGCTATGGCGTGATCACGACCATCGACGAGGCGGGCCGGCCCGTGGACTTCGTCACCTCGGGCCTCACGCCCGACGAGCGGCAGCAGTTGCTGGAGTGGCCCCACGGGCGGCAACTCTTCGAACACTTCCGCGACCAGCCCGGTCCGCTCAGGCTGCGGGACCTCACCGCTTACGTCCGCTCGTTGGGCTATACCCCGGACCTGGTCGCGTCGAAGACCCTGCAGGCGACCCCGATGCGCCACTGTGGCCGCCACGTCGGCACCTTCTTCCTCGGGGACAAGCAGGGCGGACAGGACTTCACGGCCGACGACGAGGAAATCCTGGTGTTGTTCGCTTCGCAGGCGGCGACCGCGATCGCCAATGCCCGCGCACACCAGGACGAGCAGCGGGCACGGGCCGGCCTGGAGGCCGTGGTGGAGACCACGCCGGTCGGTGTAGTCGTGTTCGACGCTCGGACCGGCAAGCCGACGTCGCTGAACGGCGAGGCGCGACGGATTGCCGAGCGCCTGCGCACGCCCGGCCAATCATGGGAGGAGCACCTGGAAGGGTTGACCTGCCGCTTCTCCGACGGGCGCGAGGTCGCGCTGGCCGAGGTCCCCATGAAGCAGGTGGTCAGCGGGGCCAGGACGGTGCGCGCCGAGGAGGTCGTGCTGTCGGTTCCCGACGGCCGGAGCGTCGCGCTGCTCGTCAACGCCACCCCGGTCCGTTCGGCTGACGGCGCTGTCGAGTCGACGGTCGTCGCCCTGCAGGACCTGGCGCCGCTGCAGGAACTGGAGCGGTTGCGTGCCGACTTCCTGGGCATGGTGAGCCACGAGTTGCGCGCGCCGCTGACCTCCATCAAGGGTTCGGCGACGACCGCGCTCGGCGCCTCGCGGGCGCTGGAGCCGACCGAGGTGCGGCAGTTCTTCCGGATCATCGACGCGCAAGCCGATCACATGAGCGAACTGGTCAGCGACCTGCTCGATGCGGGGCGCATCGACGCCGGCACGCTGTCTGTCGATCCCGAGCCCGCGGAGGTGGCCGCCCTGGTGGACCAGGCCAGGGCAACGTTCCTGAGCGGCACCGGCAGACAGGCCATCCGCGTCGATCTCCCGCCGGACCTGCCGCGGGTGCTGGTTGACCAGCGGCGCATCGTCCAGGTCCTCAACAACCTCCTTTCCAACGCGTCCCGGCATTCCCCGGAGACATCCGCAATCCACGTGGAAGCGGCGTGCGAAGACGCCCACGTCGCGATCTCGGTAACGGACGAAGGCCGGGGCGTGGCGCCCGAAGAACTGCCGCGCCTGTTCCGGAAGTACTCCGCCATCGGCGGCGGGGACCGGGCAAGCGGGATCCAGGGCGTTGGCCTCGGTCTCGCCATCTGCAAGGGGCTGGTGGAAGCCCACGGGGGCCGCATCCGGGCCGAGAGCGCCGGGTTGGGAAGGGGCACCCGCTTCACGTTCACCGTCCCGCAGGCCGAGGAGGCCGATCGAGGTGGTGCGGCGAGCCTCTCGCAACCGTTCGGCGAGGAGTCCGATCCAACGCGCATCCTCGTGGTGGACGACGACCCGCAGGACTTGCGCTACGTTCGGAACGCGCTCGCGGCGGCGGGGTATTCCGTGCTCGTGACCGGCGACCTCGAGGAAGCGTCCCGCCTCGTCAGGTCGGAAAGGCCGCAACTGGTACTGCTCGACCTGATGCTGCCGGGAATGGACGGAATCGAGTTCATGGAGAGCAACCCCGAGATGGCCGACCTGCCGGTCATCTTCATCTCCGGCTACGGGCAGGGCGAGACCATCGCCGGGGCGCTGGAGGCGGGCGCGGTCGATTACCTCGTCAAGCCCTTCTCGGCGGCGGAGTTGACGGCGCGGGTTCGGACCGCGTTGCGTGGCCGGGCCGGGGCCGAGGCCTTCGTGCTCGGAGCGCTCGCCATCGACTACGAGCAACGGCTGGTAACCGTGGACGGTCGCCCGGTGCATCTCACCGTCACCGAATACGAGCTTCTGCGCGTGCTTTCGGTCAATACGGGACGGGCGTCGACGTACGATTCGCTGCTGCGCCGGGTGTGGGGACGACGCGGAGGCGACCCGAAGCTGGTGCGCACGGTAGTGAAGAATATCCGCCGCAAGCTGGGCGACGACGCGGCCCGCCCGGTCTACGTCGTCAGCGAACGCGGGATCGGCTATCGGATGGGCAGGCCGGACGACTCGTGAACTCTTCGCGGCGCCGCGCTCTACCTGATGCGGGCGCCCGGGGTGCCCCGGCGGCGCGGCCGGGGGCAGACGCCCGAGGCGGCTGCGGCCCGCGGCCGGCGCAAGTGGGTCCCGGTGAACGCTGCGGTCAGTCGCCCACGATGGTGAACTTCTGGTTCCGCCGCCCGCCGACCGTCTCGGCGGCGTACAGGTCGCCCCGCGAGTCGATCACGATGGTGTGCGGGAAGGTGAACTCCCCCGCCATGTGCCCGGATCCGCCGATGCTGCCGACGATGTCGCCGCTCTCGCGCTCCAGGATCCAGATGCGGTTGCTGCCCAGATCCACGACGAACAGGAACCGCTGCTCCGGATCGCGGGACAGCTCGATGTCGGTGGCCCGCAGCGTCGCCTGCCCGTACTCCGCCGGGTCGACCGGGATGATGCGCTGCAGGTTGCCCTCCCGATCGAATACCTGGATGCGGTTCTGGCCGCGGTCGCACGCGTAGACGAGCCCGTCGTTGCCGAGCACGACGCAGTGCGGATGTCCCCCGCCGCCCTCGACGAACTGCCCGTCGCCGCTCCCGGCCGAGCCCCACTGGCGCAGATAGTTGCCCTCGCGGTCGAAGACGACGATGCGGTGGTTGCCGTAGCCGTCCGCGATGTAGACCGATCCGCGCTCGCCGGTCACCGGATCCGGGTTCGGATCCACGGCGATGTCGGCGGGCGCGTTCAGCAGGGTCCGGCTGCGGTTGTAGCCCGGCTCGCCGCAGGTCGGATGCGGAGAGTTCGGGTTCAGCGTGGGCGGACCGTCGCAGACCCCCTTGGTGCCGATCTGCAGCAGCATCTGCGACCCGTCGTGGCTCCATTTCTGGACGACGCCGTCGGAGTTGCCGGCGATCCAGATATTGTCCATCTCGTCCACGAAGCAGCCGTGGATCCCGTGCGGCAGCACGGCGGCCGCACCGTCCTCGGTGAGCGTGGGATCGCCCCAGCTCGCGGCGACGTTTCCGGCCCTGTCGTAGAGAATCACCGGCGGCGACGGGATCGACTGCGAGCCCTCCTGCGGCAGCAACCCGTTGGGCAGGAAGCCCCGGTTGACGGTGACGACGCGGTCTTGCGAGTCGATGCAGCTCGCACCCACCATCCCGGTCACCCACTGCCGCGCCAGGCCGTCGTCGTCCGTCATGGTCGGCAGCGGCTTGGGCCAGAACGGGTCGACCCGGTAGGTCGGAGCCTGCGCCGCGTCCTGCGCCGCGGGCAGCGCCATCCAGAGCGCGCCGCCGAGTAGCAGGAACAGCCCGGCCGCCGGCCGGTATCGGCGGAGGGAAACGGCGTCGGCAGGGCGTTTCATCATGGATCCACTCCTTGTCGACGGGACCGCCACCAGCCGCCTCCGAGCAGCAGCACGGCGAGCCCCAGGACCACCGGCAGCGGCAGCGCCGGCACCGTGGTGGCGCAATCGCCACGAAACTCGTCCAAGGTCAGCAACCACGCCCGGACTTCGGGATCCGCCGGCGCGCACAGACCGGCGTTGTCCTCGATCCGCAGCCGCCTGAGGCTCGTCACGAGCCGCAGGTCCCGCGGCAGATCGCCGGTCAGGCGATTCTGATGGAGCCGCAACTCCTCCAGATTCCCCAGGTCGGCCAACTCCGACGGCACCGGACCGCTCAGGGCGTTGTTGGAAAGGCGCAGCACCTCGAGCGCGTTCAGCCTGCCGAGCGCCGGCGGAATCGGGCCGGTCAGGAAGTTGTTGGAAAGGCGCAGCTCCTCGAGTGCCGTCAGGTCTCCGAGCTCGGCCGGAATCGAGCCGCGCAGGTTGTTGCCTCCCGGACCGCAGAGGTCGAGATAAACGACTCGCCCGCCCTCCGTCCGCACGCCGTACCACGTCCCCAGCGGCTCGTCGCTGAGCCAGTTCGTGCGGTCGAGCCAGTCGTCGCCCCCGGCCGCGCGGTACAGGGCGACCAGGGCCGCGCGATCCTGCTCGCTGTCGGCGGCGTCAGCTTGTGCGGCATGGAGGACGGCGGACAACTGCAGCATCGGGCCGGGCGCGCAGGGGTCGGCCGCCGATGCCGTCGCCGGCCCCGGGTCCGCAAGACTCGCGCCCAGCACCACCAACGACAGGACGACGAATGCTCCCGGCGACATCGGCATGCGGCATGCGGGTCGCTGCATCCTTCGTGCATGCATGTCTGATCTCCGCAGGCTCAATCTAGCACACGCACGGGGTGCGATCCGTCCGCGTCGGGACACGACGTCGACGGATGACCGAACAACCGCCGCTGCTCGACACGCACGGGGTGCGATCCGTCCGCGTTCCGACACGGGGTTGCCAGCGCCGCCAAACCCGTCGCCAGGGCGCCGTGTTCGGCCCCAGCCCCCGCCGCCCCAGGAGTCTTCGCCGCAGAACTCGCTCCGTTGCGTTCTGCGGCGCAGACTCCTAGAGTAGACCGCACACACA
>WTFV01000018.1 GCA_011523845.1 Acidobacteriota bacterium | reverse complement strand
CAACGGGACGTCTGCGCCCGACATCGACATAATCCGAAGATCGGCATACTGCTGTAGACAAGATTGGTGCTCGCCGTTGGTGTAGCTGCGGTAGACCACCCAGCCGTCGCGCACGAGCACGCCGTCGAAGTCGGCTCCCAGGACCGCTTGCGCGTCGTCGAATCCGCGGCCCGCGCAGATGGCGTAGACGGTCGTCGTCGGGGTGACGCCGGCCCACAACCAGTGGCCGATGCCGTCGACGCGCCACGAGGTCTCATCGACCGTGACCACGGGCGCGTTGCGTATCTGCTCGCGCAACGCCTCGTAGGCCGGCCGCGCGTCGCGGGCCGCACGATGCAGCAGATGCACGAGGCCCCCCGGCGTCACCTGCAGGCCGAAGCGGGTCTGCAGCAGGTCGGCGACCTTGGCCAGCGGCAGGCCGCCGCGCGTGTGCAACTCGGCGACCAGCGCGACCACACCGGGGCCGAGCTGTGCGCGGGCCGCCCCCAACGCGTCGGAGGTCTGCAGCGGGTGACGGCCCTGGATACGCCGCCGACACTGCGAGCAGTGGCCGACCTCGATGTCGAAGCGGCGCACCAGCGGGCGCACCGGGGGCAGGTCTTCCTGATACTGCTCCGCCGCACCGGTCACGTCGACCGTGCCGCCGCAGTCCGGACACCTCGCCGGCACCGGCGCCGCCAAGGCCTCATCGACGTGCGCCGGGCACGCCCGGCGTCCCTGCCGGCCATAGCGCGTACCCGGCCGTCGCCCGGGACGACCGCCGCGACCCTGCGGCCGCTTCTTGGCGAAGGGTGCGGCTTGCCGGCGTCCCGCGCGACGCTCGGTCGCCAACTGCTGCTTCAGGTGTTCGTTCTCGCGTCGCAGGCGTTCGTTCTGACGCTGCAAGCCGTCGTTGTGGCGGTGTACGTCTTTGTGGCGCGCCAGGTCGTCACGCAGTCGCGAGATCTCCCGGTCCTGTTGCTCGATGACAACGTCCCGAGGATCCCGCTCGGACGGGGATTGTTCCAGGATGGCGCGTATGCGGCGCAGCAGGCCCACGCCCCTCTCCTATCGGCACCGCGCACCAAGACCTTTACCCCCAACACGCGGATTTTCGCCCGGACCCGCTAAATGAAGACCCTTCCCGCACGCCGACGAAGCGCATCGCGAATCATGGCCTCAACAGCTCGCGCGGCCAGCAGTCCGTGGCTCCTCGCCTCCTCCGCCAACTCCTCCGGCAACTCGATGGTGATCGTCGTCATGAGTGCTCCACCCGATAGTCCGCCGTGGCTGTCGCCCACCTGCGCACGTTCTTCGCATCACCGCAGCGAGCCGTCAACGACAATTGTCCGAATATGAATTCCCCTTTCCTTCGACACCCGCTCCGCTTCCTGTTGCAGGTCCTTCCGTGCGGCCTCAATCGATGCCCACTTCGGGCGATGGTGCTTCCGAAGCTCTTCGGGTCGCGGAAGGTTCATCCACACGACCACGTAGACACCGTGACTCGCGCCCAGTTGGGGCATGTACCGCTCCGCGAGCTGCGCTCGAACCGCCGTCCTCGCCTCATCGTTGCCCGACAACTTGACTTCGATGGGTACACGGATCGCATCCCCGGGCACGGTCCCGCGGGCCGGCGCCTGCACCAGGATGTCGAGTTCGGATCCGGGCTCGCCTCCGCTTGAACTTGCCACCTTGCGTCTGTGGATCTCGGCCTCCCGATCTGCCGCTATGGCGCAATCTCGAAAGTACGCACGTATCGCTCCGCACAGCTTGTTGGATACGTGCTCCTCCATCTTCGGCGTCGGCGTGGTGCCCCTTGCGGTATTCCACAGGTCCTCGGGGCTCTCGCCGCCGTCACGGCCCAGTGCCTCCTCATAACTCTCCAAGGCGCATTCGATCCCATCGACAACATCGTCCTCTGAGCGCATCAGTCGCGCAGCCGCCGCGCCGAGCACGTCTGCGACCACACCCACGGAACACGGCGACCAGCGAGAGAGGCGCAGAGCGTGCTCCGCCCTGGACCTCGCCAAGGGCAGCCAGGCATAGCGGCCCGCGAAACGGCCCTCCAGTCTTCGCAACGCGGTCACTGCGTCGGCATCCTCCAGTCCGACAAGATGGGAGATCAACTGCGTCCGCAGCATGCGTGCAGCGTCGTCGGGCGTCACCAAATGAGCACCATCGCCTTCGCGATCCGTCTCTGGCGGGAACAGCTCAATCAGAACCTCCGCCAATTCACCCATCTGCTGCGTCACCAAGGAATCCACCAAACGCGCCTCCGTCTCGTCAGCGACTCGGCCCAGAACCCGGCGTCCTCTTTCAGGCGCCGACAGCAGGAACCCCTTGAGCACATGCCAAGCCTCCCGGGGTCTCCAGTGCAAGAGTGCTACCGCAACGTGCTCAAGCGCGTCGTCCGCAGCGCCCGTTGCCCCGCCGAGCATGTCCAGGCACTCGGGGATCGACTTGCCGGGCGCGCGGATCAACACGAACTCAGCAACTGCGGTGGTACTCGGCTCGGCGATTTCGCCTCCGCGCAGTGCGGCGCACAGCCTCTCGTCGAGTTCCCGATTGGGTACGTCCATCAATACGGGCAGCAAGCTCGGCAGCAGTTCCCGGAAGTTGTCGTCTTGACCCAAGGCAAGCGCCATGATCTCCTGACACAGGGTTGCAGGATTCTTCTCGTTGAGAAGTCTTAGAATGTCCTGTTTCGGTTCTCGGGGTTCGCCCGCCAAATCCGGTACGACTTGGCGGAGAATGTACCAGCACCAATTCGCCCACCAGGAGGGGCTCCGGGATCTGAGCCAATCGGCGTCACGCTCGAGAAGAAGCCACATCGCTCCCATGACGTCGACGCGAAGCGACTTCGGCGACACGGCCTTGGCCGCCTCCGGCACGATGTCCGCATTCGACAGATAGGCCTTTGCCGCTACGACGATTCGCGCCCGAACCTGGGAGTTGGCTTCCCGCCAACCGGGCGTCCTGGTCAGGAACCGTTGGAAGCCGTACCGAGTGCTTGTCGGTTCAAGCGTGAGGTCCACGCACAGTCGGTGGAAGTACCGGACGTCCTTGGTCTCAGCCAGTTGGAGAGTCTCCATTACGCGTCGAGATGGTGGGGGATCTAGCGGGCGGACTTCCTTCTCCTCCCGCGAGCGATCGACCTGTATCTTCCAACACCTGCGAAGCTCCTTGGCCTGGTCGGAAGCCAATTCCACGGAGCGTTGGTTGCCCAAGATCGACTTCACAGGTTCGTCATCGCATACGCGGAGCCAAGCGTCGACGTTCTCGGAACTGGTGTCCCAGGGAAGCAGCCATGCCAGATGCAGGTAGTTCTCCCGTGCGATCTTCGGGTATTGTTCGTCGCAAGCTCGGTCCAGGAGCCAGCGGAAATCCTCGATGCTGCGGAGGCCCGGAGTACAGTCCTCCATCGTCATCATGTGCTGCCGGGTCTGCGCGTCGCTCGCCAAGAGGTCTATCAGGCGACGTCGGGCGTTACGGTGCGTGTGCAACGGCGCTCTGTCGTGCTGTTCGGCGGGCGAAACCCCGTGCAGCAAGTCCTTCGGCAGCCACGCGAGTGGGCTCGTGTAGTGACGAGCCCACTCGTTGAGCAACGCCGTCAACTCGCGGGACACTACCGGGTCATCGAGGTCGTGCAAGGCGGCCTGCGCAATCCGCATTGCTATTCGATGCATGGCGCCAGTATCGGGCGAGTCGGACGCTTGACCCTTCGCCCAACGTAGCCCCGCCTCAAGGTGCCCCGTGGCGGCGAATTCGTCTCGGTCCAGTTCTAGGAGAAAACTCTCGTACGCGCCATACAACGACGGTCGGCGTCTGGGGGTCAGCGCGCGGAGCAGGTCGGGGGTGGACAGGTGGCTTGGCCACATGCAATGCAGGGCGATGCCCTTGAGTTCGTCTTCGTCGTCTTCCGGCAGTCCGGCAATCAGTGGCTTGAGGCGCTTCCGGGCGGTTGCGTCTCCGCACTCGCGCAGGGCGTAGCCGGCGAGGACGCGTATCGGAATCGTAGCGCCGGAGTCGAGGACGAGGTCGGCAAGCTCGGCGCTCAAGGAAGGGAGCTTGCAGGCACGAACGAGGTGAATGGCGCACTCGAGCTGGTCGTTGCAGCCATCCGCTCTGGCCGCGAGCAGTGGCCGCAGGTCCAAGTCGGCATGATCGTAGCGAAGCCCCCTGAACTCCAGTACGCCGGGTCGCAACTGGGCTGTGGTCAACTCTCCACGGCGAAATCGGTCGAGCAGTGCGAGCATCGCGTCCCGTCTGAGGTTGGAGTCCGCGACATCGGAAAGGCCGACCACGTCGGGGTCGCGACTGGCGATCCAGTGGGCCACGTCGGCGTTGAACATCGCTGCGAAGGCGGCTGTCTCTCGGAGCGGCCCTGCGACGCCGTTGCGCCAGCCGTCCGGCCCTGCGAGGAGCGCTTTGGCCTGATGGGTTGGCATGTGCCCGAGCCGGCGGCCGGCCAAGTACTCGGCGAACTGTCGGTGGGCGAAACGGAAGGAGGCCGGTGACGTGGAGTCAGAGAGTCCAGACAGTCGTATTGCATCGAGCTCGCGTGGGCTGACCGTGGCGGAGAGGTCCTGACGGCCGAGCTGATTCGGCAGTGGTTCGTCACCGAGGTGCACGGCATCGCGGCCGCCGAGGATCATGTAGCAGGCCAAGCGTTCAGCCGCTTCCAGCAGCTCGGTCGGTGGAAGAGGATTCTGGGTATCGATCTGGTGGCGGTGCTCGGGGTCGGATGCGAGCAGTTTGAGGCCGTTGTGGAAGAGCTCCCTCAGGGAGGCGGGTAGTCCATGGTTCGATTGGTGTAATCGCATCAACATGCGGAGGGAAAGGGGTTGGGCGGTGAGACTTCGGGCACCCGAGCTGTGAATCCGTTGGAGGAAGGTATCGGGCGCGATGCCTTGGGACGCGGCGGCGGCGTGGATATCTTCGTCGCTGAGCGGCTGAAGAGCGGCTGTGGCGAACGATTCGCTTCCGACGAGCTTGCGGATGACCTGCGTGAGCTCGGAAGGCCAGACGGCCGACCGACAGGTGATTCTGATCGACGCGCCGGTGCCGGCCAAGTCCTCCGTGACCCAACGCTCGATCGCGAGCCAGCGCCGGCGTGCAGGTATCATCGCCTCGTCCAACGCATCGAGGTAGAAGACCGTTCTCTCGTTCGCGCCCCTGGAGAGGCCAGCGAGGTGTTCAGCAAGTTCTGTGGTCGTTTCGGCAAACTCGGCCAATCTGCACTCGTGCACGGACGCGCCCGACGCGCGTTCTTGATCGGCAAGTCGCGCTGCTTCCGTAGTCTTGCCGGCGCCCGCCGCGCCGAGCATGACGACAGCGCGAAATCGGGACAGCTCAAGGGTGCGGAACTGTTCCGCCTTGTCCTCGGTCGTGGCGGACCAGACCCGCTCGATACCCCAAGTCGTCGATTCTGTCGTCATGACTTGGCGGGCTCGTTCTCTGATGTCCAACGCGCGAACGCGTGCCATGCCGTACGGTAATCCTGCTCGCGGTCACAGCGGTCGAAGGGTGCGTGGTACTCGATCAGGCGTTCGACTGGGTCGCCCGGAAGGGTGTCGTCAGAGATGCGGCGGGCGATGACCCCCTCGCGGAGACGACAAACGTCGTCCCAACCGAGCGCTGTATCAGATTCGGTGACGACGCCGGGGCGGCGCAACGTCCAGGCGGTGTCGCCCTTGACGGCCTTGCGCGGCAGGCCGACGCCGGGCAGGCCCTTGGAAACGGTGAAGACGATGCGGCCGTTGGCGTCGTACCATGTGTCGGCCTCGTACTGCCGCATGACGGGGAACTGCACGCGGTAGATCGTGAGCAGCTCGTCGAAGGTCAGGCCGAGGGCGAGGGCGGCGAGGACGTCGATCTCGACGAGGGCTTGGCGGCGGGCGTAGTCGGTACGCAAGGCGACATCGCGATCCCACGTCGGCGGCAGCGCATCCCAGTCGTCCGGCAGCCGCGGGTCGCGCCGAGTCCAGGCGTCGGTGTGGCCCCCACCGGAATCGCCGGTAGCGCACATCTCGGACCACAGATCGGCGTAGTGCGTGGTCAGGCAGTTGAGACGCAGCGCGCGGAGCCGGAGGGCGGCACGGATGTGTGGGTGGCAGTCGTCCGTAAGGACGGGGAGGCGCTGGAGCCCGGAGAGATTGATCTCACCGGTGCCCGTGCTCTTGACGAAGAAGTCGACAACGATGGACACCGACAGGGCGGCGAAGTCGAGGCAGGTGCCGGCGTCCCGGAACACGCTGGCGGCGGTGGTGTGTACGTGAGCGGGACCTCTGGGAATCAGCGCTGTGATCAGTGTCCGTTCCTCCACGGGACCGACCATGCGTCGATTGGCGACGCGGCAGTACTCAGTCGCCTTGCGCGGTGTCTCCTCACCCGCTTCGCACCACGGAACGCGCGGGGTACGGCGGCGGTATTCGTCCGGTGCGCAGGCGGGGACGTAGTTGGTGCGCGGCACGTACTCGTCGGGCAGCGCCGTGAGGTCCAGGACGTCATAGTGGCCCTTCTCGGTACACACGCGGCGCGGCGTCTTGTTGAGCGGGTTGCCGACGAAGAAGTGCGGGCCGGACAGAATCAACTGGCCCCGAGTGGCGGGAAAGCGGGTCTCGCGGCGGATCGTCCCGTCACGCTGGGCGCCGGTCTCGTGCCAATGATGCGTTGCGCAATAGCGTGTCAGGTTGCCAAGAGGCTTGGGATATGCAGCGAGCTTGCGCAGCACGGCGAGCAGGACGCCGGCGTGCAGCGCGGGAAGGCGCGCCTGCGCGGGCGCCGTGTTCGGCGGGTCGTACAGGCGGGCAAAGGTAGCGAGGGCCTGCGCGTCGATGCGGAGGACGCGCTCGGCGTGACCGGCTGTGTGCCAGTCGCCGGCGGCGTCCTTGATGCCGGTCACGGCACCGCGGCCGTGGTGGGCCAGGGAGGCATCTACCGTCGCGGGAACGAACAGGTTCGCCACGTGACTGAACGAGATTGCGGGACGTGACGGACCGTAGACGTTGATGCCGTACCGTCGGGCGTGGCCGATGGGGAACAGCATCAGTTCATTATGGAACTGGAAGTGCGCCCGCAGCCGCCGGTACAGCACTTCACGGAACGCGCCCCCCTTCGGATCGTCGTACACGCCCTCGGGGTGGAGGAAACCGGCGGCGCCCTGCGCGCTCCCAATCAGCCACGCCTGCGGCAGGAAGCACTTGAACAGATTGGTCTGCTGGCCGGCGAGCACCGGATAGTTCTGGCGCGCGCTCAGGAACGCCTGCGTCGCCTCCGCCTCCTCCAGCTCGTCGATCCACGCGCCGCGCAGCGCGGGGCTGCGTTTGAAGGCGGCGGCACGGAGGTCGGTGAGCTGTTTGGCCGACAGCTTGCGCAAGGCGAGGCGCGGCTCGTGGTCGCCGAGGACGCCGGCTTCCTCCCACTCCACCTTGATCCACGGGGGGTTACCGAGCACCAAGTCGAAGCCCTTGCGCACGGAGCCGTCAGCCCGCTCGCCGTAGAACAAGTCGGCGAACGCGAGCTCCCAGTGGTGGAAGCGGTGACGCTCGGCCAACTGGTCGACGAAACGCAGCCGCGGAAACTGCTCGAACAGCTTGTCAAGGTCGAGCATCCCAATCTCGTTGGCGATGCGTTTCGCGATGTCGTCGGCGTGCTCGGCGTACTCTTCACCAAAGAGGTCGGCCGTCTGGTTGGGACCGACGCCGGGCTGGTAGACGGAACCGGTCAGCACGAGGGAAATCTCGTTGAGGAACTCGTCGCGGTCCGGCAGCCGGCCGGCGCCCCGGATCGGCCAGAACCACAGCGCACACCAGTAATCCATCACAAGCTTCAGCCGGCGGTAGGGGCTCGCCGTGCGCGTGTCGGCACTGAAGACGCCCTGGGCGCGGATGCGGTCTTTCCAGGTGTTGGAGGTGCGGTGCTCGTCCTCGGCGCCGCGCCGGCCCCACACGGGCAGGGTGTCCTCCGTCTCCCGGTGATCGCGGGCGAGCTGTTCGGCGTGCAGCGTCCAGAGCGCGTCGACGCGGTCCGACAGCGCTTCGAGCTCGGCGATCTGTTCGTCGGCGAACGGCTTGAAGAAGGTCTTGCGCCATTTCCGGATCCGCTCGAAGTTCTCGGGTTCCAGGGCCTTGGCCGCCTTGTCGCCGTAGGCGACCATGCCGGGATCCGGCAGCAGGAAGTGATAGACGCTCCCGGCCGGACGCTGCACGGCGTGGGTGCGGGCGTCTCCCGCCGCGGGACCGTGATCCCGCCCGCGACTCGACTCGGCCGGCGGCGCGACCCGCTCCGGCGCATGGTTGAACCACAGCTCGGACTTGCGGTTTTGCCTGCCGAGCATCGTCGTCTGGAACACCTGGCGCCGCGCGCCCACCAGCGAATTTCCGCAGACGAGTTGATACCCGAACCAGGGAACGTGCCCGCCGCGATTGATGCAGTTGAGCCACAGGGAAACTTCGGCCAACTCGCGCGCGACAGGATTGAGGTCCACCCCGTAGACGTTGCGGTCGGCGATGTAGTGCTTCACCTGCTGCAGCTCGTCCGCGTACTCCGCATGCGGGATCCGCTTGCCGCGTTCGCGCTGCTTGCGCTCCAGGTATTTCTCCGCGAGCTGGTTGACCGCCTCGTTCAGGAACGCCGCCGAACCCATGGCAGGCTCGCAGACGGTGAGGTCGAGGATGCGGTCGGCCGGCATGTCGTCGGGGATCAGCTCGCGCAAGGCGTACTTGACGACGCAGCGGGTGAGCGATTCCGGCGTGTAGTAGCTCGCCGATTTCTGCCGGTCGCGGCCTGCGAGTCGGTAGATGAATCGGCCCCGTGGATGGACGCGCAGCTTTCGGCGGTCCTCTTCGTCGCGGTCGTAGACTCGCTCATCCTCCTTGTAGTCGTTCAGATCGCGAGCCGGCACGAACCAGGCGTTCTTGAGCGGGTCGTCGGCCTCCCCCGCCTTCTTCACCTCGTAGAGGTCTTCTTCGGCGAAGAAGCCACGGTACGAGAGCAACGCTTCGTAGACCGCGCCGAGCTGGTTGATGCCGAGCTGTGCGTAGGAGATGCGCCCGCGCCGGCCGCGCCGTCCCCTCGCGGGTCGGGTGAGCGACATCAGTCGAATCACCTGCTGCAGAACGCGGTTGCGCAGCTTCACCCGGTCGAGCAGCGGCGTCGAACCCTTCCGGAACAGGGCGCTGTCGAGGGCGCGGATGCGGAAGCCGTGGTGCAGGTGCGTCCCTTCGGCCGTCGCCAGCAGATCCGTGGTGCCGCCCCGCCGGGCGCCGTCGAAGCCGTCCCGGATCAGGCCGAACAACGTCCGGACCGCGTGGTGCAGGTAGTAGCCGTCCAGCGACTCCTCGCTGGTCAGACGCACCAGCTCCAGGTCGCGCAGGTGTTCCAGGCTGTAGCCCTTGCGGTAGGTCTCGGAGTCGAGCGGCGCGTAGCCGAGATCCGGACGCGCCTCGATGTAGAAGAGGAACAGCAGCCGGTACATGTAGCGCAGGCATTCGAGCCCGAGCTGTCCGGCGAGCGCGTCGTCGGTGCGTTCGTACAGCTTGTCCTTGAGCACCTCGCGCAGGTAGCGGATGGCCTCGTTGCCGATCAGCTCGATCGATTCGCGCAGCGCGTACTTCAGGTCCTCGGAGACGGCGAAGGCGTGCTTGTGGCTGTTCTCGTCCAGGCTGTCGAGCAGGCTCTGCCCGTCCGGCGGCAGCAGGCAGTCGCGATGCAACAGCGCGGCGGCAGCCTTCAGCGTGGCGTCCTCGCGGCGGCCGAGGATCTCGTCGAGGTCGAAGCGCAGCAGCCGGTTGTGCGTCCACTTGCCGCGCTCGATGAGGAGGATGCGGCTGAACGAGAGCACCAGCAGCCAGCGCGGCGGGTGGTCCTGGCCGAAGACACGGCGGGTGATGATGTCGTTCCAGGTTTCCTGCAGCAGCGCCTCCGGCGGCGGCGCCTCGCCGTGGAACTGCAGCCGGTGCGGCTTCAGCGCGAGCGGGTCCTCCCCCTCGGCGTCTGCGTCGTACGCACCGAGCGCCAGGAGCGCCGGTGCGCCGGCCTTGCCGCCCAGGGCGCAGAGCACGGGCACCTCGTCGCCGTCGTCGAGCGGATGGTTGGCCGGATTCCACTTGTAGCCCAGCGCCGGAAGGAGCTGGCGGAACCAGTCGCGCTGCAGGGTCAGCCGCTGCCCGCCGCGGCGCTCACGCTCGAAGTCGCGGCGGAACTTCACGTAGTCGCCGGCCAGGGCGCGCAGCGCGGCGTAGGGTGTCCGTCCGCCCTTGGCCTCCGCGGATTCCCGCCAGCGGTCCACCGTCGCCCGGATGTCGCCGCCGAAGATCTCCGACAGGTAGTGGTGGCTGTAGAACTCGTTCTCGTTGTGGATGCCGGTGAAGGCGGCGGCCGTCGCGGCGGGCATGGGTCTACGCCGTCATCCAGGACTCGGCCGACAGGCCCGGCACGCGCCGGAACTCGGCGAGGTTGTTGGTAACGAGGGTCGCGCCGCGAGCGAGGGCGTGGGCGGCGATCCAGAAGTCGTTGGGGCCGACGCTCTGACCTCGGGCCTCGAGGTAGGTGCGGAGCACGGCGTACCGGCGGGCGGCCGCCGCGTCCAGATCGATAATCGCGACTGCGGCCAGGAACTCGTTCAGACGTTGCCGGTTGAACGCCCGGCGCCGGGACCGCACAACGCCGCGTTCCAACTCGCCGAGCACGACGACGGAGATGCTGCAGTCACGCCAGGGCAACCGAGGCTCGAAGCCGGGAGCCTGGTTCTGCGCGTAGATGCACGAGTCCGTGTCGAGCATTGCCGTCAATCGCCGCGCCTCCGTCTGGCCAACCACCGGCCAATCTCGATGTCCTCGCGCTGCTGCTCCATGACGGCTTCGACCATGTCGTCCGTGAACGGCTTGGCGTTGGCCCGGAAGTCGTCCCAGTCCTTGCACTCGGGCATCAGCATCACGCCCCGGCCTTCGCGCCAGATGCGCACACGGTTCGCGTCGAAGCGGAACTCCTTCGGCAACTGCACGACCTGCGATTCCCCCGACATGAACACCCGCGCGAACGGGGGACCGTCCCCCGGTTCGGCGTCCGCGGTCCGATTCGCGCGGGCACCCTCCCCGCCGGCGCCTCCGGGCTCCGCGTCCGCGGGGTTCGAGGCACTGCCGCCGGGCGCATCCGGGGCGGCCGAATGCTCTCCCGCGCCGCCGCCATCCGCGTCCGCACGCCTGGCGTTTCTCTTCATATTCGCACCTCCATGCGGCCGGCGTGGCGGGCGCGATACCCTCGGCCGGTCGCCTCTACGAACGTATCACGGCGACCGGTCTTCTTCGTGCGGTCGGCACAGGACGCGACCGAAGGCGAAGAGCATTCGACGCATCGCGTTCGGCTCGAGGGTCAATCGCTCCGCTCCGGCGTTGCTCCCGTCATCGCGCAGACTACCTTGATGTACGGCTGCGGCTCGGTGGTCATCGTGTCTTCGACCCACTCCAGGTACTCGTCGAAGATCGTTTCGATGTCGCGCCGTCCGCGTTCCTCCCGGGCACGCTTGAACGTCTCCGACTGGTCGGATAGTTCGAGTTGCAGCGCGAGCTGGCGAAGCTGACGTGCCCTCAGCTTGTCGAGTGCCTCCATCTCGCGGTTCAGCTTTTCGTTGATGCGTTCCTCGAAGTCGCGCCGGCGAGCGACCACCCACTCACGGGCCTTCGCCACGGCGTCCGGAAGCAGGCGCTGAAGCGTGTCGAGGTCCGCTTGCCGGCCCCGGTTCGCGATGTCCTCGCGTCCGAGTCCGGTGCGGTCGAGCAGCTCTCCGAGCGGAAACACGGTTTCGCAGCGCGTGCCGCGGTACCCCACGGCGATCCACTCGTACAGCAGCGGGTGGCTCCGTCGATTCGGGACGAGCCCGGAGAGGACGAACACCGTCTCGTCCGGCCCCAGGTTCGGCACGCCGGCCAGGACCGGCGCCTCGTGGCGGCCGAACGCGGCGAGCATGCGGTCGTTCAGCCAGCCGACCACCGGGTTCAGACGCCAGAGGTAATGCAACTTCGGCCATGCCGTTTCGTCGGGCCGGCTCGAACTGGTAGGGCACCGGATCCATCGCCGCTCCCTGGGCGACGTAGATGCGCTCGTCGTTCGGGACCGCCTGCCGGAGCTGGCTCTCCAGGTAGAGCCGACTGTCGGCGAAGCCGGGCGACGCGTCCGGCACGAGCCGGGTCTCGGCGGGATCCAGCACCTGGATGTCCTGCTCGAGATTCGTGAGGAAGATCGCCTCGCGCTCTCGGACGAGTTCCGACACGCTGTCGCAGACGAGCTGGTACCCGCCGTCCGGTAAGCCGTCGACGCGACGGATCACCCACTCGGCGTCGCGGATCACGACGCGGGCGCCGGGCGCGAGGACGAGGCTCGCCACGGAGCTTGTCACTTCAGGCACGGCCTGCCGGAACCGCGCCTCCGTGACGCTGCTGTATCCCCATGACGGCGCGACGGGTTGACGTTGACATCATGCTGGGGATGGAGGTCTAGTCGGCCGTCCCGAAGACCGCGCGACGGAGCACCGCATTGAGTCGGGTCTGCCAGCCGCGTCCCTCGTTGCGGAAGTGCGCGACGACATCGGCATCCAGTCGAATGGTAATCTGTTTCTTGACGGGCGTTCTCTGCTTGCCGCGTGTCCGGCGGTGAGCTTTGACGATCGCCGGGACGACTTCCGATGCCGGACGCATCCGGGCGAAATCATCGTCCGTCAGTTCTCGGGCATCCGGATCGGCGGCAATCCCAGCCGCGATAGCAGCTTCTTCGCCGTATCGTTCCGCGATTTCGTCGAAGGTCAGCCCTTTGAGGTCACGGTTGCCGGGCATGGCGCTGCTCCTCCGCCACAACTTTGATTGTAGTAGCAATCTGGCGTGGCTGGTGCATGGTCGGAGCGTCGGTCACCCTCGCGCCGGCGGCTCGCCCACCGGCAGCGGCGGCGCCGCGGCGGCAGCGGCTCACCCGCAACCTCTCGACCTGGTCGAGGAGCGGGGAGGACGTCTGGACGCGGTGGAGATGAAGTGGTCGCCGAAGCCGCGGCGCCGCGCTCCCCGTGCCTGGCGCGAGGCGTACCCCGGACAGCTCGTTCCGGGTCGTCGACCGGGAGAACTACCTGGAGTTCATCACGCGGGGAGTGACGACCCGGAAATCAGCCGTCCGTGACGGCGGTCGCACCGGGAGTGACCCTCATCCCGGTGCGCGTCTCCGCCGCTGCTAACGAGGGGGGACCGGGTAGACGCCCAGGCCGTGGTACGCGTTGGAGTACACCACCCGATAGCGAATCCGGTTCCCGTCCTCGTCGACCCACCCCAGCGACTGCTGAAACAGGGCCGGCTCGGCGAACCCCCTTGGCACCGTGCCCTCCACGATGTAGAGCTTGTTCTCGTGCATCGCGACGTACGCGAAGGTACGCGACCGGTCCGCGTTGTTGGTCAGTTGTATGAGATGTCCTTCAACCAGGTCCTGCCATTCCCAGGTCAGGTTGGTCAGCGTGGCGTCCCGCTGGAGAAGCTTGAACGTCGCATACACGATCGCCCCGCGCTCGTCGTGCTTCCAGTACCCGGGACCGAGGATGGGACCGGCGTTGGCGCGGCACTGCGCGTTCCCCGGAGGACAGTTCCCGGCGCGCTCGATGCCCTGTCGTTCGAGGTCGGAGTAGTCGACCACGGTCACCGAGTAGTGTTCGCGGCCCCTGTCGGCGCTGTACACACGCGCCGGGAGGACGTAGTCCAGTTGCGACTGCCAGGTGGTCTCCGTGACCGTCGGCTGACCGGGGAAGTTCACCTTGAAGCCGTCCTGCGTGTTGACGTACTCCGTCCATGGTTGGGCGACGGCTGGACCGGATACCGACAGCATGGCGAACACCAGTGCGATCGTACGCATGACGTATCCCTCCCTTCGGGCGAAATCGCGACTCTTCCACACGCGGGTCCCGAGCATCGATCACTCCCGCGCCGGTGACCCGCCGACCGGCAGCAGGGGCGCCGCCGCCTCGGGTTCCGTCCTGACGACCCCCTGGAGCTCCGGGTAGCGCACCACCATTTCCTCGCGGTACGCGCCGGCCACCTCCAGGCCGAGCTGGTGCTTCAGCGTCGCCGCGTTGGCGACCGCCTTCGCCGCGAAGTGGTTGTTCATGTAGAGGTAGAGGCGTTTGACGAGGCGGGCCGCGGCGTCGGCGGTGTCCCGGAACGGCCGCAGCTCGGCGGCCGAGTAGTGGTAGTCGTAGCGCTCCTCGGCGCGGTCGTGCCGCCACCACTTGCGGGCGTTGCGGCCGTGGAGCCGCATGTAATAGAAGCTCTCGACGTTGGGGAGGTGGTTCTGGGCGATGGACAGGCGGAACTTCGGCTCGTCGATCTGCACCCAGGCGGCGCCGAGGCCGTTGAGCAGCCGCAGCGTGCCGGCGAAGTCGTCGCTCCAGCTCCGGTGCCGCAGCTCGACCGCGACCGGGCAGTCCGACAGCGCCTCGATCAGCCAGGCCAGGTGATCGTGCGAGGCGGCGTCGTTCTTGAAGCTGGCGGGGAACTGCGCCAGCAGGGCGCCGAGCTTCCCGGCGTCATGGAGAGGGGCGATGGCTTCGCGGAACTGGTCGACGTCACCGCGGTCGACAGTCGTATCGTCGCTGCCGGTGGCGGCGGCGAACATCTTCGGGTGGGTGAACTGCTGGTACAGCTTGATCGAGAACGAGAAGTCGTCGGGGGTCCGGTCCGCCCAGGCGGTGGTGACAGACCGTCGGGGCACGCCGTAGAAGGTCGAGTTCACCTCGACGCTGTCGAAATGCCGAGCGTAGTACTCGAGCTCGTCGAAGCCCGGCGGTCGATGCTTGCGTCCCCGGGGCGGATAGAAGATGCCGTCCCAGGCGCCGTCCCCGCCCGGGTAATGCCACCCGCTCGTGCCGATGCGGATCTGGCGCCCGGTCATGGAGCGCCATTGTACTTTGCTTCCGCGCGAGAGATGGGCCCCCGGAACCGACCGGGAGCGCTCCACCTCTATTCCTGGGGACGGCCCGGCCGGGACGCTTGGGACACTACCGGAAAATTACCTTGCCGTGTCCCAGGCGCGCCAAGCTGCGAAACCGGGGTTTGGCCTCGATGAAGTCGGCAACTCCATATCGATCACTGTCCTTGCCGTGCGAGGCGGAATGCCGGCCCGGTGCGCATTCCGGGTCGCACCGGGCCGGCGACAGGCTGGCCGCTCCGCCGTTTCGAGGCGGGACGGGTCGGGGCTCTACCTCGAGGCGTCTCCCGCCGCCGCCTCGGCCGCCTGCCGTTCGAGGTTGCGGTTGATCTCCAGAATGTGCCGGATGTCGTGATTGCCCTCGTGGCAGGCGTACTCGAACATCGGCCCCTCGGTGCGGAGCATCGGCACCACGCCGCCCCACGGGCTGGTCCACGTCGTCGGGTCCGTGATCGTGAACTCGTAGCGGATCTCGTCCTCGGCGATGCGGGTGAAGCGCTCCTCCACGTGCCGGTGCTGGTTCGCGCCGCGGTAGTTCCGCCGGGCGATGAAGTGGTCGGTCTCGACGACCAGGGTGTCTCCCTCCCAGCGGGCGCGCGAGTTGCCTCCGAACGAGCGTATCGCGTCCGGGATGGCCGGGCGCCCGTCGAGCGCCATGATGCGCGGCGGGTTGGTCGCCAGCTCCGTGAACAGCACGAAGTGGTCCTCGGTCTGGAAGATCTGGTGGATGTCGTTGTAGGCCGGCGGCAGCAGCGGCGGGCCCTCGTGCGTCCACACGACGCAGCGCTCCATCAGGGGGCGGGTCTCGTGGCCGTCGAACACCCGGGCCATCTCGCGCTCGTGCTCCACGCGCGCGGCGCCCTCGGGCGTCATCGGCGGGATCCTGCCGTTCGGCGGGTAGGTGATGAGCGAGGTGCGCTGCGTCGACAGGCCTTTCGGGACCGGCGTGCGCAGCCAGATCTGGTTGTCGTAGTGGACGTAGGACGCGTCGCGGTTTTCCTGGTAGAGCGCCCGTTCCCGCGCCTCCGGATCCTCGATGGCGACGGCGTCGCGCCGCAGGGGGTCGACGCCCTCGGCGGTGAGCTGCTCCTGCAGCAGCGCCGCTTCCTCGTCCGACAGGAACTCCTGGTCGGCGAGGCGCTCGGGCCGCTCCAGGGGCGTGAACGTCTGGGTCGTCCAGTAGCCCTGCATGTCCGGGTGCCCGGCGGGCGTTCGCGGCACCGTCCACGTCGCCTCTTCCGCGGCCTCCCGATCCTGACCCTGCGCGGCGACGGGAACCGACGCGAGCACTCCGAGCACGACAACCGTTACGAACGCGGCGAGATGACGATGGCGCATCCGGCCCTCCCTTTCAGAACGTTGCCGATCGAGCGGATTCTAGGAGCTTGCGCCGTAGAACACAACGGCGTATATGCGTACGCGATGCGAACGACGCTGACGCTCGACGACGACCTGGCGGCGCGGCTCCGGCAGCAGGCGGCCACGCTCGGCGTGTCGTTCAAGGAGATGGTGAACCGGACACTGCGCGCAGGGTTGTCGCTGGAGATGGCGCCGCGCGACGCCCCGGCGCCGAAGACGGTTCCGCATTCCTTCGGCTTCCGGCCGGGCGTCGATCTCGACAAGCTCAATCAGCTCGCGGACGAGCTCGAGGCCGAGGCCGCCGGCCGAAGAGGGCGGGGTCGCCGAGGGTAGTGGTCGTTCTGGCATCCATGGTCTGCTTCCCGGCCGCCGGCGCCGCTCGCCGGCACCGGTCACCGCGCGGCGGCGGCGTGCTGCACGATGTCCCCGGTCAGGACGACGCCTCCTGCGGAGTCCACGTCGAAGCCTCCCACGGGCATGGGGGGACCGTCGTGGTCGCGGAAGTACAGCGGGAGTCCTTCGGCGAAGTTGATCGGAAAGCGCCGCGGGTCCTGCCGCTGGTGGTGGATGTGGATGTGCGGCTCGCTCGTGTTGCCCGAGTTGCCGCAGCCGCCGATGGGATCGCCTTCCTGGACCCGGTCGCCCGTCTCCACCTGGACGCTCCCGGTCTTCAGGTGCGCGATGAGGAGGTACGTTCCGGCCTCGAGACGGAGCACGACGGCGTTTCCGGTCGGGTTCTCCAGGTCGTTGCTGACCTGCCCGGGGGTGTGGTCGGGAGCCCCGTCGGTGGCCATGTGCACGCGGGCGCTCACCGGCGCGACCACGGTCGTTCCGTAGCATCCGTAGTCCTCGAGCTGCTCCGACCCGTGCCCGGCCGGCTCGACGAGCAGGTCGTACGCCCAGCGCTGGTCCGGCGTCGACGCGTGGTAGTTCGTCGCCACCCGGTCGCCGCCCCACCCGACGCGCAGGGTCTCGTTCGAGGGCAGCCGGACGGTGGCGGACGGCTCCGAGGTTTCCAGACTGTACGGAAAGGTGATTGTCAGCAGGCCGACATTCCACAGACCGGGCCACAGCGCAACGAGACCGAGCACGAGCGCGGCCCGCATCGGAGGACTGAAGCGGCGCTTGCGGATGGCGTGGACGACCAGCACGAGGAGGGACAGCGGCCCGAGCGCCAGTCCGGCCAGCAGCAGGGCAATCCAGCCGGCGACAGCCAGCATGCCGCCCGACAGGAACAGGATCCACGACGGGAGCAGCACGAGCGCGAGCCCCGCGGGCAGCGTCCAGCGCAGGATGGAGCGGAATCGGCTGCGGGGCGGTTCGCTCATGACCGTGCGGCCATTGTGCCACGAGCGGCGTCAGGTGACCCCGCCCTTCATCCGGGCATGCGAGGCCGCACGTTTGCTCCCGACGGCGTCAGGAACAGATTGAAGTCACCACGCTTCGCCGCCCACGGAGGGGCCGGTCTCGACCTTGCCGTGGATATTGTCGTCGGTCACACGGGCCAGGAGGTCGTCCAGCTCCGTCCCGGGTCGCTCCAGTACGGAGACCACGAGCTGTTCACCCTGCGGCGTCAGCTCGACCGCCGCGTTCAACGTGATACCCACCCGTGCGGCGATGGACTGCGGGATTCTCAGCGCGAGGCTGTTGCCCCACTTTCCGATGCGTGTCTCCATACGGTGTGGTCCCCACTCGTGAGAAGATGCGAAGTAGATACATCGTTTATACGTCGGCGCTGCGCGGGCGTCAACGCGGAGTCACCCAGCCGCCCGGCGATTCCCCCTTGCGAGACTGGGAGAGAGTTGCTAGACTCCTAGAACTACTAGGAGAGAGACATGTGGTCACGCCTGCGTTCATTCCTGACTGCCTGGACCCGGCGGGAAAGCTTCGAGGACTCCCTCGACGAGGAGGTGCGCTTCCACCTCGATGCGTATGCCGAGGACCTGGCGCGCTCCGGGGTGCCCAGGCGCGAAGCGCGGCGGCGCGCGCGCATCCACTTCGGCAGCGTCGAGGGCATGAAGGACGGCTGCCGGCAGGCGCGCGGCCTGCGGGTCGCGGATGAACTGGAGCGACTGATGGCCAACGTCCGGCTGGCGCTGCGCATGCTCGTCAAGACCCCGGTCGTGACGAGCGTGGCGGTCGTGTCGCTGGCGCTCGGCATCGGGGCCAACGCCGCGCTCTTCTCCCTCTACAGCCAGTTGCTGCTGCGTCCGTTGCCGGTCGTCGAGCCCGAGCGCCTGGTCAATCTCGAAGCGCCGGGGCCGAAGCCCGGCGGGGACTTCTGCAACGGGGCCGGCGGATGCGACGAGGTGTTCAGCTATCCGATGTTCCGCGACCTGCAGCGGGAGCAGACCGTCTTTACGGACGTGGCGGCGCACCGCGGCTTCATCTTCAGCACTTCCTGGCGGGGACGGAGCCTGAACGTCGTCCAGGGCATGCAGGTCTCGGGCTCGTACTTCCCGGCGTTGGGCCTCGTGCCGGCTCTTGGCCGGTTGTTCGGCCCGGAAATCGACGGGCCCATCGGCGGGCATCCGGTCGCCGTCGTGAGCCACGAGTTCTGGCAGGACGAGCTGGGCGGCGCGCGCGACGTGCTCGGAGAAGTGTTGCTGGTCAACGGCGAGCCGCTGACCATCGTCGGCGTGGCGCCGTCCGGGTTCCGCGGCACCACTATCAACATGCCGTCCAGGATCTTCGTGCCGCTCACGATGAATGCGAGGCTGAATCCTGTCCAGGACGAGGGCCGCTTCGAGAACCGCCGGAACTATTGGCTCTACCTGTTCGCCCGCCTGAAGCCGCAGGTCTCCATCGACCAGGCCCACGCCGGGTTGGCGCCCCTGTACCGCAGCATCCTGACCGACGTCGAGGCGCCGCTGCAGATGGAGATGAGCGCCGAGACCCTGGCGCAGTTCGTCGCCAAGCCCTTGCCGATCGAGGAGGGACGGCGCGGGCAGAGCCGCATGCGCGAGAGCGTCGGTGTGCCGGTCCTGCTCCTGCTCGGCGTCACCGCCGTGGTCCTCCTGATCGCGTGCGCCAACATCGCGAACCTGTTGCTCGCGCGATCCGCCGCCCGAGCGTCCGAGATGGCCGTGCGGCTCTCGCTCGGCGCGACGCGACGGCACGTCGTTACGCAACTGCTGACCGAGTCGTGTCTCCTGGCCGTTCTCGGGGGCGCGGCCGGGCTGGTCGTAGCCAAGTGGACGCTCGGCTTCATCGGCATGCTCCTGCCGTCCGAGATGGCGGAGCTCCTGCAGTTGACGCTCGACCCGTACGCGGTGCCGTTCACCGGCGCGGTCTCCCTCGCGACCGGCCTGCTCTTCGGGATCTTCCCGGCGTTCCATGGCACGCGGGCGGCATTGGTCTCGGCGCTCAAGGACGACGCCGGCCAGCCGGCCGGCGCCCGTTCGGCCGCCGGCTTCCGGCGCGGACTGGTCACCGCGCAGTTCGCCCTGGCGACGATGCTGCTGGTGGTGGCGGGGCTCTTCATCCAGAGCCTGCGGAACGTGAGCGGCGTCGACCTCGGCATCCGGACGAGGGACGTCGTGACGTTCCGCCTGTGGCCCGGGCTCAACGGCTACGAAGACGAGCGAACGAATGCCCTCTACACGCGAATCGAAACGGAGCTGGCCGCGCAACCGGGTGTCACGGCGACGGCGGCGGCCTCGATCGCGGTATTCGCCGGGGACAGTTGGGGCACCGACGTCATGGTGGAGGGATTCGAGGCCGGACCGGATACGAATCGCTCGACGCGGTTCAACCAGGTCGGCACGGACTACTTTCGGACCCTCGGCATCTCGTTGCTGGCGGGGCGGACGTTCACCGAGGCGGACGCTCCCGGGGCGCCCCCGGTGGCGATCGTCAACGAGGCGTTCGCCCGCAAGTTCAACCTCGGGCGCGATGCGGTGGGCAGGCGGCTCGGTCGCGGCGGGCTCGACGTGGAGCTGGACACCGAGATCGTCGGTCTCGTTGCCGATACCCGGTACAGCCGCGTCAAGTGGCCCGCGCCGCCGCTCCTCCATGTGCCGTATCGCCAGGAGGACGCGGTCGGGACGCTCGCGTTCTATGCGCGGAGCTCCCTGCCGCCGGAGGGCATGCTGCGCACCGTCCCGGCACTGGTAGCCGGCGTGGACCCCAACCTGCCCGTCACGCATCTCACCACGCTCCCCCGGCAGGTGGAGGAGAGCGCGTTCGAGGATCGCATCCTCACCGTGCTGTCGGCCGCCTTCGCCGGGCTCGCTACGCTGTTGGCCGCGGTGGGTCTCTACGGCGTGCTGGCCTACACGGTGGCGCAGCGCACGCGCGAGATCGGTCTGCGTATGGCGCTCGGTGCGGACGCGGCGTGCCTCCGCGCGATGGTGCTGGGCCAGGTCGGGAGAACGACGATTGTCGGCGGTGCGGTCGGGCTGGTCGCGGCGTTCGGGGTCGGTCGCCTCGCGCAGTCGCTGCTCTACGAAATCGACGGCCTGACGCCCGCGGTGGCGGTCGCGGCGGCGTTGGCGATGGCCGCCGTGGCGCTGGGCGCCGGGTTCGTCCCTGCGCACCGGGCGTCCCGCGTGGACCCGATGGCCGCGCTCCGGCAACGGTAGCGTGCCGCCGACATGGCCGTTTGCGGCATCGAGGATCCGGAGAGCCTCGAAATCGTCCTGAACGGCGTCTACGAGGCGAAGCGCGACGCGACGATCCTGGGCTGGAAGATGAGCGAGGCCAAGCACGCCGAGAACGCGGTGGAACAGGTTCTCGACGCTCCCGCCCGGCTGGAGCCGGTCAGGAAGAACCCGGCGCAGTATGCGATCCGCGCCGCGGAGAACGCACTGTACAGCCGGCTCGTCATCGACTGCGAGGGAGGCCGGGCACACGTGCGGACGACCTGCGCCGAAGCGGAGCGAACGCGGACCTATTCCGGCATCGAAGCGCTCGAGCGCGGGTTCGAGCTCGCGGGAATCAACCACCTCCTCCGGGCGCAGGGCGAGAACGCCGAGCAGATTCGGGTCAGCACGGCCAGCGCGATGGCGGGCCGACAGACCACTGTCGTGTTCGAGATCGAACCGCGACTGCCGCGCAAGAGAGCGGTGGAGCTCGAACCTGCCCCTCGGTAGAAGTATCCGGCTCGCGAAAGGGACAACTTGCCACCACGGGCTTTCTCGGGACGCGCGCGGACGTCTAGTAGGTCGAGGCGCTGTGAAAGTCGAGACACTACTGATCCGTCGTCGTCGCAGCGTCGTAGCGCCGCTGCATCTCTTCCGGCGACACCTCTTCGATGCTGTGGCCGATGTTTCCAACGATGGCCGAAAGGATCGCGAAAGACGCCGGACCGTTCCCCGAGAACTGGTCCGACGGCTCCTTCTCCACCGTCGCGCCTGCTTCGGCGGCCCGTTTGATCACGGCGTCGGCATCGTCGACATGGAGATGGACGGTCACCGTCGTGCCGCCGTACGCCGCCGGGCCGTTGATGCCGTACTCGGGGAACTCGTCCGCCAGCATCAACGTCGTGCATCCGAAGTCCAGCTCGGCGTGCCCGATGCGGCCTCCCGGCCCGGTCAGCCTGAACTTCTCCGTGGCGCCGAGTACGGTCGTATAGAAATCGATTGCCTTCGCTGCGTCCTTGACGTGCAGATATGCGAACAGCTCATGAATCTTCATGCCTGCCTCCTTCTCCGATGGCACCGCCCTTACCCTCTGTGTCGCTGCCGCGTCGGGATGCGCGTGAGAAACTTGGTTCCCCGCCGCCGCCGCCGACACCTGTTGGCCGCTGAACCGCTCCGCGTCGCGGGTCGAGCGGATGATGCAGCGACTCTATCGCGGGCGGACGCGCGGGTTCTTGAACGGAATCGACCTCGCGCAAGTCGTCGACCGTCAGCGTTCGCCGCCAGGGATCGGCAGATGATGCGCTCGCCGCCAACGATCGGCGGACGCCGTGTCGGCGACGGCGCGACGGTAGGCGCCGGGGGGCATGCCGGCGAACCGCCGAAACTCACGCGTGAAGTGTGCTTGGTCGCTGTAGCCTTCGTCCACGGCCGCCGCCGACAAGGCGACACTCGGGTTCGCAACCAGCCGTGCAAGCGCACGCCGGAAGCGGCGAATGCCGCAGTAGCGTTTGGGGGTGAGTCCGACCGCGTCGCGGAACAGCGCAATGAAGTACCGATGGCTGTACCCGGTCTGCCGCACGACCTCGGCGATGTCCGAGCGCCGATTGAACCAGTCGAGCGCCTGGGCCACCGCGGGATGCAAGCCGCGCACCCGAGGCAACCGCGCCGCGAAAGCGGACTCGAAGAGCGCGAGCTGCTGGTCGAGCGTTCCGGATTCGTGGAGTCGATCTCGCAACGCGACAGCGGCCGCGCCCCAAAGGTCTTCCAGCGCGGTGTGCCGCTCGGCCAGTTCACCGGCCGGCACGCCGAACAGCAGTTCGCACGCGCCCGGCCGAAGTTGGGCGCCCACCGAACGGACGGGTCCGGGGATATCTCGGACATACGGCGCCGTGCGAGCCCCGGCAACCACCGCGTGTGCGACGACGCGCGCTTCCCGCGCTGCCGGACCGTCGAAGACTCGCACGGGGTGCTCCGACAGACGCATGGCCAAGTGCATGGCGCCCGTCGGCAGGGCTCGTTCCCGGGCGCCGAGTCGCCGCGCGCGACTCGCACCGTCGGTCGCCCACACCACCGACACGAAGGGGCGCAACCGCGCAGGTGGCGCACGGTACAGGTGCATGGTCGACCTCGCAGTCTCTCGTCGCCACAGTGGGCGCCCCTCCAGGCCTTGGCCAGCGCCCAACCGATTCGACCCACCGCGTTCGTGTCGTTGAGGAATCAGTTCCTCGTGAACCTACGCTGGCGACCCCCCTGACGTCAAACAACGCTCACCGCGACCCTGACGGCAGATATGATGGGATCGGAGAGCGTATGGATCTCGTGCGGGATTTTCGCTTCGCACTTCGGGGTCTCACCCGCCGGCCACTCGTCTGGACCGTCGCCGTCCTGACGCTGAGCCTCGGCCTCGCGTCCGTCACGGTTCTCTTCGCGGTCACGGATTCGGTGATTCTGCAGCCGATTGGTGACGACGACTCTCGTCTGGTCCGGATCTGGAAGAACGACGTCGACCGGGGCGGCGGAATCCTCTTTCCGATCTCGTATCCCGAGTACCTGATCTGGAAGGACAAAACGGCCGCCTTCGATGCACTCGCCGCCATCAACTACGCCGACGGCTCGACGACCACCATGCTGGTCGATGACGAGCCGATCACGGCCAACGTGGTGTCGGCCTCAGCCGAGCTGCTGGACGTCGTCGGCGCCACGCCGGCCTACGGGCGCCTCCTCGAGGCCGGCGACGACGTCGCGGGCGCCGCCAACGTGGCCGTCGTCAGCTACCGATTCTGGCGACGCGCCGGCGGTGACCCGGATTACGTCGGGCAGCGCGTGCGTTATCCCGGCGGCGAGCCGTTCACGATTGTCGGGGTGCTGCAACCGGGCGCGGCCTACCCGCTCCACGCCGACGTTTGGGTCCCCCTGGTTCCCGCGTTCACCCGCGGCGACGAGACGCGGCCCGACGGCATGACCCTCGACAGCCCGCGGTATCGGCAGTTCCACGTGGTGGGACGACTGGCGCCGGGCGTTACGATTGGCCGGGCGCGGTCCGAGCTCGCCGTCATTCACGGACGTCTGAGCGCCGCGTATCCGGAGGACTACCCGCGCAAACCGATCGTCGTGACTCCTCTGGCCGACACGGTCATCGGTTCTGTCCGGCCTACCGTGATGTTTCTGCTTGCCGGCGCTGCACTGGTCTTTCTGGTCGCTGGCGCCAACGTCGCGACGCTGTTGCTGATGCAGGCCGAATCACGGCGCGTCGAAATGGCCGTGCGGACCGCGTTGGGCGCGACTCGCGGACACCTGTTCCGGCAGACTCTGGTCGAGGCGGCGGTGCTTGGCGTCCTCGGCCTGGCCGGCGCGTCGTTCCTGACCCGAGGACTGCTCGCGCTCACCCTGGCCGCCGACCCGGTGGGCGTGCCACGGATCGACCAGGTGTCGTTGAGTCCCCAGGTCATGGCGTTCCTCATCGGCACGCTGGGGGTGTGGGTCCTCGGCTTCGGTACGGCGCCGGCCTGGCGGACGAGATTGGAGAAACTCACCGGCTTCCTCGCGCACCGCTCGGCTGCATCGTCCCGCGGCGCGGGCCGCCGGCTCCGGATGATGGCCGCCGCGCAGGTCGCGTTCGCGGTGGTCGTGCTCGTCTCTGCCGGACTGCTGACCCGTTCGCTGTGGCAGCTCCAGTCGATCGACCGCGGGCTGCGCGCGGACGGCGTGATGACCACCCGCGTGGTGCTGCCCTCGCGCTACGACACGCCCGACCGGGTCAGGGCGTTCTACGACCGCGTGGTCGCCGCGGTCGAAGGGCTTCCCGGCGTCGTCTCGGCGGCGCCGTTTCATCTACCGCCGGGGACGGCGGCGACCGGCGTGAGCTCGCCGTTTCAGTTCGACGGCCAGACGCCGGACGAGTCGTCGACCAACGAGTGGGCGAGTTGGGACATCGTGACGCCAGGCTACTTCGAGACCATGGGCATCCCGATCGTGCGCGGGCGCGGCTTCGCGCCCACCGACACGGCCGACAGTCAACGTGTGGCGATCGTGAGCGAGAGCGCCGCGGGCCGCTACTGGCCGGGAGAGGATCCGATCGGCAAACGGGTCCGGATCAGCCCCCGTTTCGACTGGACCACGGTGGTTGGCGTGGCCGCCGATCTGCGATACCGGGAACTCACGAACAACTGGATGACCGTGTACTATCCCGCGCCCCAGTCGTTCGTGTTTCTTGCCGGCTACCTGGCGGTACGAACCGGGAACCCGCGGCCCGCGCTGGCCGGCAGCCTTCGTGACACGATCCAGACCATCGACCCGTCGGTGGCGATTCAAACGCTCACGCCGATGGACGAGCTGCTCGGCGCGGAGCTCGCGCGCCCGCGCCTCGCCGTGCAGGTCTCGATCGCGTACGGCCTGGTGACGCTGGTGCTGATTGCCGTGGGGCTATACGGCACGGTGTCGTTCGACGCGCGGCAGCGGTGCGCGGAGATGGCGATCCGCTCGGCGCTGGGAGCCAGCCCGCACGCGCTGCGGCGCCTTGTCGCCGGCCGCGGATTGCGTCTGGCGGCCCTCGGCGGCGTCGCCGGTCTCGCCGGGAGCGCTCTCGGAACACGCGCTCTCGCGCCGGTGTTGTTCGGTATCGACCCGCTCGACCCGCTTACGCTGGTGACGGTGTCCGGCGGACTTGCCGTGCTCGTCGGTGCGGCGTGCTGGGTCCCCGCCCGGCGCGCGGCGTCCACCGAACCCTCGGAAACGTTCCGAATCAGCGCCTGACCGGCACGAGCCGGGACGACTCAGCGTCACTACCTCGGGTGAGCGAATCGCAATGACCGGACGATGGGCGGTAACAGTGTCGGTCGTTGTCGCTGTGTTGTGCATCTGGGCGCCACTGTCGGCGGCGCAGGAGCCCGGAACCGATCCCCTGCTGGTACGCCGTTATCGGGAAGGCGAGAGTTTCGGCTATCTCATGACGGCACGCAACAACAACGGCGCCTACGAAGTGAAACTGACGGCGACCGTCTCGCGGGACGCCGCGGGCCGGTTCGTCGAGGAGTACGCCTGGTCGGACCTCGTGATCGACGGCGTGCCGCGACAATTGACGCTGGCGAGCCGGGAGTTCAGGCAGGTGGTGACCTTGAACGGAGATGCGCCGTTCGTGTTCCCCGATTTGTCAGGTCTGCAGCCCGGCCTGACAGGGCCCGTGACGGATTTGCTGACGTTCTACGCCGACCTGTTCCTCGCGATGCACGCGGGGCAGTTGCGCGCGCCCGGGGATCGGTTCCCGGTGCGCAGGGACGTACCGAACTCCTGGGCCGATGGAACCGTGGTGCTGGTCGGTGAAGGCGCCATCGATTTCGACGTTACGCTGGCGGACATCGATCGGTTGAACGGTGTCGCCGGTCTGCTCGTGAAGCACGTCGTACCGGAGGAGCCCGCCATTCACGTTCCCGCGGCATGGATGCACGCACCGGTGGCCGACACGCCCAACAACTGGGTACAGGTCAGGCGCGACGGCGACAGATACGTCGCCGCCGTCGGCCAGGAGACATTCGATGTCGAGTTGAGCATCAGCCTTGAGTCCGGCCGGATACTGCGCGCCACGATGGTCAACCCTGTCGAGACCGTGGTCCGTGACTGCGCGGACATCGAGCTGACGGACTGCGGCGAGCCGCGGCATCGGCGGATCTTCCGTCGTGTCGAGATGTTGGCGGCCGATTGACCGGGCCATGCTCAGGTACCCTGGGACGGAGGGCGGCATGACGACGAAGATCAGCGTGGAGGAGAGCTGCAATCGTCTCGACGAAACGTGGAGTCCGCGTGTCATCGCCACGCTCAACGGGCAGGAAGTGAAGCTCGTGCGGGCGAAGGGCGTCTTTCCCTGGCATCGTCACGATGATGCCGACGAGTTCTTCCTGGTCTGGAAGGGGCAGTTCTCGGTGGAGTTCCGCGACCGGCGCATAGACATGAAGGATGGAGAGTGCGTGCTGGTTCCCCGCGGCGTCGAGCACCGCACTTCCGCCGCGGAGGATGCGTACGTGCTGTGTTTCGAGCCGGTCGGTACCGTAAACACCGGCAATCTCCCGCCGAATGACTTCACCGCGCCGTGCGGAGTGTCGATTCTCGGTCCCGATGAGGCCGCGGAGTGACTCGCCGGTCACCGTCCATGCCTCGTTCATGGTCGCGGAGCGTGAGTGAATGAGCTTGAACACGTGGCTTCTGTTCGCCGGCACCGAGGCCGCGCTGTGCCTCACGCCCGGTCCGGCGGTGCTGTTCGTGCTGTCGTACGGCCTTGCGTGCGGCGGGCGCGCGTCGCTGTGGGCGAGCGCCGGCGTCCTGTCCGGGAACGCGTGCTACTTTGCCCTTTCCGCGCTGGGTCTCGGAGCGGTTCTGCTCGCTTCCCACGAGGTCTTCACGCTCATCAAGTACCTGGGAGCCCTCTACCTCGTCTATCTTGGCGTGCAGACCGTACGGGGAGCGGGACTCGCGCTTCGGCCGGAGCGCGCACACGAAGACCGGGCCTCGCTGAGAGCGCTGACCCGCGGATTCGCGTTGCAGGCGGCGAACCCCAAGGCGCTGGTCTTCTTCGTCGCCCTGCTCCCGCAATTCATGGACGCGAGCCGCGCCGTCTGGCCGCAGGTGCTGATACTGGGTGTGACTTCCGTCGCCATCGAGTTCGTCGTGCTGGCAGGGTATGGCTACACGGCCGCACGAGCTGCGGCGCTGACTCGCCAGGTGAGGTTCCGGAAACTGACGAACCGCCTCTGCGGCGGAATGCTGGTCATCGCCGGCACGGGCGTGGCGTTCGCCGGGGAACGCTGAGCCGACGTGTCGCTGGGAGTCGTTGTACGCACGGTTTCGTCGGTGTCCTGGGAGGTTGAGACAGGAATGGCGTTGAGACTTGCCAGCCACACCTCGAGCGTCAGGCCGTCCGCCGAGCCTCTGATCCGGTTTCTCGACAGGCACCGTGGCCGCTGACGTGTCGCTGACGGCTCCATCTCCGGCGGTCGGGAGCGCCACGCTCGCGGATGCCCCGGTCCGCTTGACACGCATATTACGTCGTGCGATACTACGTATAACGTAATAACGATGCTCGATCCGACACTCCTCCTGCTCGCCAGCCTCGCTGCCGGCCCGAAGCACGGCTACGCGATGATGACCGACATCGAAGTCTTCGCCGGCGTCCGGCTGGGCGCGGGCACCCTCTATGGCGCCATCACGCGAGCGGAGCAGCGAGGCCTGATCGAGCCGGCGGGACCCGCCGCGCGCCGCCAGCCGTACCGGCTGACACCGGCGGGACGGCAGCACCTCCGCGAGCGGCTGAGTCTGCTGGACCGCGTGCGGCGAGCCGCAGCACGGCGCGAGGGGGTGTCATGACGTGCGCGAGACGGCTGGTCCGGTGGGCGACCCGGCTGTATCCGCGATGGTGGCGCAAGCGGTACGGAGCGGAGCTGGACGCGCTGCTCGACGACATCGATCTCCGCTGGCGTGACATCGGCAGTATCGTTCGAGGAGGTGTGGCGATGCGGTTGACGAGACCGGAACCGACGTACGCGACGAGACGAGAGGGGCAGGCGAGGAGAGCCGTCCCACTCGTCCTCGTCGCTGTCGCCGCACTCCAGGTGGGCGCCCTGTTGGCGGTAGTGGGTGTCGTCGCCCGTGGAAAGGGGCCCCTTCCTGCCTCCGCTGCGGGTCTGCCACCGAGCGGGGCGACCTCGCGGGGCGACCTCGAGGCATCGCCGCGGCGCGCCGAGCTCGTCGACGTCGAGATGCCGGGCAGCGCGATGCGCGTCCCGACCTGGGTGGCGTACCCCGAGCAGTCCCGCGCGCCGGTCGTAATGGTCGTGCACGATCTCTACGGGCTCTCCGATTGGGTTCGGAGCGTCGCCGACGCATTCGCGGCCGAGGGATTCGTCGCGGTCGCCCCGGATCTGCTGAAGGGCATGGCTCCTGGCGGCGGCGATGGCCGTTTCTTCATCGATGGGATGCGGATCGTTCCCACCGTCAACGCAATCGGCGCACGGGAGCGCACGAGGCGGCTCGACGCGGTCCGGACGTGGGCGCTCGGCCTGCCGGTCGCCGAGGGACGAGTCGGCGTCGTCGGATTCAGTTGGGGCGGCGCCGCAAGCTTCGCCTACGCGGTAGAGCAGCCCGCGCTGGATGCCGTGGTCGTCTTCTACGGCGCCACGCCCGGGAACGAGTCCGACTACGCACGAATCGGGGCGCCGGTGCTCGGCCTGTACGGGGGCGACCTTCCGACCGCGGCGACCGTCCCCCGGGCTACCGAGGCGATGGCGGCTGCCGGCAGGTCCTACGAGGCGATCGTCTACGAGGGAGCGACCGTGTTCCTGAAGGCCCAGGAAGGACTGGCCGCCAACCGGCGGGCGACCGAGGACGCGTGGCCGCGCACGCTGGCGTTCCTGCGGGAGCATTTGGGCTCCTAGCGATCCCTGGCGCGCCAGCGACCGGCGTGCCCATCTGCTCCCTGGTCGCGCCTTGTCGCCCGGCGTCTCGACGCCCTCGCTACTGCGCGGCGTTCCGCCGCGGCGTTCCGCCGCGGACTGTAAGCTGATCGGATGCCGTCACGCGCGCAGCCGGGCGACTCACCGTTCCTGACCGACTACGACCTCCACCTGCTCGCCGGCGGCACCCACTACCGGAGCTACGAGAAGCTCGGGGCCCACGTGACACGACTGGATGGCGCCGGCGGCGTCCACTTTGCGGTCTGGGCCCCCAACGCGCGCTCCGTCGCGGTCGTGGGGGACTTCAACGGCTGGGACCCGGGCGCGCACCCCATGCGGCTTCGAACCGAGGCAGGGATCTGGGAGGCCTTCATCCCGGGGGTCCGGAACGGCGCGCTCTACAAGTATCAGGTCACGCCGCGGGACGGCGGCCACGCCGTCCAGAAGGCCGACCCCTATGCGTTCGCGGCAGAGCTTCGGCCCCGCACCGCGTCGCAGGTCCGGGATCTGGCGGGCTTCGAGTGGGACGACGCCGAGTGGATGACCACCCGCGCGGAGCGCAACGGGCACGCGGCGCCGATCTCCGTCTACGAGGTGCACCTCGGCTCCTGGATGCGGGTTCCCGGCGCCGGCGGCTGGCTGACCTATCGGGACATCGCCGGCCGCCTGGCCGACCACGTGGCCGACCTGGGCTTCACGCACGTGGAGCTGTTGCCCGTCGCCGAGCACCCGCTCGACGAGTCGTGGGGTTACGGCACCCTCGGCTACTTCGCGCCGACGAGCCGCTTCGGCACCCCGCAGGAGTTCATGGCGCTGGTGGATACGCTGCATCGGCGCGGCATCGGCGTCCTCGTGGACTGGTCGGCCGCGCACTTTCCGAAGGACGCGCACGGCCTGGCCCGCTTCGACGGCACGTGTCTCTACGAGCACGAAGACGCGCGGCGGGGCGAGCACCCGCATTGGGGCTCGTTGATCTTCAACTACGGCCGCCGCGAGGTCGGCAACTTCCTCATCTCCAGCGCGCTCTTCTGGTTCGAGCATTACCACCTCGACGGCCTCCGGGTGGACGCGGTCGCCTCGATGCTCTACCTCGACTACGGGCGCGAGGCCGGGGAGTGGGTTCCGAATGCCCGCGGCGGAAACGAGAACCTGGATGCCGTCGATTTCCTGCGGCGCCTGAACGAGCGCGTCTACGCGGAACATCCCGGCGTCATGATGGTGGCCGAGGAATCGACCACCTGGTCCGGGGTGACCCGCCCGACGGACGCCGGCGGGCTCGGATTCGGCTTCAAGTGGAACATGGGCTGGATGAACGACACGCTGCGCTACATGTCGCAGGATCCGATCCACCGCAAGCACCATCACGACTCGCTCACCTTCAGCCTCGTCTATGCCTTCAGCGAACACTTCATCCTGCCGCTCTCGCACGACGAGGTCGTCCACGGAAAGGGCTCGCTGCTGTCGCGCATGCCGGGGGACGAGTGGCAGAGGCACGCGAACCTGCGGTTGCTGTACGGCCTGATGGTCGGCCACCCCGGCAAGCAGCTCCTCTTCATGGGGGCCGAGATCGGGCAGGAGCGGGAGTGGACGCATGCCGAGAGTCTCGACTGGCATCTGCTGGACCGGCCGCTCCACGCCGGGCTGCGCTGCTGGGTGCGCGACCTGCACCGGTACTATCGCGCCGAGCCGGCGCTCTACGAGCTGGATTCCGAGCCTGCGGGCTTCGAGTGGATCGAGTGCGACGACCGGGCGAGCAGCGTACTGAGCTTCCTGCGCCGCGGGTACGATGGCGAAACGGTCGTCGTCGTCGTCTGCAATTTCACGCCGGTTGCGCGGCACGACTACCGCGTCGGAGTGCCCCACGGCGGTGGCTGGCGTGAGCGGCTCAACAGCGACGCGGCGTGCTACGGCGGCGGCGACCTGGGCAACGGCGGGCACGTCGTTGCGGGCGGGCCACCTTCGCACGGACGTCCCTTCTCCCTGCGTCTGACGCTGCCGCCGCTCGGTATGCTATTCTTTGGCAGGGACTGACGACCACCCCGCTGGCGCTCCCTTCCCGAACGGCTCCGGCTCTCAGGAACGGTCAGCTCGGCAGCCTGTCTGTGCGCAACCACCGTGCGGCGGCTCACAGAAATGTCGTAGGCAGTCTGCGTACCGACACTCTTGCAGATCGTGGCAGGAGAGTCGCGTACCCCGAAGACACGCCGCAACCGTGCTGCAACTGATTGATGCGGCGTGTATCCGGCTCATGCGTGGCGGGCTCCAGCGGCGGCACGATTCTTGCTAGAGCCAGATGACACAGGTCATCGGGCCCGGCGGGGCGCAGGCACAGGGCACGGGCTCAACGGTAACGGAACGCGTCCGACACGTATTGGATACACCGCGACGGTAGCCTCGATTCCGGCGGTTCTCGATCCTTGCGCTTTCCGCGGAACGAGGTTCAGCGCGGCTCGAAGCGCGTGGCGGTCGGCACAACAGCAGCGCTCGCGCGCCAAGCGCTCGCGCGCCAAGGGAAGGAATAGAGGAAGTCTCTGACATGGCGAAACGAACGACAACGTCGACAGCCGTGAAGCGGACGAGGAAGACCGCGCCGCGGAGCAGGACCGTGCGCCGGACCGTTGCGAAGCCCGTCGCCGCCACGCCCGTGGAAGCGCCGTCGCCCGCGCCGACCGCCGAGCAGATTGCCGAGCGCGCGTACTTCCTGTCTATCGAGCGCAAGGGGCCGGGCGGCCCCCTCGACGACTGGTTGCAGGCGGAGCGCGAGCTGCGGAGCGGATCCATTCCGGTGTAGCGCCGCGGGCGCCTGTATCGCAGTCATTGGTGGCGCACGCACGCGGGCGGCGCGACAGGCGCCGGGCCACTACATTTCTGTGGTCTGTCGCGCGGTCCGCCACAAGTTTGTCCCGCGACTTCGTTTCCGGCGATTCGGGGACCGAGACCGGCGGAAGCAGGCGGAAGGCAGGAAAGCAATGATGACGTCGATGACACAACCGATGACAGTCGTGCTGGCCGGCGGCGACGGCATGCGTCTGCGGCCGCTGACCGAGCGCTGGCTCGGCCGCCACGTTCCCAAGCAGTACTGCGCGTTCACGGGCACGCGGTCGATGCTCGACCATACGATCGATCGGGCGGCCTGCCTGTGCAATCCGGGGCGCATCCTGACGGTCGTCGG
Organism: Acidobacteriota bacterium; assembly: GCA_011523845.1. GTDB lineage: Bacteria > Acidobacteriota > Vicinamibacteria > Vicinamibacterales > UBA8438 > WTFV01. The sequence goes on along the minus strand of WTFV01000018.1, from coordinate 46,064 downwards.
ACGCCACCACCGGAACCTGCTGCGCGCCCGCACGGCGCGCGCGACCGACGGCGCGTTCATCGAGCAGCCGGCCAACCTCGACACGGCGCCGGGTGTGCTGCTGGGGCTGGTCCACGCGATGCATCGGGATCCGGACGCCACGGTGGTCTTTCTCCCCTCGGACCACTTCGTGTATCCGGAGTGGCGGTTCGTGGCGCGGGTACAGGTGGCAATCCAGGCCGCCGAACGCCTCGCGGATCGGATCGTCCTGCTGGGCGCCGAACCCACCGACGTCGAAGACGAGTACGGCTGGATCGTCCCGTCCGACGATCTCGGCCGGCAGCCGGCTCACCGCGCATTCGCCGTCGAGTCCTTCGTGGAGAAGCCGGCGCCGGCCGAAGCGGCCCGGCTCCACGCACGCGGTGCGTTGTGGAACACGCTGGTCCTGGCGGCGCGCGCCCGCACGCTCTGGGAGATCGCCTGCGAGCGGCTGCCGAACCTGATTCCGTTCTTCGCGGTGCTGCAGTCCGCCATCGGCACGCGCCACGAAAGGGAGGTTCTCGACGAAGCGTACGAGACCATGCCGCGGGTCAACTTCTCCTCCGAGCTGCTCGAGCGCGCGGCGGACCGCATCGCGGTGCAGTCGCTCGACGGCGTCATGTGGAACGACTGGGGGCAGCCGGCGCGCATCGTCGAGTCGCTGCTCGCGATCGGCAGGCGGCCCGCCTTCAACCTGCAGCTCCTCGGCGACGAGCTGGCCGCGCGAGGCGACTCCCGGCCGCCGGCGACGGTCCGGGCCGGCGCGGCGCCCGAAGCCGCGGTGAGCTGATCCCCGCCGGGACGGCGAACCGGGAGCCCGCTCCCGGTCGCCGTGCTTCCCCCGCGGTCCCCGGGGGACCGTTCGACGCCGCCACGCCCTTGACGATCCCGCCGCCGGTCCGAGACGATCCGGACTCGCTTCCGAAAACCTTCTCACGAGGTACGCAGCCTGACCACGCGATACGTTGATCCCACAGCGACCCTGACGGCCGGCGTCCAGCAGCTTCAGACGCGGATGGGAGTGGACGTCTGCTCCATCTATCTGCTGGAGTCGGACCGGACCCACCTGGTGCTGGCCGCCACGGTCGGATTGCGTCCGGAGAGCGTCGGCAAGGTCCGCATGGAGCTCCACGAAGGGCTCGCGGGGCTGGTCGCCGAGCAGTTGCGACCCGTGGAGGTGCCCAACGTCAAGCGCCATCCGCGTTTCAAGCACTTCGCAGAGACCGGCGAGGACCCGTACTACGCGTTCCTGGGCGTCCCGCTGATCGACCGCGAGCTGCTGCAGGGCGTGCTGATCGTGCAGACCATCGAGGAACGGAGCTTCTCGGACGACGAGATCGCCTCGCTGCTCCTGGCGGCGGGCGAGATCAGTCCCATCGTCGCGCAGGTACGCGAACGCGATCAGTCTCTCGGGCCGCTCCAGCGGCGTCTCTGGGCGCTTGCGCGCAACATGTGGTGGAGCTGGGACGCCAGCGCCCTGAGCCTGTTCCAGGACCTCGATCCGGCCCGCTGGGAAGCGCTCGGACGCAACCCCGTGGCGCTCCTCTCGGAGATGCCGCTCGACGAGCTCGACGAGCGCATCGGCGACCTCGCACTGGCCCATCGGATCAATCACGCGTTCCGGCGGTTGCAGGAATACCGCGAGCGGGCCGCCACCTGGGGAGACACCCACGCCGGCGTGCTGCGGCGACAGCCGGTGGCCTACTTCTCCGCGGAGTTCGGGATCCACGAGTCGCTGCCGATCTATTCCGGCGGACTGGGCGTGCTGGCCGGCGACCACATCAAGAGCGCCTCCGACCTGGGTGTCCCGCTGGTCGGCGTGGGGCTGTTCTACGGCCAGGGCTATTTTCGGCAGCGCCTCGACGCTTCCGGCTGGCAGCAGGAAGAATACGCGGAGGTGGACGTCTCCCGACTGCCGCTGGAGCCGGCGGTGGACCCGGACGGCAAGGCGATCGTGCCGGCGATCGAGACCGGCGGCGGGACGCTCCGCGCCCGGGTATGGCAGGCGACCATCGGACGGCGCACCCTGCTGCTTCTCGATTCGGACGTCGACGGCAATACGCCGGAGGACCGGGCCTTGACGGCGCGGCTCTACGGCGGCGACGTCCGGGTCCGCATCCGGCAGGAGCTGCTGCTCGGCATCGGCGGGTTGAAGGCGTTGCACGCGCTGGGCATCGTGCCGGGCGTCTACCACCTGAACGAGGGCCACAGCGCCTTCGCGGTGCTGGAGGCGATACGGCGCTGCATGGAACGCGAGGGCGTGGATTTCGAGCGCGCTGTCCGGCGGGTCGCCCGGCGCACGGTCTTCACGACGCATACGCCGGTGCCGGCCGGCCACGATCGCTTCGCCCCCGATCTGATGGACGAGCACCTGGGACCGCTCCGCGACGCGCTCGGCATCCCGCACGAACGGCTCATGAGCCTCGGACGGATGGATCCGGAGGACGCCGGCGAAGCGTTCTGCATGACCGTGCTGGGACTTCGGGTCTCGCGGCGGGCGAACGCGGTGTCGTCGCTGCACGGCGACGTGACGCGACACATGTGGACGGGGCTCTGGGGCGACCGCCCGGAAGAGGACGTGCCGATCGGCCACATCACCAACGGGATCCACGTGCCGAGCTGGCTGGCGCCGCAGATGCAGCAGTTGTACGACCGCTACCTGCCCTCGGAGGTCGCCCGGGAGAACGCCTTCCCGGAGAGCTCGGCCGGTATCGAGAACGTCAGCGACGGCGCGTTGTGGGAAACCCACGTGGCGCTCAAGATCCGCCTCCTCGACGCCGTGCGCCGGCGGGTCCTGCGCGAGGCGGCGCGGCGCGGCGAGCCGGCCGTCGTCCTCGAACAGTTGTCCCACGCGTTGAGTCAGGACGCCCTGACCATCGGCTTCGCCCGCCGCATGGCCACGTACAAGCGGGCGGCCCTCTTTCTGCAGGATCCGGACGGCCTCGCGAGTCTCGTCAACGATCCCCAGCACCCCGTCCAGTTCGTGATCGCGGGCAAGGCGCACCCGCGCGACGAGCCCGCCAAGGGGGTGCTGCGCCGGATTCACGAGCTGAGCCGGGATTCCCGCTTCCTCGGCAAGCTGGTCTTCCTGGAGGACTACGACATCAGCCTCGGCCGAGAGCTCGTCCAGGGGGTGGACGTCTGGCTCAACAATCCCCGCCGGCCGCAGGAGGCGTCCGGCACGAGCGGGCAGAAGGTCCTGCTGAACGGCGGCCTGAACCTGTCGGTCCTCGACGGCTGGTGGGCCGAGGCCTACGACGGCACGAACGGGTTCGCCATCGGCACGGGCGAGACGCATGCATCGGACGAGGCGCACGACCGGCGCGACGCCGGAGAGCTGCTGCGGGTGCTCGCCGAGGAAGTGGTCCCGCTCTACTACGACCGCGATCCGGACGGCGTGCCGCGCGCCTGGACGGCGCGGATGAAGCGGGCCATCCACACGCTCGGCTGGCGCTTCAACGCCGACCGCATGGTGATGGACTACGTGCGGCTCTGCTACTTGCCGGCCGCCGGCGGCCTGTCGAGCGACATGCTGCGGCGGTGAGCCGGGAGACGGTTCAGGAACGGCGGCGCGCGAGGCGCGCGAGCGCTGCGGTCACTTCCGGGAGACGCTTGAAGGCCTCCAGCCCGTAGCGCGCCCGGCGCCGCCAGTTGGGTCGCTCCCGCGGCCCGGTGCCGGGCACGTTCTGCGGTCGCGTCTCCAGCCAGAGGTCCTCCAGGTTGACGATCACGACGCTCGCCGCGCTGCGCGCGAGCCGGTCGAAGCACGCCCACAACAACTCCAGATCCCCCGCCTGCCGAGACGGCGCGGCCTCCGCCGGCGGGTCGCCGACGCCCTTTCCCGCGGCGGCCGGCGCCGGCGTCCGAAGCACGTCCGCCCCACGGCCGGTCGGGCCCGGCAGGGCGCCGCGCAGGGTCGCGACCTCCGCCCGCCGGCGGCGGCGCGCCGGCCCGGCCCGCTCCGCGTCGAGGACGCCGCGCGCGACCCGCTCGTCGATGTCCTTCCCCGTCAGGAAACCGGCGAAGGTCGGCGTGTCGTGCGTGTCGACGCAGGCGAACGACCGCCGGGGAATACGGGCGAGGGCGTCCGCGTCGCCCGGTGCGATCCCGAACTGCGCGACATGCAGCCTGGCCAGTCCGTGCCGCGACAGCGACGCGTTCACGTAGCGGGGCACGGTCCCGAGGTTCTCCCCTACCACCCGTGCCCTGTGCCGGTGGGATTCCAGGCAGACGATGGCGTAGAGCTCGTCGGCCGGATAGCGGACGTAGGCGCCGTCGGCCGCGGCGCCCCCGCGCGGGATCCAGAACAGGCGGTGCAGCCCCATCACGTGGTCGAGCCGCAGGGCGGCCGCGGGCGCCATCTGGTGGGCCAGGCTCGCTCGGAAGTACGCATGGCGGTCGCGCCGCGCCGCCTCCGGATGCGGCGGCGGCGCGCTCCAGTCCTGACCGCCGGCGAAGAGCGGATCGGGCGGGGCGCCGAGCGCCGCGCCGCGCGCGAACAGCGCGGGATGGCGCCAGACGTCGAACCCGTCGGGATGCACGCCGACGGGCGCGTCGAGGTAGAGGCCCACGCCCCGCGCATCCGTCGCAAGCTGTGCGATCTGTCGGGCCGCCGTCCACTGCGCGTAGAGGTGGTAGCGGATCGCGTCCCGATCGCGTGATTCCACGTGAATCGCCTCCGGCCGCATGGCCGCCGGCCATCCCCGCCACGGCCGCGCCATCCGTTCGCCGAGCGCGCGAAAGGCCGCGTACTCCCGGGCGACCGGATGCTGCTCCACCCAGTCGAGGAACGCCCCCCGGCGCCGATCGGGGCACTCGTCGAGCCAGCGGGCCAGCAGCTCGAGAACCTGCCGCCGGAGCGCCATCGCCCTGCGGTAGTCGACGAGCGGCTCGGCGCGCAGGGCGGCGACACGACTGCGGAACGCCGGCGACGCCACCAGCCGTTGCGCCGGCTCGCAGCGCGCGAGCTCCGGCAGCCGGCGCGGGTCGACGTGCAGCTCGTTCCAGAACAGCCGGCTCACGGGCAGATACGGGCTCGGCTCGAAGGGCGCCTCGCCCAGGAAGCCCGCCAACGCCGGCAGAAGGCCGACCAGCCGTCCTCCCTGCGAGCCGATCCAGCTTGCCAGGCGGTCGAGATCGGAGAAGTCGCCGACCCCCCAACTGTCCGCCGACTGCAACGCGTGGAGCGGCAGAAAGGCGCCCCATGAGCGCTCCCCGCCGTCGTAGGCTCGCACCGGCGCGGCGATCACGAGGGCTCGCCACGTGCGATCGGCGATCTCGACGTCGAGATCGTGGTACCCGTCGGGCAGGCGCCGAGGAAGCGAGAGGCGTCTGGAGACGTATCGCGTCCCGTCGACGACGGCGGAATCGACGGCCGGCGCCTCGCTGGATCCGACCGTCCACGAGCGCGTCCGGCCGTTCTCCAGACGCAGGCGGCAACGTGCGATGGTGCGGTGGGGCGTCTCCGGCAGTCGCAGCAGAAAGTCCGTACGACGGCCGCTCCAGGCGACCAGGACCGGCTCGACCGGCCGGGACCACATCGCGCGCCGCCGTGCGGCCGTCGCGGCCCGGAGATCGGCCGGGCGGGCGGCGCCGAGCGGCGCGCCCAGGGCGCGCAGGACGGCGCGGACGGTATCCGGCGGGGCACGGCGCCACCTGCCGCAACCGTCGCGGTACGTCGCCTGCACGCCGTGAAGCCGCGCCAGCCGATGCAACGTCGGCCGCTCACCGTCCGCCACGTGTCGAGCCTAGCAGTCCGTGGGGGAACCCCGCGTCGCACCGAGAGCGGCGAGGCGCCCCGGCATCCGGTGCCCGGCGTGAGGAGGGCGCATGTCGGGCGTATGCAACCGGCGAACAACGCAGTCTGTCAGGCAGGATGCATCGCCGCTGAATGCAGCGGGGACTCTCTCCACGGCTGTCAGGTTGCCGCGCGCTGTGCGGGATATTCCCCGCGTGCCAGCGGACGATTCCGCAACGACGCCGGCTGCGCGGCTCTACGGGGCCGCTCTGCAGTCACCCGGCGACCCGACCGACGACGCCTTCAGACCGGCAGCCGTCGAGCCCGTCGAACTTCCGGCGGCAGGATCCCGGCGCGCAACGGCAGCGAACACACCCGGCCGAATGCAAGCCCGATGAACGGACCGGCAGGCTCCCGCCCAATGGCACGAGACTTGCTGTTTCCAATCGTCGATGGCGCGTTTCCCATACCGTAGTTGCTGCCGTGTTCCGGCCTGGTGCCTCGCGACGGTCGTGCTGGCCCTCGCCGCGTGCGGCGGCCGGGAGGCCCCGCCCGAGTCTTCCGCCTGCGTCGATTGTCATCGCGACGCCACGCCGAACGTCGTCACGGACTGGGAGCTGAGCCGGCACAGCGCGACGGGGGTCGACTGCGCCCTGTGTCACGGCGACGGGCACGGCACGGCAGAGGACGTGGCTCTCGTCCGGACCCCGACCCTGGAAACGTGCGCGGATTGCCATCCGATCCAGGCGGAGCAGTTCGAGGGTGGCAAGCACGCCCTGGCGTGGGCCAGCATGAACGCCATGCCGACCACGCACTGGCTGCCGATGGCGCTCACCGAGGGCATGAAGGGCTGCGGCGGATGCCATCGTTTCGGCGTGAAGACCGAGGACGAGATTCGGCAGTTGAAGGCGGAGGGCATCACTTTCGGCCTCTCCTCGTGCGACGCCTGCCATACGCGCCACCTGTTCTCGGTGGCGGAGGCGCGGGAGCCGCAGGCGTGCCGGACGTGCCACATGGGGATGGACCACCCGCAATGGGAGATGTACTCGTCGTCCAAGCACGGCGTGCGGCACCTCCTGAAGCAGAACGGCACACTGCCCGACGAGGCCGCGGCGCCCACCTGCCAGACGTGCCACATGCCGCAGGGAGATCACGGGGTGCGGACGGCCTGGGGATTCCTGGGCGTGCGCCTGCCGCTGGCGGAGGATCCGGAGTGGGCGGCCGACCAGACGACCATCCTCCAGGCCCTCGGGGTCCTGGACCCGGAGGGGAATCCGACGCCGCGCCTGGACGTCGTGCGGCAGGCCGACGTCGCCCGGCTGACGCAGGAGGACTGGCAGCGCGAGCGCGACCGCATGATCGCGATCTGCGAAGACTGCCACTCCGGCAACCTCGTACGGGCGGAACTGCAGAAGGGCGACGACATGATTCGGGAGGCGGACCGCCTGCTCGCCGACGCGATTCGCATCGTCGCCGCCCTCTACGCCGACGGGGTGCTGCGCAAGCCGGAGCACTACGCGTACGACTACCCGGATCTGCTGGCGTTCCACGATGCGCCGACGGTCATCGAGCAGCGCCTGTTCCGGATGCACCTGGAACACCGGATGCGGACCTTCCAGGGCGCCTTCCACAACAATCCCGACTACTCCCTGTGGTACGGCTGGAGCGAGATGGTGCAGGATCTGACCGAGATCAGGGAGCTGGCGGAGGAGCTGCGCGCGCGCCGCTAGCGCCCCGAACGCCGTGCAGGCCCGGAGTTTCGGCCCATCCCCCCGCGCCATGACCCTGCGCTCCAGCGCTGCGCTTCGCATTTTGCATACGTATGCAACCGCGTGGATGCGTATCCGCGCCATGACCCTGCGCCGCTGCGCTGCGCTTCGCTGCGATCTGCGGCGCAGACTCCTGCCCGGCAGCGTGGAACGTCGCCGATGACCGGCGCCACCATCAGCCTGAGCGTCCTCGCGATTGCGGCCCTCGCCCTCATCGGGGTCGTGGTCCGCCGGCCCGAAACGGCGGTCACGGTCGGGGGCAGGGTCCTGGCGTTCGCGGCCCTCTTCCTGTTGCCCGGGCTCGTGCTGCTGGGCGGCGCGGTGCGCCACTACGAGCAGGCCCGGACCACGACGTTCTGTCTTTCCTGTCACCTGATGGAGCCCTGGCGGGAGAGCCTGCACATCGACGATCCGCGGTTCCTGCCGGCGGCGCACTATCAGAACCGGCGGATCCCGGTCGATCGCGCCTGCTATACGTGCCATACCGACTACACGATGTTCGGCGGCGTCGACGACAAGGTGCGAGGCGTCCGGCACGTGTGGCATGCCGTGTGGGGAACCGCGGCCGCGCCCGTCGAGCTGTACGAGCCCTTCGAGAACCGCGCCTGCCTGGCGTGCCATCAGGGTGGCCGATCCTACGAGGAGCAGGCCGCCCACGCCCCGTATCTGGCCGACCTGCGCGACGGGCGCCGCTCCTGCGTCATGTGCCACAACCTGGCGCACGAGATCGACCGTCTCGACAGGTTCCCGCGCTGGGAGGGACCGCAGTGAGCCGGCGGCTGTCGCTCGGGCTGCGGGGCGGACTGGCGGGCCGCCTGCAGGTATCCGGGGGATTGATCGCGGCGGGGCTGGGGATCGAGCTCGCCACGCTGTTCTGGAACCATCCGGTCTCGTTCTTCCTGTTCCTCGGTCCCGGCGCAGGACTCGTGTGCGCGGGCATGTCGCTCTACCTGTGGTCGGTGGTGACGCGGGGCGAGTGACCGGGCGCGCCCCGCGCACGGGAGGCGAGAAACACGACCAGCGATCGGGCGGGCAGCGCATACACGTCCCCGACACGAGCCACGGTCGCGCCCGCTCCCGGCCGGGAGGTGTCCGGGGTCGCATCCGCCGGCGCTTCCGCCGTGTCCAGCACGCGGGTCCATGCCGCACCTCGGTCACCGCCGATCCCGGGCAGCGTGAACGGCGCCTCACGGTCGGCCGCACCTCGGTCGCCGCCGATCCCGGGCAACGTGAACGGCGCCTCACGGTCGTTCGCGTTGAAGAGGATCAACAGCGTGTCGTCCACGATGCGTCTCCCGCGTTCGTCCGTCTCGTCCATCGCGTCTCCGGCCAGGCGCATCCCCAGGCACCTGGCCGACATCCGGTTCCACGCCTCGGCGGTCATCTCGCGGCCGTCCGGCCCGAACCAGGCCACGTCACCGGTCCCGCCGCTCCCGGTGGAGGTTCCGCGCAGGAAGCGCCGCCGGCGCAGCACCGGATGGTCGCGGCGAAAGCGGATCAGCCGCCGCACGAACTCCAGCAAGTCGCGGTCGGCCGGCGCAAGGGCCCAATCGAACCAGCTCGTCTCGTCGTCCTGGCAGTAGGCGTTGTTGTTGCCCCGCTGGGAGCGTCCGAGTTCGTCGCCGCCGCAGATCATCGGCACGCCCTGCGAGAGGAGCAGCGTCGCCAGGAAGTTCCGTTTCTGGCGAGCCCGCAACGCCCGGATCCCGGTGTCGGACGCAGGGCCCTCGACGCCGCAGTTCCAGCTCAGGTTGTCGTGGGTCCCATCGCGGTTCGCTTCGCGGTTCGCCTCGTTGCGCTTCTTCTCGTAGCTGACCAGGTCGTCGAGCGTGAAGCCGTCGTGCGCCGTGACGAAGTCGATGCCGGCCGACGGCGGGCGTCCACCCTGCTCGTAGAGGTCGCTGCTCCCCGCCAGCCGCGTGGCGAGTTCCGGGACCTGCCCCGCGTCGCCGCGCCAGAAGCGGCGCACGGTGTCGCGGTAGCGGTCGTTCCACTCCGTCCAGGGCGCCGGAAAGTTGCCGGTCTGATGACCGCCGGGCCCTAGGTCCCAGGGCTCGGCGATCAGCTTGACCTGCGAGAGCACCGGGTCCTGGCAGATGGCACGCAGGAAGACCCCGTCCCGGTCGAACTCGCAGGCCCCTCGCCCACCCCGCGCCAGGGCGCTGGCCAAGTCGAACCGGAACCCGTCGACGTGCATCTCCAGCACCCAGTGGCGCAAGCTGTCCAGGATCAGTTGCAGGGCGCAAGGGTGCCCCGCATCGAGCGTGTTGCCGCAGCCCGTGAAGTCGACATATTCCGCGGGGTCGCCGGGCTGGAGGCGATAGTACGACCGGTTGTCGACGCCGCGCAGCGAGAGCGTCGGCCCGTCACGGCCGCCCTCGGCGGTGTGGTTGTAGACGACGTCGAGGATCACCTCGATCCCGGCGGCGTGCAGGCGCCGAACCATCGTCTTGAACTCTTCCACCGCGCGGTCGGGCGACGTGGCGAACCGCACGTCCGGTGCGAACCAGGCCAGCGTGTTGTAGCCCCAGTAGTTCGTCAGGCCGGCGCGTACCAGGCGCCGCTCGCTGGCCGCCTGATGGACCGGCAGCAGCTCGACGGCCGTGATTTCCAGGTCTGCGAAGTGGCGGAGCGCCGCGTCCGAGGCCAGCCCCAGGCAGGTCCCGCGGAGATGCGCCGGCACGTCAGGGTGGCGCGCCGTGAAGCCCTTGACGTGCACCTCGTAGATGACCGTCTCCTGCCAGGGAGTCCGCGGAGGCGCATCGTGACGCCACTCGAAGGCGGGATCGAGAACCGCGGCCAGCGGCGCGAACGGGGCGCTGTCGCGCGGGTCCGCCTTCAAGTCGCCCTCGGGATGGCCCACAGCGTATCCGTACACCGCGTCGTCCCAGCGCAGAGTGCGGCCGATCCTCTTCGTATAGGGATCGAGGACCACCTTCGCCGGGTTGAAACGCTGCCCGGCGCTCGGTTCGTACGGGCCGCTCGCCCGATAGCCGTACAACTGCCCCGGCCGGATGTCGGGCAGGTAGCCGTGCCACACCCAATCCGTCCGCTCCGGGAGGGGAAGACGCGTGGTCTCTCGCGTCGCGTCGGGGCCGTCGAAGAGGCAAAGCTCGACCTTCTCGGCATGCTCCGAGAAGATCGCGAAGTTGACGCCCTTTCCGTCCCAGGTCGCGCCGAGCGGGTACGGCTTCCCGGGCCCGACCTTCATGCGAAGGCCACCGAGTGTGCCCGTCCCGGCGCTCTCGTGACGTCCGGAAGGCGTCCCGGCGTTCCGGGTTGCCGGTCACGGTGTCGCAAACGCCACGAGCTCCTGGCTGGCCCCCGACCGGGTGGCAACGAGCACGGACTGGCGGCCGGTCCCGGTCCGGCAGGTCATCGGCGTGGCCGTCGCGCGTACTCGGGGTCGTCGGCGTCGGCGAACGGATTGGCCCGTTGTCTCCGGATCGAACTTCACCAGCCGCCGCACGCCGGCCACGTTCGACGACTTGAAGTAGAGCATCCCGGTCTCCGGGTCGAACGCTCCCCCCCGGCGCTAGCGGCCCTCGTAGATGAGCCCGACGATCTGCTCCACCCGGTTGGCCGGCGCCTGGAAGTCGCTGTACTCCTCCGGCACCGAGTAACCGGCCACCGTCTCGGCGACGCTCCGCCCGGCCGCGGCCCCCTCCTGCGCGCGGGTCAGCAGGTCGTTGTAGAACGCCGCGTAGTCGACGAGGTCGTCCCAGGCCAGCGGGTCGTCGGCATGTCCGGGGATGATGGTGTCGACGTTCCGGATGGTGTCGACCGCATTCCGCAGCGTCGAGGCGAACGCGGTCGCGCTGCCGTTCGTGTTGTCCGCGTCAATGAACGGCAGCCCCTTGCGCGCCATCATGTCGCCGGTGTGCATGGCGCGGGCCCCGCGGAACACGACCCACGTGTCGCCGTCGGTGTGGCCCCGCCCGAAGTAGTACAGGTCGATCTGATCCGGCCCGCTGAACAGCGACGTCCGGTTCTCGAACGTGATCCTGGGCAGGTAGCGGCTGTCGTCGCCGGTGAACGCCTCGCAGTTCTTGATGGAGCCGCCCTGGAATCCGGCGCCGTCGTCGCAGTCCGAGCTGGCCATGTGCGCGGCGGTGTTCTCGTGCACCACGAAGTCGACCGTGTCGGGGAACTCCGTGTTGGCGCCGCTGTGGTCCCAGTGCGTGTGCGTATTGATGATCGTCGTCACCGGCTTGTCGGTGATCTCCCGCACCCGGGCCAGGATGTCCTCGCCGTAGCCGCGGATCTTCGTGTCGACCAGCGCCACGCCCGACGCGGTCACGAGCACCGCGGTGTTCCCGCCGGTGCGCATCCCCTGCTCCGCCGGATCCGACGTCAATACGTAGAGGTTCTCGGCGAGCTCCAGCGTGCGAATGCGAAAACGGTCCTGCCGCGCCTCGTTGGCGACGACGGCCAGCAGGACGCCGGCCACGGTCAGCGTAGTCAGGCAAAGCGTGCGTCTCATCTCGTCCTCCCTGCACCGGACCGCGCCTCGCGGCCCGCTCGATGGCGGCGGCGCTGCCCGCGGTTCTCGGTATCGGGGCGCCCGAAACAGCCACGTGCCGCCGGACGGCCGACCCCCGAGGGCGTCTATTGTGAACCCTATCCGGCTGCGATGGACAGACTGCTCATGTCCGCCAGGAGATCGCGCCCTCGCTCGTAGCCCCTGGCCACAATCAGCCCGAGGGCTTGGCGAGCGGCGTCCAGGTCCGCCGCCGAGGCGAATTCGAGAAGGGTCCTGAGGTCGACCAGATCCTGAGGGCGCCGCGCGTCGTCGCGGGACAGCACCTTGAGTGCAATCAAGTGACCGGTAGTGGCGACCGGCATCGTCAGGTACGGCAGGACCTCGATGGGCTCCGCCGCCGCGACTACCTCGGATTCGATGCCCGATGATGCGAACAACAGGTCGACGACCGGCGCCTGCGGCGCGGGAGAACGCGTCAGCCTCACGGTCGCGAGCCGGCCGACGGCTTCCTGCTCCACGAGTGACCCGATGCCGTAGCCGAGGAGGCGCAACCGATGCACCAGGGCCTGGGCGGCCGCGTCGCCGTCGAGTGCAACCGCCAGGTCCGCATCGCGGGTAAACCGCGGCTCGGTCCTCGCGGAGACCGCCAGTCCACCGATCAGAGCAAAGGGAACGCGGGCCTGAACGAGGTCGGCATCGATCCGCCGAAGGATCGCTTCAAGCGAGGTCACGCGATCAGCTCGGACAGGTCCACTCGCCGTCCCGGGCAGTCACCGTGCTCCGCCCCCGGGCGGTCGAGGAGCCATCGCTGAAGTCGCTGCTCGATTTCCTCGTCGCTGTCACGGGGGTAGCTGCGCCGGAGACTCTGGCGCTTCATCGCTACCCCGGTCTCGAACAGATCGAGCGTCGTCCGAAACGCCTCGGCTACAGACGCCTTCGGCCGGGAGCCCACGTGCGTACTGTACGGCGCAGCGCGCGGCCGGGCAAGGTGGTCGTCGAATCGATGCTTCTCGAGCGGGTCGGGATAGACTTCCGATCGGTCTGGTTCCGTGGAGCCGTCGATCCCGAACGACCGGCGCACGTGAAGGGTATGAACATGGTCAGGTTGGCGACGTTGCACGTTCCCGCGGCCGGCATCCTCTTCCTCTCGTTGATTGCCGGGGCCGCGCCGACCGCGGCGTCCCAGGCGGACGAGGTGCTCGGCGCGCACTTCGCACGGCTCGCCCTCGACTGCGTGCACCGCGAGTACCCGAACAAGATCGCGCACGTGCTCCACGGCGACGAGGACGCGCGTCCGCCCCGGGAGCTGACCCCCGCGTTCTACGGGTGCTACGACTGGCACTCGTCCGTGCACGGCCACTGGCTCCTCGCCCGACTGGCGCGGCTCCATCCGGAGGCGGAGACAGCGGCCGCGTCCAGGGCAGCCCTGGCGCGGAGCCTCACGGCTGACAACCTGCGGGCCGAGGCCGAGTACATGCAGGCGCCCGGCCGCGACAGTTTCGAGCGGCCCTACGGGCTCGCCTGGCTGCTGCAGCTCGGAGCGGAGCTGCGCGAGTGGAACGATGCCGACGCGCGCCGCTGGCAGCGGGCCCTGGCGCAGATCGAGACGCTGGCCGCGGAGCGGATTCGGGACTGGCTGCCGAAGCTGACGCATCCGATCCGCAGCGGCGAGCACTCGCAGACGGCCTTCGCGTTCGGGCTCATCCTCGACTGGGCGCGGGGCGCGGGCGACCATGGCATGGTCGAGCTGATCGAGAAGCGGGTCGCCCACTACTACGCGGCGGACTACGACTGCCCGCTGCGCTACGAGCCGTCGGGACAGGACTTCCTCTCGCCCTGCCTGGCCGAGGCCGATCTCCTCCGCCGGGTCGCTTCCCCGGCCGCGTTCGCCGCGTGGCTGGCGGAATTCCTGCCGGGGATTCCGGGCGACGGCGGCGCCGACTGGCTGGAGCCGGCGGTGGTGACCGATCCGACCGACGGAAAGCTCGTGCACCTCGACGGCCTGAACCTGAGCCGCGCCTGGATGCTGGAAGGGATCGCGGCCGGGTTGCCCGCGGCTGACGGCCGGCGGCCTGCTCTCCTCGCGGCGGCCGCCGTGCACAGGACGTCGGGTCTCGCCTCGGTCACCGGCGCCACCTACGAGGGCGGCCACTGGCTGGGTACCTTCGCGACGTATCTGATCACCGGCCGGGGTCTGGACGCACCCGCCGCCAGGTGACCTGCCGCGGCTCCCGGCTCGATCCGTTGCCCCGCGCGGCGGCCGCGTGCATCCCTGGACGAGCGGGAATGGACATAGAATGCAGGTCTCGCGGTTCAAAGGAGAGAGTCCGATGCACGCTGACTTCATCCGGCGGACACGTTGGTCGGCCCTGGCCGTCGCCCTCCTGGTGGGAGGCGCCCCGGCGCAGGCCCAGCAGCCCCAACCGCTCGTGGACGACCACGGCGAGGTGATCGAGGCGGCGTACGACTACCTCAGCCGCACCCTCGGCGCCGAGGACCGGAAGTACGAGTCGATCCGCGGCGCGCGCCTCAAGGACCTGATGAACGAGGTGGTGGCGTTCTCGCGGCTGAGCCGCGACGCCGGCGACAGGCAGTGGGGGCGGATGGCGGGCAGCCCCTACGAGGCGCTGACCGCCGACTGGTCGGAGGCGATCTTCGAGGAGCTGGGGATGGAGAACATCCGCCGCCAGTACTTCGATCTCCCGCCGCAGTGGACGCCGGTCGACTGGGAGTTCACCGCCACCGGCGGCGACCGGCAACTGACCTTCGGCTCGCTCCTTCCCGCCAACGGGTCGACCCCCATTCCGGAGGGGACGCGGCTCGAGGCGGTCTGGGTCGGCACCGGCTCGGAGGCGGACTTCCTGGGCCGCGACGTGCGGGGCAAGGCGGTAGTCCTGCAGACGATCCTGGCGCCCGGCCAAATGGGCAACTCCGCCACCTGGGAGGGAGCGACCATCCGCGCGGAGGAGAACGGCGCGGCCATGATCATCGGCATCTGGGGCTACGCCGGGAACATGGCGGTGTGGCAGAGCCTGGGCGGCCGACGGGAGACACGCACCAACGCCGACGGCACGACGACCACGATCCGCACCCCGATCGAGGTCCCTGGCTTTTTCATGGGCTGGGAGGACGGCAAGCGGTTGCGCGACCTGATCGGAACCGGCGCGCGCGTGACGATCGACGCGAGCCTCGACGTGGAGATGCGCGAGAATCTCTCCAGCCCGAGCGTCTTCGGCACGCTGCCCGGAACGACCGACGAGCGGATCTACGTGATGTCGCACATGGACGGCTACTTCGACGCCGCCCTCGACAACGCTTCCGGGATGGCGGTGATGATGGCCCTGGCGGAGCACTTCGCGCAGGTGCCGCAGTCGGAGCGGCGGCGAGAGATCACCTTCATCGCCACGGCGGGCCACCACGTCGGCTCTCCGAGCGCCGCCTTCATGCGCGACAACCCCGAAACGCTCGAGCGGGTGGCCCTGATGCTCAACTGCGAGCACGTCGCGCCGACGCAGTTCGTGCAGTTCGGCAACGAGTTGCGCCGGACGACGACCGTGTCGCCGCGGCGCTGGTGGGTGCACGGCAGCGACCGGGTGCTCGACATCGTGCTCGACGCCTACCGCACGTTCGGAGTCAGCCTCGTGGGCCGGATGGACCCCACGGCCACCGGCGAGATGGGTCAGATCGACGAGCTTGCGCCGTCGGTGCAGTTGATCCGGTCGCCCGAGCACAAGCACACCGACCTCGACGTGCCGGAGCTGGTGTCGGCGGCGGGCATGGAGGCGGTTACCCGCGCGTTCGCCAAGATCGTCGACGGCGTCAACACGCTGACACTCGCGGAGACCCTCCCCGCCTCGCTGGCGACGGATCAGCCGTAGGGGAGATGGGATCGATTACGAGCTGAAGGTGGCCGGCGTGCCGCCTGCCGGGCGAGGTCGCGGCCTTCGCGGCGGCGACGTGGTGCTCTCCGCGAATTCGCGGGTGCGCATTCTCGACGATGCCCGGACGAGCGCGCCGCCGGGGGCCCAGGACCCCGTGCCGGCCGCTCGCGGGTGCCCGCGCGCGCAGGTTGCATTCGGCGGCCTTTCGGCTACACTCTTCGGGCCGACGGCCGCCGGCGATCGCGCGCCGATTCCACGCACGCATCGCGGGGCCCGCGAGGAGAGCCGAGGATGACTGGACGAAGTTCGGATGCGGGTGTCCCCGACCGCACAGCGAGTCGGCGGGAGTTCTTCAAGCTGCTGGCCGCCAGCCCCTTGCTGGGCCTGGCCTCAACGGGCCTGCCCGCCAACTGGCAGCGGGCGCTCGCCCACGAGGCGGAGCGGCGTGCAACCGCCGGACCCGCGGCGCCGCGCTGCGCGGAGTGCGGATCGGAGATGCTGCAGTCGCTGGTGCAGCCCCAGTTCGGCGCTGGCCAGGACCCCGTGCTGCCTCCCCAGAACGCGATCGAGGATCAACTGAAGGGTCAGCTCGTCGAATCGCCGGATGACGCCATCAACGTCTGGGACTTCGAGCGCGCGGCGCACGCCACCAACCTGGCCCAGCACTGGGACTACCTGCACATGGGGGTCGACGACTACGAGACGCGAAGGGCGAACCGGGAGGGATTCCAGCGCCTGATGCTGCGTCCCCGGCGGCTCGGCGGCGAGGCGATGACGGAGATCGACACCTCGGTCGAGCTCTATGGCCGCCGCTGGGCGTCGCCCCTGTTCCTGTGCCCGGTCGCGAGCCTCGAGGCCTATCACACAGAGGGCGAGAGCGGCGCGGCCCGGGCGGCCCGCCCCCGGGACATCCTGCAGATGCAGTCGCACCAGAGCTCGCAGTCGTACGTCGAGATCGCCGAGGCGCGCGGCGAGCCGCACTGGTTCCAGATTTACACGACGCCCGACTGGAACGTGAACAAGCGGGTCATCGACCGCGTCGCCGGCGCGGGTTGCCCCGCCCTGGTGTGGACCATCGACCTGCTGGGCGGCAGCAACCGCGAGCTGCAGCGGCGCACGCTGGCCGGCGAGGGCTACTCGTCGGTGCTCTGCCAGAGCTGCCACCAGCACCACCCGGACTATCTGCGGCCGATGCGGGCCGGGCTGGAGGGACCGGAGGGTCCGCGCTATCCCTACACCTGGGACTACATCAAGCGCCTGAAGGACGCCAGCGACATGAAGCTCATCCTGAAGGGCATCATGACGGCCGAGGGGGCCGAACAGGCGATCGAGCACGGCGCGGACGGCATCTTCGTGTCCAACCACGGCGGCCGGGCGGTGAACAGCATGTGGTCGTCGATCGACTCGCTGCCCGAGGTGGTAAACGCGGTCCGGGGGCGGGTGCCGGTGTTCATCGACAGCGGCGTCCGCCGCGGCACCGACATCTTCAAGGCCGTAGCGCTGGGCGCCGACGCCGTCGGCATCGGCCGTCCTTACGTGTGGGGTCTCGGCGCCTTCGGCGAGGACGGGGTCGGGAAGGTAATCGACCTGATCCTCGCGGAGCTCCGGATCGCCATGCGGCAGACCCGGACGACCTCGACCGATCAGATCACGTCCCGCTTCGTCATGGAGGGAAAGAACCCCATCATGATGCGCGACAACCAGTTCGGCTTCGGGCTGTAGTCAGTCGGGGCGGCCCGCTCGGTGGCCGGTCAGGGTGAAGCCCCGCTGGGTCGGGGTTGCGCCCCGGCCTGGAACTCGGAGGAGCTCAAGGATGCAGGTCGCATCTCGCGTACGTTTCCCGGTCCGGTTCGTAGTCGCTGTCGCCGCCGGTCTCCTGTTGCTGGCCGGGTCCCCGGCGGCGGCGCAACCGTCCAACGTCGACTTCACCGTGTCCGGCACGTCGACGGTCCGGGGCTGGACCTGCTCGGTGAGCGGAACGGCCCGGGTGACTTCCGGGTCGTCCGCGCCGGCGCCCGGTTTCGCCGCCGGGGTGCAATCGGCGACGCTCACCGTGCCGGTGGCCGACTTCGAGTGCCCCGACGAAACGATGACCGAGCACCTCATGGACGCGATGAAGCCCGCCGAGTTCGCCGACATCACCTTCCGGCTCGACGGCTACGAGGCCTCCGGCGACGGCGCCGAAGCCAGCGGCGCGCTCACCATCCAGGCCGTCACCCAGCCGGTGAGCTTCCCGATCTCGCTGACGCCGTCCGGCGCGGGTGTCACGATTGCCGGAGAGGTCGGACTCGACATGACGGAATACGGCGTGGAGCCGCCCGTCGTCCTGCTCGGTCTGCTGCGCGTAGGGCCGGAGATACGCATCCAGTTCGAGGGGCTCGTCTTTCCGTAGTTGCTTGCTGTCGTGGTAGCGTCCGCCGTCTAGAGGTTCTTCCCCATCCGCACCACCGCCATGGGATGGTCGTTGGGGAGGACCACTTCCGTTCTCTCGAGAACGTCGTAGCCGAGGGCCACGTAGAACGGCTCCGCGTTGAGAGAGGCGTGCAACGTGAGACGGGTCAACTTGTTGTCTCTGGCGGTTCGTTCTATCTCGCGCACCAGCGCGGAGCCGCAACCCCGTCGAGCACCCTCCGGCGCGACGTAGACCGCTCGCAGTTCCGACTTCTCCACCACGAGGGCTCCAATCCCGACAGGGTTCCCGTGCAGCTCGGCTACGAAGCGGATCTCGCGGTCGGCGTTGCGCGTCAGGCGGCGCAGATTCTCGTCGGTCGCGGGCACGACCCAGCCCTCGATGTCAGCTCGGGAGTAATGGCTCGCGGCGAGCCCGCGAATGGCCCGCTCGTGGATCTCCAGATACAGGCTGATCTCGTCATCCCGGAGCGGGCGAACGGTGACCCTCATGCGGCCCATTGCCTATCGGGCGACCGCCGACGGTGTTTTCGCCGGGGTCGTGGCGAGTAGCGACTCCGCGGCACAGCTCCACGAGCCGGCGGCTACCGGCGCTCTACGGGTTCGAGCCGCACGACTCGCCCTCGCCCGCCCCGCCGCTCGACCGCCAAGTAGATGTAGCCGTCAGGTCCCTGCCGGACATCCCGCACCCTGCCGATCCCGTAGGCCAGCGTCTCTTCCTCCTCGATCCGACCCGGCCGGTCGACGCTCGGCGTGAGGCGCGCGAGCTGGCGCCCCGCCATCCCGCCCACGAAGAAGCTACCCTGCCATGCCGGGAACCGGTCGCCCGTATAGAGCATCAGACCGGAGGTGGCGATGGAGGGGACCCAGAAATGCGCCGGCGATTCCATGCCCTCGCCGCGCGTCGCGGCGTGAATCGCCGTCCCGCTTCCGTAGTTGACGCCGTAGCCGATCACCGGCCAGCCGTAGTTCCGGCCGGGCAGTATCAGGTTGAGCTCGTCGCCGCCCTGCGGTCCATGCTCGTTGGCCCACAGATCGCCGGTCTCCGGGTGCACGAGCAACCCCTGCGGGTTCCGGTGTCCGTAGCTCCAGATCTCGGGCAGGACGCCGTGCTCCCCGACGAACGGATTGTCTTCCGGCACGGCGCCGTCGGCCTGAAGGCGAACCGTAACCCCGTGATGGTTCGACGGATCCTGCGCGGGATGCGCCGACAGGTCTCCGGACGTGCGCGCCATCCGATCGCCCACCGACACGAACAGGTATCCGTCGCGGTCCCAGGCGAGCCGCCCCCCGTAGTGGCCGCGCCCCTGCGACTGCGACTCGAAGACGTCTTCGAGGGCCGTGAACCGGTCGTTCTCGAACCGCCCTCTGACGACCGCCGTCGTCGAGCCTTCTCCCTTCGGGCGCGCGTAGCTCAGATACAGCAGGCGGTTGGTCGCGAAGTCCGGGTGCGGGAGCACGTCGAACAGTCCTCCCTGCCCCCTAGCGAACACCTCCGGCACACCCGGAACCGGATCGGGCAGCAACGTCCCGTCCCGCACGACGCGCAGACGCCCCGGGCGTTCGGTGACCAGCATGTCGCCGTCGGGCAGCCACGCGACGGACCAGGGGACATCGAGACCGTCGGCCACGGTCACGGCGCGAAAATCGTGATAGGCGGACCGCAGCAACTCCTGGGCAGCGGTCTGATTTCCGGCCAACACCCACCCCACAGCGGCGCAAGCGACGGCAATACGGATCATCGTCGACTCCTGTACCCCGCGCCTTCCGGCACGCGGCGGATTCCTGAACTCACGCCGGGATCGGGCTCATCTCGGGGCTCAGGCGCAGATCCTACATTCGTCCGGGTCTCCCAGACTACCCGGCGAAACGAGCTGACGGCCTGGAGATTTATCGTAGTCTGGTACTCGCGATAGGATTTCTCGCGCGGGAGGGGGGACCACTGACAGCACCGACGCGGAACAGACGTGGTGCCCGGTCTCCGGAACCTCGAGCGATTCCGGCCTACACCAAGGTCGAGGCGTCGCGGTACCTCAGTTACTCGTCCTTCGTTGGCTTGCGCCGCGCCGCTCGTCTCCGTTTCGCGGGCGGCCGCTCCAAAGGCATCGCGGGCCGGTCGTCGAGAACGGTCGATTCGCTGACGGACCAGAGCGACGCCGGGCGCCCGCGGCGGGCCGGGGGCGCAGAGCCGGCCGGCGGCGCGGAGGTGGCCTCGATGCGCTTCTCGAACGCGCCGCTCTCCTGCACGTTGCGCTGGAAGTTGCCCGGGTCGAGGCGCGTGTTCCAGACCGCCTCGTAGACGCGGCGAAGCTGGCCTATCGTGAACTCCGGCGGGCAGAACTTCGCGGCGAGGGCCGTGTACTCGAGCTTCGACCGCGTCCGCTCGACGGCGTCCCGCACGATGCGTTCGTGGTCGAACGCGAGCCGAACGCGACCGCGCTCTATCTCCTCCACCGGGGTCAGAGCCGCGGCGGCGGCATCCCCGCCGCCGCGCACCACCGGCACCTCGGCGCAGATCGCCCAGTAGGCGACGCTGACCACCCGCATTCGAGGATCCCGGCCCGGCGCGCCGTAGGTGCCGAGCTGCTCCAGATGCCAGGAGCCCGCGCGCAGACCGGTCTCCTCGGCCAGCTCCCGCGCGGCGGCCTGTTCCAGATCCTCGTCGATCTTGACGAAGCCGCCCGGCAGCGCCCAGGCACCGAGGTACGGCTCGTTGCCCCGTTCTATCAGCAGCACCTGCAGCGCGTCGTCCCGGATGGTGAAAACCGCGACGTCCACGGTGACCGCGAAGGGCGGGTAGTCGTGGGGGTCGTAGTCGTACGTGACACCGGGAGCCACGGCGACAAAATATATTGTCTCGTTGACAAAATCAAGGGCCGGGCCGTATTATTGTCATTTCGTCAATAAATGAGTGAGGTGACCATGAACGTACCCAGTCTCGACACCGTGGCGATCGGCTGGCCCATCACCCGGCTGGGCGTGTCGTTCTTCCCCGTGTACCCGGCGACCAACGGCCTGCCGACCATCGAGACCGGCGAAGCCGCGGGGCTCGTCGTCGACGAGCTCGAACAGCCGTCCGTGAAAGCGCTCCGGGTGCGCAACCCGGGCGACAAGCCGGTGCTGGTCGTCGAGGGTGAGCACTTCCTCGGGGGCAAGCAGAACCGCGCCGTCAACGTGACGGTGCTGGTGCCGGCCCTGCGGGACATGGAGATCCCGGTCTCCTGCCTCGAGCAGGGCCGCTGGGGCCACCGCCGGGCGGCGCGGCGCGACGAGGCGTTCACGGCATCCCGCGTGCGCGCGGCGAAGAACGCCGGCGTCGCCGCGTCCATGCGCCGCAGCGGCTCGCGCGACGGCGATCAGGGCGCCGTCTGGCGCGAAGTCGACGAGATGCTGAACCGCGGGGCCGTGCAATCGGCGACCGCGGCGGCGGCGGACATGAAGCGGGCGGCCCACCACGGCCAGCCCTCCCGCGCCGCGACCATCGAGAAGCTTGCCGCCCGCGGCCCGCTTCCCGGCCAGTGCGGCATCGTCGTCGTCCACGGCCGCTGGGTGACGGCCATGGACCTGTTCGGCGCGCCCCACCTGCTGGCCGCCCACTGGGGCGCGCTCGTCCGGTCGCACCTCCTCGAGTCACCGGTCGCGACGGGGAAGCCGTCCGCCACGGCGGTCCTGGAGGTCGTCCGCCGCTTCGCGTCCGCGCGGGCGCAGGAAACGCCGGGCGTGGGACTGGGCGTCGAGCACCGCGTGGCCGAAGAGAGAGTCACCGGCCACGCCCTGACGCTGAACGGGACGCTCGTGCACGCGGCGTTCTTCACCGGGAATCCCGGAAAGTAGCTCGTGGTGGAGGTAGACAGGATGGTTGATGTGAACGATAGCGAGTACATCAGCCGACATCGAGGACAAGTCGAGCGGAGCGGCAATCACGAAGGCGGGGCGGGCGGACTATCCGGGTCCCGCAGCCAGGACGGGACGTCTCGCTCCGCGTGGAGCACACGCCAAACGTCGACGTGGTCGCCACGTTCCACGTAGAACAGCAGATACGGGTAGCGCTTGAGTGACCAGACACGCAGGCCGGGCAGGCTCAGCTCGTGGGCGTAGCGCGATGAACCCGCAGCCGGATGGATCGCGACCTGCGCGCAGGCGTGCTCCAGCGCATCTACGAATCGGAGTGCGGTGCTCTCGCCAGCCTCACGGAGGTAGTAGTCGGCAGCCTCCTCGGCGTCCCGGTTGGCTCGTTCCCGCAGAACGACCGGTTTGCGGGTCACGCCGTCGTCTGCCGGTGGATGCGTTCACGCAGGCTGTCGAACCACGGCCGGTCAGCGGCGGCGGCTGGCGGGGACTCCGCGCCATCGAGCAGCAAGCCCCGCAGACGCTGGCGATCCCTGTCCCTCCGAATCAGCTCGCGGACGTACTCGCTCGACGTGCCGTAGCCCCGCGTGGCCACCTGCCGGTCCACGAAGGACTTCAGCGACTCCGGCAGCGATATGTTCATCGTGCTCACGAACGGAACCATAGGCGCGTTGGCAATTTTTGGCAAGAAGTGGCGGATACTGCGCGCGAAATCCACGCGCTGCTGTGACATTCCAGTTCGATGCGAGCGCGCCGCGTCACCGCTCCGACAGGCGCCGAGCCACCCGCCTTCGGACGGACCGAGCGGTGCAGCTCACTGGTCCGGGTGCTGAGCACCGGCAATCGCGTTGCGCCGCACAGGGTCTCGGAGCACGTGCTCGCCGCTTGGCACGACCTGAATCACCTCGTGGCGGGACCGGAGGCGCCGACCTTCGTTTCCCTGTTCGACGACACCGCGGATGTCTGGGCGGACGAGGACTTCCGGCTGGTCGAGCTGTTGTCGATGGTGTCGAGCTGGTGCCGGCCGGGCGAGTTCGCCGCCGTGTCGAGCGAAGCGGCATGACGCCGGCGGCGGCGATGTCCCGCTCGGCTGCTGTGATACGCTGAAGCTGTGAGGCTGCGTCGATGAGGAACATCACGGTGTCGGTGGACGAGGACACGTACAGGCAGTCCCGCATTCGCGCGGCGGAGCTGGACACCTCGGTGTCGGCCCTCGTGCGGGGCTTCCTCGAAAGTCTCGTTCGGGATCGCACCGCCGGAAGCGGTGCGCGTGAGCCGGACGGGGAGACCGAGCGCGAACGCCGCGGGCGGTTGTTGGACGAGGTCTTCGAAGACATCTGCGCGACGCGCAGCGGATTCAGGGCGGCCGACAACATCGGTCGGGACGCCTTGCACGACCGGAATGCGGTTCGTTGACACCAACGTCCTGATCTACGCGGCGAGTCCGTCTGTCGAGGACGCCGAGAAGCGGCGCAGGGCGCAGGACCTGCTGCGGGAGGGCGGCCTTGCCGTGTCGGTCCAGGTGTTGCAGGAGTTCTACTCGCAGGTCACCCGTGCCAGCCGTGCGGACCCACTCAGTCCTTCACAGGCGCTACGGTTCATCGAGTCCATTCGCGAGTTTCCGGTGCAGGACGTCACGCTCGCCGTGTTTCGCGCCAGCGTGGCGCTCAGTCAGCGCTTTCGGCTGTCGTACTGGGACGGGGCGATTCTCGCTGCCGCGCAGGCCTGCGGCTGCGACGCCGTGTACTCGGAGGACTTGAGCGATCAGCAGGACTACGAGGGCCTCCGGGTCATCAATCCGTTCCGAGAGCACGGGAGGCGACGATAGCCATCGACACGACCGAACGCGGCCTAGAACGCCTCATCTGCACGGCGCTGGCCGGCCATCCCTGTGACCCGCCGAAGCAAGGCAGGGCCGCAGAGGCGGGCCCCGCCTACGGCGGCGTCCGGTAGATCAGCGGCAACCCCGCGACTACGACCGCGAGCCTGCACGCCACCCAACCGGAGGCCGCCGACTTCGCGGTCGACGAGAGCGAGGTGCGTTTCTGCACGCATCTCAAGGACCGGTGCGCCGTGGGCACGACGAAAATATCGCTGCCGGAGTCGACGGCACGCTGAACAACGGCACCACGAGCCGCAAGTGCCTGTCGACCTCGGAGGTGTTGACCTCGCACCGGCGGATGCTGGATCCTGCTCTTGACGATGCGCAGGCACGCGCTTCCGGGAGTTCGGCACTCGGGTCGAATCGAGACCGCATCTGTGGCCGGCGGGAAGACGGTGGCATGCGGAGGAGCAGAGAAATCGTGACATGCCGGCGCCGGCTGATCCGAAGATCTTCCACATCGTTCACCTGGACCGATTGCAGTCCATCATCGCGGATGGTGGTCTTCTCTGCGATGCCGCCGTCGCTGAACGCGCGCCGGTCGGGACCACGATTGGGATGAACTGGCGGCTATGCAAGGAGGGCAAGCAGGCCGAGTTCCTGATCGAGCGGCGCTTCCCGTGGGAACTCGTCTCCCGCATCGGTGTCCGGTCACGGCGGATCGGCTACCAGACTGAAGCCGTCCTCGAAGCCGCCGCGCACAGGCCGCCCGTTGAGATCCGTCCAGCGTGGTACTACTGAGAGAGGAGTGGTGCCGGTGATCACGTACAAGACTGGCGACATCCTCACCGAGGCGGCGGAGGCCCTGGTCAACACCGTCAACTGCGTCGGTGTGATGGGGCGCGGGGTCGCACTTCAGTTCAAGCGTGCGTTCCCCGAGAACTTCAAGGCATACGCCGTCCGCTGCAGGCGCGACGAGATGAGGCCCGGGCATGTGTTCGTCTTCGAGACGGGTGCAATGGTTCCCCCGCGCTACATCATCAACTTCCCGACCAAACGGCACTGGCGTGGCAAGAGCCGGCTTGAAGACATCGAGTCCGGGTTGCAGTCGCTCGCTGGGGAGATCCGCTCGCGCGGGATCCGGTCGATCGCCATCCCGCCGCTCGGCAGCGGGCTGGGCGGGTTGCACTGGCCGAGTGTGCGTAAGCGTATGGAGGAGGCCTTGGGCGGGCTCGACGGCGTCGAGATCGTCATCTTCGAGCCACGCGGAACTCCGACGGACGGTCGAGTGAACCGATCACGTGATGTCCCGAAAATGACGGCGGGTCGTGCGGCGCTCATCGGGTTGCTCGACCGCTACCTGCTTGGCCTGCTGGATCCGTTCGTCACGTTGCTGGAAGCGCACAAGCTCATGTACTTCATGCAGGTCGCAGGCGAGCCGCTGAAGCTGCGATTCACGAAGGGGTCACTATGGACCGTACGCCGAGAACCTGCGGCACGTGCTGCACGCCGTCGAAGGCCATTTCGTGTCCGGCTACGCCGATGGCGGCGATTCCCCCGACAGGTGCCTGCAGCTCGTACCGGGCGCGCTCGAGGACGCTCGTGCGTTTCTCGCGGACAAGGCCGATACGCACGCGCGCCTCGCGAGGGTGTCCGAGCTGGTGGACGGCTTCGAATCGCCGTTCGGCCTGGAGTTGCTGGCCACGGTTCACTGGATTGCGGCCGGGAAGGCGACGGCCTCGGACCTCGACGAGGTCACCGCGCAGGCCTATGGGTGGAACGACAGGAAAAAGCAGTTTTCCCGACGGCAGATCGAACTCGCTCTCGGTGTGCTGTCGGAGCAGGGCTGGCTCTCTCTACCCGTCCATCATTGAGAAACGGTCGGCGCCCATCGCACCGAGACCTCGCCTCCACTTCGTCGCGGATGGACGGAACCGTCTTCTCGCAGCCGGCGCAGGACGGTCATCGGGGGACGCCGTCGCGGTAGTCGGCGGACGTACAGGCCGCGGAGGACGTCGTCGGCGATGCATGGGAATCCGGAAACCTTCAGCGACTGAGCTTGCATGCATGCGTTGAGAACGCCGTCGTCGCGTCACATGCCCCAGACGTCGATGACGACACCCCGACGTGACGTCTTCCGGTGGCGAAACACCTTCTCGTCCCGGCTCCGGCCCTCGGCGGCGCGGTCGATGATCACCAGGTGCCCTTCCTGCGCCGCGCACCGGTCCATGTAGGCCGCCGTCTGCTCCAGGCCCTCCGCGATGGTCCGTTCCAGGCTGCCGTGCAGCACCTTGCACTCGATGACGACCTTGTCGACGCGCAAGGCATCCCCGCCGCCGGCGTGGGAAGGTCCATCGCGTGTACCGCGGTCCGATGCACGGGGGCTCCGCGGCCAGACGATCAGCAGGTCCGTGCGGCCCCGCCCCAGGCCGTACTCCCGCTCGATGCGCCCGCCGCTGTTCACCACGCGCTGCAGGAACGCCTGCAGCAGCAACTGCGGCCACGCCTCCTGGTACTGGAACCGTTTCGACCAGTGCTCCGAGTGCTCCCGGAAGAACGTCTGGAACGCCGTCAGGAGCGCGCCCACGTTCAGGCCGCCGTCGGTGTCGACGTACCATGCCGTCTCCTGGTCGAACTCCTCCTGGACCACCCAGGTCAGCTCGCGCGGTACCACCTCGGCATAGATTGGATTCGCGATGCGCACCGGCCTGCCCCGCGCCAGGAGGCCGAGGTCCCGGATGTATTCCAGGTCGCGGTCGGTGAAGGTCCGCGCCGCCGCCCCGCTCAGCAGCGGCTCGATCACCCGGCGCACTCGGTCCTCTCTCAGCTTGTCCGCCAACTGGTCCAGGTGCGTCTCCCGCCGCAGAATCAGCCGCTCCTGCGCCGCCCGGAGGGCCTCCGCGTCGATGGGCCGCGACCGGTCCCGGCCCGCCTTGTGCCGGAAGCAGGCGTCATCCGCCAGCGCGTTCACCAGCCACGGCTGCCCCAGGGTCTGCCCCCACACGAGTTCCAGCGTCGCGGCCGTGAACGCCTGCCCCGTCTCCGCTGTATGCTGCCCGAGCAGAGCCAGGACCTGATCCCGCGAGAAGTCCCCCAACCGCAACGACTTCGCCTTGACGTTGAACGCGCTGCCCCCGGCGATGGTCGCGTTCGCCGAGCCGGAATGGATCCGGTAGTCCCGCACGTCCCGCACGCCGCACAAGACCACGCTCTGCGGAAAGCTGCGCGGGCGCTGGTGGTACCCCGTCCGCAACTGCCGCAGCACGGCCAGCAGCGAGTCGCCGATCAGCATGTCGATCTCGTCGATCAGCAGCACCAGCGGCGTCGCGTCCGTCTCGGCCCAGCGCGTCAACGCCTCCAGCAGCACGTCGTGCGGCGCGTATCGCGCCAGCAGATCCCGAAAGACGTCGTCCAGGAACTCGTCGCCCAGGGTCATCCGCGCCTGGGACGCCAGCCGGCCCAGCACGGTACGCATGGCCTGTCCGACGTCCTCGCGGGCCGTCTGTGCGACCTCGACGTTGACGTACACGCACCGGTAGCCGTCGGCATTCAGCCGGTCCCGCAGCGCCAGCAGGGCCGAGGTCTTCCCCGTCTGGCGGGGTGCGTGCAGCACGAAGTACTTCTCGTCCCCGACCAGCGCGAGCACGTCGTCCAGATCGAGCCGGTCCAGCGGCGGAATGCAGTAGTGCCGGTCGGGCTTCACGGGACCGGTCGTGGTGAAGAAGCGCCTGCCGTCGCGTCGCTCGGGCCGCGGGGCATCCATGTTCGCGGAACGTATCACGGGTTCACGGTCCCTTTGCGGTTCGAGGCGCTCGAACGACAGTAGCGGTCACAAGGGTTCGATGCGAGCGCGCCGCGTCACCGCTCCGACAGGCGCCGAGCCACCCGTCCTCGGACGGCATCCCAGGGCTCGCCGGACGACTGCCCCGACAGCACCCGCCGTGCGCGGCGCTCGATCTCGGCCGCCCACGCCTCCCGCGTCTCTGCACGGCCGGCGGCCGGCCGTTCGCCTGGACTCGCCAGCAACTCCGCAGCGACATCCGCGCGTTCCTCCGGCACCAGCGTCTGTGCCGCCATCCTGCCGTGCGAGCGACGCGGCGCGGAAGGCGCCACGCCGGCGCCGATCGAGCCGCGTACCGTGTACTCTCCGCAACACGGGCAACCCGCCGAGTCGAACGGCACGACCACCGGCGGCACGGATTCCCATGGCAACCACGAACGCCGACCTGAACTGGATCGCGAACTATATCTGGGGCATCGCGGACGACGTCCTGCGCGACCTCTACGTCCGCGGCAAGTACCGCGACGTCATCCTGCCGATGACCGTCCTGCGCCGGCTGGACGCGGTGCTGGAGGACAGCAAGCAGGAAGTGCTCGACACGAAGGCTCTGCTCGACGAGGCCGGTGTGGTCACGCAGGACGCGGCCCTGCGGCAGGCGGCGGGGCAGGCCTTCTACAACACCTCGAAGTTCACCCTGCGCGACCTGCGCGCCCGCGCCAACCGCCAGCAGCTCACGGCCGACTTCCAGGCCTACCTCGACGGCTTCTCGCCCAACGTGCAGGACATCCTGGACAGCTTCGAGTTCCGCAACCAGATCCCGCGGCTGTCGAAGGCCGACGCGCTGGGCACGCTGATCGAGAAGCTGACCTCGCCCGACGTCAACCTGAGCCCCTCCCCGGTGAAGAACGCCGACGGCTCGGTCCGGCATCCCGGCCTCGACAACCACGGCATGGGCTCGATCTTCGAGGAGCTGGTCCGCCGCTTCAACGAGGAGAACAACGAGGAGGCGGGAGAGCACTGGACGCCGCGCGACGCGGTGCGGCTGATGGCGAAGCTCGTCTTCCTGCCCGTCGCTGACGAGATCAAGTCCAGCACGTATCTCCTCTACGACGGCGCCTGCGGCACCGGCGGCATGCTGACCGTCGCCGAGGAGACGCTGCGGCAGCTTGCGACCGAGCACGGCAAGGACGTCTCGGCGCACCTGTTCGGCCAGGAGATCAACGCCGAGACCTACGCCATCTGCAAGGCCGACCTCCTGCTCAAGGGCGAGGGCGAGGCGGCCGACCACATCGTCGGCGGCCCGGAGCACTCCACCCTCGCGAACGACGCCTTCCCGTCGCGCGAGTTCGACTTCATGCTCTCGAACCCGCCCTACGGCAAGAGCTGGAAGACGGACCTGGAGCGCATGGGCGGCAAGAAGGAGATGCGCGACCCGCGATTCGTCATCGAGCACGCGGACGATCCCGAGTACTCCCTGGTCACCCGCTCCAGCGACGGCCAGATGCTCTTCCTCGCCAACAAGCTCTCGAAGATGAAGCAGGACACGCCGCTCGGCAGCCGCATCGCCGAGGTCCACAACGGCAGCTCGCTGTTCACCGGCGACGCCGGGCAGGGCGAGAGCAACATCCGCCGCTGGATCATCGAGAACGACTGGCTGGAGGCGATCGTCGCCCTCCCGCTGAACATGTTCTACAACACCGGCATCGCCACCTACGTCTGGGTGCTCACCAACCGCAAGCCCGAGCACCGCCGCGGCAAGGTGCAGTTGATCGACGCGACGAAGTGGTACCGGCCGCTCCGCAAGAACCTCGGCAAGAAGAACTGCGAGCTCGGCGAGGAGGACATCGCCCGCATCTGCGACACCTTCCTCGCCTTCGAGGAGATCGAGCAGAGCAGGATCTTCGACAACGCCGCCTTCGGCTACTGGAAGGTGACCGTCGAGCGGCCCCTGCGCATCGAGGGCGCCGACCCGAACCGCGTCTACAAGGCGGCCGCGATCAAGGAGCTGAAGGAGAACGGCAAGCGGAGCGAGGGGGCGCCGGCGATCATCCGGAAGATCCACAAGCGGGGCACGGAGGCTGATCCGCTGCGCGGACTGTTCGCGGCCACCGTTGATGGCCGGGCGGCCGTGGTCGAGTACGAGCCGGACACCGAACTGCGCGACACGGAGCAGATCTCGCTGGAGGAGGAGGGCGGCATCGAGGCGTTCCTGCGGCGGGAAGTGCTGCCGTACGCAACCGACGCGTGGTACCAGGCGGACAGCGTGAAGACCGGCTACGAGATCAGCTTCACGCGGTACTTCTACAAGCCGAAGCCGATGCGGTCTCTGGCGGAGATCCGGGCTGATATTCTGGCGCTGGAGCGGGAGACGGAGGGGCTGCTGGAGGAGATTCTGGGCCACGGTGAACCGGCCTCGACGTGATGAAGACGAGCGCAACGGGAGCGGGCAATGACTGACAATCCATCGGCGGAGTCTCGGGCGCGGCCCGTGGAGATCATCTTCGAGGTAACGGAAGCGATCGAAGGCGGGTACGACGCCAGGGCGCTCGGATACAGCATCTACACGCAGGGAGAGGACTGGGACGATCTGAAGGAAATGGCGAGAGACGCGGTGCTCTGCCACTTCGATCAGGACGGGGCGCCGCGCGTGATCCGGCTGCATCTCGTCCGGAAAGAGGCCATCGCGATATGAAGCTGCCCCGCGACCTCTCGGGCGCCGAGGTCGCCCGCCGGCTCGTCGGTCACTACGGCTACCGCGTGACGCGGAGCCGGGGCAGCCACATGACTGTGACCCCGACAGCGGAAGGCGATCAGCATCAGGTGACCGTACCACGGCATCGTGACGTGCGAATCGGCACGCTGGATGCGATCATCGCCGATGTGGCGTTTCCTCCACCTGCCCAAGCAGACAGTACGGGACACCCTCTTCGGTTGATGTGATGGTCGCCCAACTCACGCCGTATCCAGCCTACAAGGACTCCGGGGTGGAGTGGCTGGCAAGCGTACCGACTCACTGGGATGTGGCGAGGCTCAAATGCTCGCTGGCCAACATCGTGGAACAGGAGCCTCCCCCCCCGCAGGCGGATACCGTCGTCGCCCTGGAGAACGTGGAGAGCTGGACCGGTCGAGTCGTGCGTGCCGACTCTGGCGGGTCGTTCGACAGCCAGTTGAAGCGCTTTCAGCCCGGTGATGTCCTGTTCGGCAAGCTTCGCCCCTATCTCGCGAAGGTCGCTCAACTCCGGCGTCGCGGTCTGTGTGTCGGGGAATTCCTGGTCCTTCGACCGCGCCACGGGAAAGCCATGGGGTCGTACTTCGAGCATCTTCTCCGCTCGAAGCCAGTCATTGACGCCGTGACAGCTTTGACGTTTGGGGCGAAAATGCCCCGGGCCGACTGGGGATTTGTCGGAGGAATGTTGGTTGTTCTCCCACCCCTTGCCGAGCAAGCCCGTATCGCCCGTTTTCTCGACCACGCCGACCGGCGCATCCGGCGCTACATCCGAGCCAAGGAGAAGCTGATCGAGCTGCTGGAAGCGCAGAGGCAGGCCATCGTCCAGGAAGTTGTCACAGGGAGGTTCGACGTGCGGACCGGGCGACGGTATCTGGCCTACAGGGATTCCAGCGTCGAGTGGTTGGGGACCGTGCCAGCACATTGGGAAGTGATGCGTGTCAAGCAAGTCTCCCGCGTATTGAGAGGCGCGTTCACGCACAGGCCGCGTAACGATCCGTTTCTCTACGATGGCCCGTACCCGTTTATTCAGACGGGTGAAGTAGCAGGCGCGGACAAGAGGATATCGAGCTATCGGCAAACCTTGAATGACAGAGGACTCGCAGTAAGCCGGATGTTCCCTGCCGGGACATTGGTCATGGCTATCGCCGCGAACATTGGCGATGTCACCGTTCTCGACTTTGAAGCTTGCTTCCCGGACAGTGTCGTAGGCTTTGCTCCCGGAGAGAGAATCGAGCGCGACTTTCTGTACTATGTATTTCGAGCCATGAGACCCGAATTGCTGTGCGAGGCACCGGTCGACACACAGGGGAACCTCAATGTTGATCGGGTCGGCTCTCAAAGGATTCCTATTCCTCCGTACGATGAACAACGGTCGGCAGTGAGGAAGATAGAGACGAACACGGTCAGGCTGAACGCCGCAATTCGGCGGCTCAAGTGCGGGGTCGACCTTCTCCGCGAATTTCGTACGCGTCTAGTCGCCGACGTCGCCACGGGCAAGCTTGATGTTCGCGAGGCCGCCGCGGGGCTCCCAGACGTGGATCTGCTTGCCACTGACGACGATCCGGATGACGACTTCAATCGATACGCCCGCTCGGACGCCTGCGGGGACGCGAAGGAAGAAGGTCCGGGGCCGGATGGCGTCGATGCGGAGCGGTCTGAGGTAGCGGTAGGGAGTTGATGGCGGAAGAGGGTGACGGGATGGACTGGGAGACCTGCCCGGCCGTGGAGCGCAAGCCGGGGAAGATCAGCGGGGCCTGGGCCTTCACGGGAACAAGAGTGCCGTTATACGCCCTCTTCGAGAACCTTGCCGGCGGCGCAACGATCGACGAGTTCGTCAAGTGGTTCCCGGGCGTCGAGAAGCAGCAGGTTCGGGCGGTGCTGGAGCATGAAGCAACGGCGCTGAGGAAGGCGCTGGCCCGTTGAAGTTGGGGCGGGAGACTGAAGTTGGCACTGACGGATGCGGAATTCGCGACCATTCTGGCGGACGAGTCCAAGCGTGTGCAAGGGGACGTCGCATGGAAGGAGGACGAGGACCGCTCTCCGGCAGTGGAGTTCCGGATCGACATCGAGTCGACACACGGCTGGCCGCTGTTCGTGAAGGGACGTTACAACGTGGCCGCCAGAACCTTGACCTACGCGCTCATTCTGAAGACGGCGGGGCGCATCTACGGCCTGGACCTGGGCAAGGACCACCACAATCCGCAGTGCGACCAAGTCGGGGAGAAGCACAAGCATCGCTGGTCGGAGCAGTACGGAGACAAGGAAGCATATGTTCCAGATGATGCGAACGCGCCGGTTTCGGATCCCGTGGCGGTCTGGAAGGAGTTCTGCGTCGAGGCACGCATTCAGCACGATGGCAGCATGAAGCCACCGCCGCCAACGCAGGGGGAATTGTGGTGATGGACGCCAGCAACGTGTGTCAGGACCTGCAGCGCAGGATCGGAGCCTTGTTCACGTGCTCGGAGCACGGTGACTATCAGCGAATCCGCACACCATACTTGTATCCGGACGGCGACAACATCGACCTCTTCTGCAAGATCGACGGTGAGACGGTGACGGTGAGCGACCTCGCCGAGACGACCGGCTGGCTTCGCATGCAGTCGGCTGCCCTGCGCCGTTCGCCGAAGCAAACCCGGCTCATCGAAGACGCCTGCGTGACGCACGGGATCGAGTTCTACCGCGGGATGCTGCAGGCGCGATGTCGGCCCGGAGACGAGCTGGCGCAGGTCGTCACTCGAGTTGCCCAGGCGGCGCTCCGAGTATCCGACCTGTGGTTTACCTTCCGAACGCAGGCGGTCGAGTCGATTACGGACGAGGTTGCCGATTTCCTCAACGAGCGCGAACTCGCATTTGACCGGGCCGAGAAGCTGGTCGGCCGGTCGGGACGGGGCTGGACGGTCGATTTCCACGTGCGGACCGAGCGGCGCAGCTCGCTGGTTCAGGTGCTGAGCACCGGCAATCGCGCCGCGGCGCGCAGGGTCTCGGAGCACGTACTCGCCGCTTGGCACGACCTGAATCACCTCGTGGCAGGACCCGAGGCGCTGAGCTTCGTCTCGCTGTTCGACGACACCGCCGATGTTTGGGCGGACGAGGACTTCCGGCTGGTCGAGCCGTTGTCGACGGTGTCGCGCTGGTCCCGGCCGGACGAGTTCGCCGCCGTGCTGAGCGAAGCGGCATGACGGCCACTGATGGAGAGACGCATGAGCGGCGAGGCAGAACTGCTCGGTCGCATCACCGTGCGGGCGGACATCTTCCGGGGAATGCCGATCATCCGGGACATGCGGATCGCCGTGGAGCATGTGTTCGGGATGCTGGCGGCGGGAGACCCGGCCGAGACGATCCTGCGGGAGTACCCGGAACTGGAACCCGAGGACATCCAGGCCTCCCTGCAACTGGCACATTGTTCGATGGCCGGCGAGCATGTGTACGACCGGCTTCCGGTTCGGGAGGCTTCGTGAAGTTCCTCCTCGACGCATGCGCGGCGTCACGAACGTTGCGGGATGCCTTGCACGGCGCTGACCGGTCGTCCGCGCGGATCCTCCGCAGGAAGGAAGGGTCGCGGAGGCGCGTCCGGGCTACGGCGGCGGTTGGGTCGGCGGCACCACCACAACTACAGGCGAATCACAGGCAGGACTGAACAGCATGGCCGACTCGTCGTCGACGACCGACCGGCAGTGCTGAGCGAGGTGGCATGACGGTGGGCGGGGTTGTCGTCGCCGCGTGGGGAGGCAGTGATACGCTGGGGCCTTGATGCAGAGAGGTGACGACATGGCGGATTGGGAAACGTGTCCTGCGGTGGAGAGCGTACCGGGACGACTCAGCGGCGCGTGGGTATTCAGGGACACCCGGGTGCCCGTATCTAGCCTGTTCGCCAATCTGGCGGAAGGCGCAACCGTAGACGACTTTCTGGACTGGTTTCCCGGGGTGGAGGCGTGGCAGGTCAAGGCGGTACTGGAACACGAAGTCAGGCATCTGGACTCCAGGGTCGAGCATGCGAATCCTCTTTGACCATGGAACACCGAGGCCGCTTCGCGATCATTTTCCGGAACACAGGGTCGATACTGCGGCCGAGAAGGGATGGTCGCGGCTTGGTAATGGAGAGTTGTTGGATCATGCCGAACGAGACGGGTACGACCTGCTCATCACCACCGACCAGAACATGCAGTACCAGCAGAATGTAGCCGCCAGGCGGCTGGCGATCGTGGTCTTGCTCTCGAACCGGTGGCCGAGAATTCGCCAGAGAATCGAGGTGATTCGGAAGGTGGTCGTGGAGATTCGCTCAGGAGAACTGCGGGAAGTCGGGATCTGAGGGAGGGAAAGAACTGGCCGTGGTCACCGATACCTCTGAGCGCGGGCTCGAACGGCTGATCTGCACGGCGCTGGCCGGCCATCCATGCGAGCCGCCGAAGGAGGGCCGGGCGGCGGAGGCCCCCGCCGGTTACGGCGGCGTCGGGTGGATCGCCGGCCCCCCCCACGACTACGACCGCGAGTTCTGCGTCGATCTCGTTCAGCTCGCCGCGTTCCTCCACGCCACGCAGCCGGACGCCGCCGAATCGCTCGCGCTGAATCAAGGCGGCCCGACCCGGCGGAAGTTCATGGCCCGACTCCAGGGCGAGATCTCGAAGCGCGGCACCATCGACGTCCTGCGCCATGGCATCAAGCACGGCGCGCACGACCTTGACCTCTTCTACGGCACGCCGTCGGCCGGGAACCCGCAGGCGCGGGAGTGCTTCGAGCAGAACCGCTTCACCGTCGTCCGCCAGCTTCGCTACAGCCGCGACGACACGCAGCGAGCGCTCGACATCGGCCTGTTCATCAACGGCCTGCCGGTCTTCACCTTCGAGTTGAAGAACAGCCTGACCAAGCAGACGGTGGCCGATGCGGTCGAGCAGTACAAGAAGGACCGCAACCCGCGCGAGAAGCTGTTCGAGTTCGGCCGCTGCGTGGCGCACTTCGCCGTCGACGAGAGCGAGGTGCGCTTCTGCACGCACCTCAAGGGGAAGGCGTCCTGGTTCCTGCCGTTCAACCGGGGCTGGAACGACGGCGCCGGCAACCCGCCCAACCCGAGCGGCATCAAGACCGACTACCTGTGGCGCCAAGTGCTGGCCCGCGAGAGCCTGACCAACATCCTTGAGAACTACGCCCAGGTGGTGGGGGCGAAGGACGAGAAGACCGGCAGGAAGAAGCGGACGCAGGTCTGGCCCCGCTACCACCAGCTCGACGTCGTGCGCCGGCTGCTCGCCGACGCCGCCGGGCACGGAGCGGGCCGCCGCTACCTCATCCAGCACTCGGCGGGCAGCGGCAAGAGCAACTTCCATCGCCTGGCTGGCCCACCAACTCATCGGGCTCGCGAAGGACGACGTCCCGGTCTTCGACTCGATCATCGTCGTCACCGACCGGCTCATCCTCGACCGGCAGATCGGCGACACGATCCGGCAGTACGCCCAGGTCGGCGCGACCGTGGGCCGCGCGCAGCAGTCTGGCGACCTGCGGCGGTTCATCGAGGCGGGCAAGAAGATCATCATCTCTACCGTCCAGAAGTTCCCCTTCATCCTCGACGAGATCGGCAACGAGCAGCGCAGCCGGCGCTTCGCCATCATCATCGACGAGGCCCACTCCAGCCAGGGCGGCCGCACGTCCGCGTCCATCTCGGCCGCGCTCGGGAAAGCCGGCGAACAAGGCGAGGACGAGACCTACGAGGACCAGATCAATCGCGTGATGGAGTCGCGCCGGCTGCTCCCCAACGCCAGCTATTTCGCGTTCACCGCCACCCCGAAGAACAAGACGCTGGAGATCTTCGGCGCGCCCGATCCGCAGCCCGACGGGGCCGTCCGGCACCGCGCCTTCCACAGCTACACGATGAAGCAGGCCATCCAGGAGGGCTTCATCCTGGACGCCCCGCGATGACCGGGAGCCGGAGCGGTTCCGCATTGCACCCCAAGAACGCGAACCCCGGCTCCATCGTCTCGGGTGGCCGTCGCCGCGCCGCCTGATGGGGAAGTGCCTGCCACTCAAGCGGCAACGACGGTAGTCAGGCGATCCAATACCAGGTCTCGGAGGGCGGTCTCGTGCTTCCGGTGCGGTCCGCTGACGTCGAGCGTGACCACGAACAGGCTTTCCTTCGCGCCCGGCTTCGCGATCGAATACTGCTGCAGGATCGGATCGGGCGGCAGCCCGCCGTGATGAGGATAGAGCAGCACGACGCACGGACAACTGTAGACCCGGCCGTAGGCCATCAGTTGGTAGACATCGGCTTGGCTCACGCCCTGTTTGGGATCGTCGATCCGCGTGATCCGCTTCCACTTCGTGTCGATGATGAGAGCGATCCGGCTGCCCTGCCGGACGATCAGGTCGGGACGTGTCCGGAACCGTCCCGCCTCTCCATCGAAGAGGCAGTCGCGGTGCCCGCCTTGCATTGAGACATTCAGGTCGGTGTCGGCGAGCGCACGGGCCAGCAGTCGCGCCACATACTCCTCAAAGAGGATGTTCATCTCGAACAGCAGGGCGTAGCCGTCGATAGAGCCGGCACTTGTTTGCTGGTGGCGGTCACCCAGTAAGAGCCGTGCCAGTGCTAGTAGCTCTTGCCATCGCGAGTTCGTCCGGTCGAGCACGATCAGATCCCAGCGCAAGGCGCCCGGGGACACTTTCGAGATGTCGGAGTAAGCGAAGCTCAACTCGCGTAAAGCACGCTGATTGTCCGGAGCCTGGGCAACGCGGGAGAGTTTGTCGATGGCCGCGCGCATGACCTGATTGAGCGCAATGTCGGGCGAGCGCGCGTCGAACCGGCAAGCCAGTTTCTGGGGCGAGACCGCGAGCGTCGAGAACTGTCGCGTCAGATCGAGGCGCCCACGCAATGCGGGGAGGTCGTCCTCCTGGTCGGTGTACTGCTGCGGTATGCCCTGGCGCACCGCGTCGGCAAGCTTGCTACAATAGAGCCGTATCAACAATTCCAGGATCGTGTGGCGTTGCCAGCCGAGCTGCGTGACTGCCCCGGCATCGATCCGGATGTTCCGCGCGATAGCCAGCATGTGAATCAGCCGGCGGCGCAGGGTGGTGTCGTCCACCCCGCGTTCGCCCGCGCCTTCGATCTTCGGCAGTATCTCGAGCTGGCAGTCTGGCGTGGCAATCACCCCCACCACACCACGGGCCCGTAGCCCCTTCCGGCCGTGTTCCAGCACCCCTTCGCCGGCGAGCCCTGAGAAGACCGACGCCTGCGCCTCCGCCGCGACCTGGTCTGCTTGGGACTCCGGGATCGTAGTCTCGTCCGTCCCATAGCGGATGCGCTCCCATTCGCGGATGGTTCGGCGGATCATTCTTCCAGCCCTGTGTAATCGAAGTCCTCGGAGCGGACCTCCCAGCGGAACCGGGGCAGGCCATCGCCATCTTCAAGCCCAGGCGGCGCCTTGATCACCGAGCGCTTCAGGAAGCGACCCGTAATCGGCCCATCATGCGATTCCGCATCGCCCAGTACAGCCGCGATCTTCCCCCAATCCTCGAAGAAGTACTCGGCCAGCAGCGGGATCACTCTGTCCCGCATGACAGCGTCCACATCTGCTCGCGATGCGCAGCCGGTAAAGTAGGCGTGCCCGATCCGGTGTTCGCGGTCATAGAGGTACTCGATCCGCTTGTTGAGAGAATCGAGGATTCGCGGCAGGGCGAGCCCGCATCTCTCGGCTGCCCCGGCCAGTAGGGATGGATCGGGCATCATCTCGCGAAACGTGAAGCGGCGGCGCAACGCCGTATCCAGCAGCGCGATTGACCGGTCCGCCGTGTTCATCGTGGCCAAGATGTGCAGATTCGAGGGTACGCCGAAGTCGTCGCCGGAATACGGCAGGCGGACTCTCAGCGCGTTCGGCTGGCCCAGGCGCTTATCCGGTTCGAGGAGCGTGATCAGCTCCCCGAAGACCTTCGAGATGTTAGCGCGGTTGATCTCGTCGATGATCAAGACGAAGGGTTCCGGCTCCGCCGGGCCCTCCGTTCGCTGGCTGTTCAGGTAGCGCTCGAGCGCCGGGGTATTGAGCTCCGTATCAAAGAGCTGGTAGATAGATTTCTGCATGAAGCGTCGCGTGTAGATCTCGCTGACGGCCACGCCTTCGCGGTCCGTCCAGTGCCAACGTACGGAGCGTCTATGGGCATAATCCCCCTCTGGCCGGGGGTGAAATTCGTAATCGCCAGTGAATTCGCCGATCGCCCGAAACAGCGAGTTGCCCTTCGACACGACCACGAGGTCGCCTTGGCGCACCCAGTTGCGGAAGATGAACGGCATCTGCACCATTCCCGACCGGGCATCGACGTCGGTGTGCCCCTTGGCCTTGCAGGCCTCGATGACCGCTTCCCGCTTGGCGTACTTGTCATCACTCCAATCGATGTCTTCGAAGCCGAGCAGCGCGTAACCGCCTTCGACGGCTTCCTCGAAGAGGTGCGCGTCTTCAGGGTTGCTCACCTCGCCGATCGATATCTTGAAGACCTGCCGGCCTTCGATGGTGATCGCGTCGCCGTCCGCCGAACGGCCCCGGCTAGTCTCGGCACGTTTCGCGATGCGGCGGAAGATGCCCGGTACGGTTTCCAGCCGAAAGCCAGCGGAGGAAGGGGCGTCGTCTTCGTCAGACCCGGTGATCGGCTGTCGGCCTTCCACGAAATCCTCGTAGGACATCGACTGGTGAAAGGTGACGAACTCGATGCGCCCCGCCGCGAGGAGACGCTGGTAGGTCTGCATCAGGGCCTCACGATCCTCGTTTACTGGCTCGCCGCAGAGCCTGACGGCCTCCGCGGCGGTGGAGAACGTCTTGCCGGTGCCGGGTGGCCCGTAGAGGACGAGGTTTAGGGGCGAAATCAGCATGCGTTCCTCAGTGTGGCAGGCAATCCAGAGGAATCCCTGCAAGTCTAGCCAGTCCTGCGGTTGCCACTGCCACTCGTCGCGCATTTCGCCGAAGAGCTCACTGAAGACCTCCGCGAAGCGGCGATAGTCTGATGTCATGTTCGCGCTAGCTTGGACGAACAGCTTCTCTCCCGTGAGCTTCTCCCAAGCCTCGTTCATCCACGTGATCTTTAGGGGAGCTGCCTCACCGGGGCGAACCATGGACAGCGAAGAGAAGATGATGTTGAGGCGCTCGCCATAGGTCAGCGATGCAGCGCCTCTCGCCTTCAGGGCGGCGAGCGCATCGAACGCTTGCGACAGAGCCTCTACCGCGGGTTGGTCCGACCGGATCAACCGCCCGACGATGGCATGGAACTTACCGAGTAGCTCGGGTTTCTGCTTGGCGATCTTGTCCCTGGTCTGCCACCGTACAAGGGGGCCGTCTTTCGCTGCGGTCTCGAGTATGTCGAAGACGGCCTTTCCAAGGGCTTCGTCGTCGCCACCATCTCGAAGCGCGGTCCGCACACGTTCCGAAGCCTCCACCTTGTAGGTCTTTTCATGCTTGGCCCATCCAGCTCCTGGATCGCCAAAGGTCCTGAAGTCCGGACAGGTTCCGAGGAACCGGTTGCGCAACTCGTTGAGAGCCGAGCTGTCGATGCGACGATCCCTCAGGTCGAACCGGAAGATCGTGGCTGAGCTTTGGTCGGCGCCGATTCGCTCGGGGGGCGGGATTTGAGCAAGGTCCTGGAACTTGCGCCCGGCAAGAGCCTGGCAGATGTTCGGCCATGCCTCCTTCAGACCGAGCGCTGTGTTCACGTCGCGCACGAGAACTTCGGCCTGTCCGCGCCCTTCCTCCCGTGCCGGCTCGACGTAGTGTTCAAGGACGTATTGCCGAATGCGGTCGGCGTCTTTGGCTGATCCCGGAGGCTCGCCGTCGAGGAACCGGCCATATTGGCCCAGCCAGCTCTGCCAGTTCGAGAGCCGGTTGTGCGGGTTCTCGGAGTTCGGCATCAGAATCCGGTAGTTCTGCCCGCCGCCGCGTGCATCTTCCCGCATGCGGCCCAAGCGTTCGCGTAGCGACTCGAAACGGTCCGCCTTCCAGGCTGCGTCCAGATCTCGGACCGGCATGCCGAGCTCTTGCAGTTTCCGTTCGATCGTCCGGATGGCAGAAACACGGGAGTTCCGTCCGGGGGCGGTCTGAGCCCCGCCTTGCTCGAGCCAGTTCCTGAACGCGCTTTCCTTTGTCATGGCCCTCGTTGTGTGTCCGATTCGTCAGTTGTGCGTTCTTTCGCCGGGCAAAGGCCGTGAGAGCCGGCATCGAAGGCACAATCGCATCGGCCGGCGCGGCGCGCCTGGAAGGCCTCGGTGTTGCTGC
Organism: Acidobacteriota bacterium; assembly: GCA_011523845.1. Lineage (GTDB taxonomy): Bacteria > Acidobacteriota > Vicinamibacteria > Vicinamibacterales > UBA8438 > WTFV01. The sequence goes on along the minus strand of WTFV01000018.1, from coordinate 5,355 downwards.
ACGACGAGATCTCCCGGTAGGCGTCGTGCCCCGGCAACCACACCTCCAGGTGGCAGGTCTTCGAGGCGCAGCAGGCGGCCGTCGAGGGTCTCCTCCCGGTGCAGGATGCACAGCGGAACCCTTGGCCGTGGAACGAGACACAGATCCCAGTCGCCCGCCATCTTGAACAGGTCGTGCTCGAACTTCGGCAGGTTGCCGGTACGGGTTCAGCGCCCCTGGTCAGCGCGGCCGCGTTGGCCAGGAACGGCGGCTCGGTCCCGGTGTCAGGTATTGCCGGATGGTGGCGCCGATGCCGCAGTCCCGGCCGGGTCGTTCGCCAGCAGCGCGCGGACTCGTCGCCGGCTGTACCCATACATGGCTTGTGCGATTTCGCTCGCTCGCGCCTTCGTTATCTTCTCCTCGTCCACCCATTCCGAATACCGACCCTGGTTGCCTCCTTCGGCGATGCCCTTCAGTTCGCGTTTCCCGATGCCTTCCGGCAGTTTCTCGCCGGACTCTTCCAGACGCCGCGCCTGCTCGTGAAGAAAGTGGCCTGCGACCCGTCGTTCTCCCTTCGCTACCATCACGGCCTTGAAGCTCTGCTCGACGGCCTGCGACGCGATCATCAGGTACGTTGTCGTCGAGGTCTCCGGGTGAGCCAGCTCGAGGTCGTGCAGTCGCTCGGCGGCTGCCCGCAGGGCGCCTTCCGCCCGCTCCCTCGCATTCTGCTTCATCCACGCCATTTTCGTCTCGCGGCTCGGCGCTGTTCTCGCGATCGCGTCATCGCCCCGGCGCTCCCCGCTTTCGATACCCAGTTTGCGGCTGAACAGGACGCGTCCGTCGCGCATCGCGTCCTCGTACACCGCGCTCGCCGCGGTTTCGCAACTCGCGAGTTGCGCAGGCGTCGTCGGGACGATGTCGACCCGTGCGCCGAAGTCTTCGACCGCCTCTTCCGCCTCGTGCGCCAGTTCGTGCAGTTCGTCCGTGTCCTTGACGACCATCACGTCGATGTCGCTGCACTCACCGGCGTCGTTTCTCGCCCGCGAGCCGAAAAGGATCACGTAATCGGGATCGGTGCGTTCTGCAATCCTCCTGGCGACTGCCGTCAACGTGCCGCGTTTCCCGGCGACGGTGTCGAACTCGGCGTGCTGCGCCGCGTCGGTGTCAGGCGCGACGCCGGGACGGTTGCTCTTCATGAACCTGCGGTCCCGATTCTGTTTCGGCACGGATGCACGAGTCAATCGGGGTCGCCATCGTCGCAGAGGGACGGGGATTCGAGCCCGAAGCGGCTCCTGAAAGGAGCCGATGAGCGCCTGAAGTCCTGTCCCGCCGCCACGGCAGCCCGAATGGGCTGCCCTGGCGGAGGGACAGGGATTCGAACCCTGGAGCGAGTCTCCCCGCTAACGGTTTTCAAGACCGCCGCCTTCGACCGCTCGGCCATCCCTCCGCAAGACGATTTCTCACCGCACCGGCTCGATCACCTCGAGCCCGCCCATGTACCCGCGCAGCGCCTCGGGAATCACCACCGACCCGTCCCGCTGCTGACAGTTCTCCAGAATCGCCACCAGCGCGCGGCCGACCGCCACCCCGGAGCCGTTCAGCGTGTGCGCGTGCTCCGGCTTCCCCTTGCCGTCCCGGCGGAAGCGGATGCCGGCGCGGCGGGCCTGGAACGCCTCGGTGTTGCTGCACGACGAGATCTCCCGGTAGGCGTCGTGCCCCGGCAGCCACACCTCCAGGTCGTAGGTCTTCGACGCCGCGAACCCCATGTCGCCCGTGCACAGCAGCACCGTGCGGTACGGCAGGCCCAGTTGCTTCAGCACCGCCTCGGCGTGCAGGGTCAGCTCCTCGTGCACGTCCCAGGACGTATCCGGCGTCGCGTAGGCGACCAGCTCCACCTTGTCGAACTGGTGCTGGCGGATCAGGCCGCGGACGTCCTTGCCGTACGACCCCGCCTCGCTCCGGAAGCAGGGCGTGTAGGCGACGTAGCGCGCCGGCAGCAGGCGGCCGTCGAGGATCTCCTCGCGGTGCAGGTTGCACAGCGGAACCTCGGCCGTCGGGATGAGATACAGGTCCCAGTCGCCCGCCACCTTGAAGAGGTCGTGCTCGAACTTCGGCAGGTTGCCGGTGCCGGTCAGCGCGGCCGCGTTGGCCAGGAACGGCGGCTCGATCTCCGTGTAGCCGTGCGCGCCGGTGTGCAGGTCGAGCATGAAGTTGATGAGCGCCCGCGCCAGCCGCGCGCCGGTCCCGGTGAGCACCGCAAAGCGCGCAGCGGCCATGCGGACCGCGCGCTCGAAGTCGAGGATCCCCAGCGCCGGGCCGAGCTCCCAGTGCGGTCGCGGCTTGAAGTCGAAGCGCGGCGGCTCGCCGTGCCGGCGGATCTCGACGTTGTCCGCCTCGGAGCTGCCCACCGGCACGCTGGCGTGCGGCAGGTTGGGCAACGTGCGGGCGAAGGCGTCCCGCTCTTCCTCGACCGACCCGAGGCGGGCCTCCAGCGCCTTGATGACGGCCCCGTGCTCCTGGCCGCTCTGCATCAGCTCGGCGAGCTTGTCGCCGTCCTCCCCCGCCTTGCGGGCGCGGGCGACCTGCTCCCCCACCAGCTTGCGGGCCCGGCGGTTCGTCTCGAGCTCCGGGAGGATGGCGCGCCGCTCGCCGTCGGCCTTCACCAGCCGGTCGAGGTCGGCGTTGTGGTCCTCGCTGCGCGTCCGGAGGCGCGCGCGGACATCGTCGAGGTGTTCACGAAGCAGAGCAGGATCCAACATGACAGACCACGAATGATACGATCCGAAACCGCATGCCGACGAGCGCCGCCGTCCGGAGCGTTCTGATCCCGGCGGCCGGCCTCGGCACGCGGATGCTCCCCGCCACCAAGGCCATTCCCAAGGAGCTGCTGACCCTCGTCGACCGCCCGATCATCCAGTACGGCGTCGAGGAAGCGGTGCGGGCCGGCATCCGCCGCGTCGTGCTCGTGACGAACCCCGGCAACACCCTGACCGCATCGCACTTCGCGCCCGCCCCCGCGCTGGAGGCGGCGCTGAACGCCAGCGGCAAAGCCGACCTGCTGGCCGACGTTCGCAAGCTGACCGACCTGGCCGACGTGACCACCGTCCACCAGCCCGAGCCGCTCGGCCTCGGCCACGCGGTGCTGTGCGGCCGCGACGCCGTCGGGAACGCGCCGTTCGCGGTCCTGCTGCCCGACGATGTCATCGACGCCGAGCCGCCGGCCCTCGGCCGGATGCTCGACGTGTTCGCCGAACTCGACGGCCCCGTCCTGCTGGTCGAGCGCGTCCCGCATGCCGCCGTGGACCGCTACGGCATCATCGCCGCCGAGCCCATCGGCGACGGCGTGTTCCGCGTGACCGACCTGGTCGAGAAGCCCCCCGTGCCCGACGCGCCGTCCGATCTCGCCATCATCGGCCGCTACGTGCTCACGCCGGACGTATTCGACATCCTCGAAGCGACGGAGCGTGGCGCCGGGGGCGAGATCCAGTTGACCGACGGCCTGCGCCGCCTGCTGCAGACTCGGCCGATCTTCGCCTGCGCGCTGCACGGGACGCGGCTCGACGCGGGCAACCGAAGCGGCTTCCTCCGGGCCACCATCCACTTCGCGGCGCGGCAGCCCGCTCTGGCCGCGGATCTGCGGGAAGCGCTCGACAGCGTGACCGAGACGGCGACCGGCGGCTGAGAGAAGCTGCAAGCCGGCAATCGTCGTCTCGCGGCTCCCCTTTTCTTCCCGACTGACCCGCTCCAGGAGTCTACGCTGCTCCACGGCGCAGATTCCTGGCCGGCGTCGTCCGCACCCGCGCAACTATCTGTAGATGCAGGCTCCTACCGCGCGGCGGCCGAGGACGACGTCGACTTGCCCGCCGACGCGGTCGACTCCTTCTTCGAGGCCGAGGATGACGCCTCCTTCGATGTGGAAGCCCCGGCGTCCTTGCCGTTGGTCCCCTTCGAGCCGCCTCCCTTCGCGTCGCTGCCCTTCGCGTCGCCGGCGGTCTTGGCCTCGCCGCCCTCCTTCGCCTCGCCGTCCGCACCGCTCGGCTTCTTCGCGTAGTCGGTGACGTACCATCCGGTCCCCTTGAACTGGATGGCCGGTGACGACAGCAGCTTGCGGACCTCCCCGTCGCAGACGGGACAGGTCGACACCAGCGGATCGGAGAACTTCTGGATCCGCTCGAAGCGGTGTTCGCAGTCGTTGCACTCGTACTCGTAGAGCGGCATCGTCTCAGCCAGTCCCAAATGTAGGCACCGTCGACACGCCGTATCAAACCAACCACTTAGCGTAGTTGTGAATCAGGCAGCGCGTCAACGTTCCGGGCAGGATCGAAGTTGCGATTTGCATCCCCCGTCGCCCGTGCACAAGCCGTTGTACACTCGATTCATGACGCCTGAGCTCATCTCCGTCGTGCTGACCGGGGCCGCGGTCCTGCTCGGGGTCTGGCGCATCCACGCGCACTACGAGACCCGCAACGATGCCGCGCATGCCGAGCTTCGCACCGCCATCGCGCGCGTAGCCGACGAGTTGCGCCCCACTCTCGCGAAGGTAGCCGCGGATGTCGCCTACCTGCGGGGCCGCCAGGACGAACGAGACCGACAGTGAACCCGCTCCATGCAACCCTGGTCAGGATGGTGCATCCCGCCGCCGGTTGTCCGGCCTACAGCCGCTCCAGCTTCGCGTAGCGGGCCAGGAGCTTCTTCACGCCGATGCCCGTGAACCGGATGGAGAGCTTCAGATCGCCCCCGGCCGGCTCGACCCCCACCACCGTGCCGACGCCGAACTTCGGGTGCCGCACCCGCGCCCCGCGCGAGATGCCTCCCTCGGACTGGTCTTCGTCCGCGTCGTCGTAGAAGGTGGCGGGCTGCTCGTACGGGGCTCGCCGGCGCCGGCCGCCGCCGGAGGGCCGCCGAGCGGAATCGTCGTAGCCGTAGCCGGCTCCCGCCGGTTGCGGGCTGAACACGGGCTCGATCACACGGATCAGCTCGTGCGGGATCTCGCCCAGGAAGCGTGACGTCTCGGTCGCCTGGTACTCGCCGAACAGCCGCCGGCGGGCGGCGCTGGTCAGCACCAGCCGCCGCTCGGCCCGCGTCATCCCGACGTAGCAGAGCCGCCGCTCCTCTTCCAGCCCCTCTTCGTCGTCCAGCGTGCGGGAATGGGGAAACAGCCCGTCCTCCATCCCCGCCAGCACGACGAGCGGGAACTCGAGCCCCTTGGCCGCGTGCAGGGTCATCAGCCAGACCTGTGCGTCGGCCGGCCCCTCCTCCTCGTCCGCCTCCGACTGCAGCGAGTACGCATCGACGAAGCCGCCCAGGCTGTGGTCCTCCTCCCGGCGCCGGCCGCCGCCGGAGGGCCGCCGAGCGGAATCGTCGTAGCCGTAGCCG
>WTFV01000122.1:15816-78578 GCA_011523845.1 Acidobacteriota bacterium | reverse complement strand
GAAAGGACTTGTCTCCTATTCGGCTCATATTATAAAATGAGGGGATCTCTGAGATGCCGACCTACTACCGGCAATTGTCTTTGGCATGCTTGTGGGTGCGCTCATCGCTTCGCTGGTGCGCGCACCGCACATACCCGTGAATGGAATTCTCGCCGCCGCAGCAGCCCTGCTGGTCGGATGGTGGATCAATATCGCGCTAAAGCGAAGGGGGGAGCTTGACCGGGTCCCGATTGACTATATCGAGACGTTGAGCCGGAGAATCGACGAGATGGCCTTCAGGTGCCTGGAAAATGCACGTATCGGCGACCACAGAGTACTGCTTGAGAAACATTTGACCCCACTTGCAAACGAAATCTACTGGCTGAATGACTTTGCCATACGCCTCGATCCCCAGGGCATGCACAAGCTCGCCAAGGCGCTGGCCGACCGGTACATCGACATGAAGGAGTGTTTGACGGGCACGGATGCTGCTGAGCAGGTGGACGTACGTGCGGCGCTGCGCACTACCAAAGGTGTGCGGGTGGCCGCTCTTGCCATCAGATGGCATGCCTGTCGGCACATTCTTGAACGTCAGCCTGACTTGATCACACTTGCTTCGGCTGATCCGCCACACGACCTCACAAGGGAACCATGACATGATCCTCGCAGTCGAGGTCTCACAATCACGACACGATGCTCTATGGACCCCGACCGCCACGCTCCGGGGCTCCTCGCTGGCTTCGCCCACGATGACTGGAATGCTCCGGGTCGCAACGGATTCCAGCCGCGAAGGCTTGCAGTGCCGTGCGGATCCCGGGCTCCCGATGGGCAACGGCGGCCGGACGGGGTAAACTGCCTCCACGCGGCCCGGCTTGCCGAAGGAGGCACCATGCTCACTCACGCTCTGCGACGCGGCGGCGTCCCGATCCTCGCGGCGCTGCTGATCGGCGCGGCCGTCGTCACCGTCGACTCCCAGACGCGGCCCGCGATGACCACCGAGGCGGAGTTCCTCCACGCGATGGAAGAGCTGTCGAACTGGGGCCGCTGGGGCGCCGACGACGGGCTGGGCGCCGCCAATCTCATCACGCCGGCCAAGCGCAAGGCCGCCGCCGCGCTGGTGACCGAGGGCCGCAGCGTGTCGCTGGCCCACGACATCATCCAGGCGCCCACGCTCGAGGGCCAGTGGTATCTCGATCGGCAGGTGGTCAACGTCAGCGAGACCGGGGCCTCCGACCGCTACCAGTACACCGGCACGTACCACGGCGTCATCCACAGCCACCTCGACTCGGTCGCCTGCCACGTGATGTTCGAGGGCAAGGGCTACAACGGGATCACCGCCGAGCAGGTCAAGGCGGCGGAAGGTTGCCCGCAGGGGAGCATCCACGCACTGCGGGAAGGCATCTTCACGCGCGGCATCCTGTTCGACGCGACCCTGTTGCCTGGCAATGACGCCGGCCAGGGCTGGGTGGAGCCGGGCACGGCCATTCGCGCGGCGGATCTCGAGGAGCTGGAGCGCATCCAGGGGGTGCGGGTCGAGCCGGGCGACGTCATCCTGCTGCACACCGGGCGCTGGAAGCGGCGGGCGACGCTCGGCCCCTGGAACCCGTCCGAGGAGGGCGTGGCCGGCTACCACGCCGACGTGGCGTACTTCCTGAAGGAACGGGGCGTGTCGTTCATCGGCCACGACATGTGGAACGACGCGTTCCCGCACGAGTTCTCCGACGACGTCCGGCTGCCGATCCACCGCCTGGCGCTGGTCGCGCTCGGCGTCGGGATCTTCGACAACCTGGACTTCGACGACCTCGCCGCGACGGCGCGCGAGCTCGGCCGCTACGAGTTCCTCTTCGTGGCCGCCCCGCTCCGCATCGAGAAGGGCATGGGGTCGCCCCTCAACCCGATCGCCACCTTCTAGGCAAGCTGGGCAAGACGATGAGAAGACAGGTGCGAACGCTTCCAACGCTCTTTCTCACCGCGGTCATGGGCATCGTCCTGGCCGCGCCGGCCGCCGGCCAGTGGCATAGCGGGGGCAGGCCGCTCCAGGACGAGTCCTGGCGCAAGCTCCAGGACGGATTCGGCGCCATGCTGGTGCTGTCGAACCGGCCGGAGGAATTCCTCGAGGCCTGGATCCAGCGGACCCCCGGCGTCTCCATCAGCACGACGCGAATCGGCCGTCGCGGGCAGCCGCTCGCGCCCTTCATCTTCTTCATCGGCTGCGCCGAGAACCGTCTCGGCGTGTGCGACACCGCGTTCGACCTGGAGGTGCTCCGGCCCGACGGCACGGCCCTCTTCCGAGCCCCCGGCCTCGAGCTGTGGCGGGCCAAGCCCGCGCCGGCCCCCGGCACGATCGGCCTGGCCGTCGGTTACGCGGGAATCGATCTCACCGACGCCGATGTTCTCGGCCGCTACCTGGTACGCGCCGAGGTGCGCGACGCGAATGCCGGGACGGCGATGACGCTGGAGCAGACCTTCGAGGTCTTCGGCCAAGTGTCGACGATCATCGGCGACGGCATGCCCGGACTGTCGGACATGCAGGTCAACAACCCCTACGGCGTGGTGATCGGACCGGACGGCGCGCTCTACTTCTGCGACCTCGACAACCAGATGATCCGCCGCCTCAGCCTGACGACGGGGAGGACGACGACGATTGCCGGCAACGGCGAGCGGGGCTACGGCGGCGACGGAGGCCCGGCCACCGACGCCATGCTCAACATGCCCCACGAGATCCAGTTCGATTCGCGCGGCGATCTCTACATCGTCGAGCGCGACAACCACGTCGTCCGCAAGGTCGACATGCGGACCGGGATCATCTCGACCGTCGCGGGCACCGGCGAGGCCGGGTTCTCCGGCGACGGCGGGCCGGCGAGCGAGGCGCAGCTTCGCGCCCCGCACAGCATCGTGTTCACCCCGGACGGTCGGCTGCTGATCTGCGACATCGGCAACCACCGGATGCGGCGCGTCGACATGGAAACCGGCCTCATCGAGACGTTCGCCGGCACCGGGGAGCGCGAGCCGACACCCGACGGCGCGCCGCTGACCGGCACGCCGCTGAACGGCCCGCGCGCGATGGCGCTCGATCCGGAGGGCAACCTCTACTTGGCGCTGCGCGAAGGAAACGCCATCTACCGCATCGACCTGGAGAACGAGACGATCCACCACGTGGCCGGCACCGGTGACCAGGGCTACACCGGCGACGGCGGTCCGGCCCGCGAGGCGACGCTGGCCGGCCCCAAGGGGCTCGCCTACGCCGTAGACGGCACGCTCTACGTCGCCGACACTGAGAACCACGTGATCCGCCGCATCAACGTCGCCACCGGCATCATCACGACGGCGCTCGGGACCGGCGAGCGAGGCGACGGTCCGGAACCCGAGCCGCGGCGCTGCAGGATGAACCGGCCGCACGGCATCTGGGTGGACGAGGCAGGAGCCCTCTACGTAGGGGACAGCGAGGCGCACCGCATCCGGGTGCTCAGGTAGCACGCTGCATCTCGCACCCCGCAGCGCAGGTCGGGCGTCACGACCGCATGGCGGCGACGTGACGGAGCTTGGCCGTCGGTCCCGAGCGCGGCACCTGTACCTCGCCCGCCGCATCAGACACGGCGGGCCGTGCAACCAACCGCGGGGTCTCGCGTCCGCCGGGTCCGCGCTCACACTTCGGCAGCGGCGGCGGCACCCCGTACCGGCCAGTGATCCTTCACCCGCCGGGCCTCCTCGGCCCCGGGCCACGGCGGCATGGTGACGAGGACGAAGCAGAGATCCTCGTCGCCGGTGTTGCGGAACTGGAAGTGCGTTCCGCACTCGATGGTCAGGGCGACGCCGGGCTCGACGTCGACCACCGTCTCGGCGCCCCCGCGCCGGCGCCAGACCTGACCCGTCCCCGCCAGGAAGTACCACGTCTCGTCGACCGTGGCGTGGACGACCGCCATGGAGACGGCGCCCCTCGGCAGCGTGCAGTGCACCATGCTGCCCCTCGAGACGGCGACCAGCTCGCGAATCTGCGAGCCGTCGGGCGCCGGCACCACCCTGCCGTCCGCGAGACGCGCGGTCTGCATCACTCAGACGCCTTCGAGCTCACGCAGCCGATTCACCAGCTCGTCGGTTACGACAGTGGCGTCCCCGGGCGTCCGCTTGAGCACCGGCCAGCCGCCGTCATCGACCTCGAACCGGTCTCTGAGCGGCAATGTGTCGGTGGCGGAAGGCGGCCGAACGAGTGACTCGGCAAGAGAATTCACCAGGAGCGCGCGCAGCGTCGTTCCCTCCTCGGCTGCCCGGATCTTCGCCCGGCGGTAGAGCGCGTCCGGGATGTCCACGGTCGTCTTCATGCAGAGCCAGTGTGCCCGTATTTCCGTATCGATATCAAGCAGTCTCCACGCAACGATCACGGGTCACCTGCCGCCGGACTCCGTGCCGGCCGGCTGCCAGCAGTCCCCCCACCGCGTCTTGCGCGCGGCCCGGTAGCGTTCGCCCTCCCGCCGGGTAACCAGCTCCTGCCGCAGCCCTCCGGATGCGCAGAGGCGTAGCGGCACCCGGCGGGGCTCGGCCATCGGGCGGCGCAGCACCCGCGCCCTGCAGGGGTCGGCCCGGCCACGGGTCACCGCCACGTAGGAGTACTTCTCGTCCTCGTGGCCCAGCGAGCCGCCCTTGAGCCGCCGCTGGACGCTCGATCGATTGACCCGTGCGCCGAAGTGGCACCAGTCGTCGGACGGAAGCGGGCACACGTCGCCGTGCGGACAGGGAGCGGCCACGTGCGCGCCCTGTCCGATGAGACGCGCCCGCGCCTGAAGCACTCGGGCAGCACCCGCCGGCGTGCCCGGCTCGACGATGACCAGCCCACCCGCGGTGGCGCCCCAGGCCGTGTCGACGAGCTCGTTGCGGGCCGGCTCGGTCAGCTCGCCGAGCACGTAACCGACCAACACGAGATCGTGCGCTCCGAAATCGCGGGCGTGCGCCAGGTCGTGCACGCGCCAGGTCGATTCGACGGACGCGTCGAGCCGGCCGGCCTCCAACAAGCGTCGTCCCAGCTCGGCCATGCTGGCATCGATCTCGACATGCGTGGCTCGCGAAAGATGGGCGAAGTACGGGCCTGCCGCCCAGAGCCCGGGCGCCGGCCCCGCCCCGAGCTCCAGCAGACTCTCCACTCGCAGATCGGATGCGCGATGCCGGAGCTCGCCGAGGACCGCACGCGTGGCTTCGAACGTCGACGGCAGCCTCGCCGCCACGTACGCGAGCCGATCGTGCTCCGTCGCGATCGGCGGCGCCGTTCCCGGCACGCCGTCGCGGTAGGCGGCGGAGAGCCGCTCGGAAGCCTGCCGCAGGCCGGCGAGCGGCACCCGGTCCAGCAGCCGGTCAATCGCCTCGCGGAGCTCGAGGGACCGCGACCCGTTCGCCGCCGCCATCGTGAGACACTATACGCGTATCGTGGCCGGAGACCCGCCAGGCACCCACCGCCCCTCCCACCGCCCCCCGCGGCGCCGAGGACCATCGCGTCCGGAAACGGCCAGTACGCGGTGCCCTCCGGCGTTATAGTCCGAACCGTGCTGGACGCCGACATCTGCGAGCGGGCCCGCCTGTCCCGCGACGCCCGGTTCGACGGCCGTTTTTTCATCGGCGTCGTCACCACCGGCATCTACTGCCGGCCCGTCTGTCCGGTGCAGCCGCCGAAAGCCGCCAACGTGCGCTTCTACGGATCCGCGGCGGCCGCGGCCCGGGCCGGCTTCCGCCCGTGTCTGCGCTGCCGCCCCGAGACGGCCCCCGGGACGCCGGCCTGGTCCGGTTCCCCGGCCAGCGTACGTCGTGCCCTGCGTCTGATAGACGACGGCGCGTTGGACCGGGCCGGCACGGACGAACTGGCCCGGCGGCTCGGGATCGACGCGCGGCACCTGCGCCGGCTGTTCGACCGCCACGTCGGCGCGTCGCCGCTGCAGGTCGCCGCGACGTGCCGTCTCCACCGCGCGAAGCGCTTGATCGACGCCACCGACCTGCCGCTGGCCGCCGTCGCGCAGGCGGCCGGCTTCGGCAGCGTACGCCGCTTCAACGACGTCCTGCGACGGGTCTACGGCCGCACGCCGCGCGAACTGCGACGGCGGCGCCGGCGGGAGCCGGCGGGCGTGGAGCACCCTGACGGAACGCTGCGCCTCCGCCTGCACTACCGGGCCCCCTACGACGCCGCGGCGCTGCTGGACTTCCTGGGGCCGCGCGCCATGCCCGGCGTGGAGGTCGTCGATGCCGCCCGGGGAACCTACCGGCGGGCCTTCCGGCTCGCGGGTGGGCGGTGGGAGAACGAGGGCCCCGCCGGATCTCCTCCGCCAGGACCGGCCGCCGCGGGCGTCGTGCGCGTGGAGACCGGCGGCGACGGTTACCTCGAGGCCGAGGTCTGCCACCCGGATGCCCACGTGCTGCTGGACGTCACGGCCCGGCTCCGCCGGCTGTTCGACCTGGATGCGGATCCCTTGTCGTTCGGCCGGCATCTGGCCGCCGCCCCGCATCTGACCGCCGGGGTCGCCGCGCTTCCGGGCATCCGTGTCCCCGGCGCCTGGGACGGCTTCGAGACGGCCGTCCGCGCGGTCCTGGGCCAGCAGGTGACGGTAAAGGGAGCCACCACACTCGCCGGCCGGCTCGTCGATGCGTTGGGAGAGGCGCTGCCGGACGCCCTGCGCGCGCCGGGCCTCGCTCGAACGTTCCCATCCCCCGAGGCGGTATCCCGATTCGACCTGCGTGCGATCGGCGTGCCGGCCGGACGCGCCGCGGCGTTGCGGGCGATGGCCGGGGCCGTGGTGGACGGGGCACTGACGCTCGGTCCGAGCGCCGATCCGGACGCGACGCGCGCCCGCCTCACCGCAATCCCGGGCATCGGTCCGTGGACCGCGGAGTACATCGCCATGCGGGCGCTGCGCGACCCGGACGCGTTCCCCGCCGGCGATCTGGGCCTGCGCAAGGCCGTGGCTCGCGGGACACCGGTCGAGGAGAAAGCGTTGCGGACGATGGCTGAAGAGTGGCGCCCGTGGCGCGCCTACGCGGCCATGCTGCTGTGGCAGCACGGAACAGCACGACCACGTGGAGAACGCGATGGCCAGGTTGTACCATGACTTCGATACGCCCATCGGCACGCTGCGCCTGGTGGGCGACGAGCGACACCTCGAACGCATCGACCTGCCGAACGCGGCGGTTCGCGAGCCCGATGCGGGATGGCGAGAGAAGCGTGGCGGGTTGCCCGCGGCGTTGCGCGCGGCGAGGCGGCAGTTGGCGGAGTACTTCGACGGCACGCGTCGCGACTTCGATATCCCGCTCTCCGCCGACGGCACGGCGTTCCAGCGCCGCGTGTGGGACGAGCTCCGCCGCATCCCCTACGGTGCGACCATCTCCTACGGCGAGCTGGCCCGCCGCATCGGCAAGCCGACGGCGTCACGCGCGGTAGGCGCGGCCAACGGGAAGAACCCCCTGGCCATCGTGGTCCCCTGCCACCGCGTGATCGGCACCGACGGAACGCTGACCGGCTATGGCGGCGGCCTGCCGGTCAAGCGGGCGCTTCTCGCGCTCGAACGCCGAGTGGCGGGCACGGCGCCGCTCCTGTGCTGTTGAGAGGCCGCCGCTGAGAGCCCACTGACGACAGCTCAGCTCTGGCCACAACCGAGCCCCTGCGTGACGCCTAAACGCTCGCCTAACTGGTCAACGGCCGGCGGCTGCCGGAGCTGGTCGCGCGGTCGGGAGCGCCGCAGCGCTGGCGGGTGGTGAACGCGGCCAAGAGCCGCTACTTCAAGCTCGACCTCGGCGAGGGGCACGTCTTCCGCAAGATCGGCGGCGACGGGGGCCTGACGGAGTACTCCGAGGACCACGACTTCATCGTGCTCGGCGCCGGGGAGCGGGCCGGCGTGCTGGTGACGCCGACCGGCGAGCCGGGCGGTGAGGGACTGGTCCGTTCGCTGCTGCACGACCGCGGCTACGGCAGCATCTTCGGGCGCGACTTCGAGAGCCTGTTCACGATCCGCTTCGCGGACGAGCCACCGTACGACCCGGGCCCGCTGCCCCGCACGAGCCGCGAGATGGAGGCCTACGACCTCGAGGGGGCGACCGGGATCGACCTGGAACTGACCCTCCAGAAAGACCCGTACGACCAGACTTTCGCCTACGGCATCAACCACGTGCCCTTCTGGAGGGCGAAGCCGATCCTCGCCGGTCTCGGCGAGACCCAGGTCTGCAACGTGACCAACTCCACCGCGTGGTCGCATCCGTTGCACCTGCACGGCTTCTTCTTCCTGGTCCTCGACGAGGCCGGCGAGCCGGTCCGCCCCCTGGAGTGGAAGGACACGGTGGACATCCCGCACGAGCGGACGGTGCGCCTGACGGTGCGCTTCGACGAGCGTCCGGGCACCTGGATCTTCCACTGCCACATCCTCGATCACGCCGACGGCGGCCTGCTGAGCGCGGTGCACCTCGGGCTGCCGCCGGAGGAGTTCCGGAACCTGGCGAGCACTAGCATCGGGGCCTCCAAACGCGAGCACGGCAGCCTGGCAACGCCTCGCCTGCTCGGCGTCTCGGCCCCCCGCTCCATGACCTCGCGGCGCGGGACTCCGCTGCGCTGCGTTCTGCGGCGCAGGCTCCCGGCTCAACCGAACGGATTCCGCACCGAACGTAGCGGTAGAATAACTAACGAATTTATTTTCAGTAGTTTACAGACGTTTCCAGCGGCCGTGTGCAGTTTCATGCACAATTTGCGACTCGATTGAACCGGACGAATTCAGCCGTACGTGGACGGACAGCAGTGATCGAGCGACGTGACGGAGCCTCCCGTTGGTCGCCGAACTCGGCTGCAATCTCGCGCGCCGCTGCAAGGCCTGGTGGCAGATTCTCCGAGAGGTACATTCAAGGAGATCGAAGCGATCATCGGGTGCAAGTTGCCACCGAAGGCCTCCGGATATCCTGCCTGGTGGTCGAATAATCCATCGAACAACCCGATGACCCGGGCCTGGCTCGATGCGGGGTACAAGTCGGAGAGCGTCGATCCGAAGAATCGCAAGCTGATCTTCCGACAACAGGTCGAAGCCACCCGCGAGATTGACGGGCAAGCTCGTCGTGTACCGGGATTGGCGCGGGCTTGGTGGGAGCGACGACGAGGGGGCGACGTACCTAACGTTTCCCGACTTGAAGGCTCTGGCGGCATGTCCGGACGCGCTGCACGCTTTTTGGGTCGAAGGCGATGACCGAGACGGTGTCGATCGGCCTGACTTCGAACAGCGGCTTCTGCGCCAAGCTGCCGATGCGCTGGGCGAACCTCTGGTCATTCGCATCGACTGACGGCTCTGGAGGTAGACCGTGGCGGCGATCAGAGACACGGACGGGCGGCGGCTTGAAGTGCACGGCGGCCGGTTCAAGGGACGGGATCGACTCCTGGCGGTGGTCCGAATCGAGCGAGAGGGACGCGAGCGGGATGGGCGGATGTGAAAGCATCTGCACCTCCGCCCGGCGGAGGCGCTACGGTTCGCAGGGGAGTTGCTGATGGCGGTCTACAGGATTCAATTCCGCGGAGACGGGAGGCGCGATGAGTAGGGCTTTGTGGTTCGGGGTGGCTGTGCTGATGGTCGGCTGCGCGGCACGGTTGACACCGGCCGGTGCTCAAGTGCGGGAGGCTGGGGCGCTGCTGGGACCGACCGTCCGGGCGGAGTGCACGTTCTTGGGCGTTGTCGAGGCCGATGACAAGGGCGCGCGGGTCGCTGCGGCGACCGTCGGCGACTTGACGGGCTTCGCGGAAGGGGGCACCCGGGGAATGCGTGCGGGCCGCCACGTTTCCGGCTCGGCGTCGAAGATGCTCCGCCACATTCGTAACGAAGTCGCAGAGCTGGGCGGGGACGTCTTCGTGATCGCCGGGGTCGACCGGTTCGAGGTACAGGCAGAAACGTACCGCTGTGCGGCGCCCGAGGGGTGGGAGGGGGTGGAGTGGCAGGAAGTGAAAAACTGAACCCCGGGCGCATACCCGAAGGCAGAGGCGGACCCGGGGCGTACCCTCCGACCGTAGCGCGACCGGGGAGAGGAGTCAAGAGCTTCGCCGAAGGCGACCTCCTCAACCGCCTGGAGGCGGCGTTCTCTCCAGATCGCATGGGCACCTACCTCCGGGCCGCGCGGGAGGACCGGAAGCAGGCGGTGCGGCTCTATACGTGGAACACGGCGATGTGCGCCGCGTTCTACGGGCCGCTCCAGGCGCTCGAGATCGCCCTGCGGAACGCCATGCACCGCGAGCTCGCCGCGCGTTACGGCGAGGAGTGGTACGACAGTCCGGCGGCCGGACTCGACCGGGGGGCTCACGAGCGGATTGCCGACGCGAGGACAACCGCGCAGCGCGCCCGCCATACAGCAACTCCTTCTCGGGTGGTGGCGACGCTCCCGTTCGGCTTCTGGGTCGCGCTGCTCAGCGCCGGAGGCCGCACCGAACGAGTCGGCCGCAAGGCCGACTACGAGAAGACGCTCTGGCGGCCGGCGCTCCGCGACGCGTTTCCCCACCGCACGCCCCTGACGCGCCGACAGGCCCACGCGCCGCTGGTCGCGCTACGCGCGCTTCGGAACCGGATCGCGCACCACGAACCGGTCTTCGCGAGGCCCTTGCGCGAGGACCACGACCGCATCCTTGAGGTGACCGGGTGGATGTCGCCTGACGTGCGGGCGTGGATCGAGCAGCACAGCCGCGTGCCGAGGCTGCTCGACGCCGCAAATGGCGCGACGGACAGCTTCTGACGCCCGTTCGGATCGCGGCGGGGAGTCGGCCGCCAGCAGGTCGTCGTCGATGGCCTCGTCGGACGCGGTCATGCCGCGCAGCGGCGTGGGAAGCACCAGTCGCAACGCGATCTGGCGACGGCACAGGACGCCGAGCTACTCGCGATCCTCGACGATCAGTGGGCGCGGATCGAGTTCGAGCGGACGCAGCGCGCTTCGCTCGGCGGCGCCGGCATCGCCCTGGTCGGCGCTGGACCGCGGAGTACATCGCCAAGCGGGCGCTACGCGACCCGGACGTGTTTCCGGCCGGCGATCGGCGCCGACGGGCGCTCACCGGCTACAGCGGCGGAATCCCGGTAAAGGAAGCGCTCCTCGCCCTCGAACGCCACGTTGCCGGCGCAGCACCGCTCCCGGACTATTGAGAGGTGGCCGCTGACGACGGGTCATCTCTGGAGACGGCGGTACTCCCCGCACGACTCCCGCAGTGACGGCGGAGCGTCTTCGTCGAGTCTCTGCGTCTCGTGACACATCCTGTACAGCACGTTCGCATGAGTCACGCAGCGACTCTCGCGCCTCAACCGCGGGTGCCTCACGGTCTCGTCGACCGCGGTTCCGCCGCCAAGGTAGTGGAGCCACGTGTCGATGTTCCTGCGCGGGACGATAACGAGAACCCGATCACCGTCGCCTCTCCTCGGAACCTGTTTCTCGTCGCACGCCGCGTCGAGTTGCGCCCGGCGCTCCGCGGTCGAATTCCTGTCCGCATCCGTGACGACAATCAGGTAGGCATTCTGTATCTCGCGGATGGCTTTCAACTCGTCCGGATACCGTTCTCGTACCCATTGCTCACCGGACTGGCGGCCCGCCGGCAGCGGACGTGTATCGATGTCCCGGCCCTGGAAGTTGCGGCGCTTCAGAAATCGGCGCACGAACGTATCCGTCTGCGAGTCTTCGCAGAGGAGGATGATCCGGACCCCACTCACAAGTTCACTTCCGCACCACAACCCGTCGCCCGGGCCGCTCGTCATCATCGCGGCCGTCATCATCCGGCTTCTTGTCCCAGCCTCGGGCCACGGTTTCCGAAAGGGAGATCCCACCGACCGTCCGCTCCGGCTCGTTGCTGACGCGCACCGGGCCGTTTGCGTCACGATAGAACCATCTGCCCTTCGCACCGGCCAGGTAGTCGATGGTGACGGGATGATGAGAAACGAGGACCGCCTGCTCCAACGTGTCTCCGCAACGCTCTGCCACGGCGACCAGCCACGGCTGAATCTCGCGCAACGCGAGGTAGTTGTCGGGCTCGTCGAGGAACAACGACGTGCGCCGGCTCCTGGACAGGAAAAGAAGGCAATACAATGCGATGAGCGCTCTTTGGCCGTCCGAGAGCTGATCGAGACCGTAGCGGTCGGGCGGGCGCCCGTCGGCCGCTCGGCGAAAGTCCACCTTCAGGGCGCGCGAGTTCTCGCCCGACTCGGTCAAGCTGATGGAATCGAAGCCCGGGAGCGCCTCGCCGAGCGCCTCGAATACCGCCCCGATACCGCGCATCCTCTCCTGGGCGGCGTGCCGGTACCAGCCGACGAAGTTCTGCATCAACGGTTCGAGAAACTCGTCTTCGGTTCTGGTTTCCGGTTCGAAGAGGGGTGGACAGGGACTGGCAATGACCATATCGGCCAGCCCGTGCCTGAACCTGGTCAGCTTCCGGTTGTCCTCTCTCGCGTTCAGCGCACCGACGCCCGAACGAGACCAGTCGAAGGGATATGAAGGCCCCTTCGCGTAGTCGTCGTGGTATAGCTGGGCGGTGCCGTCCCGGAACGAGAAAATCGGCTTGTCGTCGTGATGGAGAGTCTCGTCGCCGATCCGCATTCTTCGGCGCCCACGATCATGCTGGATGCCCAGAACGTAACGGTAGGAACTGCCGTCTATCTCCAGGTCGAGCTCGATGTGCTGTACGTCGTGATCCTGGATCAGCGATAGATCGCCGGTCGAGAACACCTCTTCGATTCTGGCTCCCCGCGCTACGAGATCCTGAATCCGGCGCAGCACATCCAGGACCGAGGTCTTGCCGCTGCCGTTGGCGCCCAGAAGGACGTTCGTCTCGTCGAGCTTCAACTCGAAGTTGACCAGGCACCGGAAATTGTCGACGTAGAGTCTCGTCACCATGGCGGTGGTCCCGAAAAGAAAGCCGGCGACACTACGGGTGCCGCCGGCGTCACGCTACGCGATCCCGACAATTCGAATCGAATCTGCCGAAGCTACGGCAGGCTGAGCGCGACCCACTGGCCGGGCACCTCGCGGCCGCCGATCGGCACGACGACGTACTGCCTGCCCTCGTGCAGGTAGGTCATCGGCACGCCGGTCTGGCCCGCCTCGAGCTCCATCTCCCAGACGACGTCGCCGGTCGCCTTGTCGTAGGCGCGGAACCAGGGCTCGCCGTAGTTGGTCACGATGTTCAGCGGCATGCCGTCCATCACGCGGCCGCCCGCCTGGATGCCGACGTCCGACCCCTCGCCGAGGAAGAGCAGCGTCTTCGTCAGCAGCGGCCCCGGCCGGCCGGGCGACCCGAGGCGGCCGAGGTTCAGGTGCGCGATGGCGGGATGGTCGGTCGGCCCGTAGCCGTTCGGCACCATCCACACCTCCTCGCCGGTGTTCATGTCGAAGGCGGTGACGCGGCCGTAGGGCGGCTTGAAGAGCGGCAGCCCGCGCGGACCGCCGATCCACTGGCGTGTCCCCTTGATGTAGGCCAGGTTGGTCCGGTCGGGATTGCCCTCGAGGATGTCGGCGACGAACGGCGAGGTGATCGACGGAATGTAGAGGTAGTTGGTCTCCGGATCGAACGCCGCGCCCTGGATGTCCGCCCCACCCTGCGAGCCCGGGAGCTGGATGGTCCCCTGGTTGTCGTTGGGCCCGGCGCCGCGCACCGACGGCGGCGTGAACATCGGGCCGATGGTGTAGCGCTCGACGATCTCCAGCGCCTCTTCGCGCAGCTCCGGCGTGAAGTCGATCAGGTTCTCGACCGTCGCACCCTGGCGGTCGAACGCCGGCGGCTTCGTCGGAAACGGCTGCGTCGGGGAGGTCACCTCGCCCGGGGTGTTCGACTGCGGCACCGGACGCTCCTCGATCGGCCAGATCGGCTCGCCGGTCACCCGGTCGAACGCGAAGGCGAAGGCCTGCTTGGTGATCTGGATCACCGCCTCGATGTCCCGCCCGTCGACGGTGAGGTCGGCCAGGATCGGTGCGGCCGGGATGTCGTAGTCCCACAGGCCGTGGTGGACGAGCTGGTAGTGCCAGACGCGCTCGCCCGTCTCGACGTCGACGCAGACGATCGACTGCGAGAACAGGTTATCGCCGGGCCGGTGCCCGCCGTACATGTCGTTGGTGGCCGAGGAGGTCGGCATGTAGACGTAGCCGAGCTCCTCGTCGGCGGCGAACAGCGACCAGACCGGGGCGTGGCCGCTGTACTCCCAGGAGCGGTCGCCCCAGGTGTGGGTGCCGTACTCGCCGGCCTGCGGGATGGTGTGGAAGACCCACTTCAGTTCGCCGGTGCGGACGTCGAACGCGCGCACGTCGCCGCGGATGTCCTCCTTGGTGAAGAACGTGTCGCCCATCGACTGGCCCATCACGATCGTGTCGCGGACGACCGTCGGGGCGCCGCCCCAGCGGTAGCGCGCTCCCTCGGCCAGGCCGGTCTTCAAGTCGACGCGGCCGTTGTCGCCGAAGTCGCGATAGGGCTCGCCGGTCGCCGGATCGAGCGCGTAGAGCCACTCGCCGCGGTGGGCGATGATGCGCCGCTGGGTCCCGTCGGTCCAGAACGCGATGCCGCGGTGCCCCGCCCCCCGGAAACCCGCCGGCCCTTCCTCGAACGGCTGCTGCACCCAGATGGTCTCGCCGGTCGCCGGATCCCACGCCTCGACCAGGCCGACCGCGTTCGGCGCGTAGACGATGCCGTCGACCATCAGCGGCGTCGAGCGGTTGGCGTTGTTGTAGCCGAGGTTCGGAACCACGTCGAGAATCGACTGGTCGACCGTGGGACGCGTCCAGGCGATCTGCAACTGATCCACGTTGCCGGCATCGATCTGATCGAGCGGCGAGTACTTCGTCGCGCCGAGGTCGGCGGCGTAGGCGCGCCACTGCCCGTCGACCGCCCCGTTCTGGGCGACCGCGGGGGTGACGGCGCAGGACAGGACGAGAACGAGCGCACAAGCCATGGCGCCGACGGGAACGTTGCGATCGCGCATCATCGTTTCCTCCAATCCAGAGAGCGGTCAGGTGCGAATTATAGGTCGCCATCCAGCGTCGTCGGGGCAGTTTCCGCAGCGCAGACTCCCTTCCGGCGTCGTCCGCGCCGGCACCCTGCCCGCGGCGCGGGCTGCTGGTGCTGCGGCACGACTGAGTGTTCGGATGCGCGGTGCCGTGATCGTCAACGATTGCGCGTCGTAGACCCCATGTCCGTGTCCAAAGATTGGGGCGTGACGGACCACCGAATGAACGACGGCGGGTCGACACGCTTCCACTGCATGTCCGTGTCCGAAGACTGGGGCGTGACGGACCACTAGCCCGCGGCCGGCTCACGGCCGCCCGGAATGCGCTTGACGATCGCGCTGTAGTTCATGAGAACCCTGTCGCCGGTGAAGATCTGCCCGCGCACGAACGTCAGCGAACGCGTCCGGCGCACGACTTCCCCGGCCGCCTCGATCAATGTCCCCGGCTCGCCGGCCGCCACGAACTCGCAATTGCACGACACGGTCACGCACTTCTCGCCCGGCTGATCCCAGACCGCGGTCAGGCAGAGCGCGAAGTCGGCGAAGGTCATCAGCATGCCGCCGTGCAGCGTGCCGCCGGTGTTGGCGTGCCGGCCGTCCGCCTGGAACGCGAACGAGATCCGGTTCCCGTCGATCCTGTAACCCAGAGGTCCAACGTGATCCTCGAAGGGATCCTCGTAGGCATAGGCCTCGTAGCCGGGGGGCAGCATGGGATTCATCGTCGAGTGCGATTCCATGGCCGGAATGGTATCGAAGTCGAGCTCCCTCACCGTGCAAGAGCGGCGATGCAGGCCGGCTCGGCGAGCCAGTGATGCGGCAACGCCGGCGCCAGCGTTTCGCGCGGGAACGGCCCCCACAGCGCCGCGGCGGTCCGGACCCCGGCGGCGCGACCGGCCTCGATGTCGTGCGGCGAGTCGCCTATGAAGACCGTGTCGGCCCGGCTGGCCGAGAGGCGGTCGAGGGCCGCCAGCACCGGCGCCGGGTGCGGCTTGTGCTGCGATACGTCGTCCGCGCCGATCAGGACGCCGAAGTACTCGTCGAGCCCGCAACCCCTGAGTCCGCGCCAGGCCAGCGCGCGCGTCTTGCTGGTGACGACGGCCAGTTGCGCGCCCGCGCCGCGCAGTGTCCCGAGCGCGCCGTCGATTCCGCCGTAGGACTTCAGAAGCCGGTCGTGATGCGTGTCGGTGTAGGCGCGGTAGGTTTCCACCATCCGAGCGGCATGCTCGTCATCCCGCGCGAACTTGCGGAGCTGCGGCCGGAGCGGCGTGCCGAAGCCGGCCCGCCAGGCGGCATCGTCGGGCACGTTTCCCAGGTGCGTCCGCATCGTGTGGCGGAACGACGCCATGATGAGCGGAATCGAATCGATGAGCGTCCCGTCCAGGTCGAAGAGGAAGGTGCGGAAGCGTCCGTCGGCGGGCACGGCGGATTATAGCGCCGCGGGTGCGGCGGCCAGGAGCTTGCGCCGCAGAACGCAGCGAAGCGAAGTACCGAGGCGCAAGGTCATGGAGCGGGGGGATGGGCCGAAACGCCGAGCCTGCGAGGCGTTTCGGGGCGCTCGGGCGCACGATACGATGGCCGTCCGGCGACCGAGGCCGTCTCAGAAGCCGAGCCCCGCGCCGGCGTGGATCCGCACCGACCCACGAAAATCGTGGCCGAGGTCGAGGTGCAGGCTCCCGAACGGGACGGTGAGAAAGACGCCCCCGCCGGCCCCCTTCAGGAACCGCTGGTCGCGGACCGACCCGCCGGCGTCGTAGGCTGCCGCCGTGTCGTAGAAGACGCGCACCCCGGCGTTCCCCATGGAAACCGGCGAGCCGAGCGGCAGCCGGAGCTCGACCGACGCCGCCGCGAGCCGGTCTCCCACCCGTGCGCCGACCCGCCACCCGCGCAGGTTGCCACCCCCACCGAGCAAAGCCTTCTCGTAGGGCGGCAACGCCGCGGAGGCCCCCTCGAACAGGACGCGCGCCGCCAGAACCGCCTGCCCTCCCACCCCCTTGAACGCCTGGACATCGATGTGCGGCCGGATGACGGAGCCCGATCGTCCCGCGATGCCGATCCGCTCGACCGCGGCCCGCAGCCTGACGTCGTCGCGCGGGAAGGCGCCGGCCGAGACGCCGTCGTACGCCAGGCCGACCGACAGCCGCGTCAACCGATCGGGCCATCCGAGGAACCCGACCTCTTCCCAGGCCGCCTCCGCACCTGCTCGAAGCCCGAGCTCCAGCTCGCGATCGACGCCCATCCAGACCCGCGTCCGTCGATCTTCGACCCCGAAATACGGGTGCGTCCGGCGTCCGTGCGATCCGCCGCCCCGCACGCGGTCGACCACGCCGCCGGCCAGCGGTCGCTCCACCTCCAGCGCCACCCGCTTGTCGCCGCCCCACGTTGCCGGTACCGAGACCCGACTCCCCTGCCCCAGGACGTCCACGAAGCTGAACCGCGCCCCGTACGACATCCCGTAGCCCTCGTCGTAGCGAAGGACCGGCAGGAACATGGACTGCCCGGCGAGGCGGGCGAACGACCGCACCACCGGGTTCCGGATCGACGCGCGCGGCCGTTCCCGCACCACGATGATCAGCGCGATCCGATCCGTCGCGACCAGCGAGCGATACCGCTTGCGGACTTCCACCGACTCGAAACGCCCGCTGGCTTCGAGCCGCAACATGACGGCATCGGCGACACCGGCATCGACGGCGTCGCCGACGGCGACGCCGGCCAGCGCCAGCACCGCATCGTCCGGGATGGAGTGGTTGCCGTGCACCCGCAGGTCGACCACGGTCTCCGGCGCCGACCCCTGGACGAGCACGCCTGGCGCGGCCGGCACGGCGCCGCGTGCACCGGAGCCATTTCCTGCAGCGCAAACCCCTGGCGTGAGCGTGAGACAGATCGCGGCCGCGGCGCAGGCGGCGGCTGAACGGCCGGCCGGCCGCGGCAGAATCATCGGAGGCCTCGTGACCGCGCCAGGCCGTGCGCAGCGCCTCGCGGTCGCGACCCTCGCGCGCCGCCGGCGTCTGCCGTGAACATGGTCGCGTCGCCTGCCGCCGCCGGGCGTCATCGCGGCACATCCAGTCCGCTCGAGTCCGACCCGACCGTTCGCACGCGCCCGCCTGTCTCGGCCTCGCGATAGTTGTCGTACGTGCGCGTGCCGGCGACTTCGTAACGGCCGGTCGCCAGCGACAGCGCGGCGCGCATGTCGATGCGCGCCGGCAGCCAGACGCCCGGAAACGGCTGGCGCATGGTCATCGACGCGGTCAGATCGTCCAGGCGGAACAGCCAGCGCCCCGGCAGGAAGTCGAAGCCGAGGTTGTCGAAGGTGTAGCGCACGATCTGGTGCTGCACCGGATCGATCCAGAGCGTGACGAGGCTCGTCTTGTTCATGGCCGCCTCCTCGTCGCGACCGTCGCCGCCCCGGTCCGGATCCGAGTCCGTCTCGTCGCGCTCCCCGGTGAACATCTGCTCGGGGTAGTACTCGATCCGCAGCACGTCCTGTCCGTCCAGCGTCTCGCGGCCGACCAGGTAGTAGTTGCCCGGCTCGAACTCGAAATCGAGGAAGTACGCGTCGGAAACGAAGCGCGGCTCGAGGCCGCCCCAGGCAGGATTCGCGGCCGGCGGCTCCTGG
This sequence comes from Acidobacteriota bacterium, assembly GCA_011523845.1. Taxonomy (GTDB): domain Bacteria; phylum Acidobacteriota; class Vicinamibacteria; order Vicinamibacterales; family UBA8438; genus WTFV01. Next base: position 60,032 of record WTFV01000122.1, on the reverse strand, counting down.
ACATCCGGTCCGCCGGCCCCTCCGGCCGACGCCGCCAGCGCACGACGGCGCTCGACGAGCGCGGCAGCGCGAACCCGGGCCACGGCCGGGTCCGCGTGCGTCTCCGCCGGCGTGGTGTCCACCTGCGCCAGCGCCAGGTCGAACTGCACGGCCAGGTCGAACAGCTCCAGGAACCGGGCGAACTCCTCGTCCGTCGCCGCCGGCGCGGCCGGCGCGACCTGCGCGATCGCGCGGCCGAGCATGCCCGCCACCTCGTCGGGGAGCAGCCGGCCGGCTTCCAGCATCGCGAACCCGTCCCGCGCCCGCTCGACGGCGCGGTCGAACCCGACCGCCGGCATGCCGCCGAGCGCCTCCAGGATCCGGTCGGCCGCCTCCGTGATCGCGGCGTGGTCGTCGCCCCACGTCCGGGCCTGCTCGGCGATCGCGTCGAGCAACTCGCCCTCGAGCCGGGCGTTCCACAGGCGCTCGACCGCAATGCGCACGTTGTCGCGGGTCGAACGCCGCGACGCGCGGGTGGGCGACCTGCGCTCGTCCCGGCGGCGCTCGCTGCGCCGTTGCTCCCGCCGCAGCCAGTCGGCCTCGTACGCGCGCCGGCGCTCCTCGTCGATGGTCACGCCGTCGACACGGACGGGGCTCCGCACGAAGAAACCATCGCGCTCGTACCAGGTGTACTCGCCGCGGAAACCCCACAACGCCGCGCCCCCGGGTCCGGTGAGGCGAAACTGCGACTGCTCGTCGAGCACGTACTGCAACCGCACCGCCGCGTTCCGCTCGCGCTGCTCCAGCACCTGCTCCATGAAGCGGTCGAGCTCGTTGTCCTCGTCCTGGGCGCCGGCCGCCGGCGGATCGGCCGCGAGCAGAGCGAGGATGGCCAGGGCTCGCCATGTATTCCTGCAGGGTCCCTGCATCATGTAGCCTCCCAACCGTCGATCGTCATGCGCCAATCATGCACGGTCGTCCCGTCGGGAACACCGGCATCCTCGTTCCGGATTCTGGCATTGCAAGGGACGTACCGGGCGTCGACCGCGAGCGCACCGCGGCGGAGGGCCGACGTGACGATGTACGAGGAACCTCCCGTGTCATCCGCTGACCACTGGATGTCCGCCGTGGGTGACACGCGGCGGAGCGCCGCTGTTCTTCCATATCCGCCGGTGGAGACACCGCGGACGCAACGTCGCCCGCCTCACCGCGACTCCACCAATTGCATGACGATGCCTCGCGGCCCGCTGTTCCCGGCGGTTCGATGTATCTCCCGCGCGGCCCGGGATATCCTGAATCAGGAGCGATCTCGTTGCCGCTGACCATAACCCAGGTCGACGCGTTCACCGGCGAGCCCTTCGGCGGCAACCCGGCCGCCGTGTGCCTGCTGCCCACCCCGGCCGAAGCATCGTGGATGCAGCGGGTGGCGCGCGAGATGAACCTCTCGGAGACCGCGTTCCTGGTGCGCCGCGACGACGGCGCGTTCGACCTGCGCTGGTTCACCCCCGCGGTCGAGGTCGACCTGTGCGGCCACGCCACGCTGGCGAGCGCCCACTTGCTGTGGGAACAGCACCACCTCGCGCCGGACGCGCCGGCCGTCTTCCGCACCCGTTCCGGCCGCTTGTCGGCGGTCCTGCGCGACGGGTGGATCGAGATGGATTTCCCGGCCGAACCGGACGAGCCGGCCGCCGTTCCGGACGGTCTGGCCGATGCGCTCGGGACCGAGCCGACCTACGTCGGGCGCAACCGCTTCGACTACCTCGTCCAAGTCGACGCGGAGACGACGCTGCGCGGTCTGGCCCCGGACTTCCGGCGCCTCGGGGAGATCGACGCCCGCGGCGTCATCGTAACGGCGCGGGCCGCGACCGACGGCTTCGATTTCGTGTCGCGCTACTTCGCCCCCCGCACCGGCATCGACGAGGATCCGGTGACCGGCTCCGCGCACTGCTGCCTGGGACCCTACTGGCAGCGCCGACTCGGCCGGGATACCTTCACGGCGTGGCAGGCGTCCGAGCGCGGCGGCCTCGTCAGGGTCGTCGTTCGCGGCGACCGGGTCATGCTGTCCGGTCAGGCGGTCACCGTCCTGCGCGGCGAACTGCTGGCCTGACGCCAAGGGCGGCGCGCCGCGCGGCCCGCCACCTGGCCGCAGGTGTCGCTACCGCGGACACCACCGTCCACGCCCTCTGCCCCGGCCGCCCGTTCGACGCCGCCGCCATCGTACCGGGGAACCGATTACGCCTGCCGTCACGCATCGGGTAAGCTGACTCTCATGCGCGGAAGCGGACCCGCCCGCAAGCGGGCATCCCGCGACGTCCTCGACATGTGCGCTCTCCGTCATTCCCGGCGGACGCGAAGGAGAGGGCGATGAACGGCGCGGACGCCGCGGCCCGGCGCGGCACGTCCGACGCGCCCCCCCGGGCCACCTACCAGGACGTGCTCGACGCCCCGGCGCATCGAGTGGCCGAGATCGTCGATGGGACGCTGCACACCCAACCGCGGCCGGCCATGCCGCATGCGCTGGCGCGCTCTCGTCTGGGCGGCGAGCTCACGGGACCCTTCGACAGGGGCCGCGGCGGTCCGGGCGGGTGGTGGATCATCGACGAGCCCGAGCTGCATTTCGGCGAGGACGTCCTGGTGCCCGACCTGGCGGGGTGGCGCCGGGAGCGGATGCCCGACTATCCCGACGCGGCGTACGTCACCCTGGCGACGGACTGGGTGTGCGAAGTGCTCTCGCCTTCGACGCGCAAGCTCGACCTGCATGGCAAGCGTCCGATCTATGCCCGCGAAGGGGTGGGACACCTGTGGCTCGTGGAGCCGGCCGACCGCACCCTGGAGGCGTTCGAGATGCGTGAAGGACACTGGGTGCTGATCGCGACCGCCAAGGACGCCGATCCGGTGCGCATTCGCCCCTTCGATGCGATCACCTTCAGCCTCGGCGATCTCTGGCCCTGAGAGGACGCCCGGCCGCGAAGGTCGCTACGGAGCACTGCCGGCGCCCTGCCGAACGGCAGCACGCTCCGCAACATGTACGTCGCCGGGGCGCGCCCGTCTCTATGTCGCAGGCCGCTCCTGCGCCAAGGCCCTCAGAAATCGACGCACGCCATCGAACGCCTCGTGGTCGAAGTCCCAATAGTCCTTCTGCGCCGCCACGCCCACCGATACGTGCGGGTCCTGTCTGGTCGCCAGCCAGGCGTGCGCTCTCGACTTGTCGCGCCGGTGAATGGGACTGCCTGACTCTTCGGCGCATTGCAGAAACGCATTGACGCAGCGCTCCATCTCGGTACCGGCGAAGGTCCTGCACAGCAGCGTTTCGAGCATTCCATCGTCGGCGCCTCCAGGCAAAACGAACACGCTCACGGCAGGCGCCGTCCCAGTCTCTTCCCCCGGTCGATTCGGCGCCGGCAACCCGGCGGCGCGAAGCGAAGACTGCACACTCTGGAACGCACTCGAGGCAGCCGGCGGTTTCTTCTCAGCCGGCGCCCCTTTGTCGAGGCGCCGTTCGGCGTCACGAACGATCCCTATGCGCCCCACGCGCTTGAATCCAGGCGACCTTACGAACCCCTTCAGGAATCTCTTCAGTTCGTCAACGCCGCCGAAGTTCTGCACCTGAATGCCCGCAAGGTCGAGGTGTTCGACGACTTCTCGAAGAAATTGCGTGGATCGTTGCCCTCTACAAGAAGCTGAAACGCACTCTCTATCCTTATCGTCGCCATGGCTATCGAACTTCCATGTTGTGACGAATCGCCCCATCAACGGCATCGGCATCATAGGTCACACAACGCGTCATGTCGTCGACGACCTCGAGACGATGCAGTCGAAAGCCATCCGATCCGAGAGCCTCGCGAGCCGCTTCCACACATTCATAGCTGTGCGTCGTCGCGAATATCTGCACATCGAACTGCTCGGCTGCCTTCGCGATCACGCGCCATACGTCCGGCAGAACCGAGTGATGCAGGCCGTTCTCGATTTCGTCCACCAGCACAACCCCACCCGCCGCCGTCGCAGCAGCCAGGACGATGCGGGCGACGTGCGTCATACCCGCGCCCATCACCGGCAACGGCGCCAGCTCCGGCAACCCGATGTCCACGCAGATCATAGGTGCCCCACTGGAAGAATTATCTTCGATGCTTTCGAGTCTGGGCTCCACTAGGCGGAGAGCGTCCAGGATCAACTCTCCGCGCTTCTGCATCCTCAACTGTCCCAACGCTACGGCGTCTTCGTTGACGTTTCCTTCTCCAGGCTGGAGAATTTCCACCTTGAGCGGGACGTATCTGTCGCTCTGGTCGACGTCGATTTTGTCCGTGGTCTCATGCGCTTCGCTTTCGATCTTCCCAACATTCGGATCTTCGTAGACGAATTTCAGAGAACGCTTCTCTGGAGCACCCGTCGCCAGCGCCTCCTTGATTCCATCGCGAGAGAACTCCTCTTTAGACGCCCGTTCCCACTGGATCGTCAGCTTCATGTCACCGACCGCGGAATGGAAACCGGAGACTTCGGGAATCGTGTTGGTGTCCAGCCGTGAGAAAAGGGGCTTCCAATAGGTGTCGGCCACCCACCGCGGCGGCACACCCTGCCTGAACCCCCGGATCACATGCGAATTGAACGCCATGCGCGCGTTGGCCGCTCCGACCAACAGCAGGATCGCTTCGATCAGGGTAGTCTTGCCGGCGTTATTCCGGCCGGTCACGAGATTGATCCCGCTTAGTTTGTCGACGGTCACGTCGTTCAAGCCCCGGAAGTTGCGTACACGCAGTCTCTCAAGCATGACTGTCAATCCCCACTGCCTCTCCGCATGCGCAGCATGCGCGGACCGATCATACTCTTCCGTTCATCCGTAGCGCTGATCACCCCAACGCCGGCACCGACACGAGCCCGATTGTGTACAGCGCGTAGAGCATCAGCAGGCCGATGCCCGCCGCGCGGCGGACGACGCCGTTCTTGAGCACCACCCCGACGATGGTCAGGAAGAAGATGCCGAGCCAGGGGAATCCGTACCACTGGCTGAACCGATCTAGGACCAGCGGCTGAATCGTCCCGGACAGGCCGACGATGAGCAGCAGGTTCAGGACGTTGGCCCCGATGATGTTCCCCAGCGACAGGTCGGGCACGCCCTTGCGCGCCGCGGTTACGCCGGTTACGAGCTCGGGCAGCGACGTCCCGATGGCGATGACCGAGAAGCCGATGATGGACGACGGCACGCCCAGCGCACGGGCCAACCCCTGGCCCGATTCGACGAGCAGATAGCTGCCCGCCAGAACGCACGCTCCACCGACGGCGAACCAGCCGACCGCCTTCGCCAACCCGCTGGCGGCGTCCCCGCCCTCCGCCTCCTCCCCGGACTCGCGCCGCGAGCGCAGGATGCCCAGCAGGTCCCAACCCAGATAGCCGACGGCCAGCCCCAGCAGCACCCCGCCGTACATCCGGTCCATCGACAGGTCCCAGGAGAACCCGACGACGAGCAGGCCGCCGCCGACCATCCAGCAGGCCCGGCGGACGAAGTCCGGCCTGTCGACCTGCACCGGCATGATCAGCGCCACCGTCCCGACGATCAACCCGATGTTGCAGATGCAGGAACCGACGGCGTTGCCCAGCGCGATGCCGGAGTCCCCCATCGTCGCGGCCGTCGCCGAGACGACCAGCTCCGGTCCGGTGGTGGCCAGGCTCACCAGCGTCCCGCCGATGACGAAACGGGGAATCCGGAGGGCACGGCCGATGTTGACGCTGGAGTCCACGAACAGATCGCCCCCCTTGGCGACCAGGGCGAATCCGATCGTGATCAGCAGGATGTCGTAGAGCATGTCCGTGTCCGGATGGGCGGCCTACAGCCCCAGGAAGAGCACGGCGGCGCCGCTCGCCGCGACGACGAGGCCGGCCGCGACATCCGCGTGCCGGCCGATACGACCGGCGCCGAGCGCCTCGACCCCGCGCCAGGCGGCAACGACCGCCAGCAGCATCGCTCCAACCGTGAGTAGCCCGAAAACCGCGACGACGGCGGCCACCGCAAGCCAGTCGCGAGCCATGCCGGGCACGACCATCAGCGGGATGAGCGGCTCGCACGGGCCGAGCACGAACACGATGAACAGCGCCCACGGCGTCACGCGGTCGGCGCCCGAGGGCGCGTGGGCCAGGCGCACGCCGCTTCCGCCACGCAATCCCCTCCAGGCGGCCCACGCCGCGTAGGTGAGACCGAATCCGATCAGCAGCGCCGCGGCCAGCTCCCCGCGCGCCGACTCGAGCCACAGCAGCGCGTCGGTGGCAATGCCGAGGGCGACCCCGACCGCGCCGATGACGACCGAAGAGGCGACGTGGCCGGCGCCGCACAACGCGGAGACCAGCAGCGTGCGGCCGAGCGCCCAGCCCCGGGCGCGGCCGAGGGCGACGAAGGGGAGCGAGTGGTCGATCCCGAGCAGCGTGTGGACGACCGCCAACGAGGCGGCGGTCCCGAGCAGCAGTGTCGTGGTCTGGATCGGATCGGGCATCGGGATGACCGGAAGCTCGCGGCGAAGCCGTGGTGGATGCGTAACGCTACACTACTGGAGACGGATTGCTCCGGCCGGACCGGCGCGGCCACGCTCCTCGACGACGGCGCCGGCCAGCGGGTCCGCGACGAGGGAACGGTGACCGGTGATTATGACGCCATGACGACCCTGGACGCCAAGATCGCCCACCTTCGCCGCCTGCTGACCGATCTGGACCGGGTGGTCGTCTGCTTCTCCGGCGGCGTCGATTCGGGCTACCTGCTCGCCGAGGCAATCGGCGTCCTGGGAGATCGCGCCGTGGCCCTGACCGCGGTCTCCCCGAGTCTCGCTCCCGAGGAAGGCACGGCGGCGCGCCGGCTCGCCGAGCGGCTCGGCGCCCGCCATCTGCTGGTCGACACGGTGGAAGTCGACGATCCGCGCTACGCGGCCAACCCGGTGAACCGCTGCTACTTCTGCAAGGTCGAAGTCTACGGCCGGGCGGTTCGCGAGGCGGGAGGCCTCGGAGACTACCGGGTGGTCGACGGGTTCAACGTGGACGACCGCGGCGATTATCGGCCGGGACGGCAGGCCGCGAAGGAGCACGGCGTCCGCTCACCGCTGGACGATGCCGGTTTCACGAAGGCCGATATCCGGGAAGCGGCGCGCCGGCTCGGGCTGCCGGTCTGGAACAAGCCGGCCCTCGCCTGCCTGTCGAGCCGCTTCCCGTACGGCACCGCCATCACGCCGGCGCGGCTGACGCAGGTGGCGGCGTGCGAGCGGGTGTTGCGCGAGCACGGGTTCACGGTCTGCCGCGTCCGCTACTTCGGCGAGCGCGCCCGAATCGAGGTCGCGCCCGAGGAGGTCGTGCGCTTCCGCGATGCCGCGCTGCTGGCCGACGTAACTACCCGCTTCCGCGCGGCCGGCTTCCGGGAGGTGGAGGTCGACCCGGTGGGGTATCGGCAGGGCGCGCTGAACGAACTCGCCCTGGCCGAAGCCTCGCCGCGAATCTCTTCGCGAACTGCGTGACCGATCTCTCGCAGACCGAACAGGAACGGCGCTTGTACGAAGCTCTTCGTAGTGGGTCGACGTCGGCCCTGCCGCGGTTTCGCCGCCGCACCGCGTTCTGTCGACGTGCAGTCCCGGCGCGCTTGCGGGCGCCCGCAGGCTCTTATCCGCCCGAGACGGCGCGGAACATCTCCTCCACCGGCACCACCCGCACGCGGTCCGGGTCGATGGCCAGCTCGAAGCCTTCGATCAACGCATCCTCCGCCTGGATCTCCTCCGTCACCACCGTGTTGTAGGTCGGCGGCGAGGGCTCGCCGGCCAGCAGCGCGTCGCGGAACGTCTCGGCGTCGCGCGTGACGACGGCGATGGCCAGGTCGTCGTACTGCAGGTGGCGGCGGATCGCCGCGTTCACGTCGTCGACGGTCAGCGCGGTGAGGCGCCGCTGGATCTCGTCGATGAAGTAGCCGGCGCCGTAGGCCGCCGAGTCCATGTGATAGCCGAGCCGCCGGCTGGTCGTCTGCACGTAGAGCTTCGAGTAGTTCAGCAGGAACTCGCGCGTCGCCTCGAAGTCCTCCTCCGACAGCCCCTCGTCGACCAGGACGTGCAGCTCGCGGATTGCCTGCCGCAGGGCGAAGTGCGCGTTGTGGTGCGGCACCGGCCGGATCCAGATGCTGAAGAACTGCCGGCTGCGCGGGATGTTGGGGACGGGCAGGCGCGACCCGCCGTCCTGGATGAAGTTCTCGATGTAGGAGTAATCGCCGTAGTTGAGGCCGCGCTGCCCCCGCATCTTGTTCATCAGCAGCCCGTTGAACGTGCGGTGCTCGCCGAAGTAGGAGTTGGCCACCATCAGGGCGTAGAAGTCGTCGCCGGCGCGGGTCAGGTCGATCGGGAAGCCGATGGAGATGGCCGTGGCGATGGCGTCCTTGTCGACCAGCAGCAGCTCGCGGCCGTCGAGCGCCCGCGGCGCCGGCAACGGGCTGCGCTCCGCCCCCTCGGTCGGCAGAGCGTCGAGAATCTCCCGCTCGACCCGCTCGACGAATCCGTCGGGGTAGCCTCCCGCCACGCCGACGAGCGCCCTGGCCCGCGTGTAGTGGTCGCGGTGGAACGACCGCACGTCGTCCAGCGTCAGCGCGGCCAGTCCTTCCTCCGTCCCGACGGTGGGCGATTCGTACGGATGCCCCGCGTGCATCAGCGCGTTCAGCGCCTCCTTGCCCAGCTCCTCGTCGTCGCTGCCGCGCAGAGTCGAGACCACCGTGTTGGTGAGGAAGTCCCGGTTGCGGGCGAAGTCCGATTCGTCGAACCGCGGCGCGACCACCAGGTCGCGCACGATGGCGAAGAACGGCTCCAGATGGTCGCGGTGCACCTCGCCGACGAGCACCGTCATCTCCTTGTCGAACTGCGGGCGGATGGAGGCGGACCAGGGGTAGAGCGCCTCGGTGATCTCCTGGTAGCTCAGCGACTCGGTGCCGCCCCGCCCCATCATCAGCGCGGTGAGCGCGTTCAGACCGTCTCTGCCCGCCGGGTCGTCGACCGATCCGGTGCGGAAACCGATGCGCAGGGTCACCAACGGCGAGTTCGGGGTCTGCAGCGCGATGACTTCCGACGACTCGGCACTCGAGCCCGACGCGCCGCAACCGACCGCGGCGGCGCCCGCGAGCGCAAGACCCAGGGCAGCCGCCAGTCCGATGCCGCTGCCCGAGATGCGCCGTGCAATCGAAGTCAGCGGCGTCACTGTTCCCGATCGTGGGTGCGGCGTCATCGTCCTTCCTCCTGGGTCAGGATCACCACCGTCCGGTTGGTATCCGCGAAGTAGGCGTTCGCCACCATCCGCACGTCCTCGGCCGAAACGGCGTCGTACAGCTCGTAAACGCGGTTCACGGTGGCCGGATCCTCGGTGAGCTGCAGGTAGTGCCCCAGCGTGCGCGCGATGCCGCCCGGGTTGTTCAACCCCATCGCGAACCCGTAGCGCATGTGGGACTTGGTGGCCGCGAGCACCTCCTCGTCGACCGGCTCCGTCTTCATCCGCTCGATCTCGTCGATGACGGCGTCGCGCACGTACTCGATCCGCGAAGGGTCCGTGATGCGCGCGATGATCGTGAACAGCGGCGCGTCGCGGCTGTCGAGGGCGCCCCCCTGGAGTGCGTCGACGACCTGCTCCTCCAGGTAGAGCTTGCGGAACAGCGGCGAGGTCTGCGAGAAGAGGAGCTGCGACAGCACGTCGAGGGCCGGCATGTCGATCCGCTGGTCCGAGAACGGCGGGGCGTGATAGCCCATCATCAGGAACGGCAGCGTCGGGTTCGGCCACGTGATGCGGGCCGAGCGCGCCTCGGTCTGCGGGGGCTCCTGCGGGATGTCCGGCTCGAAGTCGCCGCGCTCCCATCCGCCGTAGTACTCGGCCGCCAGCCGCTCCAGTTCGGCCCGGTCGAAATCGCCCACCACCACGACGATGCAGTTCTCGGGCCGGTAGTAGCGGTCGTAGAACTGCAGGCTGTAGTCGTAGTGGTTCGGCATGTCCTGGATGTCCTCCAGGAACCCGATCGTCGTGTGCTTGTACGGGTGCGTCGTGTAGGCCAGGTCGTGGAGCCTCTCGAGCAGCAGCGACACCGGGTTCGAGAAGTTCAGGTTGTACTCGCCCAGGATGGCGCCCGCCTCGGTGCGGAAGTCGTCCTCGCTGTACTGCAGGTTCCGGAAGCGGTCGGACTCCAGATCCATGATCGTCTCCAGCGCGTCCGAGCTGGCGACGATGTAGTAGGCGGTCCAGTCGCTGGTGGTGAACGCGTTCGAGTCGGCCCCGATGCGCTTGACCACCGCGTTGTAGGCCTCGGTCGGGTACTTCTCCGTGCCCCGGAACATCATGTGCTCGAAGAAGTGGGCGTACCCGGAGAAGCCCGGCTCCACCTCGTTGCGCGACCCGGTGCGCACCACGGTGTAGTAGGCGACGATGCCGGGGCTGTCGTAGTCGACGCCGACCACCTTCAACCCGTTGTCGAGCTCGAACGTGGTGACCGGGAACGGGAAGACCTCGCGGCCGGCCTGTCCGTTCGCGACGCTCGCGACGGCCAGCACGACGGCCGCAACGGCGACGATCCTGATCCGATGCCTGCAGCTCATGCGACGCTCTCCTGGCGGCGGGCGGATGGTACGAAAAGGCGGTCGCCCCCGACACCCGAGTATACCGCCCCCGGTTGTCCGCGAAACGCTCCCTGGAATAGACTCTTCTGGAGCCAGCGCCTGCCTCCATAGCCCTTCATCACGCGTGCAGACGGGCCACCGGCCCCACGCTTCAGGACCCGCTCGACAAATCGGACTGAAGGAAACCCATGACCATGCGATCTCACACCGGCAGCTCGGCGGCGTCCTGGCTTGTCGCCGCCGTGATCGCCCTGAGCAGCGCCGCGCCGGCCTCCGCGCAGCAGCAAGCCCGCGTGTTCATCTCCGTCAACGGCGGATTGCAGGCGACGTCCAGCAACTTCTCCCAGGACATCGTCTTTCCGGAGTCGGGAGGCCTGTATCGGGACGTGCTGTCCGCCGCTACGGCCCAGGAATCGGCGCGTTTCGAGAGCGCCTACCGCGTCGAGAGCGGGATGCTGTTCGACGTGAGCGGCGGCGTCCGCCTGGCGCGCAACTTCGGACTGGGGATCGGCGTGTCGCAGTTCGCCGCCAACGAGTCCGCCAGCGTCTCGGCGCAGGTGCCGCACCCGTTCTTCTTCGATCGTGACCGGTCGATCTCCGGCACGCTGCCGCTGCCGCGCAACGAAAGGGCCTTTCACCTCGAGGCGCGCGTGATGGTACCGGCGACCGAGGCGGTCACCGTTACCGTCTTCGGCGGGCCCACGGCGTTCAGCGTCTGGCAACAACTGGTCACGGACGTGCGGTTCAGCCAGGAGTACCCCTACGAGACAGCCAGCTTCACGAGCGCGGACCGCAGCCAGGAGTTCGGCACGACCGTGGGGTACCACCTCGGCGCGGACGTCGCCTACTACTTCTCTTCGAACGTCGGCATCGGCTGGTTCCTGCGCTACAGCCGCGCAATGGTCGAGCTCCCCTCCGGCAGTGACGGCACGCTCGACACCCAGGCCGGCGGACTGCATACCGCGGGCGGGCTGAGGCTGCGGTTCTGAACGCACCGCCGCGCATCGAACCTGCCATCGAGGAAACGTGAGGCCAACGGAGACCGACACGACATGAGAACCGCTCCACGATTCGCGATCGCTTCGGCCCTCGTCGGGGTCGCACTCGTCACCGTGAACCAGGACGCCGTGTCCCAGGAACCCGGCGTCGTTGCCGTCGCGGCCGGACAGGCGGCGGACATCGACACGCTGCGACAGTGGGACGCGACGGTCGACGGCATGGCGCGCACCGGCGGCCTCGTCGCCGTGTCGCGCCTGAACGACGCATCCATCGATGGACGCACCCACGAGTATCTCGCCCAATACCATGCGGGCGTTCCCGTGTTCGGCGGAGGCGTCTCCCGGCAGCTCGACGCCGGCGGGGTCACCGTGTCGCTGTTCGGCGCGCTGCACCAGGGGCTCGACGCGGGCACGACGCCGGCGCTGTCCGGGACCGAGGTCGCCGCGCTTCTCGAAGCGATGCACGGCGGAGAGGTCCTCGCCGGCGGGCAGCCGTCGCTCGGCATCCTGCCGCTGCCGGACGGCTCGTACTCCCTCGCCTACCAGGTCGCGATGAGCGACGGGTACTTCTATTTCGCCGACGCCGCCGACGGCCGCGTCCTGCACCGCGTGAGTGCGCTCAGGTCGCAGTCGACGATCGGCGCCGGTGCGAGCTTCCAGGGGGACCCGAGGAAGCTGAACACGACGCAGGAGGACAACCGGTTCCACGCGCACGATCGGCTGCGGCCGGCAGAGATCGTCACTCTCGACGTCCGGTTCAACTTTCAGCGGTACTGGCGACTGCTCACCGAGCATTTTCTGAGCTTCATGCCCCCGGGAGAGCCTGTCTGGACGGCGGACGACTACGCGACCGACGCGGACAACGACTGGGACGACCCGACGGTGGTCGACGCCCACGCCTACACCGGCTGGACGTACGACTACTTCTCGGCGCGGCACGGCTGGGAGGGCATCGACGGCGGGAACGGGCGCACCGTCACCCTGGTCAACCTCGAGGTCGCGAATGCCTTCTTTGCATCTCCACCGTTCGGGCCGGAAGGCAACGGCGTGTTCGCATACGGCCGGAGGACCCACGAGACGAGCGAGGAGCCGTACACGATGTTCGACATCGTCGGGCACGAGCTGATGCACGGGGTGACCCACTTCTCGGTGAGCAATCGAACCGGAAGCCCCTTCGGTCTCTACAACCTCTTTCCCATCGGCGCCAGACTGGGGCCGAGGAGCTTCACGGACCGCACGGGCACGACCCACACCTGCGACACCGCACGTTTCCCGGGTGACGTTCTCACCCCGGAAGGGCCGGACGTCGGACTGGTTCCGGCCTGGTGCGTCAACGGCCGGTTCCTGCTGGCCTACTCGGGAGACGGCGCCATCCACGAGGGCTATTCCGACATCTTCGGCGAATCCCTCGGGTTCTACTACGAGGACGAAGGCGCCTCGGCCGACTACCTCGTGGGAGGCGACCTCCAGGACGGACCCTTTCGTTCCATGATCGACCCCGGCATGAGCCGGGACCCGGATGCCTACCCCGACCGCTTCGAGTTCGCGCTCACCCGGCACGAAGACCTGGGCTGGAACTACTCCGGACACGTGTTCGTTCGCGGCGAGTACTTCGGCACTCTGCGCGGCGATTTCTTCGGCTACGGCGGCGACCACTGGAACTCGCTGATCCTGAGCCACGCGTTCTACCTGGCCGTCGAAGGCGGAACGCACCGCAGCAGCGGCATGACGGTCGAGGGCGTCGGCGGAGCCAACCGGGCCGAGATCGAACGGATCTTCTTCCGCGCGATGCGGGACCTGATGCCGGCGACGGCATCCCTGCCGCTCGCCGCGGCCGTCATCCGCCAGTCGGCGGCGGATGTCGCCCCCGGCAGCGACGCGGGACGGGCGGTCGACGAGGCGTTGCGGGCGGTCGGCCTGTAGCGCCGGGGCCAAACCCGTCGCAATGCTCCGTGTTTGGCCCCGGCCCCCACCGGCCCAGGAGCTCGCGGCTCAGAAACAGATCCTGGACCGCCTCAAGCCCTGCCCTGTATGTGCACGGAGACGGCGAGAACACACCATTCACGACAGGTGGATCGGCGAAGGTCGCCAGTTCGGAGGCAACGCCAAGGCGCTGGTGACCTGTACGTGCGGACAAAATCGGTTCGTTCCAGTATGCGTAAAGCTGAATAGATATGCAGTATCGGGAAGCCCATACTCTACCATCGTCCTCAGAACGAATCCTGCGCGGTCCTGCGACCGGTTCAGATCCGGTCGGCATGCAACCCAGCATTCACGACCTGAGATCGAAACCTCTCCCGGAAGCCCCGATCGGCGCCATCCGGCGACCAGCCGGCCTCAGAAAAACCCAATGAATACGGCGTTTTCGCGCCGCGGGCGTGGGCACTCACGCATATAGCCCCCCTCACGACTGCGACCAACCCTCGAACCGAGCGAACAGATCGTCTGCCGTCTCGCACTCGATGATCCAGTCGCCCACCTGCGCCAAGCGATCCGCATCCTCGACGCCCTCGAGCGCCGCGGCTAGCCGCTCCGCCGCGGCTGCATCGAACTTCCGCGCCGCCATATGGCACAGCAACTCCCGCTGGCCCTGCTCTCGGCCCTGTTCGACCCACTCCGCAGTCCACTCCTGAACGGTCTCGGCCAACATCGCCCGCACGACGTACAACCACCGGTCATCCTTGAAGCGGAGGCGCCACACCAGGTCGCCGTGACGCTGCCGCAGGTCGTGGCTGACGTAGCTGGCCGGGAGCGGCGTCAGCGAGTCCAGGTCGAGCTCGCCGCTCCAGTCCCGGGCAGCGAAGCCGCGCAGCAGGTCCCGGACCATCCGGGCCGCGAGAACAGGCGCTTGTACACGGGGTCATCCATCAGACGAGCCGATCATAATGCGCCAACGGTCACCGGACGACGACCGACGGGCAGCGGCTTGACGCCTATACTGCCTGGCCCGCAGGAGCCGGGCGGAAGTGCCGACCCCGCCCGGCCGCCCTCCGCACGACCGGCCGGCCGAGTGCCTACCGCGGCGTCGGCCGCCCCATGATCGTGGGCTTCTGATTCGACAGGCTGTCGACTACCGCCTGCGTCACGACGTTCGAGAAGAGCGGGCGGATGCTCAGGTGGTTGTAGGGCCGGATCTGGATCATCAGGATCCCGATGAGGTCCTCGACCGGGTCGGCCCAGTAGAGCGTCCCGTAGGCGCCGCCCCACGTGTAGCTGCCGATCGACAGCGCGTCGGGCGCCTGGGCCGAATTGGTCAGCACCCCGAAGCCGAGACCGAAGCCGTAGCCGCCGCCGCGGATGTAGACCGGCCGGTCGCCCCCGATGTGGTTGCTAATCATGTTGTCCACGGTCATGCGGCCGAGCAGCCGCGTTCCGTCCAGCTCGCCGCCGTTGGCGATCATCCGGGCGAACCGGTAGTAGTCGGACGCCGTCCCGGCCAGGCCGGCGATGCCGCGGAACATCCGGGTCGGCTCGATGTACGTCGGCGACACCATCAGCTCGATCTTGCCGTTCCCGTCCGGCCGGTAGACCGAGGCCATCCGCTCCACCTTCTCGCGCGGCACGTAGTAGTACGTGTCGGTCATCCCGAGCGGCTCGAAGATGCGCTCGCGGAGAAAGTCGTCTATGGACTGGCCGGAAATCTTCTCCACCAGGACCGCCACGTAGTCGGTGGAATCGCCGTACTGCCACTCGTCGCCCGGGTGGAAGGCGCCCGGAATCACCGCCGCGTGGGCCACCCGCTCGGCGAGCGTCGGCCAGCCCTTGCCGTGGTTGGTGACGTGGTCGATCTGCTCCTGCGTCAGCCCCTTGCCCTGCGGATTGAGCGTCAGGCCCGACGTGTGGGTCAGCACGTGGCGCACCGTGACCGGACGCGCCTCCGGGACCGTCAACGGCCGTACGCCGTCCCGGTTGATGCGCACCGTGTGGTTCTCGTACTCCGGAATCCACTTCGAGATCGGGTCGTCGAGCAGGAACCGCCCCTCCTCGAACAGCATCATCAGCGCCGTCGAGACGATCGGCTTGGTCATCGACATCAGGACGAAGATGGTGTCCTTCGTCATCGGGACCCCATCCTCCTTGTCGCGCCAGCCCTGCGCCTCGAAATGGACCACCTTGCCCTTGCGGGCGACCAGCGTGACCGCTCCCGCGATGCGGTCGGTGTCGATGTACTCCTGGATGAAGCTGTCGATGCGCTTCAGGCGCTCCGACGACATGCCCGCCGACTCGGGCTGGGCGACGACGACGTCCTCGGCCGCCCGCAACGATGGCGCCGCCACTAGCGCCGCGGCCAGCAGGGCGACCACTGCGCCCGCCGCCCAACCGCTACGACCGGTTCCCATTCGCGTCATGATTGTGCTCCTCTCCCCATGAGCCGGCTCGGCCGGCAGTAGGCACCGGCGCAACTACGCACGGCGTTCTCGCGACGAGCGGTTCCGTGCCCGCGACGAGCGGTCTTCGTGCCCGCAACGAGCGGTTCAGTATAGTGAAGTGAGGATGCCAACTCCGCCCGGATCCAGTGTGGACGGCCGCCACCCGCGGCACGCCGGTACGGACGACCGCCACCCGCGGCACGCCGGCGCGGAAGGCCGCCACCCGCGGCACGCCAGTGCGGACGACCGCCACCCGCGGCACGCCGGTGCGGACGGCCGCCACCCGCGGCACGCCGGCGCGGGCGATCCGCCTCCGCCGCCACGCCTCCTCCCCACCGTCTGGCGCGGCGTGCGGCGGCGCTGCCCCCACTGCGGGCGGGGACCGCTCTTCATCCGCTGGATCACTCTCCACCGGCGGTGCGCCGACTGCGGCCTCGTGTACCTTCGCAATCAGGGAGACATCTGGTTCTTCTGGATCGTGATGGACCGCATTCCGATCCTGCTCGGCATCGCGGCGATCTTCTTCGGCTTCCGCATCACCACCTGGATCAACGGCCTCGGCTTCTTCCTGGCCGTCGCCGGTCCCCTCGTGGCGACGATGCCGCAACGGCAGGGCGCGGCGGTGGCGCTCAACTACCTGTCGCGCGTGTACTTCCGGGACCCGTCGGACGTCCTCCCGGATCCGGTCGACGACCGGGTCGACTGACGGACCGCGGCGGGAGAGGTTCCCTTACGGAGGTTCACTCCCTGCGGGCACGCCTCATGTCGCGACAGATCATTCGTAGTCCGCGGCAGCCAGCGAGACCCGGATGATCTCCTCGTCGTTGCGCGTCACGAGGTGCCGGTTGGCGTAGGCCGGCTGGGTCCAGTTGACCGCACGGTCCTCGAAGCGCCGCGGGCCGTAGCCGGCGCGCGAGGTCGGCTCGATCAGCCGGGTGCGGTCGATCTCGACGTAGCCCTCCGGCGTGAACCGCGCGATGATCAGGTCGCCGGCGTCGTTGTTGACGAAGTAGCGGTCGCCGTGCCGCACCAGGAAGGCGGCGCCCCAGCGGCGCTGCACGGTCATCCGGTCGCTCACCCACAGGCGCTCGCCGGTCCGGGCGTCCAGCCCCCGCAACTCGCCGTAGCTGCCGACGCCGTAGATGGTGTCGCCCTCGATGATCGGCGTCGTGATGAGCGAATGGAGCCCCCGCGTCTGGTCCGGCATCTCACCCGTGCCCGCGACCTTCCAGAGCACTTCGGCGTCCGGCCGGTCGGTGTCGAGCCGCAGCATCAACGAACCGCCGTAGAACTGGGAGAAGAACAGGTAGTTGTCGCTGCGGACGGGTGTCGCCACAGTGATGGCGGATCGCGCCTCCCACGCCTCTTCCCAATAGACCTCACCGGTCTCGGCGTTCAGCGAGCTGACCCCGCTCGGGTGCCAGACGATGAGCTGGCGGACGCCGCCCGCCTCGTAGATGACCGGCTGCGCGTAGCCCATCTCGGTCACCACGTCGATGGCCCGCCACACTTCCTCTCCGGTGCGCTTGTCGAACGCGACGACCAGCGCATCCGGCTCGCCGCCGACGATCGCGATGAGAAGATCGTCCTCGACCAGGGGCGAGCTCGATGTGCCCCAGACCGGGACCGTCGTGTCGTACTCGGCCACGGTATCGTGCTGCCAGACCACCTCGCCGGAGTCCACCTCGAGGCAGAGCAGCATGCCCGCGCCGCCGGCGACGTACACTCGGTCGCCGTCCACGGTCGGGGTGGCGCGCGGTCCGGTCGCGTACGAGAACTGCAGATTGCGGTAGGCCGCCGGCCACTCGTGCGTCCAGAGCACCTCGCCCGTCCGCTCGTCGAGCGCCAGGACCCGCTCGGTGCCGTCCATCACGCGCGTCCTGAGCAAAAACTCGAAGTCGGTGACGAAGACGCGCCCGTCGGCGACGACCGGGCCGGCGAAGCCTCCCTTGACCGGCGTCCGCCAGACCACCTTCAGACCGTCCGCTGGAAACCGCTCGACGATGCCGTCCTCGGTCCAGACCGCCGTGCGGCCGGCGCCCCGCCACTCGGGCCAGTCCGCGGCGAAGAGCGAGGTTCCCACCAGGGCGGCGCACAGCACCGCGGTCACGCATACCGGCCGCAACGTTCCCATCGTCGTGTTCCCTTCAGATCGTGTCGGGGACCCGCGGTGTCCTCCGCCGGGCCCGCAAGTGAACCGGGGCCGCCGTGACGGCCCCGGACCGTCGTCACTCGTAGTCGCCGGCCGCGAGCGACACCCGGATGATCTCGCTGTGGTTCCGGTGCACGATGTGCCGGTTGGCGTAGGCCGGATGGGTCCAGTTGACCGGTCGATCCCACCGCAGGCGCGGGCCGGACCCGATACCGGAGCGGCTGTCCGCTTCGATGAGCCGCGTGCGGTCGAGCTCCACGTAACCCGCCGGCGTGAACTGCGCGATCATCAGATGGCCGTCGTCGTTGTTGACGAAGTAGCGGTCGCCGTGCCGCACGAAGAACGCAGTCCCCCAGCGCGCCTGCGCGGTCATCTCGTCGCTCATCCAGACACGCTCGCCCGTCCGCGCGTCCAGGCCGCGCAGCTCGCCGTAGCTGCCGACGCCGTAGATGTAGTCGCCGATGATCAGCGGCGTCGTGATCAGGGCGTGCAGACCGTCCGTCTGGTCCGGCATCTCGCTGCGGCTGCTCCCCTGCCACAGCATCGAGGCGGCGGGCCGGTCCTGGTTGAGCCGCATCATCATCGAGCCGTTGTAGAACTGCGACACCAGCAGGTAGTCGCCGCTGCGGACCGGGGTCGCGACCGACATGCCGGCGCCGACCTCCCATTCCTGCTCCCAGTAGACCTCGCCGGTCTCCGGGTCGAGGGAGACGAGGGCCGCGGCGTGCCAGACGATGAGCTGCCGCACGCCGCCCGCCTCGTAGATGACCGGCTGGCCGTACCCCATCTCGCCGACCACCTCGACCGCGCGCCAGAGCTCCTCGCCGGTCCGCTTGTCGAACGCGACGACCAGCGCGTCCGGCTCGCCCCCGACGACGGCGATCAGCTTGTCGCCGTCCACGAGCGGCGCGCTCGCGGTGCCCCAGGTCGGGATGCTGGTGTCGTACTCCTCGACGTAGTCCTTGCTCCAGATGACCTCGCCGTTCTCGACGTCGAGACAGAACAGGCGGCCGGTGGCGCCGGAGACGTAGACCCGGCCGCCGTCCACCGTCGGCGTGGCCCGCGGGCCCTTCGCGTAGGAGACCATCAGCATCCGGTAGGTCGTCTGCCACTCGTGGGTCCAGAGCACCTCGCCGGTCTCCTCGTCCAGCGCCACCACGCGCTCGGTGCCGTCCAGGGTCCGCGACTCGGGGTCTTCCAGCCAGTCGAGGACGAACACGCGGCCGTCGGCGACGGCCGGTCCGGAGTAGCCGGAGCGGAGCGGGGTCCGCCACTTCACCTTCAGGCCACCTTCCGGGAAGGATTCGATGATGCCGTCTTCATGCCAGATGCCGAGCCGATCGGCGCCGCGCCACTGCCGCCAGTCGTCCGCCGCCAGGGAGACCGTGAGCAAGCCACACGCGACGAGCGCCAGCGCCAACTTCCGTACGAGCCTCATGACCCACCTCTTGCTTTCCATGTCCATCCGATCAGCGGCCGGCGGCCCTCCCGACTCCATACGGTACCCGAAGGCCCCCGGCCGCCCTATTGTGGCCCAACGGACCCGGCCGCGGTCAACGGCCGGCGGTCCGTGGTGAGACTCCGCGTGGCACCGAGAACGGCGAGGCGCCCGCGTGGCAAGGGGCGACGAGCGAACAGATTGGGCATGTTCGACCGAAGACAACGCCGTCCACGCGGGATGCATCGGGGTTCGAATGCAGCGGGGCATTCTGCCACCGGCTGCTGGACCCGGAAGCGGACACCGGCCTGCCCGTTGCAGAGGACAGGGCCCGGGGCGCGCGGCCGGATCCGGCCATGAATCCAAGGGGATCGATTCTGGCACGGTCCCTGCTACACTTCCTGTCGCCAGCCTGCCCTGAGGAGATTCGTGATGTCGCGTACCGTTTCCTGTCTCCTGGCGACTCTTCTTGTCCTGTCGCTCGTCGCGCCCGCGGTTCTCGCTGAGGAGGGGCAACGGGCTCGACGCCGCGACGGAGGCGGCGGCCGGGCCGGCGCGCCCCGCTCCGCCCCGGCGCCGCAGGCGCAGCGTCCGCCGGCACGCCGTGCGCCGGCCGCGCGCCCGCAACGGCCGCCGGCCGCACCCCGTGCCCAGCGCCCGGCGGCACGACCTGCCCCCGCGCCGCGTCCTCAGACGCCGGCGCGCCGGCCGCGGGCCGTGCCGCGGCGCGCACCCGCTACGGGGCCCGCCCGACCGGCGCCGCGCACTTCCGCCCGGCCGACGGACCGGCCCCAGCCCCAGGCCGGCAGATCCCGTGCCGTGCCGCGGCGCGCACCCGTTGCGGCACCGTCCGCCCGACCCGCGCCGCAGACCGCCACGCGTCCGGCAGAGCGACCGCAACCGCAGGCGGGGAGAGCGCGTGCCGTGCCACGGCGCGCACCCGTTGCGGCGCCCGCCCGACCGGCGCCGCGCACTTCCGCCCGGCCGGCAGACCGGCCCCAGCCCCAGGCCGGCAGGTCTCGGGCCGTGCCACGGCGCGCGCCGGCGGCAGCAGGCGGCGGGGCGGGGCGAGGACGCGCCGTGGCGCGACATCCGGACGCCCGACGCCCGGGGGTGGCGGCAGGACCGGGCCGTGCCGGAGGACGACCGGGCAACGTGGTCCGGGACCGTCCGTACGACCGGGGACGGCAACCGGTCCAGGTGCGCGAGGGCGGACGCAGGCGAGCGCCGGGCGTCCTCGACACCCGCGGACGCGCCGTCCCGCGCGCCCGGGCCGGACGCCGCCCCGGCGCCGGCCCGGGCTTCGGCGGCCGCTACAGTCCGCGCCCGCGGCCCGGCTACCGGTACGCGTACCACTACCGCGGCGGCTACGCGTACTACAGACCCTGGTACGCGCCCCGCTGGCACCGCCACGTCGCCTTCGCCGGCTATCACCGGCCGCGCGTCTACGGCAGCTACTTCTACTTTCCCGGCTTCTCGTTCGGCGCCGGGTTCGGCTATCGCCACGTGCACGTCGGGGTCGGGTATCCCTACTCGGTCTATGGCTATCCCTACGGTCGGTACGACCCGTACGCCGGATACGGCTACGCCCACGTCGCCGATGCGTACACGGGATTCCTGCGCCTGAAGGTCCGCCCGCGCTCGGCCGAGGTCTACGTCGACGGGTACTACGTGGGCATCGTGAACGAGTTCGACGGGCTCTTCCAGCGGCTGCGGATCGAGGAGGGACCGCACACCGTGGAGCTGCGGCATCCCGGTTACGAGCCGCTCACCCTCGACGTGCTCATCGTGCCGGGGGAGAAGGTCACCTTCGAGGGCGACATGATCCCCCTGCCGTGAGGGTCGCCGGGTCGCGATCGTACCGGTCACGACCGCGACCCGCGCTCCGCCCCGCAGTTCCAGCACGCCGTGAACTGGTCCTCGATGGTCTCGCCGCATGCGCGGCAGCGCCAGCCGCCGGCACCCGCCGACACCGCCGGAGCCCGCCGGCCCGCGGCGTACTCCTCGGCGATCTCCACCGCACGCGCGGTGCGAACGGCGTCGTCGTCGAGCACCCATACCGAGGGACGCGTCTCGATATGGAACAGGCTCCCTCCCTGCAGCGGCACCATGTCGTCGCCCCGGATCACGGCGTCGATCCCCTCGACCTCGAGCAGGCCGCGCAGGACGTGCGCATCACCCGGACCGATTGCCTCGTATATCTTCTTCAGGTCGGCCATCCGCCCTGTTTACCATGAACCACGGGGCAGACGCGCTACGTATACTCCCGTAATGGCGACCGACCGGCGCGAGGACGACTTCTTCGAGACCTATACGCGGGGCCTCACCGGCGAGGACGTTCAGCGCCTGTTCACCCGCGACGCCCGCGACGCCTACCGGTTCTTCACCCGGCACATCGACGAAGCGGCGTTCGCGGAGCTGCCGCCGCTGCAACGCTTCGCCCTGCGCGCACGCCTCCTGTTCCTCGCCTTCACGCTCAAGCTCTCGCCGGCCCGGCGGGCCCTGTTCGGCGTGTCCCTCGTCGCCTTCGTCATCGGCCTGCTCGAGCTGTTCGCCGGGATCGGCTTCGTCAGCGTTCCCGTGGTGCCGTTCATCCTGGAGATCCCCCTGCCCACCCTGGTCTGGGCGGACGGCACCGGGTGGCTGGTGATCGGATTCGTCCTCGTCAACCTGCTGGGACTCCTGGAGGTGGCGGATCGCCTCAGCCTGAAGAACGACCTGGAGGTGGCGCGCGAGATCCAGCTCGCGATGCTGCCGCAACGGACTCACGCCATCCGGGGCCTGGAAGCGGCCGGACGCACCCGGCCCGCGAACACCGTCGGCGGCGACTGCTACGACATCCTGCGGCTGCCGGACGGCCGGCTGCTGCTGATGCTGGGCGACGTATCGGGCAAGGGCAGCCCCGCGGCGCTTCTCATGGCCCTCGCCATCGCGATGTTGCGGACCCTCGCCGCGGAGAATCTGCCGCTGGTCGGCCTGCTGGAGCGGCTCAACCGGCTGGTGTACGAACAGACCCCCGGCTCGCGGTTCATCACCATGTTCGTCGCCGCCATCGACCCGGCCTCGTGGACGCTGACGTACATCAACGCCGGCCAGACGCCTCCCCTGCTCCGCCGGCGCGCCGGGACCATCGAACCGCTCGCGACCGGCGGCATCGCCCTGGGCATGTTCGACCGCGCCACCTACGAGGCCGCGGAGCTCACCCTCGATCCCGGCGATCTCCTGGTGGCCTACAGCGACGGCGTCACCGAGGCGGAGAGCCCCAACGGGGTCCCGTTCGACGACACGGGCCTGCGGCTCCTGCTCGAGACGCACCACGACGACGGACTCGACGACCTCGGTGAGGCGATCGTCGCAGCGGTGGTGGCGCACGCGGACACCGCCCGTCTCGCCGACGACGTGACCGTGCTCGCGGCGCGCCGCCTGCCGCCGGTTCCCGGCGACGCCTGACCGCCCTCCCCCGATCGATCCCGGATAGAATAGGCGCCTCAAGGAGCCGCCCCTTCAAGAACAACGCTGCGGCCAACGCGCTCGTGAAGGCGCAGTACCGCGGTCCGTGGAAGCTGCCGCGGGTGCAGGAAGATCCGGCCGCTACGGGACGGAGATGACAGCCATGACCCGACCGAGGGACAGACCGTCTTCCGAGGAACGCCGCGCTACGAGGCGCACGCCCCGAGGGCGCCGCTCCCGCTCCGGGATCACCGCAACTTCGTGAGCTTCCGCAACATCCGGGTCCGCGAGCTGTAGCCGCGCTCCGGCCTTGGTCGCTCGAACCGTCACAACCCTCATTCCGAAGGAGATACCCATGCGTACCCGCACTCTGTTCACCGCCCTGATCGTCGCCACCCTCGCCGCCGCCGCGGCGCCTGCCGCCGAGGCGGTCGAGGAACGGCCCATTCTCACCGCCGCCGCCGCCAGGAAGATGATCGACGCCTGCATCGCCAGGGCCGAGGCCGAGGGCTGGCTGATGCACATCGCCGTCACCGACAACCACGGCAACCTGAAGGCCTATCACCGGATGGACGACGCGCAGCTCCTGTCGCAGGACGTTGCGCTCGGCAAGGCGCGCAGCTCCGCCGTCAGCCCGCGGTCGACGCTCCAGTGGGGCGAGATGGCCTTCGGCGGCGGCACGCCCGGGGCCGCGGCGTTCGTGCCGGGGATCATCTACTTCGAGGGCGGGTTGCCCATCATGACGGCCGGCGGCTACCACGTCGGCGGCATCGGCGTCAGCGGAGACACCGGCGCCAACGATGCGATCTGCGCGCAGGCGGGGATCGACGCGGCGGCGGACGATCTTCAGTAGTAACTGCACCGGGGCTCGGCCCGACGGCCGAGCCCCGCCTTCTCGTGGTCTCCCGCGGGACGCCGCTCCGCGACGCTCACCCGGCCCGGCACGGTCGAACCCGCGCGAGCGGCGCGTTGCGAGGCTCGCGGCCAAGCAGCCCCCGCGAGCGGCGCGCGCTCACGGCGCTCACGGCACCTCGATGTCCAGCTCGGCGCCGTACATCGCCGTCCGATCCTGATCGACGGCGACCCAGCGCAGCAGCGCCTCGATGTCCGGCTCGACGCCGCCTTCGAACGCGGTGACCCCGTTGACGACCACCGAAATCGGCTGCGTGAAGTCGAACTGCTCGGGAGAGATGAGCAACTTGAACCGTCGCACCCCGCGCGCGTAGGCGATAACGGCGTTGCCCCGCTGATCCAGCTCGACGCGACCCGGCGCAACCGTCCGCGGAAACGCCTGCCGCCCCCGCGGCGCGGCGTCGGCCGGATACGCGAGCGCTATCTCGATGCGTTCGGCGCCGCGTTGCACCACCAGCGGAATCATCTGGCCCGGTGCGAACCCGATCAGCGCCTGCCTGAGATCCTCGACCGACGGAGCCGACGTGCCGTCCACCTCGACGATCGTGTCGTCGTTGACCATGCCGGCCGCCGAGGCCATCGAGTCCGGTCCGACCTCGAGCACGCGCAGGCCCGAGCCATCGACCATCTGGCCGATCATGTTGATGCCGAGCGGCATCCCCGACGACGGATCCACGATGGTGTTGAACGCCTCCAGGTCCGGCTCGCCCTCGACCTCGCCCAGCTCGGTGATGACGAGCCAGTGCGCACGGTTGTAGCGGTCGGTGCGCTCGGTCTCCCACGACAGGCGGGCCGGCAGCGGCCGGCGCACCTGGTCGGTCATGAAGGCGTCCATGGCCGGCTTCTCGTCGTCCCACCAGCTCGTGTCGTGGCCCGCGTCCGGCTGGGGCCGGAAGTCGAGGAACACGCCCGCCTGCTGGAACAGCCGCATGAAGGGCACGACCGACGCGGTGGGATACAGCCGGTCGCGGCCGCCGTTGATGACGAAGAGCGGCTTGTTGCGCAGGTTGGTGACGTGCATCTCGCCGTCGGCGTCCGAGGCCGGGTTGGCGAGCACCACCGGGTGGCCGTTGAGCGGCAGGAACGCGGCCCACGGCGTCGTCGCCTTCATGGCGTGGTAGAACGCGCCGGTCGCGCCGTCGGAGATACCGATCAGGTAGGCGCGGTTCTCGTCGAGGTTCCAGGTGCGCTTCAGGTCGTTGAGGACGCCGGCGAGGTTCTCGATCTGGCTGTCCTGCCACCAGAGCGACTCGTTCCAGGAGGCGGGCGCCACCACGATCGCGTCGTCCCGGGCGAGCCGCTCCTCGCGCCGCCACCAGGTCCCGTCCTCCCGCTTCGGCCGCGCCACGCCGCCGTGCAGGTAGACGATGACCGGATAGCGAATCGCGGGGTCGTAGCCTTCCGGCACGCGCACGACGTAGCCGTGCTCGAGACCGTCCCGGTTCCGGCGGGCGAGGAGTCGGCGTCCGGTCGGGACTTCCGCCGCGTAGGAGCGGCCGGCCCGCAGCCGCGCCCAGATCGCCTCGATGTCCGGGTCGGTGGCCAGAATGGCCGCGGTCGCGGCCGCGACCTCGTCGTCCGAGGTCGCCGCCCAGAAAGCGGCCACCGCCTCGTCCAGCGCGCTCTCGTCCGCCTGACCGGCGCGCGCGGGCGCACCGGCGCCGAGAACCAGCGCCGCCAGCCCGAGCGCCGCGACGCCGTGGCGCCAGGTGAAACGACCGCCCCGCGGCCGGGCGCAACCCGGCCGCGGGCGGAATGAACGGGTCACTGCTGACCCTGGGTCGGCGCGGGCATGTCTCCGAGCCCGTGCTTCCCGAGGAAGGCCTGGATGGACTCGAAGATCGCGATCGTCTCGTCGCGGCTGAAGCCGCCATGGCCTCCGCCCGGTACCGTGTGCAGCTCGTTGTCGACCCCGGCCGACGACAGTTCCTCGTGCAGCCGGATCGCGTGCTGGTAGGGCACGACGCCGTCGGCGTCACCGTGGATGGAGAGCACCGGCGGCAGGCCGTCCCGGACGTAGCTCAACGGCGAGACCCGGCGGGCGACGTCGAGCCGGTTCGGCAGGCTACCCATCCAGCGGACCGCGTACGACTTCTCGTTCTCGCCCTGCAGCAGGTCGCCGACGTCGGTGATGCCGTACCAGTTGATGATCGCGGCCACGCCCAGCTCGTTCTTCGGCTGGCACTCGAGGTCGAGGCCGGCCGAGCCCGGCACCATGCCCGTGGTCAGGGCGAGGTGCCCGCCCGCGGAGTTGCCGGTGAGGACGATGCGCGACGTGTCGAAGCCGTACTGCTCGGCGTTGCTCTTCACCCAGTGCAGCGCGCAGAGGCAGTCCTCGACGGCGGCCGGGGCCCGCGAGATGCGTCCGAGCCGGTACTGGACGTTGACCACCGCCCAACCCTTCTCCAGCCAGGGGAGCAGCCGCAGGACGTTGCCTTCCTTGCTGCCGCCGACCCAGCCGCCGCCGTGGATGTACATCAGCACCGGCGCCGGGCCGGACGCGTTGCGCGGCAGGTAGAGATCCACGCGATTGTCGAAGCCGTTCGCGACGTGGTAGGTCACGTTCGGCACCACGCGGTACTCGTTCGAGACGTGCGAGGCCCACGCCGCGGTCTGGTCGAGCTGGGCGACCGACGCGGACGGCGCGAGCAGCAGGGCGCCGAGCGCCAGGAGACAGGTGAGGCTGAGGAATCGAGTGGACATGCGGCTTGCCTTTCCCTTGTACGCGAGATTCATGAACCCGCGGGCGGCTCGCCGCTCCCGGTGCCTGGCTCCGACGATGCAGGCAACGCGGCGCATCCGCCGCAGAGCGGCTAGTATAGCGAAGTCGTCCCCGCATCAGCCGACCGGAATCGCGATATAGTCGTGCTCGAACACCGGGGTCACCGTGTAGCCCAGCGCCTCGAGCCTGTCCCAGGTAGCGTGAATCCGCTTCCGGACGTCGGGCGGGGCCGTGGCGTAGTCCTCGCCGCCGGCTATCTCGATGACGACGACCGGACGATTGCGACGGATCGTGTCGACAGCTCCCTCGATGACCTCGTTCTCGTAGCCTTCCACGTCGATCTTGAGCAGGGACACCCGCTCGAAGCCGAAGCCGTCGAGAGCCCGGAGCTCGGCCCGATCGCCGCCCTGCCCGACGCCGGTTCCCCCTTCGTTCCCGCCCGTGGCGGGGTTCATCTCGATGATGCGGGTCGCTCCGGCGCCGACCGCGTAGCGCAGGATGACGGCATTGGTGACCCCGTTGAGGGCGAGATTGTGATGCAGCTCGCGGTATATCTTGCGCTGCGGCTCGAAGGCGTAGACGCGCCCCCAGGGCCCCACCAGGCGCGCGATCGGTACCGTGTGGGTGCCGATGTGAGCCCCCACTTCCACGGCCACCGTGCCCGGCTCGACGTGGCGCTCGAACAGCTCCAGCAGGTGCCGCTCCCACGGGTAGCCGGCCACGATGACCTGCTTGATCATGTCGCCGGGATCGTCGACGAAGAAACGGAAGCCCCCCCGGACGGCGTACGGCTCGTAGTCCGCCAGCGGAAACGCGTTGACGTACTCGCGCAACTCGTCCCGGTCGTCGAGCAGCACGGGAGAAACGTCGAGAATCCGCAGCGGAACGTAATCGGGGGGCTCCGCGCACCGGCCCGCGAGCAACGCGACGACCGCCACCAGCAGGCCGGGCCCGACGCCGCGGAAGGGGAACACGCCGCACCATACCACGGCCCTGCGCGTGCATCCGCGCGGCCGCAGGGGACGCCGGCGCCGGCGTCGCTCCCGTGCCGGTTGCGGCTCGATCGGGCGAGCGGCCAGCTCGACGGGTCAACGGATCGAACCGGCAGGTCAGGTCTCCACTGGGTGCGGGGACCCGGCACGGGCGCCGCCCGCCTCACCTTCCCGTCCTTGTTGTTCCACGCCCCGTTGCGGTAGAGCGTGATGGCGCTGTCGACGTTGCTGCGCAACGCCTCCTTGACGGAGGACGTGTCGGCGGCGGCACCGGTCGGTCGATGTACGTCGGACTACGGGCCGACGCCCGTCGGGCGGCCCACAGCAGGCCGCAGCACTGTCGTCGACTCGGTCACCGAATCGATCTTCTCGCGCGAGAAGAAGATCGGGAAGTAGCGGTCGCGCGCCCACACCTCGAACAGGTCGCGGTAGTGCGGGCTGTCGGGATCGCCGGCCTGGCCCGGCGTGTTCAGCCCGACCGAGTTGTCCCAGTTTGCGGTGTCGGCGATGATCATGAACGATGCGCCGGAGGTCTGGTTGTCGCCGCCGCCGGTGTTGTGCACGGTGCCGCCGTAGCCGCCGCGCGGGAACGGGCCGACGTCGAGCCGGCGCCGCAGGTCGGCATTGACCGCCGCGCTCATCGGGTGGCGGATGAGCGCATGCTTGAAGCGCTCGCCGCCGTACTGCCAGGTCGTCATCTCGGGCGTTCCGAAGCGGTCCGCGAGTCCCTCGAGCGCCGCCGTCAGCGTGTCGCGCAGGAGCGCGTCGCGGCCCGCGAGCGGGTCGTCGCCGAAGCGGCCGTCCGGGGCGGTCAGCCAGTCGATGATGCGCTTCGTGTTGACGCTTCGGATGTAGTTGCGGGCGGCGGCCGGCACCACGGTGCCGTGCACGGCCGCGCGCAGCTCGCGCTCCCAGCTCACGTAGATCGCCGCCTCCACCGAGTCCTTGTCGAGCACCGCGTCCCAATCGAGCAGCATCCGGCGGGCACGCTCGGCGCGGCCGTCCAGCCCCGGCAGGTCGCGCAGCAGCTTCACCAGGTTGCGGGCCGCGACCGACAGCTCGTCCATCATGAGCTGCATGTTGTCGACCACGGTCATGTGCCGGGCGTTGGCCAGCACCTCCTCGACCCGCGCCGCGCGCATCTGGTCGCCCCAGGTATAGTGCAGCGCCTCCCAGTGGGGATAGCGGGCCGGCACGTCCAGCAGGGTGTAGTTGTTCGCGGTGCCGAAGTACCCCTTCGGCGGGTTGACGACGCTCGGCAGCGCCTTGATGGGCAGGAACCCGTCCCATTCGTAGCGCCCGTCGCCAGGCACGGGCACCAGCCCGCTGTGGTTCGGCCGGATCGGCGAGACCCCGACCGCCTGGTAGCCGATGTTGCCGGCGCGGTCGGCCCAGACCATGTTCTCCGACGGGATGCGGCTGTAGTTGCACGCCTCGACGAACTCTTCCCAACTGGTCGCCTGATCCATGCGCAGGCTCGCGAGGTACGGCGCCGAGCCGTAGTCCAGCCACGCCGCCGCCACGGCGTACGCGACCTGGTTGTCCGGGTCCTCGAAGACGACCGGCCCGTGGCGCGTGTACTTCAGCTCGACCTCCACGTCGCCCTGCCCCTTCACCGGGACGGTCTCCCGGATCACGGTCATCTCCTCCCATCTGCCGAGATGGCGGTACTGGCCGGGATCGTCCGGATTGGTCTCGTAGACGTAGAGGTCCTCGTTGTCCTGGCCGAAGACGGTCAGGCCCCACGCGCCGTGCTCGTTGTGGCCGATGGAAACGCCCGGCAGCACCGGCTCGCCGCCGCCGATGACGTTCCAGCCGGGAGCCACCAGGTGCACCCAGTAGCGCAGCGACGGGGCCGACTGGGCGCGGTGCGGGTCGTTGGCCATGATCGGGTAGCCGCTCAGCGTCCGGGTGCCGTGCACCACCCAGTTGTTGCTGCCGATTGCGTCGTGGTCGTTCCGCTCCAGGTCGATCTCCGACGGCATCGCCGCCGCCAGCCGCTCGAAGGACTCGCGGTCGTTGCGGTGGGCGACGGTGACGTCCTCGGGCTCGAAGGTGAGCGCCCGGCGGTGCGCGCGGTACAGATCGAGGATGCCGTCATGCAGCAGCGAGGCGTCGATGGCCGGATCGATGGTCAGGTCGGGATCGCCGATGTAGTAGTTGAGCTCCTCGACCGCATCCGCGCCGAGCGCCGCCACCGCCCGCGCGTTGTCGAGCTCCTGCGTCACGTTCGACACCAGTCCCTGATGGCGCGAGACGACCACCTCGGGCGTCCAGCGACCCGGCTCGATGCCGAGCAGCTCGAACTCGATGGGCAGCAGGTCGGGCTCGCGTTCCGTCCGCTCGATGTACGCGTTGACGCCGTCGACGAACGCCGGGATGATGGTGTCGCCCCGCTCGTGGTAGTGCCGCATCTCGGTCGTCAGGTCGCCCCGGAAGCGAAACAGGCGGGCGCCGGTGTCTCGCTCCAGCTCGCGCGGGCCCAGGATTTCGGCGACCGTGCCGGTGGCGCGGCGGCGCCAGATCTCGAACTGGAAGAGCCGATCGCGGGCCGCCGCGTAGCCCTGCGCGAAGAACAGGTCGTGCTCGTTCTCGGCGTAGATGTGGGAGATTCCCCAGCGGTCGGTGACGATCTCGACCGGCGCGATCAGGCCGGGCGTATCGAGCGTCTCCTGCCGCTGCTCCTGGGCGACGGCGTCCGACCCGGCGGACGACAGGACCAGGGCGAGCGCCACTGCGAACCGGACGGCGTACCTCGGTGTCATTCCTGGACTCCTCACTCCACGCGACGTTCGGTCATTATAGGCGCGCCGGGTCGGAACCCGGGAACGAGAGAAGGAACCCGTTGCCCGAGACCGGCAGCTTGGCGAACCGTCGCCGTCACACCGGGCCGGGCCGGCGGCGCTCGCGCACACGGGCGCCTCGTGGCTCGACCCGGGTTCCGAACCCCGCCCGGCGTCAGCCCCCGGCCCGACGTCGCCGGAAGAACTCGACCTGGAACTCGCGCACGTTCCGATTGTGCTCGCGCAGTGTGTTGGCGAAGGCGTGCGTGCCGTCGTTGCGGCTGACGAAATAGAGGTAGGTCGCGTCGGCCGGCTCCAGAGCGGCGAGCAGCACGTCGCGTCCCGGCGCGGCGATCGGGCCCGGCGGCAACCCTCCGTAGCGATAGGTGTTGTACGGCGAGTCGACCTGCATGTTGCTGCGGGTCAGGTTGCCGTCGTACGCGCCGGCTCGTTCCAGGGCGTAGATGACGGTAGGGTCGCTCTGCAGCGGCATGCCGATTCGGAGCCGGTTGTTGAAGACCGCGGAAACGAGCGCGTGCTCCGCCTCGTTGCCGGCCTCCCTCTGGATGATGGAGGCCAGCGTCACCGCCTCGCGCACGCTCAGGCCGAGCTCGGTCGCGCGTGCCCGCAGGCCCTCGTCGAAGACGCGCCGAAACTGCGCCACCATGGCCGCGACGAGGTCGCCGACGGTGGCGGCGCGCGGCAGCGAGTAGGTCTCCGGAAACAGATAGCCTTCGAGATCGGTGGCGTCGGGGTCCACGTCGGCGATGAGCGCGGGCCGCGAGGCCGCCGCCGCGAACGCCGCGGCGGAGCCGAAGCCCTTCGCCTCCACGACAGCCGCCATCTCCGACAGCGTCAGGCCCTCGGGAAAAGTAATCGGGCGCAGGTGAACCCGGCCGTCGGCGATCTTCGTCACGGCGGCAAGCGGCGACAAGGGGGCGTCGAAGAAGTACTCGCCGGCCTGCAGCTCCCGATCCCGGCCGCTCCGCCGGACCGCGAACCGGAAGAGCCACTCGTCGGCCACGACGCCGGCCGCGGCCAGCCGGCTCGCGATCACGCGGACCGAGTCGCCCGGCTCCACGTCCACGAACACGCCCGTGTCGGCAATCCCGGGATGCGGCGCATCGAGGCGCGCCAGCAATTCCTGCCAGACGAACGCCGCCGCGCCGGCTCCCGCGAGCAGCAGACAGGCCAGCGCGATCAGGAGCCGTCTCCACATCGGGCTACTCCTCGTCGCCGGCTCCCGGATCCCCGACCTCCGCCCGGCCGCCCCCTGCCTCCGCTGTCCGGTCCAGGTAGTCCTGAAGAATCACCGCCGCGGCCGCGGCGTCGAGCATCGCTTTCCGCTTCCGCCAGTCGCGTTTCCGCAGGGCGAGTCGCGATTCCGCCTCCACGCTGGTCAGACGCTCGTCCTGCAGCGCCACCGGCACCGTGGTGACGGCGCGAAGCGCCGCGACGAAGGCGAGCGCGCGCGCGGTCTGCTCATGGGGCGCTCCATTCAGCGCGCGCGGCACACCCACCACGACCCGCGCGAGTCCATCGGGCTCCGCGGCGGTCTCGGCCACCGCCGCCGCCACCGCGGCGGCCCGATCCGGCAGCGACCCCCGCGGCGCCACGACGCGCAACGGCCGGGCGAGCGTCCCGGAGGCGTCACTGACCGCGAGCCCTATGCGACGATCCCCGTAGTCGATTCCCAGCGCCCGCATGCCCCGGCCGCCCACGAACCATCCCCGATGCAATGCCCGCATCGGGATCCCAGCGTACGCCGCGACTCGACGCCGTGTCTAACCGACTGACGGATGACCCCCGCCGAACTCCACGGTCGACGGCCCGCCTCCCAATCCGGTAGAATGCCTTTCCTGCTCCGTGTGCTCGGTGCGCGGTTCGGACGTCGCCCGTCGAGCCCGATGCGGTTCCGGCGTCACGCGTTTCCTTCGAAGCGAGGTCATGCCTTGAGGACCCGGCTCATCGTCTTCTTCGCGTCGATCCCGATCATCGCCATCGCGCTCGTCGGCGGGTACTACGGCCGCGCAGCCGGCCAGGAAGAGCAGACCTACCGGCACCTGCGCGTGTTCGAGGACGTGGTCTCGCTCATCTCGAACAACTACGTCGAGCTGGTCGACCTCGACGACGTGTTGGAGGGCGCGCTGCGCGGGATGGCCGAGGGGCTCGACTCCGACAGTGCGTACCTGTCGCCCTCCGACGTGCGCCGGCTCGAGAGCGGTCGACCGCTGCCGGAAGGACGCGTGGGTCTGGACGTGACGCGCCGGTACTACCTGCAGGTGATTGCCGTACGCGACGGATCGCCGGCGGCCGAGGCGGGCATCGCACCGGGGGACTACGTGCGCGCCATCGACGGGGATCCGACGCGTCTGCTGTCGGTCGTCGAAGGCGAGGAGCGGCTCCGCGGCGAGCCGGGCACGAGGGTCACCCTGTCCCTGATCCGCGGCAGCACGCAGGAGCCGTACGACATCGAGCTCGTCCGCGAGAACCTGCCGGCGGCGGTGGTCAGCGGGCGGCTTCTGGAAGAGACCGGGGACGTCGGCTATCTGCGAATTCCGGCCTTCGGAGAGCAGGTAGCCGCCGCCATCGCGGGGACCGTCGCCACGCTGGAGACGGAAGGAGCCGCGCATCTGATCATCGACGTTCGCAACGCGGCCGAAGGAACCTACGACGCGGCGGTCGCGGCGGCCCGTCTTTTCGTGGCGCAGGGCACACTGGCCATCCGCGAGGAGCAGGGAGGCGCGCGCACGCCGCTGGAGGCGACGGCAGGAGACGGCGCCATCGCGCTGCCGGTCACCCTGCTGATCGATCTCGGATCATCGGGTCCGGCCGAGGTCTTCGTGACGGCGCTGGTCGAGCACGAACGCGCGACGACCGTCGGCCAGCGCACGGCCGGGCGCACCGGTCTCCAGCGTCTCGTCCCGCTTGCGGGCGGTTCCGGACTCTGGCTGTCGTGGGCACGCTACCTGACCGGCGCGGGCGAGCCGATCCATCCGTTCGGCATCGAGCCGGAAATCGGCGTGGCGGTGGAGTTGCCGGAGCTCGGAGAGCCGCTGCCCGAGGAAGATGTGGTCCTGGAACGGGCCATCCGGGCGATCCGGGAGGTCGCGAGCGAGGCGGCGTAGCCCCGCGACGGCCTTTGACGAGGCTTTCCGCCGGTTGGTATACTGCCCGTTCGTTTCATGTCCTGTAGCATCCACTCTCCGCGAAAGATAGGCGCGTAGCTCAGTTGGTTAGAGCGCCTGCTTGACATGCAGGAGGTCGGCGGTTCAAGTCCGCCCGTGCCTACCAGGTTTTCCGCGTCGGTCACCCGATCGATCGACAGAGCATGAGCCACATCACCGTCACGCTGCCGGATGGATCCACCCGCGCCGCCGCCGCGGGCGCGCCGGTCTCCGCGGTGGCCGCCGACGTATCGCCGCGCCTCGCCAGGCAGGCGCTGGCTGCGATCGTCGACGGCCGGATGGTCGATCTGTCGTACCCGCTCGCGGACGACGCCGCGGTACGGTTCGTCACTCCGGACGCGCCCGAGGCGCTCGAGCTCTATCGCCACAGCACTGCGCACCTGCTGGCCGCGGCGGTCACCGCCCTGTTTCCCGAGGCGCAGTGCGGCATCGGACCGGCGATCGACGACGGGTTCTTCTACGACTTCGTCGTCGACCGCCCGTTCGTACCGGAGGATCTCGAGGCGATCGAGCGCAAGATGAGCGAGCTGGCCAGGCAGGACCTGCGCTACGAGCGGAAGATGATGCCGAAGTCCGAGGCGAAGGCCTTCTTCGGCGACCGCGGCGAGCCGCTCAAGGTGCAGTTGATCGAGGAAAAGGGCGGACCGATCGTCTCGTGCTACACGATCGAGAACGCCTTCATCGACTTCTGCACGGGCCCGCACGTGCCGTCGACCGGCCGCCTGAAGGCGTTCAAGGTGCTCCACAGCTCGAACGCGTACTGGAAGGGCGACGCGCAGAACCAGCCGATGCAGCGCATCTACGGCACCGCGTTCTTCAAGGCGTCCGAGCTGACCGCGCACCTGACGCGGATCGAGGAAGCGAAGAAGCGCGACCACCGCAGGCTCGGCAGGGAGCTCGGCCTCTTCACGTTCCACCAGTGGGCGCCCGGCGCGCCTTTCTGGCAGGCGAAGGGAGCGACGCTCTACCGGCTGCTCTCCGACTACATGCGCGACGCGCTCACCGGGGAGGACTATCAGGAGGTCCGGACCCCCCTGGTCTTCAACAAGGCCCTCTGGAAGACGTCCGGACACTGGGAGCACTATCGCGAGAACATGTTCCTGCTGCAGTCCGACGGCGAACCCTCGGCCGCGCCGGACGGAGGCGGGCCCTCCGCCCCCGCGCCGGACGGCAGGGCGGGAGCACAGTACGCCCTGAAGGCGATGAACTGCCCCGGCCACATGCTGATGTTCGCGAGCGAGGGACGCAGCTACCGCGATCTGCCGCTCCGGTTTCACGACCAGGGCGTGCTGCACCGGCAGGAGGCCTCGGGCGTGCTCAGCGGCCTGACGCGGGTCCGGCAGTTCTCGCAGGACGACGCGCACTGCTTCATCACCGAGGACCAGATCGGCGAGGAAGTCGAACGCCTGATGCGGCTGGTCGACCGCGTCTACCGGGACTTCGGGCTCGACTACGCGGTCGAGCTCTCGACCCGGCCGGACGACTACCTGGGCGAACTCGCCACCTGGGACCATGCGGAAGCGCAACTGCGCGGAGCCGTCGAGGCGACCGGCGTCCCCTACGCGGTCTCCGAAGGGGAAGGCAGCTTCTACGGGCCGAAAATCGACGTTCACGTCACGGACGCCATCGGCCGGCGGTGGCAGTGCGCGACGATTCAGCTCGACTACCAGATGCCGCAGCGGTTCGGGCTGAAGTACGTCGGCGCCGACAACGCCGAGCACACGCCGGTGCTGATTCACAGGGCCATCTTCGGCAGCTTCGAACGCTTCATCGCGCTGCTGATCGAGCAGTACGCGGGCGCGTTCCCGCTGTGGCTGGCGCCGGTGCAGGTGCGCATTCTGAACATCGCGGACCGGCACGCCGAGTACGGCCGGACCGTGCAGGAACGGCTGGCGGCGGCCGGCTTCCGGGTGGAGCTCGACGACCGGCGCGAGAAGATCGGACTGAAGATCCGCGAGGCGCAACTCCAGAAGATTCCGCAGATGCTCGTGATCGGCGATCGGGAGGTCGAGAACGACACGGTGGCGGTCCGCAGCCGCACCAGGGGAGACCTGGGCGCCCGCGCCCTCGACGAGGTGATACGGGCGCTCGACGAGGAGGTCCGCCTGAAGCGGGCCCCCGCGACGGAGTAAACTAGCGGTTCGTCCAGAGCGGCGAACGGCTGTCACGAAGGGAGCAAGGTATTCCTCCAGGACGCGGCCCGCGGGGGCCACGCCGCGATTTTCGCCAGCCCCGCACGCGAGTCAACGAGCGAATCCGGGTCCGCGAGATCCGGGTCATCGACGACGGCGGCGAGCAGCTCGGCGTGATGCCGCCGCCGCAGGCTCTCGCGATAGCGCGGGAGAAGGGACTCGACCTGGTCGAGATCTCACCGACCGCCCAGCCGCCCGTCTGCCGGATCATGGACTACGGGCGGTACCAGTACGAGGAGCAGAAGCGGACTCGGCAGGCCAGGAAGCACCAGAAGACCATCGACGTCAAGGAAATCAAGTTCCGCCCGAAGGTGGACGAACACGACTATCAGTTCAAGAAAAAGCACGTCGAGCGCTTCCTGGCGCACGGCGACAAGGTCAAGGCGACCATTTTCTTCCGCGGTCGGGAGATGGCGCACCCGGAGTTCGGACGGCACATCCTGGAACGGCTCGTCGACGAGCTGCAGGAGGTCGCGACGCAGGAGACGCTGCCCCGCATGGAAGGCAACCAGATGCACACGATCCTGTCCAGCAAGACCGTCGCGAAGAAGGGGCGCTAGAGGAAGAGGCGCGCATGCCCAAGCTGAAGACGCACCGTGGCGCGGCCAAGCGGTTCAACACCACCGGCACAGGCAAGGTGACCCGCAAGAAGGCCTACTCGCGCCACATCCTCACCAGCAAGACCACGAAGCAGAAGCGCGGACTGCGCGGCACGACGACCATGGACGCGGCCGACGAGCCGCGGGTCCGGCGCATGATCCCGTACAAGTAGGGAGCGATCGAGAAGATGCCTCGAGTCAAGCGCGGCACCATCCGGCGCGCGAAGCGGCAGAAGCTGCTGGCCCGCGCCAAGGGCTTCTACCAGACCAAGAGCAAGCTTTACCGCGCCGCGAAGGAAGCGGTCGACACCTCCCTGAACTACGCGTTCATCGGACGCAAGCGCAAGAAACGGGACTTCCGGCGTCTCTGGATCACGCGCATCGGGGCGGCGGCGCGCCAGCACGGTCTGAGCTACAGCCACCTGATCAACGGCCTCAAGCTGGCCGGCATCGGCCTCGACCGCAAGGCGCTCGCCGATCTCGCCGTCCGCGAGCCGGAGGCGTTCGCGCATCTGGCCGAGCAGGCCAGGGAGGCGCGCGCCGCGGCGACGTCGTAGCAGCCCGTGGCGCAGGGCCGTTGCATTCGCGGTGCATTCCGCCCGGCTGCGTTCCCCGGTCGAACATGACCAATCCGCTCCTTCGTCACGCCGGGCCACACGCGCGCTTCGCGGCTCGCGGCGCGGGGCGCGGTTCTACGCACTGCCGGACGCTGATCGAGCGCTTCGCCGCGTCCGCCGGACGCCTCGCGGCTCGCGGTGCGGCGGGTTGCGGCACGGCTCTCTGACCGGGCGCTCCCCATGTCCGCCCTCCCCGCCGTCGACGATCTGCGCGCCACGTTTCGGGCCGAGCTCGAAGGGATCACCACGCCGGATCAGCTACAGGAACTGCGCAACCGCTACCTGGGCCGGAAGCGCGGCGTGGTCACCGCGTTGCTCAAGTCCGTCTCCCAGGCGCCGCCGGAAACGCGCCGCGATCTCGGCCGGCAGGCGAACACGCTGAAGCAGGAGATCGAGCGGGCGCTGGCAGAACGTCGGGAGGAAGTGGCGCGGACGCCGGCGCCAACGGACAGCCAGGCCAAGGGGGCGGAGACGGTCGGGAAGACGATCGGCTACGGGGCCGACCCCGTGACGTTGTCGCCAACCGTAAGGGCAGAGTTGTCGGTTCGTACGCCCGTCGACGTGACCCTGCCCGGCCGGGAGGTCCCGCTCGGGCACCGCCATCCCCTGACCGTCATCCGCGAGGAGATCGAGCAGATCTTCACCGGCCTCGGCTTCGAGATTCTCGAGGGCCCCGAGGTCGAGGACGACTACCACAACTTCGAGGCGCTCAACATGCCCCCGGAGCATCCGGCCCGCGACATGCAGGACACGCTGTACCTGGACGCGCCGCTGCGAGCGCGGGGGGCTCGGCCGGGAACGCTGCTGCGCACGCACACCTCCGGCATGCAGATCCGCTACATGGAGACGCACGAGCCGCCGGTACGGATCGTCGCGCCCGGGCTCGTCTACCGGCGGGACACCCCGGATCTGACGCACTCGCCGATGTTCCAGCAGGTCGAGGGTCTGCTGGTCGGCGAGGGCGTGACGATGGCCGACCTGAAGGGCACGCTGGAGACGTTCCTGCGGCAACTCTTCGAGCCGGACACGCAGGTCATGTTCCGGCCGAGCTTCTTCCCGTACACGGAGCCGAGTGCAGAGGTCTTCATAAGCTGCGTCTTCTGCAGCGGGGACGGCTGCGCGGTCTGCAAGCGGACCGGCTGGCTGGAGATTCTCGGCAGCGGCATGGTGCATCCGGCCGTGCTCGAGGCGGTAGGCTACGACTCGGAGCGGCTGACCGGCTGGGCGTTCGGCGTCGGCATCGACCGCATCGCGATCCTGAAGTACCGCGTCGAGGACATTCGCGCCTTCTACGACAACGATCTGCGTCTCCTGGAGCAGTTCCCCTATTGAGAATCCTGGTTTCGTGGCTGCGGGACCTCGTCCCGGTCACGGTGAGCGTCGACGAGCTGGCCGAGGCGCTCACCGCGCACGGGTTCGAGGTGTCGGCGGTCGAGCCGGCGCCGCCGATTCCGGACCGGCCGGCGCGCGGCGAGGACGCGGTTCTCGACATCGAGATCACGACCAACCGCCCCGACTGCCTGTGCGTCGCCGGCATCGCCCGCGAGGTGTCGACGATCTACGGTGGCGCGATCACCTGGCCGCCGGTGGCCGACGCCCCCGCCGGTGACGATGCGCTGCCCGTCACGATAGAGGATGGCGCCCTCTGCCCGCGGTACGCGGCGTCGGTGGCCGAGGTGGCGATCGGCCCGTCGCCGGCCTGGATGGCGGCGCGCCTCGAGGCGGCCGGCGTCAGGCCAATCAACAACCTGGTCGACGTGACCAACTACGTGATGCTGGAGCTCGGTCACCCGATGCACGCGTTCGACCTCGAACGCCTCGCCGGAGGCGAGCTGCGGATTCGCCGCGCCCGGACCGGAGAGACCGTCCGCACCCTGGACGGGGTCGAGCGCGCCCTGGACCGCGACATGCTCGTCATCGCCGACGGCGCGCGGCCGCAGGCGGTGGCCGGCGTCATGGGCGGGGCCGATTCCGAGGTGACGGACGGAACGGTTCGCGTGGCGTTCGAGAGCGCGTGGTTCGATCCGGTCTCCGTCCGCCGCACCAGCAAGCGGCTGGCGCTGTCGACCGACGCCTCGTTCCGCTTCGAGCGGGGCGCCGACATCGACGCCCCGGTACGGGCGATGCGGCGCGCACTGCAGCTTCTGGGCGAGATCGGCGGCGGGGCGGCGCGCGGCTCCATCGTCGACCGCTACCCCGCGCCGCGGGACCGGGCCACCGTCGTCCTGCGCCACCACCGTATCGGCCAGGTGCTCGGCGTGGACGTCGAGCCGGACTTCGTGCCGGCCACCCTCGAGCGGCTCGGCTTCAGCGTCGCCCCGGAGTCGGTGGAGAGCGACGGCGGCGCCCGCTGGCGGGTCACCGTGCCGCCGCACCGCGTCGACGTCGGCCGGGAGATCGATCTCATCGAGGAGATCGCCCGCCACCACGGGTACGAACGGCTGCCGTCGACCTTCCCGGCCCTGATCCGTCCGCCGGCCGCGGCGAGCGACGCGCTGTCGCGGCAGCGGCTGCTGCGGCGGGTGTTGACCGCCGGCGGTTGCTCGGAGGCCATCACCTACGGCTTCATCGAGGAGGCCGCCGCGCTGCCGTTCGTCGACCGCCCCGACGAGCTGGTCCGCATCGCCAATCCGCTGTCCGAGAAGTTCGCGGTGCTCCGGCCCTCGCTGGTTCCCGGCCTGCTCGACGCACTGATTCACAACCGCCGGCGGGAGCGTCGCGACATCCGGCTGTTCGAGATTGGACGCCGCTTCACCGCCGCGGACGGGGAGACGTCAGGCTTTGCGGTGGCGCTCACCGGCTCCTCGGTCCCCCGGCACTGGAGCGGCGGCGAACGGCCTACGGACCTGTTCGACGCCATCGGCCTCGTCGACCGGGTGTGCGATGCCTTCGGCGTCACGCCGGCCTACGAGCCGCCCGACGAGCGGGGCACGCTCGTGGCCGACCGCGCCGCGGCGGTCCGGGCGACGGCGCGGGAGGCCGCCGAAGCGGTGCAGCTCGGCCACGTGGGCCAGCTCGCCCCGACCATCGCCCAGGCGCGCGGCCTGCCGGCCGACGACGCCATCTACGTCGCCGAGCTCGACCTCGCCGCGATGGCCCGGGCCGGCGTGGACCGCCGCCGAATGGCGGCGGCGCCGCTCCCGCGGTATCCGTCGATAGTCCGCGACCTGGCGATGGTCATCGACGCCGCCTTGCCCGCCGCCACGGTTCGTGACACGATTCGGTCCGTTGCGCCGGAAACGCTGGTGCACGTACGCGAGTTCGATCTCTACGCCGGCAAGGGAATTCCGGACGACCGCATGAGCCTGGCGTTCCGCCTCACGTTCAGGGCCGCGGATCGCACGTTGACGGACGTCGAGGTCCAGCAGGCCATGGACGCGATCGTGGCCGAATTGAAGACCACGCACGGAGCCGTTCCGCGGTAGCGGCGGCCGATGAACGGAGCGTGGCCTGCAAAGGAGTTGGTTGTCAGATGTCGGACACGGCCCAATACGTAGACCTGGCCACCGTGGATCGCCTCGCCCAGAAGGTGACCGCGCTGGTGCAGATGCTGGAGCAGACGCGGCACGAACTGGCGGAGACACGGGCCGACAACGAACGGCTGGACCAGGAGCTCGGCGCGCTCCAGGAACGCCTGACCGCCACGCAGAGCGATGCGGCGGAGGTCGAGACGCTCCGCACGGAGCGCGAGCAGGTGCGCACGCGGGTCTCGGAGATGCTCGATCAGCTCGAGGCCCTCGACCTGTAAACCCCGGGGCGGGACGAGGTTGGACCGCCGCGCGGCGGATGTCCCGCGCCACCGTCCGGTTCTCCACGCGATGGACAAGCCGACCGACTCCGGCGTCACGACTATCGAGATCCTGGGCCGGGAGTATCCGATCCGCAGCCGGCTGGATGCCGAGGCCGTGTCGCGCCTGGGCGCGTACGTCCGCGAGAAGATGGAGGCGGTGGCCAACCGCGCGCCGCGCCGCGACCTCGTGCACGTGGCGGTTCTCGCCGCGCTCAACATCGCCGACGACTACTTCCGGAGCCTGGACGGCAGGGCGGACGACGAACGCCACGTCCTGGATCGCATGCTGGCCATCGAGGCCATGGTGGACCGCGCCGTCGGCGGGGCGCGCGCGACGCGCCGCCCGGAACCGCCCGCGCCGTCCCGGGACGAGTCCGCCTGAACGGCGCGGCGCGCTGGAGCCCCTCCTTGCCCCGACTGCAGCTTCGCTCTAAGATCCCTGCAGAGACGGAGCACGGCACGTGTGTTGGATTCTGAGATTCCCTGCAGTACGCGTGATGGTCTGGAGGCTCGTTTGAGCCATTGTTGTATCGAAGTGAACCGCGACGCTTCGCTGTGTGCACGCCTCGGCCCGAGGAAGCCTAGAGGCGGGGTCTGATATAGCGGTTCCACCTGCACGCGCAGGTTCATACGACCTCCCCACACGGTAATCGCGGGGGTTCTTCGGGTGGCGTACCGCGACCCGGCATACCGCGCCGGCTCCGTGCGAGTCGCGCATGGAGCTCTTTCCGGACGTCGCCGCCGGCCTCGCGGCCGCCGTCGTCGGGTTGCTCATCTTCGGCGTGTGGCTCGCCACACGGCGAAGGATCGCCGCCCGGACGGTGGGCCATGCACGCGACGAAGCCGAGCGCCTGCTGCAGGACGCGGAGCGCGAGATCGGCGCACGCCGGAAGGAAGCCGAGCTCGCCGCCCGCGAACAGGCCCAGAACCTGCGGCACGAGACGGAAAACCATGCGCGGCAGCGTCGCGAGGAGCTGACCACGCTCGAACGCGACCTGAACGACCGCAAGCGCGCCCTCTCGGAGCGCAGCGCCGGCGTCGACCGCGCCGCGCGGGAGCTGCGTGCCCGCGAGGACGCCCTCCACGCCCGTGAAGATACGGTAGCGGCAGAGGAAACGCGCTGCCAGGAGATCGTCGAGCAGACGCAGGTCGAGCTCCAGCGTGTCTCGGGCATGACGGCCGACGAGGCGAAGGAGTTGCTGGTTCGCCAGCTCGAGTCGGACGCCCGCCGTGACGCGGCCAACCTCGTCAAGCGGCTCGAGCACGAAGCCCGCGAGACGGCGGCCGAGAAGGCGAAACACATCATCACCCAGGCGATCCAGCGCAGCGCCGCCGATCACGCGATCGAGACCACGGTCTCGGTCGTCGACCTGCCGAGCGACGATCTCAAGGGACGCATCATCGGTCGCGAGGGCCGCAATATCCGCGCCCTGGAAACCGCCACCGGGGTAGAGCTGATCGTCGACGACACGCCCGGCGCCATCATCCTCTCCAGCTTCGACCCCTACCGCCGCGAGATCGCCAAGCGCGCCATAGAGCAGCTCGTCGCCGACGGCCGCATCCACCCCGCCCGTATCGAGGAGGTGGTCGAGAAGGTCCGCGCGGCCGTGGACGAGGCGACGCTCAAGGAGGGCGAAACCGCGGCGTTCGAGCTCGGGATCCACGACCTGCATCCCGAGATAAGCCGCATGATGGGTCGACTGAAGTTCCGGACCAGCTACGGGCAGAACGTACTGGCGCACTCGAAGGAGGTGGCCTACGTCGCCGGCGTGATGGCGCGCGAGCTCGGCCTCGATGCGCGCACCACCATCCGCGCCGCGTTCGTGCACGACGTCGGCAAGGCGATGGACCGCGAGCTCGAGGGCACGCACCTGCAGATCGGCATCGACTTCCTGCGCAAGCACGGCGAGACCGACGCCGTCGTCGACGCGATGGCCGCGCATCACATGGACATCGACTGGCCCTCGCTGGAATCGATGCTGGTTCAGGCCGCCGACGCCATTTCCGCAGCACGCCCGGGCGCCCGCCGCGACATCCTGGAGTCGTACGTCAAGCGGCTCGAGAACCTCGAAGGAATCGCGGACTCGTTCAAGGGGGTCTCCAAGTCGTTCGCGCTGCAGGCGGGCCGCGAGATCCGGGTGATGGTCGAGAGCGAGCGAATCTCCGACGAAGAGGCGGTGTGGCTGTCGAAGGACATCGCCAAGCGGATCGAGAACGAGCTCCAGTACCCCGGCCAGATCAAGGTCACGGTGATCCGCGAGACCCGCTCGGTGGAGTACGCGCGGTAGACGATCCGACGTGCGCAACTCCTCGACCGTCGCCGACATCGGCGAGCACGCCGTCATCGAACACATCCGGGAACGGGTGCCGCCGCTTCCGGGCGAGGTCGTCACCGGTATCGGCGACGACGCCGCGGTCGTCGAACCGGACCGCGGCGCGCTGGCCGTCCTGACCACCGACACGCTGGTCGAAGGAGTGCACTTCGACCGGGACCACAGCTCTCCGACCGACATCGGCCACAAGGCGCTCGCGGTCAACCTGAGCGATCTGGCCGCGATGGGGGCGGCGCCCCGGCATGCCCTGCTCGCGCTGTCCCTACCGGCCGACTGGCTCGTCGCAGACCTCGACGAGATGGTCGATTCCCTGCTGGCGCTCGCCTTCCGCCACCGCACGACGCTGGTCGGCGGCGACGTCGCCGCATCGCCGGGGCCCCTGGTGATCGGCGTGACCGCGATCGGCAGCGCGAAGCCGCGGCGCGTGCTCCGCCGCAACGGCGCCCGCCCCGACGACATCGTCTACGTCAGCGGGACCATAGGCGCGGCCGCGGCCGGCCTGGCCGCGCTGCAGCAGCGGAGTCATCCCGGAAGCGCCCCTTCCGCGGCGTGCCGCCGCCGCCACCTCCGGCCGGAAGCGCGCGTCGCCCTCGGTGTCGCGCTCGGGCGCAACCGGGCGGCCCGCGCCTGCATGGATCTGAGCGACGGGCTGAGCGACGCAGTCCTTCGGATCGCAGCGGCGAGCGGCGTGGGCGTGCGACTCGACGCCGAAGCGCTGCCGATCCACCCGGACGCTCGCGCGTGGTTCGAGAGCGCCGGTCTCGATCCCGTGAGCGCCGCGCTGGCCGGCGGCGAGGACTACGAGCTGGCCTTCACGAGCCCCCCGGCGTTCCGCGGCCGCCTGCGGCACGTCCGCCGCCGGATCGGAGACCTTCCGCTCACTCCGATCGGGGTCGTCACGAAGGGGCGCCACGTCCGCATCGGGCGCGGCGGGAAGGACGAGCCGCTCCCCCGCGGGTACGAGCACTTCCCGGGCGTCGGCTGAGCGCTCCGGAAGCCTGCGCCGCAGAGCAGCGCGGACTCCTGCAGCCGCTCGACCCCTGCGCCCACCAAGGACGAGCCGCTCCCCCGC
Source organism: Acidobacteriota bacterium (assembly GCA_011523845.1). Classification (GTDB taxonomy): domain Bacteria; phylum Acidobacteriota; class Vicinamibacteria; order Vicinamibacterales; family UBA8438; genus WTFV01. The sequence goes on along the minus strand of WTFV01000122.1, from coordinate 15,850 downwards.
GGGTACGAGCACTTCCCGGGCGTCGGCTGAGCGC
>WTFV01000122.1:0-15716 GCA_011523845.1 Acidobacteriota bacterium | reverse complement strand
CTGCGCCGCAGAGCAGCGCGGACTCCTGCAGCCGCTCGACCCCTGCGCCCACCAACGCGGTCTACACCGACGCCGTCTCGGGGGTCGCCGGTCCCGGCACCGGATCGCGCTCCTGATCCTTGTACTGCAACTGATACAGGGTGCGATAGAGTCCGCGGCGCGCGAGGAGCTGCTGGTGGGTGCCGACCTCGCGCAACTCGCCCTTGTGAAGGACCAGGATCCGGTCCATGTCCTGCACGGTCGACAACCGGTGCGCGATGGCGATGGTCGTCCGTCCCGCCATCAGCACGTGCAGCGCATCCTGGATGAGACGCTCGGTGTCGGTGTCGACGCTCGACGTCGCCTCGTCGAGCAGGAGCGTCTCGGGAGCGAAGGCGAGGGCGCGCGCGAAGCTGAGCAACTGTCGCTGGCCGACCGAGAGGCTCGCGCCGCGCTCCCCCACCTCGCTGTCGAATCCGCCCGGCAGGCGCTCGATGAAGCGACTGGCGTGAACGCTCGCCGCCGCGGCCCGCACCTCGGCGTCGTCTATCCCGTCGTGACCGAGCCGGATGTTGTCCCGCACGCTGCCCGAGAAGAGATGGATGTCCTGCAGTACCAGTCCGAAGCGTTGCCGCAAGGCGGGCAGCGGCATCTCGCGAACGTCGAGCCCGTCGATGGTGATCCGTCCGCGGTCGACGTCGTAGAAGCGCATCAGCAGGTTGATGAGGGTGGTCTTGCCGGCCCCCGTCGCGCCGACCACGCCGATCCGCTCGCCGGGCGCGACCTCGAACGAGACGTCGCGCAGCACGTACTCGTCGTCGCGGTAGGCGAACCACACGTCCTCGAAGCGGATGCGGCCGCCGCCGGCAGAAGGCTCCGCGGCGGCAACCGGCATCGATACGCGTCCCGGTGCTCGCGACGGCGGGTCGCCGATCGCGGGCGACCCGTTTGCCGTGCGGGCATCCGACACGCCCGGCGCAACCGCCGGAACCGGGCGGCCCGCGGCGGGCGACGTGATTTCCACCGGCGTATCGAGCAACGCGAAGATGCGCTCGGACGACGCCATCGCCGACTGCAGGATGTTGAACTTCTCCGAGAGGTCGCTGATCGGCTTGAAGAAGCGCTGCGAATACTGCAGGCACGCCACCAGCACCCCGATCTCGACCGTGTCCTGGACGGCCCGCCCGCCGCCGTACCAGATGATGAGGGCGGTGGCGACGGCCCCCAGCACCTCGATGGCGGGGTAGAACGTGGCGTAGTAGAAGATGGACTCGACGTTGGCGTCGCGGTGCGCGCGGTTGATGCGCTCGAACTGCTCGAAGTTGCGCGCCTCCCGGCGGAAGAGCTGCACGGTCGCCATGCCGCTGATGTTCTCCTGCAGAAACGCGTTGATCCGGGCGATCCGGATCCGCACGCGGCGGTACGACTCGCGCGCGTTCATCCGGAACCAGTGCGTCACCCACGCGATGGCGGGCAGGACAGCGAAGGTGACCAGGGCCAGGCGCCAGTCCATCCACAGCAGAACGATCATGATCCCGGCGAGCAGGAAGACGTCGCGGAACACCGTCACCACCCCGGACGTGAACAGCTCGTTGAGCGTGTCGACGTCGGAGGTGACGCGGGTCATCAGCCGGCCGACCGGGTTCCGGCCGTGGAAGCGGAGATCGAGGCGCTGCAGATGGCGGTAGATCTCCATCCGCAGATCGAACATGATCCGCTGCCCCATCATCTGCATCGTCCACGTCTGCACGTACTCCAGCGCGAACGAGCCGGCCAGCACGAGCAGGAACGCCAGGGCGATGCGGTCGAGACCGTCGAGCGCGCCCGGCACGATGTGGTCGTCGATGGCGACCCTCGTCAGCCAGGGCTGCGCGAGCTGCAGCACGGAACCGGCCGATATCGCGGCCAGGGCGACGCCCACGGACCGGCCGTGCGGGCGCAGGTAGCCGAGCAGGCGCCGCATCAGTCGTGCGTCGTACGCCTTGCCCAGCACCTCCGGTTCGTGAACAGACACTCGCTGCCGCCTCGACTCGCGTCACAGTCCGATCCGGGCCGCCTGGCCCGTCAATCGTCGCCTCCGGCTCCGCCTGCCGCCCAACCGACCTCGCCGGGAATCCGCCTCCGCCCTGCGGGGCAGACCCCTGGCTGGGGACTCGACACGCTCGACGCGCCGTACTCGACCACCCGGAGTATCCGCCTCCGCCCTGCGGCGCAGACTCCTGGGACTACTCGAGCGCCTCCTCCAGCAACTGCTTGCGGTACAGCCCGGCATAGAGGCCGTCCAGGGCCACGAGCTCGGCGTGCGTGCCGCGCTCGGCGACCTGCCCGTCGTCGAGCACGAGGATCAGGTCGGCCTCGCGCACGGTCGAAATGCGGTGGGCGACGAGAATCGTGGTGCGCCGCCGCATCACCTCGCGCAGGCGAGCGAGAATCGCCTCTTCGGTATGCGTGTCGACCGCCGACAGCGCGTCGTCGAGGATCAGGATGCGGGGATCGGTCAGGAGGGCGCGAGCCAGCGCCGCCCGCTGCTTCTGCCCTCCCGACAGGGTGATGCCCCGTTCGCCCACCTCGGTATCGAGGCCGCGCGGGAACCCGGCGAGATCGGCATCGAGCTGCGCGAGGGCCACCGCGTCGCCGACTGCGGCGTCGTTCCCGTCCGCGGGTGCGCGGGAGCCGAAAGCGACGTTGCCGGCGACCGTGTCGGAGAACAGCAGCGGCTCCTGCGGCACGTAGCCGATGGCGCCGCGGAGCGTGTCGAGCGGCAGATCGCGGACGTCGACGCCGTCGACGTACACCGTCCCCGGCGGCGGGTCGAACAGCCGCGGCAGCAGATCGACCAGCGTCGACTTGCCGGCGCCGGTCGGTCCGACCAGGGCGAGCACCTGCCCCGGCTCCACGCGCGCCGACACGCGGGAGAGAACGGCCCGCCCGTTGTAGGCGAAGGTCAGGTCGCGGAACTCGACGACACCCCGTATCCGCGCCGGCTCGACCGCGACGTCGGGGTCGCGGATCGACGGCTCGACGCGCAGGATGTCGAACATCCGCTGCCACGCGGCCAGTCCGCGCTGCAGCATGTTCGTCACCCAGCCGAAGGCGATCATCGGCCAGCTCAACATGGCCACGTAGACGTTGAACGCGACGAAGTCGCCCATCGACAGTCGCCCTTCGATGACGTGACGGCTGCCGATCCAGAGCACGATGAGCGCGGAGAGGCCGAGAAGGAACGACAGTGTCGGATGAAACGCGCCCTGCAGCCTGACCATGGCGCGGCTGCGCGCGACGTACTCCTCGTTGGCCTCCCGGAACCGCTCGATCTCGATCGCCTCGCGACGGTAGGCCCGGACCACGCGCACACCGGCGAGCGCTTCCTGCACCACCGCGCTCATGTGCGCCAACTGCGCCTGGATCCGTTCGGACCGCAGGTAGATGGCGCTCCCGAAGCGCTTGACGACGACCGTTACGACCGGCAGCGGAAGCAGCGCCAGCAGGGTGAGCGCCGGCGACAGCGAGAGCATCAGGAACAGGGCGACGACGAAGGTGATCGACGTGGAAGCCGTGTACATGATGGCGGGCCCGGCCAGCATGCGAACGGCCGACAGGTCGTTCGTCGCGCGCGACATGAGGTCACCGGTGCGATTGGCCTGGAACCAGGCGGGCGGCAGCCGCTGGAGATGGCGGAACAGGTCGTTTCGCAGGTCGAGCTCGATGTCCCGCGACGCGCCGATGATGATGCGCCGCGTCAGGAAGCGGCAGACGCCGCCGCCCAGCGCGAGGCCGACGAGCGCGGCGGCGAAGAGCGCCAGCGAGGGCCCCGCAACCGCGGCGGGCGCCGAGCCCACACGAGTCGCCAGACTGTCCACGGCATGCTTCAGCACCCAGGGCGACAGCAGCGTGACGGCGGTGGACAGGACGAGAAAAACCGAGCCGAGGGCAAACCGATGCCGATGACGGAGAAGATAGGGGATCAGGGCGGACGCGGCGGGCGACATCGACCTTTCAGGATAGCAGGCGTGCGGAACGCGGCGCCGCACCGACGGTGCGACCCGCGTGCCGGACGCGCCGGACAGCCCCCGGTCTGTGGTTTAATGTCCCCGACACGATGCGAATCGGGCTTCTGTGCGCCTGCAGCGGTTTCGTTGCGTGTCTCGCACTCGCCGGCGCGGTGGCGGCCCCGGCGTCGGCGCAGCCGCGCATCGCCCCCGAGGGGCCGCGGGTCGCCATCACCCCGGGCGACGACGCGCTTCTGCTTCCGCTCGACGACTTCTCGCCGCAGTTCCTCGGGATGTACCGCAAGGCGATGGAGATCGAGGACGAGATTCGCGGGCACACCGAGCGGTACGGCGTCGACTACGACCTCGCCCGGGCCGTGCTGATCCAGGAGTCGGGAGGCAACCCCGGACTGACCTCCGTCGCCGGGGCGGGCGGCTACTTCCAGGTGATGCCGGCAACCTTCCGCGAACTGCGGGTGGATACCAACATCGAGGCCGGCATCAAGTACATCGGCCAGATGGTCCGCCAGTTCCAGCGCGAGGACTACGCCGTCGCCGCCTACAACGGCGGTCCCGGTCGGGCGCGCAGCGGACGCCCCCCGCTCGAGACGCTGCAGTACGTGCTTTGGGTCGGCGCCTATCGCAACCTGCTCAAGGTGCACGAGTCCTCCGTCCGGCGGCACGCCGCACGCATCGGACTCGAAGCGATCCGGGAGGGCGACGACTGGTGGTCGCTGTCGCGGCGGACCGGGCGCTCCATCCTGGAGCTGCGGATGCACAACCCGTTCCTCGCGACGCGCGCGCTGCGTGTCGGTCAGTTCATCGCCTATCCGCTCGATCCCCGAACGGGCCTGCTGGCGCCGGCCGGAGACGACCACGTCGAGTACCGGACGCGTTTCGGCGACAACTACATTCACCTGGCCTTCGTGCTCGATATCGATCGGGACGAGATGCGCGAGATGAACGACCTGTGGCACCTGCAGACCCTGCCGGCGGGACAGACGCTGCGGCTGCCGCTCGCGTGGGAAGGCGACCGCGAAGAGTACATCGTGCAGGCGGGCGACGACCTGCAAACGGTGGCCGACCGGCTGGAGTCGACACCGTGGCGGATCATCCGCGACAACGGCCTCTTCTGGGACCAGAGCCTGCGGCCGGGAACGGTGCTGCGCGTGCGCCCCGCGCAGCCGCGGGCGACCACCGCCACCCGCACCCACACCGTGGCCAGAGGCGACACGCTGAACGGACTCGCCCGGCAGTACGGAACCACCGTGCGCGCAATCCAGGAAGCCAACTCGATGGGACGCCGGACCGTGATCCGGGTCGGCCAGCGGCTGCAGATTCCGGCGCGAAACTGACCTGAAACAAACGCTCGGTCCAGGCTGGTTTCCTGCCCGAATGATCCGCACTTGGGCGGTGGCGCGACTGGCCCGGAAAGCGTCGCCCGTGGCTCCGCTTCCCTCCCAACCAACCCTGCCGGACTCCGCGCTGTTCTACGGCGCAGACTCCTGGTCCGGGCGCGGCGAAACGGCATCGAGCGCGAGCGCCGCGGCGCGCTCGGCCGCCAGCGCTCCCAGACGTGAGCCCGCGTGACGGGCCATCAGCTCCACCGCCGGAATCCAGCGGGCGCTGTCGGACCCGCTCCCCGCCGTTCCCTCGTCGGCGTAGACTGCCACCAGCGGCTCACCGCCAATCAGCACCGGCACGGCGACGCCGGCACGGTCTTCGGGAAGCGCCGCGAAGGCGGGAGGCCGATCCTGTTGGCCTTCCGCCGCGCCGCGGGTCACGGGGACGCGCCGCCGCTCGTCGATCGCCCGTCCGGCGATGCCGGCCTCGGCCGGCGCCAGGACCCGCGCCGCGTCGACGGCCGGCACGTCGAAACCGACGAGGCGCCAGCTCTGCAGCCCGCCTTCCACCACCAGGAAGAGAGCGGCCCGACCGGCTTCCGCGGCCGCCAGATCGGCCAACGTGTCGAGCACCCCGCCCAGCGTGGTCTCCTCGTCCAGGCGGCTGACCGCATCGAGCAACCGCGATGCCACGCCGATGGCGGCCTGAGCGCGCGCCACGGCCACTGCCGCGGAGATTGCCTCGGCGCGCTCCGCCATCGCCTGCCGCCGCTCGCGGGCGAGCGATGCCTCGTGCGCGGCCTCCGTCTCCGCCCGGACCTCCTCGGCCCGGGCGGACAGTGCCTGCGCCAGGTTTCGAATCTCCGACGCCACCGCGTCCTGCAGGCGCGGGACGACGACCTTGACGACGTCTTCGACGCTCCCGGATCCGGCCATGCCTGCTCCGGATTATAATGGTCTGTACGCTCGCCGATGGGGGCGACACGGCTTCGACGGGGGTCATGGAACCGCGGGATGCATGCCGAGCACCATCGACTCGTTAATCCGATGGAAAACCAAATGTAACTGCGGATACGCAGCTTCCTCTCGCTGCCTGATCAGGTAGCGCGCCTGTCCTGACCACGCCCGCGGGCCGGGAGTCAGGCGTCATACAGCGGGCTGGTCGTGGCGCGCGGCACCGACACGCGACGACGAGATTCATCGGGGCTCGGCTCCCGGCGGTTTCCGCCGCCCTTCGACGCAGGGAGCGACACAATCAAGGGCGGATACGCATGTAGATTCCTCCGGCGCTGGACCTTCGGACGCGGGTTCGACTCCCGCCGCCTCCACCACCCGCTCGCCACAAGTCATTGCAAAAAAACCACTTACCACCGCGCATCGGGCGTCTGCCCGCATTCCACCCCCCATTAGTTCGCGCGGTTTCAGCGGATGCCCAGGGCCGTGCGCGGACGCAACTGGACATCCGAGCTCCGGCGCGATCAACCGCCGGAGACGGACGTGCTGCCACGGCTGGGGCCAGCCGGGTGTCAGCCGCAGAGGTGCCGTGCCTTGAGGTCGGGCACTTGTACGACACTCGCGACCGCGCGTCCGCCCGACAGTCATCGCAGCACGCATCACGGCACGCCCGCTTCTGGCCTCCCAGTCCGTGATGAAGTCCACGCAACAGGCCGCGGTGGAGAACCACCGCCTACCGAGGTCCACCTCTGGCGGCCGACCACGCCGCGGTCAGGAGCCCGGTTCCTTCAGCGAACAGCTCTGAGCATGAGCTGAAGTTCCGCGACTAATGGCGGATGGAATGCCGGGTTGACGCTCCCCCCCGAACCGATAACTCTCGTGATTCCAAGCCCTTATAGCAGAAGCGCTGGTGGACCAGACGTCCGCTGGTCTGGAGCCATCATCCCGGCTGCGGAGCGACCCGTGGCCGTCCGTGTTCAGCCGGAGCCGTTCACGTTGGCTTCCAGAATGCGGATTTCTTCGATCAGCGCGTCGAACGCAGGTGCGTCGTCGCCGACGATGGCGGCGGCCCGCATGGCGTTGTAGTCGGCTTGCAGCCCGGGAAGCTGATCGTCGTCGGGGACGAGCCGCAGCCGGCCGGCAAGGCATCGATCGTAGTTGGCGTAGCCGGCATGGAAGAACACCTTCTTGTGCCGGACGACATCCTCCAGCAGTTCGCGGTCGGCGAGCGCGACCCGGCCGCTATCGTGCGCGGCGAGTCGCGTCAGGTCGAACCAGTGCCGGGAGAGCCGTTCGGGATGGTCCGCGAGCCGGCGCCTGTGGCACTCGACATGGATCAGCGTGGCCTTCTCCCAGAAAGTGCGTGCCGGAGAGAGGACCGTCACGGTCGCGGCGGGATAGTCGAGGTCGGCGGTCAGGGCGGCGACGTCGGGAGTGACCGTGTGTTGCTCGTTCGGATCGATGACGTTGCGTCCGCCGAATTCCAGCAGGACTTCACTCCGGACATAGCCGTGCGGGTCCTCGACCGCGGACGGATAGCCGAAACGGATCGTCTCGCCGTCGTCGCCGATGCGGATGTCGTACCGGCCGTCAGCCTCAAGCCGATCGGCGGCGGCGCCAAGGGCCGGCGCCACGACGTCACGGATGTAGTCCACGACCCGGCCCTTGAGGCGTTCGCTGAAGAGCCTGATCTGGTTCCGGCTGGTGCCGTCCGCAAACGGGTCGAAACCGTCGTCGAAGGCCCTGTAGTCGACGGTGACGTCCACGTCTTCGGAAAACCGGTCGATGATGCGGTACACCTTGGAGAGTGAGGTGCCGCCCTTGAAGGCCATCGGGTAGGCATCGGGCATCGAGAAGACCGCCTGGAGGACCCAGCAGACCCAGATGTCCTTCTCCAGGATGATGGCCGCTCGTCCGGACCGAGCGGCCACGGTCCGAAGTATATCGGCGCGCTCACCGGCATTGAGCGACAGGAATGCCTCAGCCATGAAGGCTGTCCGGGGCGGCGGCGAGCGCCTTGGTCATCCATGCCGGCATCTCGGCCGACCGCAGCCTCTGGAATTCCGCCGGGCCGAGGGCGGCCTCGATCGTGGCGACCGCCTCCGGGGTCACGTTGTTCTTGCCGAGATACCAGAGGGCGGCGAGCGCGGCGCCCGCCGCCTCGCCGGCGAATTGCAGCCGCCGGCGGTTGGAGGTGTGGACCATTCTGACGGCGATGTTGGCGATCCGGATGGTGCGGCTCGATGCACTGGTATGGAACACAGGCGCGGTCGGCACCTGGGTGCTGAGCCCAAACCGGCGCGCGCCTTCCGCGCCGTGGACCTGGACCGTCTCCCCATTGTTCCCCGCAATAGCCTCCACCACCTCGAGGATGTCCGGGGCGACAGCGCCCACGAAGCGGCTTGTCCGCGGGCGGACGAAGACGCCGCGGGCAACACGCTGGATTTCCCCCCGGCCGGCGAGGCGCGACAGGGTCCGGTCCACGGCACTCCGCGAGCCGTGCTCCAGAAACCGCTCCCTCGTGAACGGCTTCCCCTCCGGCAGCTTGCGTACGCCGACCCGAACGGCTCGCGCGGTGGACATGGCACGCTGCTCCATTTGTCTGAAATAGTAGCGATTTCTCGGACAGATTTCAAGACACGGCGGTCTCGGCGGGTTCCCGCTGACCTCGTTGAAGGAAACGCGGACCCAGGCGTTCGCCAACCGGCGGATCGCACGTGCCGGCGGCGATCCGCTCGCCGACAAGCGACGCGCCAAAAGGAGCCCCCACGTTCGCGGAGGCGGCAGTACTCGTCCTGGTGCGGAGCAGAAGCGCCCGGCTGGCGCCATCCGAAACACGCACAGGACTTCTCCGGCGAGCCTACAGGGGTTCGTGTTCCCTCGGGTCGGCCGCCGCTCCGTCTCCGAAGTCAGGAGCGCCGACGTCCCTCGCGGTCCTGGCCCCGATCTCGCACGAGAAGCCGGAAGCGGCACGACGGGTACGCCACCGCGTCGCCGCCGTGATGCACTGGGCCGTGGCCATGGAGTACCGGCCCGACAACCCGTGCGAACGCGTCGCCGCAACGCTCCGGCGCCAGCAACGCGTGGTCCGGCACATGCGTGCCCTGCCTCACGCGGAAGTCGCCGAGGCCGTCGCGACCGTCCGCGCGTCGGGAGCGACCACCGCCGCCAAGCTGGCGTTCGAGTTCCTTTGTTGCTGACGGCGGCCCGGTCAGGCCAGGTGCGCCTTGCGCCGTGCGACGAAATCGACCTCGACCCCGACGTGTGAACCGTCCCCGCCGAGCGCATGAAAGCGCATCGCGAGCACCGCGTGCCGCTCTCGCGCCGCGCCACACAGATCCTCCGCACCGCCCTCGCGGTGCGGAACGGCAGCAAGCTCGTGTTCCGCAGTCCCCACGGCAAGCCACTTCTCTCCGACATAACCCTGCCCACGCTACTCAAGCAGCAGGGCGTCGCAGCCGTGCCGCACGGCTTCCGATCCAGTTTCCGCGACTGGCACCCGAAGAGACCAACCACCACCCGCGGGAGGTCGTCGACCGCGGCCCTCGCTCATCGGGTCACGCACCACGTCGAAGCCGCGTACGCGCGGTCGCCACTCTTCGAGCGCCGGCGCCGGCTGCTGGCTGAGTGACGAGCGCCCCCCGCCCATGTCAGCCTCGAAGGGCGGCATGAACAGCCAGCCAACCCACGACGCACAGCCGCGAGACGAATCCATTACTCAGTCGTCGGCGCCTGCCAGCCTTGCTCCCTGACACGCCAGCCCCGGTTCCTCAATCGGCGCCCACGCTCTTGGAAGGCGCCCTCGCCACCCTCCAGTATGTCGCAGACTGCCTTTCGAATCTCCGCGCTCTCCAGCCCTCCCGATGTATATGAAATCGGTGGCAACGAACCCGGAGGATGAGGCCCAGCGTCCGCAATGATGATCTGGTCCGCGTCAGTATTCACGGCTAGGTTTGCGTTATGCGTTACCATAATCACCTGGCGCTTTGACTTCGCCTCGACGAATAGAACTACCAACTCTTCGAACACCGATTTCGGATCCAAGTTCTCCTCTGGTTGGTCAATTACCAGAGGCCGCCCGTCGGCATCATCCAACGATAGATAGAGCAATAACAACACGATGCCTCGGGTGCCGGGGGACAGTTTCCGAATGTCTACACCGTCGTACTCAATTCCGTATCGGATTGCAATATGCTCCGTACTGAACAGCCATTGCGCAAACCGTTTCAACCACCCGCGAAACTCCGTCTGTTCGCTGTGCGCCATCGGGGAATGATCCAGCAGGTCCTTCTGATACTTCCGCCGGAACTCCCGCATCGCCTCCACCACTTCGGCCGACGTCCCAGTCTCCCACGCTGGCCTCAGTACTTGGTTTGCCTTCCGCAGCAGAGTGCCCCTGCCCCTGAACGCCCCAATCTTTCGCAGATCGATTAGCCCCTCTTCCGCCTGGCTTGCCCACGCCTCGACGTCCGCAACTCGGGCAACTGAAAACGACAGCTTCTTCAAGGTCCCACTTGCCTGCACAAGTCGCTCCATCAGAGGTTCATAGAGTTGTTCTAGAACCGTTTGCTCCGCCACCAACGCCTCAAAAGCCCGGCCGTACGCTTGCTCCCGCTCAAACTGAAGTCCGCGCACACGCTCCGTCGCATCTTCACAGTCTTTGAGCTTTGCAGTCAGGGTCTGCAAGGTCGCCGTCTCAGTCGCTATCCGATTGGAGAGTACCGAATATCGCCGCTGCGTTTCCCGGTCGGTGCTCACCAACTTCTCAAGCCGCGCCATCTCCGCCTCCAACACAGCCTGTGGTAACGCTGAGAGATCCTCGTCCGCTCCAAAAAGTGGCGCATTCCCGTGGCCGCTTGCCGGAGCGCTTCCCTTCAGCTCCCTGATCCTCTCATCAACCCACTTGACGTAGTTCCGAAGGTCATCGTCCACCTCTCCCTTGTACTCGAGCCGGAACGCCTCCCACTGCTCGTCGGACATCCCGCTGTTCGAATGCCGCGCCTGCGCCTGCCGCAGCGCTTCCGGCGCTTGATTGCGACGGAAGTCCTTCACTTCATCCTGCAGTGCCAAGAATGTCTGCCTCTGGTTCGTAAACCGTCGCAGTTTCCTCCTGATCGCGTTCGCCGCCGCCGCCACCTCCGTATGCCGTTGCGCCCGCTGTTCGCTACCCGCCGATACCAGCTTTGCGCGATCCTCTGTGTAGGCGCCTACGAGTTGCGTCTCTTGGCCGACCTTAGTCCTTAGACCGGTGACCAGCTTTTGCTTCTCAAGCTCCACGCCAATCCGTTCCGAAATCTGGGAAACCGCCTCCGCTTCACGTTGGCGCGCAAGTCGATGCCGCGATGCTCGCAGTTCCAGCAACTCGGCAAAGTCTACGGCGCCATCTCGTTCATGATCGGCATGGTTCTCGAAGATGACCCGCTCGATCTCCCGCAACAACTCGTCCGTCATACCGGTCGACGAGCATAGGTCCTCAACGAACTGCTGAGACAGATACCGCACGCGGGGATAGCTCATCGCGCCGTTTGCGTCCGAACCGTTCAAAGACCGCGTGCTGGGGTCGCCTGCCGCCCAAGTGATCGTTACTTTGCCATTGCCCAGCAGTGCCTGTGCCCTGACCAAGAACGACGGATTCGCGGCTGCGTCGCTCGACCATGCAGCATCTGAAATCGAGTCGCAGCCGGCGCCAATCACGTCCGCCAAGGCCGTCTTCCCCGAGCCCCGCGCACCAATGATGGCAACTAAACCGGCATTGAGGGGAATCACGCCTGTCTGCAACCAAGGTGAATCGAGTACCTCGACCTTGTCGATCACCTGCGACGGCGTGGACGCGGTCGGCGGTTCGGAGCCCACATGGGCCCTGCCCCGGGGATCGATGCATGCCTGCCGTAGCGAGTCGAAATCCAATCCGCCCTTAATCCAGGAAAAGCAATCCCCGAACGGGGTGGCAACATCCTCCAGCTTGTGGGCGTCGCTTCCGTGCAGGCAAGGCTTCAGACCGCCATAGCGGGCGCGAATCTCCCGTGAATTCAGATCCCGCTCTCCGAGCCAAAACTCACGCTGCGCCTGACTACTCGCGAAGATCACATCGGCGAAGCCCTCGATCTCTCTCCGCAAGACCTCGTCAGCCGCCTCCCGCACCCCAGACGTGCCATCGGTGGCACCTCCTGCCACGGCGATCAGGATATTGTCTCGTGCCCATTCGCTCTCGGCAAAGGCCTCACGGAGTTGCTTGAAGTTGACCTTGTACTGATTCGCGCCATAGGTGAGGGCGGCCCGGTCGTCCGTGATCTGAGCATTAACCTTCTTGCCGAGCCGAATCAACTCCGCCCGGGTACAGTCAAAGCGATCCTGCTGAACCACAAAGTGTAGGCGAGACAAGAACCGTTCCAGTTGTTCGATATGATCCGGGTCTTCCGGAGAAACGAAGAGATGAAGGTTCACAAACCCGCCCTTCGCCGTCGCCACGTCGAGTCTCAGTTCGATGTTGGGAAACACAAGCTTCACGGACGGTAGTCGCCCGTTCTTCTTGTGTTCCAACACCCTTTGGTAGGTTTCCGTTACATAGTAATCGGTAACGGCGATCGCTTCGATGATAGGTGTCGCCGCTTCAAGGGCAGACAAGTAGTCGTGCCATGCCATCAGTCCAGAGAACTGATTGTTCATGACTGTACCCGGCGCATGAATATGGGGCTCCCACCGACGCCACTCCGATCCTCGGCTGATCATGCCTCTCCTCGGTATTCGTAACAGATTCCAGCGCCGTGCTCTCACCACGTAATGGCGAACCTCCGCTTCATCGTCTCCGTCCTCCCCCAGGGTTCACCGGGGAGCAGGTCGATGAGAACTACGAACACCCGGCGAAACGACTCCGCCGTCGACTCCTCCGTCAGGGCCTCGACCTGCGCAGCCGGCAGCAATGGACGCATATCGACCAGGAAGCGCGGATTGGCCAGCTTTGCGCACATGCGCTCCTGGGCCTCGGCTCGCGGAATGGTCTGTCCGGCAAGGTCCAGGTACTGCTGGAACATCTCGACGATGCGGTCGATGTCAAGGTCCTCGAAGACCTCCAGCCCATGTGCAAGGTCATAGAGGTCACGGCCCTTGTTCCGCTGCAGCAGCGCGCGCAGCTTGGTCGCCAGCATTTCCTCCCGCGAGAATGTCGAAATCGCCGCTTTACCGGAGAACCAAGGATTCACCACCTCAAGCGGTAATGCTGTCGGCCCGTCGAAGGCTTCGACTTCACGAGTGTTGGTCTCGATCTTGAGCCGGATTGGAACACCGCTGCCATCCTCCGCCTCAACTCTGAAGCGCAACTTCGGCGCGACGGGACTCTGCTCAAACCGCGCCCGCCCCAACCACGGCTCCAAAACGGCGCGCAACCCGTCAAGGACTGGACCGATCGGACCGTGCGAAGTGCGGACGAGATCGATATCCTCCGAATAGCGCAACGGCGCCGGGAAGTGCAGTTTGTTGAGCGCCGTTCCGCCACGAAACCGTAACGCTTCGCGCAGCATGGGGTCCTTGAAGATCTCAACCAACGCACGACTGATGATGAGATCCTGCTCGATCTGTCGCGCGTCCGCCCACGGGACGAGATTGCCCCACGCGACGATGTTCTGCGCGGGGATCATTCGTCGGACTCCGGCACGCGCCGGACAATGACCCGCCATCGCGAGTCGCGCAGTTGGGGTTCAAGCTCGAAGTCCGGATCCCGTACCTCCTGCCGGTCGAGTTCGGTCCAAGGCAACGACCCTCGCGCCCGCAACGACTCCAGCATGGGTCCCGTCACGGTGTCGTGACCAAGATGCTCCAGCAGATGCCCCAAGCGCTGCACGACCGGCCGTTCCACCAACGCCGAGAGCGCGGCGAGTTGCTCGGGATCGATCTTCTGACTGAGATCGGACAGGACCGTGGCGACACTGTCGATGCCGCCGGACGCGTGCGGATAGCGCAGCAGATCGAGTGCCGTCAGCGCGGCCGAGGAGATCCTCATCATGCCGGTATCGGTTTTGCGGCCCTCGGTTCCTGCCGTCACGGCGTCCACGTTCTTCCGGAAGTAAAAGACGATCAGGTTGCGGCCGGCGCGGATCTTCGGCAGGCGCTTGGCCGAAACGACCTGGAACTCCATGACGGCCTGATGGGTTGCACCATGGAGTTCGGCGGCTTTGAGCAACCCAACGTAATAGGCTTCGCCCTCATGGCGCATGAGCGCGTCGATGTACCAGGCCGGTGGCGGCCCCCCCCAGGACGCGTATTGCGGTGGAACGATCACGTAGAATCCTCGCCGCGGATTCAGCAGTGCCTGGCGGCGCTGCAGCCGCTCGGCGGCATCCAGGAACGCACCGCGTCCGACGCCGAGTGCCTGTTCGGCTTCCTCGGCGGCGAACACTGTACGGCCACCGGAAAGCAGCTCACTGACATATCTCGACAGGCCGGAGCGCCGGTCATGAACCATGCTGTAGTCTCCGCTCTACGTGCCGATTTTACAACATGTGTCCGCCGACGACCCCAAAACCGGTCCGCCTCCTCCGCGTGAGCCACGGATTTTCTTGCATGATTTTCCACTCACCGCCCCGCGCCCGACAGGCCGTCCGCGCGCTCGACCCTCTTCGACCGGCGTCGGAGAGCGGCTTGCCGCGGGGACTGGGGAACAGGAGCTTGGTGCCGTTCCGCACCGTGAGGTCGATCTCGTCCCACCGCGGACGCGAGCCCCACGACCGACAACGCCGGTAAAGGGGCGGGCCGTCGCTGGGCCGAGGCCCGGACCTCCCCTCGGACCCCCGCCGTCTCCCGACCGCGGTAGACAAGACCACCTGACTTCGCGTACCATCCTCCCGCGTTTGCCAGCGCCCTGGGGTCGCCCGCGAGCGCTCGCCATAATCTTCGGGCACGGTCATCGGTTTAGGCGCGCAATCGTCGACGCATCACCGCACAGCCCACCGAGCGTTTACTCATGCCGAAGCACTACGAGGCCGTCCGCCGATCGGCGATGAGGATTGTTTTCTCCATGTGCGCAGCGGCTACACATCGCAGGGCCGTCGCCTACTGAGAGCCACCGTCCGGGTTTTCGGCGCGACTGTCCCTTTCCGACCCATCGCCGCAGGTGAGCCCCGAGCGTTAGGCCAAACAACGATGCCGTCCTTCCCAGTCCTGCTTGAGCACGAACTTGCGCGTGGCGTCGATGGGCACGGCGCATCCGTACGCGCTCCGGTGCTGGACGCAGCTGCAACCGTGTTGGTCTGTCGCGGCGCAGACACTCTCGTTGTACGGGCGCCAGATCCCGAAACGCTCGCTGAAGTATCCGCTGGAATTGACTCCATGCCCGCCCACCGACGATCGCTAGTGCGTATGGTCGATACGAACGGAACGCTGTTACAGCGGGTGCGGTCGTTTTTGGGGTCTTCCGCAGAATCTGTGGGCAGAATGGAGAACCGGTAGGGCAGCGTCA
>WTFV01000064.1 GCA_011523845.1 Acidobacteriota bacterium | reverse complement strand
CCGGACACCCCCCGGACACCCCCCCGGACCGTCGTCTTGTCCTATAATGGCCACTGCACGCGACCATCCGTCGCGGGTACTCAGGAGGAGCATGCCCATGCGGAGTTTCGTACTGGCCCTCGGTCTGCTGCTGGCGGCCGCCGGCGGCGCGGTGACGTCGGGCGTCGCGCACGGACAGCAGGACAGGGAGAAGATCCACGTTTACAAGTCACCCACCTGAGGCTGCTGCATCAAGTGGGTGGTTCACCTGCAAGAGCACGGCTTCGACGTGGAGACGACCGACGTACCCAACGTCGTGCCGCTGAAGCGGCGCGGCGGGATTCCGCCGTCGCTGTCGTCCTGCCACACCGCGATCGTCGGCGACTACTTCATCGAGGGCCACGTGCCGGCGGCCGACATCGCGCGCCTGCTCGACGAGCGACCGCGCGTCGCCGGACTCGCGGTACCGGGGATGCCCATCGGCTCCCCCGGCATGGAAGTGCCGGGCCGGGGCGTGCAGCCCTACGACGTTATCGCGTTCGAGCGCAACGGCAACGCGACGGTCTATTCCTCGCACGGCAGGTAGCGAGCCGCGCCCGGCGGCGCTGCCCGGGCCGTCCCGGGAGCGCCGGACGCGGCCCCTGCAGGATCTGGAGTTTCATGGCGAACCACAAGTCTGCGACAAAGGCCCACGAGCAGAGTCTCCGGCGCCGCGACAGGAACAACCGCATGAAGAGCCGGATGCGGCGGGCAATCCGGGTGACGCGTACCGCGATCGGCGCGGTCGGCGGCCAGGACGAAGACGCCGTGTCGGCTGCACGCGAGTCCATCCGTACGACAGCGGCCCTGATCGACACCCTCGCGGGCAAGGGCATCATTCATCGCAACGCGGCGGCGCGCCACAAGTCGCGGCTGGAGAAGCGGTTGCGCAGGGCGTCGGAACCCGCCCAGGACGGCTAGCAGTCTGCGCCGCGGTCTCACGCGCGGCGGCGCGACCTGCCTGCCGCCGCGACCCCGCACAGGTCGACCACGAGGCGTTCGAGCAGCAGCCGCGGCTCGCCGCCCGACTGCTTCAGCGCGAGATCCGTCCGGAAGACCGCCTCTATCGCCGGCGCGACGCGCGCAGCCGCCAGCTTCGTTCTGGCGACCCAGGCGAGCTGACCCAGCACCATGTACGGCACCGCCCCCGCGTCGAGCACCATTCCCAGCTCGCGCAGCGCCCGGCCCGTCGCTCCCTGCTCGATGGCGCGCGCCACCGCCCAGTCGTCCGTGGCGGGAGGCGCGGACGGCCCCAGCGCCTCGCGCACGTGGGCCGCGGTAATCGTGTCGCCCGCATCGGCGAACAACAAGAGCCGGTCCACCGCGCTCCGCAGACGTCCGGCGTCGCGGCCGCAGAGCTCGCTCAGCAGACCGACCGCCGCTTTCTCGGCCTTCCGGCCCGCCTCCTCCAGGCGCGCCCCGGCCCAGCGCCGGGCGCCGGCCGCATCGTCCGGAACGCCGCAGCGAACGACGACGGCCCCCGCGCGAAGCTGCTTGACGATACGCCGCCGCTCGTCCAGGCCGCTCGCCGCGAGAACCAGCGTCGTCTCGGCGGGCGGCGCCGCCAGGTAGTCCGCAAGCGCATCGAGCGCGCGCCGCGCCGCCTCGCTCTCCTTGGCCGGCTGCAGCATCCGCTCGGCCCGCACCACGACCACGATCCGCCGCGGCGCCATCACCGGCACGATGCGCGCCGCGGCCAGGACGTCGTCCAGTCCGGCGTCGCCGCCGTGGAAGCGGTCGGTATTGAAGGCGCGCAGGCCCTCGTCGATCGTGTCGGCCAGCGCGGCGGCCAACGCGCGCTTCTCGTGCTCGTCGTCGCCCGCCAGGAGGTAGACGGGATCGAGATCGCCGGACGCGATCCGCTTGCGCAGCGCCGCCGGGGTCAGTGCGCCCACGCGCCTCGCCAGCGCCGCCGAACCCGTCGCCGGGCTCCGTGTCCGGCCCCAGCCCCCACCGCCCCAGGACCCTGCGCCTTGAAACTCGTTTCGTTGCGTGCCACGGCGCAGACTCCTAGAAGGCCTCGAGGATGGAACTGACGACCGTGGTCGCGAAATCCACCGCGAGCCGCTCGACGGTGTTGGCCTGCTGTCCGAAGAACGTCGAGACGCTGGCGATGTCGCCGGTGCCCGACGCCACCTCGTACTCGTCGCTGAAGATCATCTCATCGTCCCAGATGACCTCGTCGGTCGTCAGATCACGGAACTCGATGCTGGCCTGCAGCGTGAAGACGTAGCGCGAAGCCTGCTGGTCGGCGCTGAAGCTGGCCGGCGCGATCCGGATGCGATCGATGGTGCCGATCAGCGTCGCATCGGCGCCCGCCGGCTCGGTCTGCACGCGATAGGAGCCGCGACTGATGAACGCCGTGCGAACTTCCTGCGTGAGGAGCTGCTCCACGTCGAAGACGGGCGTGTTGTTGCCGAACATCGGGATGGCGACGGTCTCGATGTACTCCGGCAGGAACGATCCCTGTCCGGCCAGCGTGTAGCCGCAGCCGGAGAAAACGGTGCAGGAAACGAGCAATGCCAGCAAGCACCGGCCGCGGCGGCCACGGCGCATCCGCGCGACGGCGCCTTCCCCCGGCGCGGCGCGCCTTCCGGGTCGAATTGCATGCATCGGATGCGCTCCTCTCACGACTTGGCGACGATGCTGACCAGCCGGCCCGGCACCACGACGACCCGCGCCACGGTCCTGCCCGCGGTGTGCGCCTCCACGTGGGGGTCGGCCAGCGCGAGGCGGCGCAACTCGTCATCGGCCGTGTCGACGCCCACGGTGAGCCGCGCCCGAACCCGCCCGTTCACCTGCACGGGGAGGACGAGCGTCTCGGCCCGCGCCACGTCCGCGTCGAAGACCGGCCAGCCTGCCGCCTCCACCCCGTCGGCATGGCCCAGGGTCTCCCACAGCTCCTCGGACAGGTGCGGCGTGAAGGGCGAGAGCATCAGCACGAGCGCCTCCAGCGCCTCGCGCAGCACCGCGAGCGCGGCCGGCTCGGCCCCTGCCGCCGGCGCCGCCGGGTCGCCGGCGAACGGCCCGATGCGCGCCCGCTCGCAGAAGCCGTACAGATCGTTGACGAGCTCCATCAGGGCGGACACCGCCGTGTTGAGGTGCACGCGCGGGTCGAGGTCCTCCGACACCCGCCGGATGGTGTCGTGCGTCTTGCGGCGGAGCGCGCGCTCGGCGGCGCCCAGCTCCAGGCCCTCGAAAGACGGCGCCCCGCCCGCCGCCAGCGTCTCGGCGAACGGGGTCACGAGGCGCCAGACGCGGGCCAGGAAGCGGGCGCTGCCGTCGAGCCCGGCGTCGGTCCACTCGATCTCCTTCTCCGGCGGCGCGACGAACATCTCGTAGAGCCGCAACGCGTCGGCCCCGCAGGTCGCCGTCATCTCGTCCGGGTCGACCACGTTGCCCTTCGACTTCGACATCACCGCGCCGTTGCGCAGGACCATCCCCTGCGTCAGCAGGCGCGTGAACGGCTCGTCGTGATGCACCAGTCCGAGGTCGCGCAGCACCTTGCAGAAGAAACGCGAGTAGATGAGATGCAGGATCGCATGCTCGACCCCGCCGCTGTAGAAGTCGATGGGCGCCCAGTACCGGACCGCGTCGGCATCGAACGGCGCGGTCTCGCCGCGCGGGTCGCAGTAGCGGTAGAAGTACCACGACGAGTCGACGAACGTGTCCATCGTGTCGGTCTCGCGGCGGGCGGCGCCGCCGCACTCGGGACAGGCCACGTCGACGAACTCCGGCACCTGCGCCAGCGGCGAGTCGCCGCGGCCGGTGAACTCCTCGACCCGCGGCAACTCCACCGGGAGCTGCTCCTCGGGCACGGGCCGGGTCCCGCAACGGTCGCAGTAGATGATGGGGATGGGCGTCCCCCAGTAGCGCTGGCGCGAGATCCCCCAGTCCTTCAGCCGGTACTGCACCTGCCCGCGGCCGAATCCCTGCTTGTCGGCGGCCTCGGTCATGACCGCCTTCGCCCGACCGCTCTCCAGCCCGGTGAACTCGCCGGAGTCGACGACGCGGCCGGGATCGGAGAACGCGGCGGCGAGGCTGTCGCCGTCCAGGGGCGCGCCGTCCTGCGGCTGGATCACCACCCGCACCGGCAGTCCGTACTTGCGCGCGAACTCCAGGTCGCGCTGGTCGTGGGCGGGGACCGCCATGATCGCCCCCGTGCCGTACTCGGCCAGGACGAAGTTGGCGACCCAGATCGGCACGGACTCGCCGGTGAAGGGATTCACCGCCCGGCGCCCGGTGTCGATGCCTTCCTTGTCGATCTGTCCGGTGAGCCGCGCCGTCCGGTCGAGGGCGCGGAACGCCGCCACGCGGGCGCGGAACGCCGCCGCGTCGGGCCGTTCGGCGGCGATCCGCTCGACGAGCGGATGCTCCGGCGCCAGCAGGACGAACGTGGCTCCGTAGATGGTGTCGATGCGGGTCGTGAAGACCTCGATGCCGTCCTCGGCCGCGCCGGCCGCAGCGTCCGCGGCGCCGGCAGGGGCCTCCGCACCGGCAAGGCCGGCGGCGTCCGGGGGGGCGCCCGAGGAGTCGGCCGTAGCGGCGGAGCCGGCAAGCGGGAAGCGCACCCGCGCGCCGTGCGAGCGCCCGATCCAGTTGCGCTGCATCGTCAGCACCTTGTCCGGCCACTGGTCGAGCTCGTCCGTCCCGTCGAGCAGCTCGTCGGCGTACTGCGTGATGCGCAGGAACCACTGCTTCAGGTCGCGCGTCTCCACCGTCGTGCCGCAGCGCCAGCAGCCGCCGTCGACCACCTGCTCGTTGGCCAGCACGGTCCGGCAGTCGGAGCACCAGTTGACGCTGGACTGCTTGCGGTAGGCGAGCCCCCGCTCGTACATCTTCAGGAACAACCACTGGTTCCAGCGGTAGTACTCCGGGTCGCAGGTGGCCAGCTCGCGCTCCCACGCGTAGCTGATCCCGAGCCGCTGCAACTGGTCCTTCATGTGCGCGATGTTCGCGCGCGTCCAGGTCTCCGGGTGCGTCCGGTTCTTGATCGCGGCGTTCTCGGCGGGCATCCCGAAGGCGTCCCAGCCGAACGGATGGAGCACGTTGTAGCCGCGCATCCGCTTCATGCGGGCCACGACGTCGCCGATCATGTAGTTGCGCACGTGGCCGACGTGTGCGTGACCGGACGGGTAGGCGAACATCACAAGGCAGTAGAACTTCGGACGCTGCGGATCGGCGCTGACCTCGAAGGTGCGGCGCTCGCGCCAGCGCCGCTGCCACTTTCTCTCTATCGTCTGGGGGTCGTAGTCGGGCACAAGGAGAATTGTACAGTCGCCGGCGGCGGCGCGACCGCCAGCCCGCAGATACGGGCCGACGCCTCGAAGTCGAGAGATGTCGCGCCCGGACAGTTTCGCCCCGTCCCTCGTCGCGGCCGTCGCGCGTGGGACAAGCCTCCGCTTCCGGGCGCCTTCGCTGCTCCGTGATATCGTATATGATGAGATTGGTACTGGACACCAACATCGTCGTTGCCGGTCTGCGGAGTCCGACCGGCGCGTCGGCGGCATTGCTCGACCGCGCCTTGAGCGGCGCGCTCACGCTGCTGGTGTCCGTGGCGCTCGCGCTGGAATACGAAGCGGTCTGTCGCGACGCGGACCAGCGCATCGTGTCGGGCCTGAGCGAGGCCGATGTCGAGACGATCGTCACGGCGCTGTGCGCGGTCGCCGAACCGGTTGCAACCCGGTTCCTGTGGCGCCCGCAGCTACGCGACCCGGCCGACGAGATGGTCCTGGAAGCCGCCATCAACGGCGCGGCCGACGCCCTGGTCACCTTCAATCGACCGGACTTCGGGCACGCGCCCGCCCGCTTCGGCATCGCTCTGCTGCCACCTCGGGAGGCATTGAGGGAGCTCCCGTCATGAAGAAACCGCTCAGCACTTATCCGTTGCGACTGCCGAGCTCGCTGAAGGCGGCCGTTGCGGAAATCAGCAAGGCGGACGGCACGAGCATCAATCAGTTCGTGACGACGGCGGTGGCCGAGAAGGTCACCGCCATGAAGACCGCCGAGTTCTTCACCGCCCGCGCGACACGGGCCGACGTCGACGCCGCGCGCCGGTTGTTGCGGAGAGACGGCGGACAGCCCCCGGACCCCGAGGACCGGTTGCCATTGTCGGCGAAACGTGAGCCGCTGAGCCGGTGACCCTTGCACCAACCACAAACGGCTGGCAGTACCAAGTCAACGACCGCGTCTCGGAATGGGGGATGGCCGGCGACGGCGCCAGTGCGCTGAGCCTGACCACGGACGGCCAGTCGGCGCTTCAGACCGGCGTGTCGATGGCGATGGTCGCCGCGGGGAACGCAGAGCGAACTGGTCGGCTCTCGGGCCACCGGGCGCTTCGCACTCGCGTTCAAGTCATTTGCAGAAGGGCGCGCAGTATAGAGCCGACGGGAACACCTCGTCGGGTGGGTCGACGACCCCAGACCAGCCAACCGCACACGAACCGCCACCTATTCCTGATCGAAGCGGCATCCGAACCGGCGGAACCCAAGTGAAGCCAGCGCCGGTCCGCGGCATGAGCCCCAAAGACCAGCGACGACGCAGGTCGATAGCCATGAAACGCCGCACACCGATCCGCCCGACCGCGACGCGCGGAAACGAACGAAACTGATCGGCCTACCGGTAGCCGCAACCCGATCTCACAAGTCACGGCGGAGCAACCTGACCTCCGCGGCACCGCCGAGTGTTTCCACCAACCACGGATCCATCCGCAGTGCGCTCGGCGGACTCGTGGTGGTCGTCACGATGTACTGAAACGATGGGCCATCACCGCCGTCCTCCAGGTCGTGAACGAAGTGAAACAGCCGGTGGTAGACGCCAAGGCCGAGATCGGCCTCTCGCGGGCTGTCATGGACCAGGAACGCAGCGCCGCTCCCCGTCCTCCCATGTCCCCCACCGGTGATCGAACTGGTGCACCATCTTGCCTTCGTAGAGCGGCAGGTGCTCCTCGCCGTTCCGACAGAACACGTTGCCCGACAATCGCCAGCCCTCGGCCTCAAGCTCCGTCCGTGAACGGAACAGACCGGAATCGTTGGCCATATCGAACATCCGGGTAACCGGAGGTTCCACGGATTCCCGGTCGGATCCGGGCCAGTCTCAGATTCACGGACGAGCACGTGTACACGACGGTAAATGGCCTTGCCCAGTACGGCATCCCTGCGGGTTCGAAAGATGGGGCAATTGCGGGTGTTGGGATTCAGGAGCCCGATGTCCCTGGCGGAGAGCGTGAACCGGCGGTCGTTGATCTCAACATCCTGTACGGCGCGAGCGAAGAAGACGAAATCGGCGGCGGACGACGCAGGCTGCACCCCGCTGCCGGCGGTGAACAGACAGAACTTCTTGTCAGCGCGGACATCGGGAAAGAACCGCTTCCGATGGTTCTCGAAGTCGAGGAGGCTGATCAGCGACTTGGTGGTGACGACCTGCTGGAAGAAGAACTTGGTCGTATCGTCCGTGGCAATTCCGGTGGGGACCACGCATCCGACGCGACCGCGATCGTTCACCAGGCCCTGCATCGTCTCGGCGAACACGGTATAGAGATCTATGTCTCCTCGCCCGCATAGCGGATAGCGGCCACTGTTCCCAATCAGATGCCGCCGGCCCGCCGAGTTCCGGAGGGTATCAAGGAAGTGGCCGTACAGGGCAGGATCGTCCGCTTCCAGTGCTCCGATCATCCGCTTGCGCTTGGCGGCAGTGGAGGCCTGCGCGATCTCCGGCCGGCGTTGGGCAAACACGCCTTCTTCTCGATCTTGACCCGTTCCCACGGCGGATTGCCGAGCACGCAGTCGAATCCCCCGTTCTCGAAGACCTCCGGGAACGCGAGATGCCGGTGGAAGAACCGATACCGATTCGCCAACTCCGCAACTCTCCGGCGTTGCGCGGGGGCCAGCGCATCAGGGTCGGAATGCAGCGCCCTCACCGTGTCGGTCGTGATGCACGGCGGATCATCGCCCAGACGCTTCGGCCACACGAAGGCGGCGCACCAGGCATCGGCAACACGCTGTTCCTGCCGGTACTTCGGGGAGACAACGAGAGACCGAAACCGGGTCTCCTTCCGCCGCACATCGCCGAGGGTGCCGTCCGGTGACTCGTCGACGCCCCGGCTCAGTGAAGCGAGGCCGCCGTACTCCGGGCGCGCCTCGGCGACCATCAGGCGCGTCATGTCCTGCTGGCCGCTCTCACGCTCCACGCGGTTCCGCTTCCTGAGTTCGGAACAGACTGCCTGGTCGTCGCCCTCAATCCGCTTGAACGCCTCGTCCGGCAAACCCGCCTCGACGAGATCCGGCGTGGCGCCGAGCAGGCTGTCGCCGACTCGGATGTGATGGTCGAGAAACGACAGCGGCTTGCCGGGCTCCAGCGCCTCCAGCCAGAGGCTCACGCGGCACAGCTCGGCCGCCATCGGGTTGACATCGACGCCATAGAGGCAGCGCCCGATCACATCGCGCAGCGCATGCTGATAGAGCCGCGGCGACGGTTCGCCGTCTCCCACCGCGTGCGCACGGACACGCGCCAGGTGACGGGCGAGACGGTGCGCGGCGCCAACCAGGAAATGGCCGGAGCCGACGGCCGGATCGCAGACCTTGAGCTCGAGGATCGCGTGCTCCGCCGCGCCGCCGACCTTCCCGCGGATCGCTGTCTCGACCACCGGATCGAGAGCGGAGTCGAGGAGGCATTGCACGAGTTCGTCCGGCGTGTAGTAGGAACCCGACGTCTTGCGGACATTGCCGGCGAACTCCGCGAAGGTGAAGCGCGCGCCATCGCCGTTCAGCCGCGGCGTGAGACCGAGCAGGCTCTCGTAGACGCCGCCCAACTCCTCCGCGCCGAGATTGCGGTAATCCACCGGCCGCAGGACCTTGTCCTGACGAATGAAGGCGAGTCGCCGCAGCGACTCCAGGAAGTCGTAGTTGGTCAGCTCCGCGTCGTTCAGCGCGGCAGTCGCATTCTGAATCCCAGAGGAAACTGCCGAGCGCCGGCAGCGCCAACGCCCGGCGAGCGGTCTCGAAACCGGGATCACCCGAAAGCGCACGCACCAGAAGCTGAAACTGGCGCCACAGGTCGCCGTGGCGAGAGCCCTTGATCCGGCCAGCCAACTCCCGCAGCCGACCGGTACTGTAGTGCGCGGCATAGCGCTCGCGGGCGATCCTGGCGGGATCGGAATCGTCCCGCGGGTGCAACAGGGGCTGTCCGTCGAGGATGCGATCCTCCGCAACGAAGAGAAAGATCAGCCGGTAGACGACACGCAGGAGTTGGCCGTGGAAGTCATCGAGCCCCAGCGTCCCGCCGCGGAGCGCTTCGCGCAGCCGGACGTTCTTCGAGTGAGCGGCGAAACCCGCGCCCAGGACTTGCAGGACGCGCTCGACGCTGCCGCGCAGTTCCCCCAACGCCCGCGCGCCCTGCCGTTCCGCCTCGCGGGCCCACTGCTCCAGCCAGCATGTCTCGGGCCGTTCGCCCTCCCTCGGTGCGAAGCGCGTTGCGTGAGTCACGAGCCACAGGAGCACGAAGTCGGCGTAGACCTCGCCCGAGAAAATCGCATCGAGATCGAACTCGAGCCAGGACTGCCGGGACAGCGCCTGGTTGTCCCGGAGGATGCGCAGGCGCAGGCCGTTCGAGACGACCGCCCACAGGCGCGCTTCGTCGCGGTTGAGCAGATCCTGCACGAGCCCGTGCGGGTTGCCCGACGCCGCTCCATGCTGGCCGGCGGCACGGCTGTCGAGCGAGAGGCGGCATCCAGTGAGGTGTATGGGCACCGGCCCGAAGCTGCGGCGAATGGCGTAGGTGCGGCCGTCGATCTCCGGACCGGCGGTCGCCGGCAGGAGACCGAACCCGAGCTCGCGAAGCAGCGGCAGGCTCCACTTCTCGTTGGTGAGGCGCGTCCCGGCGACATCCATTGGCAAGTCCGCGGGGCGCGAATGGTCCCCGATGATGGAATGGTGGAGGCCGCGCTGGTGGACGGCAGCGCGGTAGAGAGTACGCCACCGCTCGCATGCGGAGTCGAACCACGTTCGAGCTGGGCAAGTACGTCGTCCGTCCAGCCATCGTGAAACCAAGTCGTCCCCTCGAGCTCGGCCCGGATTTCTTCAACGACCGCATCCGCTCTCGCTTGCGCTGCGCCGCGATGCATCGGACTGCGCAACTCGTCACCAAGCGCACTCTTTATGGGCAACGGGAGCGCTCCATCGGTCGCTTCCAGATCCAGGATCGCCGTCAGGGTCTTCCCCAGATCCAGATTCGCGCTTTCCATCCAGATGGCATGAATGTGCGAGCGGACCAGGTCACGGTTCCGCAGATCGATACGGGGCGGCGCCACCGCTCCGGCGACCATCCTGGCGGGTTCGCGGTAGAAGTACTGATCATGAGGGCTGCGCCCTGCGCAGTACGTGAACACCAAGGCGGGCTGTCCGCCGCGGCCTGCGCGTCCGCTACGCTGTGCGTAATTGGCCGGCGTCGGCGGCACGTTGCGCAGGTTGACGAGGTTGAGTTGGGCGATATCGACGCCGAGCTCCATCGTCGGGGAGCAGAAAGAAGCGGCAGCTTCCCCTCTCGGAAGCGCTCCTCCCGCTCCTGCCGTTCTCGGGAGGTCACCTGGGCCGTATGCTCCCGCGCTTCAAGAACGCATTGCAGGTCCACGAACCCGCGGTAGCACTCCGCGAAGTACCGGTTCACTTCCGCCGGACGCCCGCCTTCGTCGAGAACGCGGATGCGATCGGGCGCGCCCTGGCCGTCCCCGACCAACCATCGAAGAGCACCGGCGTTGAGCTGATAGCCCGGATCATCTCCCCCGGATGCTGTTCGCACCTGTTCGACGATCCCGTAGCGCTGCAGCGCAAGAAACAGGAACCGGATGATCTCGTCGATGTCCACGCCGCGAAGAGTTCGATCCGAAGCCCGACACTCAAGGAGCCGGCGCTTCACGTATTGACCGTAGGCGCCGCGGGATGAGACGAAGAAATCAGGCCGGTCACCTCGGGTCCGAGGACGAGGCCAAGCGACACGAGCACTGGTCAAGTCGCGTTCGTCAGCAAGGTGCCAGACCGTGTCTTCGAGGAGACGGGGTTTCGTCTGCTCGACCAGATCATGGCGCTTCCCGGAATCGAGGACGTCGACCTTGACGGCGAGCGCCCGCCGCAGCTCGTCGAGCAGCGTACGGACGATCTCCTCCCGCACATCCGGAGTCGCCAAGCAAAGCTCTGCGGGCACTTCGATGGAGGCTTCGCTTCCGCGATGTCCAGGTACGGAGAATCCCGTCTCCCACAACGTCGCCTCGCCGAGTAGCCCATCGTGCCCGGCGAGCCCTTCGTACTCGAACCTCAACAAGCCGCAATCTTCAAGGTTGGGCGCCGTCACACGCCAGCCCCGTTCAAGGTCGCGATAGAGAAAGTACTCGAGAACGCGTCGCAAGGCGTCCCGGGTATGCTGCCGCGCCGGACCGCGAACTGCCGGGTCCGCTGCGTAGTCCTCAAAGCGGGGCTTCATCGCGTCAAGCACGCAACGCGACAGATCGCCATGCCCAAGCCCCTGCGGCCCTGCCTGCCGGCACGCGGCGTACAACGCAGACCGCAGCAAAGCCACCTGTACGAAATCGTTGAAGTGACCGGCCTGCAAAGAAGCGTCCTGACGGTTGTCGGTGAAACTCAACAACTTGCGCGCTTCGGGGCTCAGACTCTGGCCCCGCTGCAAGGTAATGAGCGACCGTACCGCAAGGATGGTCGTTGCAGTGCTCCTGCTGTCCACACCGAGCGTGGCCAGCTTGAAACGCTCCGAACGCTGGGTCCTGGTGTAGGTAACTCCGCACGACGGTTCCAGACAGAAGAGGAAGTTCCGGTGGAGCAGAGCCGCCGACACACCCCCGCCCTCCGGGACGATTCGTCCGGAAGGGGCGACGAATACCGGCTCCGGAACATCCTGGCGGGTGTTGGAACGGATCCGTTCCTCACCCGAGGTGGTGGTCTCCTTGAGAGCGTCCGGCAAACGATTGAGCAGCTCAGAGCCAGCGGCCCGAGGCCAGGGCGCTTCGTCGGAGAGATGCAGGTACGCTTCACGCATCCCATCGTCCACCTGTTCCCGACGGTCCTCGCGGGGCAGCAACCGGCTGTCATTGTCATCCGCCACGACCCAGACCCGGTAGTACGCGGTTCCACAACGGCGACAGAAAACGAGTGGGAACAGCGGCTTGTCCGGTTCACCCGGCTTCGCCGCCTTCTTCGCGATCTCCAGATGGCGATCCGCTTCGGGTTCGAGCGATGCCCAGACCGTATCGCCACGCGTCAGAAACTGATGCAACCGGAACGCAAAGATGGAAAAGCGGCTGGAGTCACTTCGGTACAGGCTGGAACCCCGGAGCAGCCAGCGGCGGAGCGCTGCCGCGCAACGTTCCGGGTCGGACTCCACCAACGCCGCAAGCTCCGCAGCCGCGCTCGGTACGTCCCCGATCGTATCACCCTCCAGCCGCCGCGGCGTCTGCCTGAGCAACCTGCCGGTGTTTGGTTCCTCGCGGACTCCGAAAGTCGATTCGACCCAGGAGCGAGAGGGTGCATGCAGAACGTCCCGTACTCGACAGGCGGTTCTTCATCGGAAACGACGGCGGCCCGAATGGCGGCCCGAATCGAGGGATCCGCTACGTCGATCTCCGGGGTTGCCCGCTCCAGACTCTCGGTGACCACCTGCTCCGGCGCAATCGGCACACCGAACAGGGACTGCGACACTGCCGCTACTTCGCGGCGCTGCTCCTCGCTGCCACCCCCACTGGCCATCGTGGCGGAGGTCCCGATACAGACGACGCTGTTGCCCACCGCGTGGCGGCAGCGGCGGATCAGCATCGCGATGTCAGCTCCCTGACGACCCCGGTACGTGTGCAACTCGTCGAAGACGAGGAACCTGAGACCCTGTGCGGCTCTCAGCAGCTCACGGTCTTCGGTTCGCGTGAGCAGCAACTCGAGCATCATGTAGTTGGTCAGGAGGATGTCCGGCGGGTCGCTTCGGATGGCTTCGCGGGCGGCGCCTCGTTCCTGCCCCGTATAGCGCGCGAACCGGACCGGTGACCCGCCTTCCGCGTAGCCCTTGTCGACGAACTTGCCGAGCTCCTCGTCCTGGCTGTTTGCCAGGGCGTTCATGGGATAAACGATGATGGCCTGGACCCCATGGCCGGACCCGCGTCGGAGCACGTGGTCCACGATCGGCACTATGTAGGCGAGACTCTTGCCAGAACCGGTGCCGGTCGTCAGCACGTACGACCGACTCTTGGCGGCTTCCAGAATGGCGTCGCGCTGGTGCCGGTGCAGGAGAAGCTGCTTGCCGCGGTGGTCCGAATCAGACTTGCCGATCCGGAAGACCCGCGAGCATTCCTCGTGAAGGACTCCTTCCGCCACCAGATCATCGATCGTGCCGCCGGGCTTGAACGTCGGGTTCAGTTGCAGCAGCGGTTGCGGCCAGAACCCCTCCCCCGCGAGGTGGCCGTCTACAAACTGCCTGATGCGAGGGTCGCCGATCTTGATGAAGCTGCGGGTATAGTCCCGATAGTCAGAGACCAGACGGTTCCTGAGATCGAAAACATCCATGACAACAGCGACGTTCGTTGCACCCGGGGGCGCAACGCCGTCACCATAAAACGCCGTCACCACAAACGGCGCCGACCACCGCTCCCTACGGACTGAAGGCGCCGCGGAGCTTCATCCCCTCACGACTGCGACCAATCCTCGAACCGAGCGAACAGATCGTCTGCCGTCTCGCACTCGATGATCCAGTCGCC
>WTFV01000054.1 GCA_011523845.1 Acidobacteriota bacterium | reverse complement strand
GGAGAAGCGGACCCCGGCGAAGGACCACAGGCCGTGCTCGTCGAAGTCGGCGAGTAGATCGCCGATTCGACCGCATGGAGCGTAAGGTGATCAGCGCAATTCGTTCGAGCACCTGATCCCGAGAGCGACGACGACGATGGTTCGTGCGCAGTCAGCCGCGCGTGTGTTTGCGATGGGGATGGCAAGAATTGCTCAATTGACGGCGAACATGAGCTACAGGCGGTTCCGGAGCGTGTTCGCAATCAGTGTTCCGTTGCTGTTCGCGTGGAGCACCGCAGCGCCGGCGCCGGCTGTGCTGGTGGGTGCGAGCTGGCGGGCGCACCGAGTGCGGGGCGCAGGATCATGGGATTGCGTCTGCCTCTGACGCCGCTCAACGGCCTGCTTCTTCTCGTCATCCTGATTTGGGGCAGCAACTTCTCCCTCGTCAAGACGGCGATCGACAAGATACCGGCCTTCGGGTTCAACACGCTGCGGATGGCAGCCGCGTGCCTGGTACTGCTGGCCGTCTCGCGCCTGAACGGCGAGGCGGCGCCTGACCGCGGCGACTGGCCCCGGCTGATCGCGCTCGGCTTCTTCGGGCACCGCTGCTACCAGCTTGCGTTCGTCACCGGGCTGGAGCGGACGACGGTCGCCAACAGTTCGCTGGCCCTCGGATGCATCCCGATTGCGGTCATGGTGCTCAACGCGCTGAGCGGGCGGCCGGAGAGGTGCGGGAACCGTCAATGGCTCGGCGTCGGGTTCGCCGTCGCCGGGGTCTACCTCGTGGCCGGGCAGGGCGCGGGCGCCACGGCGGAAACGCTCCTCGGGGAGCACTGACGATGGCTGCGCTCTGGTCCTGGGCCTGGTACACCACCGGGTCGCGGACTCTGCTGCAACGCTACTCGCCGCTTGAGTTGACGGCCTACGCGACGCTCGTCGGCACGCTGTGCTATGTGCCGTTCGGTGTGCCCGACCTGCTGCGGCTCGACTTTGGCGCGGTCAGCGGCGGGGCGTGGGCGGCGCTCGTTGTCTCGGGACTCCTGGCGCTCTCGGTGGCGCACATCATCTGGTACACCGGCGTGCAGCGGATCGGGAGCGCCCGCACGTCAGTCTACGGGAACCTGGAACGGGTGGCGGCGATGGCGGTGGCGTTCGTATGGCTGCAAGAGCCGATCGGCGCCGTGCGCCTGGGCGGGAGCTGGCGTTCGTGCTGACGGGCCTCGTGCTGAGTCGGATGGAGCAGTCGACCGCCTGCGCGCCGGTCTGACGCGGCCGGGCTCGGTCGTGGAGCAGGCTCTCGCCACTGTTCGCCAATGAGGGGCCCTTCGAGAGCGCGGCTTGCACGCGTCCGGTTCAACTCGATGGTCCCGCCGGACGCGTTCGTTGCCTTCGCGCCCGCGCCGGCCAATAGGGGGAAAGATGTCGAGGACGAGGGCGGCGGGAATAGACGTCGAGCGTAGCGCGAGGAATTGCCGTTTTCGGATCCACCGGGTCGCTCGGGGAATGGTGGCTGCACGGTTGGCTGCCCGCGGCGTCAGGCAGCGCCTGATCGCCCGCGACGGCGCGCGGGCGCCGCGGCTGGACCATCCCCAGGCGGCTGAGGCGAGCTACATGGACAGGTTCGCGATGGTCTCCGCACTGCGAGGGATCTCGACGGTATTCGTCGTTTCCGCGCGGGAATCGCCGGATCGGCTTCTCCACCACCGGGCGGGGTGGATGCCTTCGTGGAGGCGGGCGTCAGGCGTGCCGTCTACACCTCGTTCCTCCGTGCGGCGCCCGAGGCCGTGTTCACGCTCGCCCGCGATCACTTCCACACACGGAGCAGTATTTCGAGTCGGCCGGCCTGCAGTTCAGCGCGTTGCGCAACAGCCTCTATCAGGAACGTACTGCCGGACCTGGTCGACGGTGGCCTCATCCGCGGGCCCGCCGGCACCGGCCGCTTCGCCCCGGTGAGTCGCGCCGACATCGCCGATGTCGCGGTGGCGCTGCTCCTCGACGACGACCAGCCGACGGCGCGATTCGACGTCACGGGTCCCGAGTTGCTGACGATGGCCGAGGTCGCAGACCTGCTGGGCGAGGCGGCCGGGTCTCCGGTCCCGTGCGTCAACGGGACCCTCGCCGAAGCCTACGCGTCACGAGCCCACTCCGACGTGCCGACGTTCGAGATCGAGGGGTGGGTGACGAGCTACCACGCTATCGCCGTCGGCGAACTCGCCATCGCCAGTGGTGCGGTCGAGAGCATCACTCCCTCCGCGCCTGCCTCCAGGCCTGAACCTGGCCGCGCTCTACCCGCAGGTCCGGACAATTGGATTGGCGGCAACACTGAGGGGAACGGCGGGCGGAGCCGACATGCTTAGGATCGGCGCAAAAATAACTTCCTAGAAGTTCCTGTAGTCTCGCTATAGAGCACACCCGGTCCCGCAACGGTCGTGGCGTCGACCA
>WTFV01000197.1 GCA_011523845.1 Acidobacteriota bacterium | reverse complement strand
CGAAATATCGCCCAAATCCACAAAATCGTCGGGAATCCTGTTAAACATGGGCTAGGCTCGAGCTCTCCACGAAGACGACGATTCGGTCCTCCGAGACCCCCACCTCGAGCGTTCGGTACCGCGCATTGCGGAGCGCGTTCCTGGCCTCGCGTGCCGGGTTGTCGCGAATCCCGCCGTACGGCTTGGGAACGCCGCACAGTTCGGTGCGCGCAGCTGTGCGGTAGGCATCCTCGCCCGCCGTCCACTGCGCCGCCGCAGCGCCGGCCTCGTACGGCGACAGGGCGTTGACCGCGATGGCGGTTGCCGTCGGATCGACACGCTGCGCGACCGCAAGGTCGTACAGATCGCGTACCGGCGGCACGAGATGGCGGTGGACGAGCTTGGCAGTCAGGATCTGCGCCGGTGCAAGCAGCGTCGCTTCGCCGCTGTCGAGCACCGCGCGTTCGTGCCCGATCCGCGGCGTCGGGCGTGCCTCGACCAGTTCGATCCTGCCCGCCGTTCCGAACTCGACGGTCGGTGTGGCCTCCAGATCGATATGCGTGGCGCCAGCCGCGTAGAGCTTGCGCCACAGCTCGGGATTGCTCTTTCGGTCGAGGTGCGCACGCTCGGTCTCCGGGTGCACCTGGATGTCGAGGTCGAAGCTCTCGCGATGCTTCCAGTGTGCAGCAAGCACGGTGCCACCCCCTAGGCGCCACCCCTCGCCGCCCGGCGTGTGCGGCGTCAGATGCTCGTCGAGGATGGCGTGCGTCTTGCGCAGCAGCTCGGCCGCCGCCGGCGGCAACTGAAGGCTGCGTCCGGGTGTCATCGCGTGGCCAGCCGGTTCAAGACGCCGTTGCGTCGCGGGTTCACACCCGCCGCCCCGGCACGATGAACGGCGGCGACCAAGTCGCGGAAGGTGTACGCCTCCTCGATCCACCCCAGCGCAACCTCGGCGTCGCTCGCCTCGCGCATCCACACGCCGACCAGGCTGCGCTGCACCGCGTCCGGGCTGTCAGCACGGAGCGCATCGTAGAAGTCGCCGGCAGTCGGCCGGCGCTTCCATCCGGCGCAACTGCTCCGGAGCCGGCGCCGAACGGACAACGCGTTGCGGCCGACCTCGTCCGTGCCGCGCACGACGCCGCACTCAGCGCGCAGGGCGGCGCTGCCGGCCTTCGCACTGAAGGCTTCCGATGGCTTGAGCGGCTCGCCGGCCGCCGCGTTCACCGGCATCGTCCTGCCCTGATGGTAGCCGACCGATGGGCCACACCACACGAACTCACGGAAGACGCGCCGAGGCCGAGGACAGAAGATCGACGCCGACCTGGAATATGGGAAGCGGGGGCAGAGGTGCGTCCATCGTTGCCCATCGGATTCGAGGGAAACGACGCGTAGTACCATGGGTCCGTGTTCGACACGCACGCCATCGCGCGCGCACTGACCGCCGCCAAGCTCACGTCCGAACAGGCCGACGCCATCACGGACGCCGTTCGGCAGGCCGCTGAGCAGGGCGAGCATGTCACGCCCGACATGCTCCGCGCCGAAATCGCGACGCTCCGCGCCGATCTCACATGGCGCATGCTTGCAGTTGGCGGGCTCGTTGTCGCGGCACTCCGGCTGCTCGGCTGACGACCTGGCGCCGTATGCCAGGCCTGTTCGCGGTCGAAGCCGACGGCGCATGCAGGGCATACACTCTGAGACGTCCGGCCGGGTCGATACAGCCAACACCACCGTGTCGGAGTTCGACCCCCGGACCTGCGGTTCCGGACCGGAGCGATCGAAAGGAATACGATGCTGCTTCGCACAACGTTGGCGATCGCCATCGCACTCTGGGCCAGCCCCTGGGCGGAAGCCGGAACGTCGGGCCCCGTGGCGGGCTGCGTCGAGAGCGACCGCACAGCGACTAGGCACCCGGCCACCTGGTACGACACCTTCGCCGGGACGCGCGAGCTGTTGAACGTCTATGAGGGGAACCGGGTCGTGTTCTACTCGCCGGAGGATCTTCCGACCGAGCAGTACTCCTGCATTCTGGCCCACCTCGACTCGTGCATGGAGATGTACAGCGCCTTCGCCGGCGGCGCGTATCCCCTGTGGTCGCCCGAGGGTTTCGAAGGGAAGGGCTCGGTCGCGCTGGTCGAGAACACGTGTGGAGCGGGCTGCGGCACCTCTGGCCGCGCCGAAGTCTTGAAGGAGTTCGCCGATCGCAGCGTTTCACGCGTCGGGGGCGACGTATCCGACCCGCGCGGCTGGCAGGTCTCGTACTACGAGATGGGTCGCGGCACCTTTTTCCCGTTCTACCCCGCGCTCCGGCTGGTCGACGAGGTCGGCGAGGACGGCTTCCCGCAATGGGTCCACGAGATTGGCAGCGGGTTCCCGCATTTCGTGGCCCATGCGTGCATGCACAAGCGGGGCGTCTCCTACGAGGACCAGGAGGAGCACTTCAGGAGATGGGAGCGCCAC
>WTFV01000070.1 GCA_011523845.1 Acidobacteriota bacterium | reverse complement strand
GACAGCTGCGGCGCCGAGCCGGGAACGATAGTCGTGCGCGCCGTGCGGCACCACGACGACCATGCGGCGCTCGGTGGCGGCAGGCGGGCCGACTACCTGCCGATCCAGCAGGCGACGGACATCAACGAGGACATCGCGGGACGGCCGCAGAACAGGCAGCAGGCGGCGTTCGAGACCGACCGGAGCCCGGTGCGGGTGCTGCGCGGACGCCCGGGAAGCGGCAAGACGACGGCGCTGTGGCGGGCCATCGAAGCGCGCTCGGGCGACAACGTCCTCTACGTCACCTGGTCGGCGCGGCTGAAACGCAGTGCCGAGGAACGGCTGGCGGCCTTCGCGCCGTCGACGAGCCGGGTCCGCGCGACGGACTTCCGGACGCTGACCGGCGAAATCACCGGCGAGGACGTGCGCCGGATACCGCCGGCCGAAAGCCGGAGGACACTCGGCCTTGCGATCGAGCAGGCCGTCGGCCACGAACGCCACCCGTGGAAAGGCCACGAGGCCGCTGTGTACGCCGAAGTGCGCGGGCGGCTGCTCGGCAGAGGCGTCGACGGCGAGGCCGACAGCAACGACGGCGCGAAGCTGGCGGCGTTGCGCCCGGATGCGTACCGCCGGCAGCGGGGCAACGAGCAGGGGATCGGCGCCGCTACGGCGAAGACGCTCCTGCGGTTGTGGGAGAAGGTGTCCGAGAGCACCCGCGTGGAGATATTCCCCGAGTTGGCGGCCGCCGCGGCCGCCGCGCGCCTGCTCTCCAGCAAGGGCCTGCCGGAGGGGATGGAGTTCGACCGTCTCGTCGTCGACGAGGCGCAGGACCTGACCCTGACCGAGTTCTGGATGCTGCTCGAGCTGCTCCGGGCATGCCGCAAGCGCACCGGCAAGAGCCCGTGGCTGCTGATAGCCGGGGACGCCGGACAGCGGGTCGAGGCCAGCGGCTTCGAGTGGGGACGCTACACCGAGTTGCTGAGCAGCCGCTGGCGCAAGCCGGCAACGTTCGACCTGCACGAGCACGTGCGCTGCCCGTCGCGGGTCGCGGCCGTCGTCAACCGGTCGAACGTCTTCTACAGCCTGGTCGACAAGAACCGCCGGCCGGAGAAGCAGCAGCCTGTAGTGGAGTCCGAGCACGTCACGGGCCACGCGCTGTACGTGCGCGTCGAGCGGACGGAACAGGCCAACGGGCTCGTCGAGCATCTCGCCGCCCTGGAGGGAACCGCGGTGATCACGGCCGCGGACGAACCGCCCGCATGGCTGGACGAGAGGCGCCGCAAGCTGGTGCTGACGCCGGGCGAGGCCAAGGGCCTGGAGTACCAGCGGGTGTGCGTGCTGGATGTGGGAGCGGCTATCGAGGCCTTCGACGGGAACGTGATCGACGACAGGACGCCGCTGCGGCAGGAGAGCCGCCGAACGGCCATCGACCAGCTGCGGGTGGCGCTGAGCCGGGCTACCGAGACGCTGGCGGTTGTCAACGTCGAACCGGACGCGCGCCAGGACCTGAGCACGCTGGCGCTGGTCGGCGGAGCCGGCCGCTACAACCAGGACGACATCATCGCCCGGTTCGGAGACGAGACGGCGACGCCCGAAGAGCGCACGAGCGAACGCATCCGCCGGGCGGAGGCTATCGTCGAGGAAGACCCGGACCGGGCCTGGGAGATCGCTAGCCAGACGGTCGCCGAAATGGGAGCGCCGGACGTGCCGAACGGCGTGTCCGACCGCGACGTGCGCCGCGACGCGCGCGCGACGCTGATGCGCACTCTGGCCCTGCTTCTCGCCGCCGGCGAGGACAGGGAAGACAACGTGCATCTGAGGGGGTCGCTCCAAGTCGGCGTGGATGTAGACGCTGAGACCGAGGAGAAAATCCCGGACGAGGGGAGCGACGCCCACGACTGGGCCGGCCAGAAGATCATCCGGTCGATAGAGCACGGCGTGGTCGAGTTCCTGCTGACGGAATCGCCCGACGACCGGCCGAGGCTGAAGCTGCTCGAAGCGCTGCAGGCATTGAAGGATGCCGCGCCGCGCCGCCGCTACTGGCCGGATCTGGCCGTGGCGCGGATGCAGCAGACGCTGCGAAGCGGCCTGATCGACGGGGCAAGCGACCCGTCGAGTGCCCGCCACTACTTCCCCGACGACGTCGAGGGCTGGCTGAAGCTGACCGGATACCACGGAGACGCCGCCGACAAGGCGCATGAGCTGTGCGAAACAGCGATCAGCACGCTCCTCGATGCGGCCGAGGCAGACACGAACGAGACCAGCCGCAACATCCTGCTCGGCCAGGTCGAGAACCTGCTGCACGCCAGCGGGTGGGAGCCGCTGCTGGTCGCGCGGCTCGAAGAAGAGAGAGGACACACCGCCGAAGCGCGGGAAGCGTACGAACAGGCCGGTACGGCGGAAGACGTCAGGCGGATTCTGCGCAAGCAGGCCGAGTGGGAGGAAGCGGCAGCGCTGGACGGCGACA
>WTFV01000124.1 GCA_011523845.1 Acidobacteriota bacterium | reverse complement strand
GACCGGTGGCAGGCGCCGAGACCGGGTACGGCAAGCAGAAGGTCGTCTATCACATCAACTACGACGACCCGAAGAAGCAGAAGGGGGCACTCAAGAACATCCAGAACCACATCAACGCGGTCGGCGCGGAGAACATGGATCTGCGCGTGGTGATGCACGGCAACGGCCTGACCCTGCTGATGCGGGCGAACGAGGATCAGAACTTCGAGAGCGGCGTCGCCCATCTCAAGAGCCAGGGCATCGGCTTCAAGGTCTGCGCCAATACGCTGAAGGGGCGGAAGATAAGCTACGAGGACGACCTCTACGACGTCGACCAGGAAGACATCGTGCCGAGCGGTGTGGCCGAGATCGCCCACCTTCAGGCTGAAGGGTACAGCTACGTAAAGCCTTGAGTCGCGAACAGGATACGGGTAAGGCCCGCGAATCGCGGGTCTTCTCGTACGCGTTCGCCGCGGTGGCCGGTGCCGCGGTGCTCGCGGCGACGCTCGGTGCGGGTGCGCAGCCGGCGGCACCGGACGATCTCCTCCGGGCGGTGCGGTTGAACGACCTCGCGTCCGTTGGCGTGTTCCTCGAAGTCGGTATCGACGCGAACTCTCTCGATCGCAGCGGCCGCACCGCGCTGCAGGTCGCCGTTCGCTACGGACACCTGGACATCGCACGTCTGCTTCTCGACTCCGGCGCAGGCGTCGATGCACGAGACGCCGATGGCTGGACGGCGCTGCACCACGCTGCGCAGGACGGCGACACGGACTTTCTGCGGCTGCTGGTCGCACGCGGCGCGGACGTCGAGGCCGCCGACCCGTACCGCTACCGTGCCCTGCACCTCGCGGCGCGCGACGGACACGACGCCGCCTGCGAGCTTCTGATCGATGTCGGGGCGGATGCGAACGCACGGATCGATGTCGGATTCACCGCGGCGGATCTCGCCGAGCGTTTCCCGGACCTGCGAGCCTGGCTGCTCGGCCACCAGACCCGATGAGCACGTGGGGTTCACCTTCGCTTCAACCGTGACCTTCCCACGGTTGCGGGTTCCCGCGGTGTCGGTGGTGCGAACCCGGAGGGAGACGTGCGGCGAGTGCGTGAACCAGGAGAAGGCGTTCGCCCGTGTCGCGCCCGGTACCGGCGTGCATGCGATGATTGGTCCTGCCGTTCGAATGGACGAATACAACCTCCCCAGGCTGCATCTCACGCTCGGACACCCGGCATCGTGGGCCTGAGCCGTCGAGAATTCCTCCGACTCCTCGCCCTCGCGGGAGCGGCCGGCATCCTTCCGTCGCGCGGCCGGGCCGGCGCGGATGAAGCGGCCGACCTGTACTCGATACCGCCGTTCGGCAACGTCCACCTGCTGCACTTCACCGACTGCCACGCCCAACTCCTCCCCATCCACTATCGCGAGCCGAGCGTCAACATCGGGGTCGGTGATGCCCTCGGGCGTGCCCCGCACCTCGTCGGCGAGCATCTTCTGGCCCATTTCGGCATTGCCCCCGGGGGCATGGATGCGCATGCCTTCACCCACCTCGACTTCACGGAGGCGGCGCGCAGATACGGCAAGGTCGGCGGCTTTGCGCACCTGCGCACCCTGGTGTCGCGGTTGCGCGAGGAATTCGACCCCGGCCGCACGCTGCTGCTCGACGGCGGCGACACCTGGCAGGGTTCGGGAACCGCGCTGTGGTCACGCGGCCAGGACATGGTGGATACCTGCAACCTGCTCGGCGTCGACGTCATGACGGGTCACTGGGAGTTCACGTACCGGGACGACGAGGTACGCGCGAACATCGACGCCCAGAACGCGGAGTTCGTCGCCCAGAACGTCAGGATCCGCGAGGAAGCCCTGTTCGATGGCGCTGAAGCATTCGACGAGGACACCGGTCACGCATTTCCGCCGTACACGGTGAAGAACGTCGGCGGCAGGCGAATCGCGATCATCGGACAGGCGTTTCCCTACACCCCGATCGCCAACCCCCGACGCTTCATCCCCGACTGGACGTTCGGCATCCGTGACGACGACCTCCAGGTACTCGTGGACGAGATCCGCTCGGCGGAACGACCCGACGCTGTCGTGGTGCTCTCCCACAACGGCATGGACGTGGACATCAAGATGGCCTCCCGGGTCGTCGGAGTCGACGCAATTCTCGGCGGGCATACCCACGACGGCGTGCCGTCACCGACGCTTGTCGAGAATGCGGGTGGACGGACTCTGGTCACGAACGCCGGATCGAATGGAAAGTTCCTGGCGGTGCTCGACCTCGACATCGGGGACGGCGGCATCCGGGACTGGCGGTACCGGCTGCTGCCGGTGTTCTCCAACTTCATCGACGCGGACCCCGAGATGGCGGCGCTGATCGAACGCATCCGCGCGCCGTACGCCGGCAGACTCGGCGAGGAGCTCGCGGTCGCCGACACCCTGCTCTACCGGCGCGGCAACTTCAACGGCACCTTCGACCAGCTCATC
>WTFV01000136.1 GCA_011523845.1 Acidobacteriota bacterium | reverse complement strand
GGCGGTGGCCGCCGCAACCGGCCGCCGGAGCCGGTGGGGACGCTGACCGACAGAACGCTGGAGGCCGGCTCGCCGTCCCTGATGGTGGACGTGGCGGCGGCGTTCCGGGATCCCGACGACGACCCGCTGACCTACGCGACCGAGTCGTCGGCGGTGCACGTGGCGACGGCGGAGGCGACCGGCAGCGTGGTGACGCTGACGCCGGTGGCGGCGGGCGAGGCGTCGATCACCGTGACGGCGACGGACGCGGGCGGCTCGAACCGCTCGGCGCTCCAGACCTTCCTGGTGACGATCGTCTGCGGGTTCGCCGTCTCCGATTACCATTTGGGCAGGGTTGCTGCCGGGAGTTCCCCATGCAGTTGCTGTTCCGTGCGCCACGATTCCGCCTGAATCCCGTTCGCGATCCGGAGAGAAGCCGCCCCCGACCCGTCAACGTGCTGACAGGTAACGGGTTCGGCGCCAGGTTCCTCCGCAGACCAGACACACGCAGGACATCGGAGATGAAGAGAACCAGCATGGAACAACGCCAAGCCTCCGCCGCGCTGGTCCTGGCCGCGCTCGTCCTCGCGCCCGCCGGCGCGGACGCACGCCACGTCGCCGTCTCCGGAGCCGTCGTCCACGCCGCCTTCGAGACCGAAGCGCGAAGCGCAAGGCAGGAAGAACCACAGGATCAGGAGCAGATGGCGGCCCTCGGCCGTGCCCTCGGCATGACGCCGGAGGAGATCGAGGCGCTGGGACTCACGCCCGGGGAGATCGAGAACCTGCTGGACGGATTCACCGAGGAGACCGTCGTCGTCGGCTCCCGCGCGCAGCCGCGCACGGTGACCGCATCGCCCGTGCCGGTGGACGTGCTCTCGACCACCGAGCTGACCAGCCAGGGGACCGTCAACCTGCAGGACCAGCTCCGCACGATCGTGCCGTCCTTCGCCGTCAACACCCAGCCGATCAGCGACGCCTCCACCGTCGTCCGGCCGGCCATGCTGCGGAACCTGGCCCCGGACCACACGCTGGTGCTCGTCAACGGCAAGCGCCGCCACCGCTCGTCGATCATCGACTGGCACGGCGGCAACGGCGTGGCGTTCGGCTCGCAGGGACCCGACATCTCCGCCATTCCGGCCATCGCGCTGCGGCAGGTCGAGGTGCTGCGGGACGGCGCGGCGGCGCAGTACGGCTCGGACGCCATCGCCGGCGTGATGAACTTCCAGCTCAAGGACGCCGCCTCGGGGGGCTCCTTCGAGTACAGCGGGGGCGCGTTCCTCGATGGTGACGGCGACGGCGGGGCGAGGAACGTGGCCGCCAACGTCGGCCTGCCGCTCGGCGCGACCGGCTTCGCCAACCTGAGCCTGGAGTACGGCGGCTCGGACCCGACCAACCGCAGCGCGCCCCGCAACGACGCCATCGCCCTCATTGCGGCCGGCAACACCGACGTGGCGTCCGACACGCCGCAGGTCTGGGGCTCGCCGGACATCGACGACGACCTGAAGCTGTTCGGCAACTTCGGATATACCACTGCCGCCGGCGTGCAGGTCTACAGCCACACCAACTACGCCGGCAAGCGGGTCACCGGCGGGTTCTTCTTCCGCAACCCGAACACGCGGGGCGGCGTGTACAGCCTCGACGGCGGCCAGACGCTGCTCGTCGGCGATGCGCTGCTGGCCGGCGGGATGGGGTCGGCGAACTGCCCGACGGTGACGATCACCGACAACGTGGCCGACCCGGTGGCCTTGCAGCAGGTCTTCGACGACCCGAACTGCTTCTCGTTCCGCGAGCTGTTCCCCGGCGGCTTCACGCCCAGCTTCGGGGGCGAGGCGCAGGACGTGTCGCTGGTGGGGGGCGTGCGCGGCTTCACCGTCGACGGCTTCAACTGGGACGTGAGCGGATCGTTCGGCGCCCACCAGACCGACCTCTTCATCCGCGATACCGTCAATGCCTCGCTCGGCCCCGCTACGCCGACCGCGTTCGACCTCGGCAGCAACCGGCAGCGGGACATCGGCCTCAACGCCGACCTGTCGTACGCCGCCACGGACATGATCCACATCGCGGCCGGCGCCGAGTGGCGCAACGAGCAGTACGAGACCGTCGCCGGCGACCCGGCGTCGTGGACGGTCGGACCCTACGGCCGGGGCCAGGGCTTCTCGGCCGGCTCGAACGGGTTCTTCGGCTACGGGCCGATGGCCGCGGGTACCTGGAGCCGGGGCAACGTCGCGGTGTACGGCGACCTCGAGCTGACCGGCCCGGAGGACGACTGGACGCTCGGCACGGCCGTCCGCGTCGAGCACTTCGACGACTTCGGCACGACGGCGAACGGCAAGTTGTCCGCCCGCTACGGCTTCGTGCGAGCCAGCGCAAGCAGCGGGTTCCGTGCGCCGACGCCGGGACAGCAGAACGGGTTCAACATCTCGACCATCTTCGACCCGGCCCTCGGCGACCTGGTGAACAACGGCACCATCCCGTC
>WTFV01000045.1 GCA_011523845.1 Acidobacteriota bacterium | reverse complement strand
AAAGAACCATCACATCGGGGATCGGCCCCGAGCGTGCAACCGATCGCGAAGGAGAGCGACATGAGTTTCGACGTCGACATCACCGAGACCATCGAGAGCGATGGGCAGTCCGCCACAGCGACCGTCTGCGAGAACGCCGCCCTGTTCGGCGCGGCCCCCGAGCGCGGCGAGTTCGACAGCCGCGAGGTCTGGGACGCGGACGACGCCACCGACGCGGTGAGCGAGGCGTTCCGCATCCTGGCCCAGGGCGTCGCGCCGGACGGGTTCCAGATCGCCGACGAGCGCGAGAGCCTGCTCTGGGGCTTCGTCAACTGCCTCGACGCCCAGGTCCGCCGCCTCGACCGCAGCGTCGACCGGCTCAGCCCCGAGCTGCGCGACCTCCAGTCCGCCCAGGACGGCACCGAGATCAAGTCCCGCGAGCTGGAGCTCGTCACCGACCGGGCGCGGAACCTCGGCGACCGCCGCGACGCCTTCGAGCAGATGCGCGACGCCGTGGCCGAGCAGTACCGCGAAGAGACCGGCGAGGTCTGGCGCCCGAGGCATGGAAGCCATGTCAGCCAGACCGGCAAGCTGACCTCGGCCAGCATCGACGCCCGCGACTTCATGCGCGCCCGGAAGGACCGCGAGACCCGCGCGCACCTGCCCGAGGGAACGCTCGTCGCCATCGCCGGCGGCAAGGACGTCGCCGACCCGGCCGCGGTGATCGCGCGCCTCGACACGGCGAAGGCGAAGTGCCCGGACATCGTGATCGTGCACGGCGGCGGCCCCGGCGTCGAGAAGATCGCGGCGCGCTGGGCCGAGCGCAACGGCGTCCACCAGGTCGTCTGCAAGCCCGACTGGGACCGCCACGGACGCGCCGCCCCGTTCCGCCGCAACGAGGAGCTGCTGAACCTCCTGCCGAAGGGCGTCATCGCCTTCCCCGGCTCCGGCATCACCGACAACCTGGTGGACCGCGCCCGGCAGCTCGGCATCCCGGTCCATCGCTGCCACGCATAGGCGGCAGCGCAGTGCGGGCCGTGTCGTCGCTCCGGCGGCGGCACGGCCCGTTTCCGCATGCGCACATCGGAGTCGCGGCAACGCCCTTCCTCGCGCGCGCTTCGCGCGGCGCTCGCGCCTTCGCTGCGCTCGCCGGGCTCCGGCTCCGCCGAACGTCGCGACGAACACCGCGACGGTTCTCGCGATCGTCCGTCCCGCCGGTCGCCTCCGCACCATGCTTCGCATGGCACGTCGGCGACTGCGCCGATGGTCGTGCACGACACGATGCACGGCGCCAGCGTCAGTGACCATGGTTGCTGTCGTCATCGCGATCACCGCGCGCGTCGCCATTGCCGGCTTCGCCGTCATCGGCCTCCGCAGTCGCAGGCGTGCTCGTGCAGCGGTCGCCGCCGATGCCGCCGTCACTTCGCCGGGCGCGACCGTCCCGGTTCGTGACGGCACGATCCGCCACTCAAGTGCCGTGGCGGCTCCGATCCGCCGGGTTCTCCGGCGTCGATTCCCCCTTCGCTCTCCCTTGGATTTTTGGCTATCTTGACGCCCTTCGGCGGTTTGCACGCACACCCCACGCATCTGCGATGCAAGAGATAAGCGCTGTATCCCTTGCTGCCTTTGGAAGATTTTTTCTTTTGTAACAAGGAGTTACTTCTACAACAACCAGCCGTTCCTTCCCGTTCCGAACCTCCCGTTCTCGCCGTATTCAGGACACGACTCTACCGCCAATCCCGCCGCAATTCAAATCCCCGCACACGTCCCGACACCGGCCCGAGCGCGGGTTGCGTTCATGAGGCCAGGCTGGAACCGGTGTCCGCCACCGTATCATCGACAAGCGATACCGGTCACGTCCCGGCGGCCATGTCGCGGTATTCCTTGAGGATCGCCCTTGCGCGCCGGCGCCGGCGCTTGACGCGCGCCAGCATCCAGCCTTCCGCCCACCATTCCTCCGCGACCCGTTCGGCGCCCCAGAGCCGCACCGCGGTCTCGCGCTGCGTGAGCCCTTCCGCCTCGCCTTCGAGCGCCAGCAGAAGCTCGCGGT
This sequence comes from Acidobacteriota bacterium, assembly GCA_011523845.1. GTDB lineage: Bacteria > Acidobacteriota > Vicinamibacteria > Vicinamibacterales > UBA8438 > WTFV01. The sequence goes on along the minus strand of WTFV01000045.1, from coordinate 428 downwards.
CGCCGTCGTCCGTGCCCGTCCCGGCGGAGGGACCGGCAGGCCGAGCCAGACATCCTCGATGGTCGTGACATCCCGGACCAGGCGCAGGCCGCTGTCCTCGGAGACGACGCAGCCGGCGGGAAAGCGGATCTGTACCGCGCGGCCCGGCCCTTCGATGCGCAGCATCAGCGCGCCGTCGCCGAGCCGCAGGCCCGAGAGCGTGGCCCCGCCCTCGGCCGCGAGCCGGATCAGCGGCGCCGCGTCGCGCGCCACCTGGCCGTCGGTCACGCCGGCGCTCACCCAGAAGGGTGCGAGCGGAAGCTCGGCATACGGGTCTTCCCAGGCGAGCATGCCCCAGCGTAGGGCGCCCATATCGGCGGCGGTCCGAAGCCGGACCGGGAACGGCGCCCGCTCGGGCAGGCCGGGCTGCGGCAGGCGTTTCGCCCAGG
>WTFV01000227.1 GCA_011523845.1 Acidobacteriota bacterium | reverse complement strand
GTACGCCTCCAGGTCCCGGAGCGCGGCAGGATAGTCGTTCAGGTGGTAGGCGAGCAGCCCGCGGTCGCGCAGCTCCGTGGTGGCGGCAGGGTCGAGGGCGAGCAGGAGTTCCGTGGTGGCGTGCGCCTGCGGGAAGGAGCGCATGCGGACGTAGATGCGCTTGAGGTTGACCAGCATGCGGACGATGATCTCCGCCTTGGTCGCCCGCGCCAGCATCCGGCGGTCGAACGGCACCTCGTCGCCGGCGTGCGAGCGCAGGAGCTTGCGGCAGTCGAGCTCCGAGAGGATCGTGCCGCCGTGGAAGGGATCGACGATCAACTGCTCGCCGGCACCGGCGGCTTCCGGGCGGTCCGGATGGACGCGCAGCAGGAAGTGGCCGGGGAAGTTCACGCCGTCGATCCGGAGTCCGGCCCGGCGAGACACTTCGATGTAGACGAGCGCGAGCGTGATCGGGATGCCGGTGCGACGGTCGATGACGTTGTTGAGGAAGCTGTTGCGCGGATCGTCGTAGTGCTTCCGGTTACCGGCGAATCCCTGCTCCTTGAACAGGTAGGCGCTGATGCCGGCGATGCGCCGCAGCAGGTCGGCCTCGTCGCCGAGCGCGGCGAGCCGGTCCGCCGCGGCAGCGCCCATCCGGTCGAGAGCCCGCAGGTAGCGCGACGCGTCGAGCTGCGGGTACTCGATGCGGGCAATGGCCAGCGCGGCGGGCGCCAGGTCGGGCGAGGGCGCCTTGGCCACCTCGGTGAACCGCCGGATGAAGTCCGCGGAGACCACGTTCGTCACTTGGCTCCATTGTGCACCGGCGTTGGCCGTACGTCGACCCGGGGGGCGCCCCGGTGGTGCGCGGCGGCCAGGCAGCCGAGGTCGATGTCGGCCAGGCGGGAGACGACGGCCGCCGCACCGGGCAGTTCGCGGGCGGCGTAGGTCGTCGTGACGCCGATGCAGGGCAACCCGGCTGCGACGGCCGCTTCTATGCCCCAGCGGGAGTCCTCTATCGCGACGAAGCCGGCGGGCGACGGGGGGCGGCCGAGCTCGGCGCTCAGCAGCTCCACCGCGCGCGTATAGCCGTCCGGGGCCGGCTTGGCGCGCTCGACGTCGTCGGCGGCAACGATGGCGGAAAAACGGTTGCGGAGTCCGGCGCCGTTCAGGATGTCCTCGATCTCCTGATGGAGGGCGCCGGAGGCGATCCCCAGGACGAGCTCGCCGGCGAGCCGTTCGATGCAGGCCGGCGCATCCGGAAACACGACGTCGCCGGCCGCGACCAGCTCCGTGAACCGGCGTCCCTTCGCTTCGATCAACCGGTCCAGGTCGCCGCCCGCGAGCGTGCGGCCGCGGGCGGCGGCGAGGGTGGTGAACACGCCGACGTCGTCGAAGCCCAGGTAGCGGGTTTCGTAGTCGTCCCGCGAGAGGGTCATCCCGCGCTCGCGCAGGACGTCCTGGTACGCCTGCAGGTGGAGACGCTCCGTATCGGCGATGACGCCGTCGAAGTCGAAGACGACGCCGCGCAACGGCTCGGCGCCGACGACCCGCCCGCCAGGGCTCCGGACGCCGGGCGGGGTCATGGGCCGGTCATGGGCCCGGGGCTTCGGCCGGCGGTTCGGGAGCGAAGATCGGCAGCCGGCGTTCCTCTTCGGGAGGCAGTCTCTCGCCGGCGCGGATCGCCGTCCGCAGGCGGTTCTCCGGTGGGGGAAACGGGCAGTCGTACTGCTCGTCGAAATAGCAGGTCGGATTGTAGGCGCGGTTGAAGTCGAGGTCGTAGACGCCGGTCGGGCTGAACGGCAGGTCGATGTAGCGCCCGGCCGGATACGTCTCGTCGCGGCTCGTCTCGTCGCGGAAGGGCACGAACAGGCCCTCCTCCTCGGACAGCAGCGCCGTCAGCCGGTAGGACTCGCCGTGCAGCACGAACTCGAGATGGCCGATGCGCTGCATGCGGCGGAACTGCCCGGTGGACGTGGGAATGTCGAAGATGGGCTGGTCGTCCGCGATGTCGAGCTGCGCGGGCACGCGGTACGAGGGGTCCGGATCGTAGTAGCGAAGCGGCACCATCCACGAGCGTCGATCGAGCGGCACGAACGACTCGGGGTCGCTCGTGAGGAACTCGTCCTTGTAGGCACGGGCCTCGACAAGCTGCTCGACGTAGTTGCCCTCGTCCGGCTCCGGCGGCCCGCACGCCGCCGACAGCAGGAGGACGCCCGCCAGCGCGCCGGCGGCGAGCCGTCCTCGCCACGCAACCGCCGTGCGCGAGCCGAAGATCCTGGTCACGCGTCTCTCGAGTCCTTCCGGTCGCACCGCTCCAAGAATATACCTCCAGGCGCCCGCGTGCGAAGTGCGGGCGTCACCACCGGGCTTCCGGCCGTCCGCCGCACCCGACGCCGCTACCGGGAAACCACCCGGGTCTCGCCCATTGCGCGGGTCCGGCCCTGCCGGGTGGAAAACTACTACTGGGAAACTCATGGTCCCAACAGACGCCAGCCGGCTGATCGGTACGTCCCGGCCGCTTGGCTGCACCCCCCACCCGATACCCCGGTTTCATGCTGCGGGGTCCGGCGCCGCCGGGCGAGGAACTCAGACGGGATACGCGCCCCGGTCCACTGCCGCCTCCGAGAGCCGCCGCCGGACGCTCACGTCGTCGATGGGGGTCACCTTCAGGAGCCGGCGCAACGCCGCCAGGCGGGTCCGGAGCTCGTCTCCCCGGGCCATCGCGGCGAAGGCGGAGCGAGCCCTGGACTCGACGCGCATGGCCGCCCCGTCGACGTACGACGCGGCGGCGTCGGCCTGCAGCTCGGCCCCCGCCGCGCCGGTCTGCGTCGCCGCCCGCGCCCGGGCCACCGCGCTGTCGGCCGCGTAGGTGTCGATGACGACGTCGGCCGCGAACGAGAGCACCTCCTGCTGCTCGCCGAGCTTGTCTCCGTAGGTCTGCATGGCGAGGCCGATCACGGCCAGCCCGACCTTGCGGAACATGCCGACGGCGGACGCCGCGGCATCGAGCGGACCATCCGGCGGGGCCGCAGCCGGCGAAGGCGCCAGGACCTCGTCCTGCAGCTTCTTCGCGGCGGGGATGAGGGGCAGCTCGCCCTTGACGGCGCGCTTGACGAGCATGCCGGGAATGAGCAGCCGGTTGATCTCGTTCGTCCCCTCGAAGATCCGGTTCACCCGCGAATCGCGGTAGTGGCGCTCGGCCGGGTAGTCGCGGACGAACCCGTTGCCGCCGTGGATCTGGACGTTCTCGTCGAGGACCTCGTGCAGCGTCTCGCTGCCCTCCACCTTGAGGATCGAGGACTCGACGGCGTACTCCTCGAGCGCGCGGAGGACGGCGCCGCCGTCTTCGGCCGCGGCGCCCTCCAGCGTCTCGTCGATGAGGCCCGCCGTGCGGAAGACCATCGACTCGAGCGCGTAGGTGCGAGCGACCATGCCGCCGAGCTTGTGCTTGACGGCGCCGAAGCTCGCGATCGGCTGTCCGAACTGACGCCGGCCGGCGGCGTAGCGCGCCGCTTCCCCGATGGCCCCCCGCGCTCCGCCCGCCGTCGATGCGCCCAGCTTGAAGCGCCCGTAGTTGAGCACGTTGAAGGCGACCTTGTGGCCCTTGCCGACCGCGCCGAGCAGGTTGTCGGCCGGCACCCGCACGTCCTGCAGGATGACCGGCGTCGTCGACGAGCCGTGCAGGCCCATCTTGTGCTCTTCCTTCCCGGTGGAGACGCCTTCGAATCCCCGCTCGACGATGAACGCGGTGAAGTGCTCGCCGTCCACCTTGGCGAAGACGATGTAGAGGTCGGCGAAGCCCCCGTTGGTGATCCACATCTTCTCGCCGTTCAGCACGAAGCTGCCGTCCGCCTGCCGCGTGGCGCGCGCCCTGGCCCCGAGCGCGTCCGAGCCGGAGCCCGCCTCGCTCAGGCAGTAGGCCCCGACGATCTCGCCGGTCACCAGCGACGGCAGGTAGCGCTGCTTCTGCTCTTCGGTGCCGTACATCCGGATCGGCAGGATGGCCAGGTTGGCGTGCGCGCCGTAGGTGGCGCTGAACGAGCCGCACTGGCCGAGGCAGCCGGCGATGATGGCCGCGCTGGCCTTGTCGAGCGCGAGGCCGCCGTAGGCCTCCGGTACGTTGACGGAGAGCAGGCCGAGCTCGCCGGCGCGCCGCAGCAGCTCGCGCGTCAGGTCCCAGTCCTTCGTCTCCAGTTGCTCGGTGTGCTCGTTGACCTCGGCGGTGAACTCCCGCGCCGTCTGCAGTATCAGCCGGTGCTCCTCGGTCATGCGCTCCGGCGTGAAGAGGGTGTCCGGCGCGGTCGCCTCCAGGAGCCATGCGCCGCCGCGCGGGACGGTCTCTATTGCGGTGGTGGTCATGATGGTCCCTCCCTGTTGCAGGGTGTCACGGCGCCCGCGGCGCCGGTCAGAGTCGCTCGAAGATGCCGGCCGCGCCCATGCCGCCGCCCACGCACATGGTGACCATGCCGTAGCGTCCGTTCCGCCGTTCGAGCTCGTGGAGCAGCGAGGCGGTCAGCTTCGCGCCGGTGCAGCCGAGCGGGTGTCCGAGCGCGATGGCGCCGCCGTTGACGTTGAGCCGGTCCGGATCGATGGGCAGCTCGCGCAGGCAGGCCACTATCTGCGCCGCGAACGCTTCGTTCAGCTCCACCAGGTCGATGTCGTCCATCGTCAGCCCGGCCGTCTTCAGCGCCTTGCGAATGGCGGGAACGGGGCCGATGCCGAACAGCTCCGGCTCGACGCCCGCCGTCGCGTAGGCGACGAATCGCGCGAGCGGCTTCAGGCCCGCCTGCCCGGCCCGTTCGGCGGAGGTGACGACCACGGCGGCGGCCCCGTCGCTCATCTGCGACGAGTTGCCGGCGGTGACCGATCCGCCGGCGAGGAAAACCGGCTTCAACTTGCCGAGCGCCTCCAGCGACGTGTCCGCCCGCGGTCCCTCGTCCTTCTCGAGCGTGACGTCGCGCACCACGGGCGGGTCTCCATTGCCGTTCCCCGGCTCGGCGATGCTGACCTCGACCGAAACCGTCTCCGCATCGAAACGCCCGGCGTCCATCGCCGCCAGCGCCCGCTGGTGGCTGCGCAGGGCGTAGGCGTCCTGCTCCTCGCGGCTGATCGACGACTCGCGCGCGTGGTTCTCGGCGACCAGGCCGGTGCTGAGATAGACGTCCGGGTAGTGCGCCACGAGCTCCGGGTTCGGCGCGATCTTGTGGCCCCCCATCGGCACCAGGCTCATCGACTCGGTGCCGCCGGCCACTATCGTGTCGGCCCAGCCGACCATGATCTTCTCCGCCGCGAAAGCGATCGACTGCAGCCCCGACGAGCAGAACCGGTTGATGGTGACGGCCGAGGCCTCGACGGGAACGCCGGCCCGCAGGCTCGCGATGCGGGCCACGTTCATCCCCTGCTCGGCCTCGGGCATGGCGCAGCCGAGGATGACGTCGTCCACGGTCTCCGGCTCGATGCCCTCGGCGCGACGCAATGCCTCCCGGATCGCGACGGCGGCCAGCTCGTCCGGGCGGGTCGTGCGCAGCGTGCCCTTCGGCGCCTTGCCGACCGGGGTGCGAACGGCGGATGCGATGACTGCGTCTCTCATGGTCTCGACTCGCTTGGGTTGGATCTGTCCATCATGCAGGGATCCGCGCGGGTGCTGCGGCGCTCGCGGCGTGCGATTCCACGAACCGAGTCACGACGTCGGCGAAGCGCTCGGGACGGGTGACGAGTCCCAGGTGCCCCGTCCGCTCGATCCGATCGTACCGTGCGCCCGGGATTGCCTTCAGGTACTCGCGGGTGCTGCCCACGTCGACGACGCGATCGAGCCCCGGCTCGCCGGTCACGACCTGGGTGGGGGCCGCGATGCGGCGGCAGTGGGCCGCGAAATCGACGCGGCCGGCCCAGCGCACGCGGTCGGCCATGCAGGTCGGGGCCATGGGATGCCGCGCCACCCGCCACAGGTGATGCGCGATGAACCGGGCGCGCTCGCCGAGCGACGGGAAGGCGGCCGCGATCTCCGGGTACAGCCGGAACGGAGAGCCGAGCGCGAAGACCGGCGACATCAGGCGGGGGGCCGCCAGGTACCGGTTCACCCTGCATCCCGGCCGCCACGCGGGCGACGGCGTGGAGACGAGGGTCAGCGTCCGCGCGCGCTCCGGGCGGACGGCGGCGTAGTGCAGCGCGATCCAGCCGCCGTAGGACACCCCGCACAGCGAAGCCGGGCCGCGCACTCCGGCGCGATCGAGCAGGGCGTCGAGCCACGCGGTGTGGCGCTCGAAGCCGGCCGCCGGATCGGCGTCGAAAATGGAGCCCGTGTCCCCCGGCAGCGATCCGGTGATGACGCGGCAGCGCGCGGCGAGGGCGTCCACCGCGGGGAGCATCCATTCCCAGCGGCCCTGGATTCCGGGTACGAGCACGAGCGGTGCGCCGGCGCCGCGGTCGGTCATCAGTTTCTCAGGGGCTTTCCGGTCTTCAGCACGTGGGCGATGCGTTCCTGCGTCTTCGGCTCGCCGCACAGGCTCAGGAACGCTTCGCGCTCCAGATCGAGCAGCCGTCGCTCGGATACCGTGGTGGCGTGCGGGAGATCGCCGCCCGCGAGAATGCGGGAGAGCGTCCGCCCGATGCGGGCGTCGTGGTCGCTGATGCGTCCGCCGCGCCACGCCAGGTGCACGCCCAGATCCAGCGCCGCGCGGACGCCGGCCCCGCCGACGGGAATGTCGTCGGGTGGCGCGGGCGGCTGGTAGCCGGCGCGCGCCATCCCCAGGGCGACCGCCTTCGCATCGGCCAGCAGCCGCTCCCGGTTCATCGTCATGCCGTCCGTGTCGCGCAGGAGTCCCAGGCGCCGGGCGTCGGCCGCGCTGGTCGAGGTCTTCCCGAATCCGATCAGCTCGAACGCCTGCTGGACGTACGGCAGCAGGTCGGCCGCCCCGGCCGGCGCGCGCGCCGTGAAGCGGGAGAGCAGCTCCTTCGTGCCGCCCCCGGCCGGGATCAGGCCGGCGCCGACCTCCACCTGCCCCAGGTAGGTCTCGGCCGCGGCCTGGACCCGGTCTGCGTGCAGGACGATCTCGCAGCCGCCGCCGAGGGCCAGCCCGGCCGGAGCGACGACCACCGGCACGCCGGCGTACCGCAGCCCCAGGACGGCCGACTGGAAGGTGCGCACCATCAGGTCTATCTCGTCCCAGTTCTCCTCCTGGGCCTCGAGCAGCAGGAGCATCAGGTTGGCTCCCGCGGAGAATGCCGGCGCGTCGTTGCCGACGACCAGCGCCGCGAAATGCCGCGACGCCTCATCCACGCCGGCCTGCATCATCGCGACCGTGTCGCCGCCGATGGCGTTCATCTTCGAGTGGAACTCGAGCCCCAGCACGCCGTCACCGAGATCGACCAGGCTCGCACCCGCATTCTCCTTGACCGTCGGACGTTCGTCCTTCGCGCGCCGCAGAAGCTGCAGATCGGGCGCGCGGGGCGGCACCGCGCCCTTCCGGAAGCGGACGGCCCCCGGCCCGGACGGCGCCGACCGCCGCAGCTCGCGTACGAGTGCCGGCGGGTCGGGGCGTCCGGCCGCTTCGAGCACGGCGTCGATGCCGATGGCGTCCCAGATCTCGAACGGACCCAGCTCCCAGCCGAAGCCCCACCGCATGGCGCGGTCGACGTCGTCGATGGAATGGGCGATCGCCGGGGCCGCCTCCGCCGTGTACACCAGCGTCGGGGCCAGCGTCGCGCGCAGGAACTCGCCGGCGCGATCGCGTCCCCGGAACAACGTTCGGATCCGCTCGCCGGGGTCGTCGATGGCCGAGGCGGCGTCCAGCGCCGGCAGTTGCGGCGAGCGGCGCGGGCGGTAGTCCATCTCGTGCGGGTCCAGCGTCAGGATCTCGCTGCCGCCGCCCGTCTTCCGCTTGCGGTAGAACCCGCCGCCCGCCTTCGATCCGATCCAGCCCCGCTCGACCATGTCCGCGACCAGCGGCGGCAGGGTGAAGGACGCGCGCTCGTCCGCGTCGTCGAGACGCTCCGCCAGGTTGGCCGCGACGTGGGCCAGGACGTCCAGGCCGGCGAGGTCGAGCGTGCGGAACGTTGCCGAGCGGGGCCGGCCGATGGCGGGGCCGGTCAGCGCGTCGAGCTCCTCGATGGTCCAGGCGCCGCCCGCGAGCTGCTCCAGCACCCGCAGCACGCCGAACATGCCGATGCGGTTGCCGATGAAGTTCGGCGTGTCCTTCGCGACGACCACCCCTTTTCCGAGCGCGCGGTCGCCGAACCGCACCATGGCGTCGACCACGTCCCGGTCCGTCTCGGCGGTCGGGATGACCTCGAGCAGCGGCAGGTACCGCGGCGGATTGAAGAAATGCGTTCCGAGCCAGTGGCGCCGGAACGCCTCGCCGCGTCCCGCGGCGAGGCTGGCTATCGGAATGCCCGACGTGTTGGAGCTGACGATGGCGTGCGCCGCCCGGTGCGGCTCCACCCGCGCCAGCAGCGCCTGCTTGACGTCGAGCCGCTCCACCACCGCCTCGACGATCCAGTCGCACCCGGCGATGCGTCCGAGATCGGCGTCGAACCCGCCCACGGCGATGCGTCCCGCCGTTTCCGGCGTGAAGAACGGGTCGGGCTTGAGCCTGCGCGCCCGCTTCAGCCCCTCGCGGGCGGTTGCCGTGTCGAGATCGAGCAGGAGAACGGAGAGGCCCGCGTTGGCGGCGTGGGCGGCGATCTGGGCGCCCATGACGCCTGCGCCGAGCACGGCGGTCGAGTGTATGCGCTGCATGGTTCAGACTGTCGGCTGCGCCTTCATGCCGTTGACCAGGAGGTCGATGACCGGGTCCGCGTCATCTATCAGCCGGTGGTTCCGGTTGCTCAGCACCCAGTTGGTCACCATCTCGTCGAGCGCGCCGAAGATGGCCTTGGCCGCCAGCGTCGCGTTGAGGTCGGCGCGGAACAGCCCGGCCTGCTGTCCCGCGCAGACGGCGTCCCGCAGGTGATCCAGGTAGGTGCGAAGCTGGGCGGCGGAGAAGCGCTCGATGAACTTCGTCGACTGGCGCAGCTCGACCTGGAAGACGACCGCCAGATCGCGCTGGCTGCCGAGACCGCCCAGGTGCACGCGGGCGAGTCGGCGCAGCCGCTCGATCGGGTCGGTGACGCCGGCGAGCGCCCGTTCGGTCTCCTGGAGCGCTCGCGTCATCGACTCCTCGAAGATCGACGTCAGCAGATCGTCCTTGCTGCGGAAGTACAGATAGACCGTGCCGGCGGCGACGCCCGCCTCCCGCGCCACGTCCGCGACCTGGGCGTTGAAGAAGCCGCGGCGGGCGAACACGCGGGTGGCCGCACCCAGAATCGCGGCCCCCTTGTCGCCGGTGCCGGACTGTCGGCGCGCAGGCGACCGGCGTCGGGAGGTCGTTGCCGGCGTTTCGTTCGAGGACGGTGAATGAATGTTCATTCATTTCCATTGTCGGCCAACACGTGGCTGGAGTCAAGCGGGAGGACGGGCGATGGAGGGCGATGGCGAGGGCGGGCGAGACGCTTGCGCGTGACGCCGAGACGTTCGGCGCCACGCGCGGCGGCCAAGTGCGAAAACAGCGGTCGAGCGCGCTGTTCGTTCAGGGCAGCGCGTTCAGCGTCGCCTGCGCCTGTGCGGTTTCCGCTGCCGCGGTGGGATCGTTGACGTCGATCACCCGCTGGAAGTACTCCTTGGCGGACTCCATGTCGCCCGTGTTGAGCGCTACGAGCGCCAGCTTGAAGAGCGGCAGGCCCCAGTTGGGGTCCACCATGTTCGCGCGCTCGTACCACTGGGCGGCCTCGCCGGTGGCGCCGCGCGCGAACGCCTGCTCGCCCTGGTTGTAGAGGTCCTCGCGGGACGCGGAGAGACTGGATGCGGCATCCTCCAGGAGTTGCCGGTCGGCGGCGTCGGCCGTGCCGTTGGCGAGCCGCGCGCGCGCCCGGGCGATCAACACGTCCTGATTCATCGGATCGTTGGCCAGGGCCCGCTCGAACGCCGCGATGGCGGCATCCTGGTCGTTCAACTGCGAATAGGCGTTGCCGATGTTGAAGTGCAGGCTGGTGAGCGCCGGGAGTTGCCCGAGCGTGGCCTCGTAGCCGGCAATCGCCTCCTGGTAGCGCCCGCTGTTGAATGCCGCATCCGAGGCGGCGATCCGGGCGTCTATGGCGTCCAGATCGATCCCGGCCACCGCCTCGTCGCCCAGCATCTGCGCCAGGGGATGGCGTACGCGCCCCAACGTGAAGTCGATGGGCGGGTTGCGCGTCTGCGTGATGTTCGACGGCCCCTCGCTCGGCCCGTAGCCGCGCGGCGACCCGTTCCTCTCGCCGCACGCGTCGATGCAGTCGGCCCGGAACATCCATTGCCCGCTCACCAGTCCGAGGATGGCGAAACGCCCGTCGTCATCGGTGGTGGTGACGAACTGGGGCGGGTTGGCGGCCGGGTTCGTCGCCGTAATCCGGACGCCGGCCAGCGGGTTGCCGTTCTCGTCGGTGACGGCACCGGCCACGCGTCCCTGACCCTGCGCCGCCGCCGGAGCCGCGGTTGCCAGGATCAGAGCGAAACCAAGAGTGAAACCGAGGATGTGACGCGGACGCAGGCTCATGTCGTACTCCTGTAGGTCTCCGAGACGCGCCGGAGAAGTGCTCGCCGAATCATATGCGGATGCGACCGGGCTGCCTTTCGCGATCCGGACGCGAGAAGGGCCGCGCGGGCTACCGGTCCACGCCGGCCAGCAGCGCCTCGATCGCTCCCTGTGCCTCCATGCCGGCGGAATCGCCGGCAGGAACCGCACGATATGCCGCCAGCGCGCTGTCGGTGTCGTTCTTCGCGAGGTACGCGTGTCCGATTTGCACGTGCAGGCCGGTGAGCCGGGGAACGCTGGCCAGGACCGCCTCGTACGCGTCGATGGCCGCGTCGTAGTCGCCGCTGTCGTAGAGCCGGTCGGCGGCGTCGAGCGCCTCCTGCAGCTCGTCGCCGCGGAGGTTGGCCAGCACGCCGGTCGACGGCGCCGGCGGATGGAGCGGATCGGTCTCCATGACGAAATTCACCCGGCCCGTTCCCGCCCCGCGCACGTTGGCGAACCCCTGCACGGGTTCGTAGCCCCGCTGCCGGATCAGGAAGAGCCAGCGCCCTCGCTGGAGGCCGATGAAGGAGAAGCGGCCCGCGTCGTTGGTCGTCGTCTCGACGCGACGCTGCCACTCGGTGTTCTCTCCGACGACCTCCGCGCCCACCAGCGGCTCGCCTTCCACGTCCCGCACGGCGCCGGTGATGACGCCGGTCTGGGCCGTCGCGACGGCGGCGAACGACGGCAGGAGGAGCGATACGACGACCAGCACCGGAACGGTGACTGCGAAACGTGGCATGGCGTTTCCTCTTTTGGCCTCTGCGAGGCTCCAGCATTTCCGGCAGGTTGCCGACGCTCGAGCCGGACTGGAGCGAGTCAACAGTATACACTCGGATCCGGTCGGAACGATGCGTGCGATTCTCCCCTGCGCCAACCTCGCGGGAGCCGTTCTGGCCCTGCTCTTCATCCTGTCGACGCGGCCGGCACTGCAGGCACAGGTGCAGTTGCGGACCGCCTCGCCGCCGGTCGACACGGCGCGCCTCGAAAGAATCGACGTCGTCGTCGGCGACGCGATCGAGGCCGGCGAGCTGCCCGGCGCGGTAGTGCTGGTCGCGCACGGGGGCCGGCCCGTCTACCGGAAGGCCTTCGGCCTTCGGGCGGTGCATCCGGCGCGCGAGCCGATGACCGTCGATACCATCTTCGACCTCGCCTCGCTCACCAAGGTGGTCGCGACCACGCCCAGCGTGATGGCGCTCGTCGAGGACGGCGCAATCCGGCTGCGCGACCGCGTCGCCCGCTACCTTCCCGGATTCGAGCGCCACGGCAAGGACGCCGTCACCATCGAGCACCTGTTGACGCACGTGTCGGGGCTGCGGCCCGATCTGCCGCTGGAGGAGGAGTTCGAGGGCGCCGGCGAGGCCCTGCGGCGCGTCCTTGCGGAACGCCTGGAGGCGGCTCCCGGCGAGGCGTTCATCTACAGCGACCTGAACTTCCTGCTGCTCGGCGAGATCGTCCGGCGCGTGAGCGGGCTGGCGTTCGATGTCTTCGCCGCCAAGCGCGTCTTCGGCCCGCTCGGGATGCGCGACACCTCGTTCCGCCCGGGCGCCGATCGCGCGGCGCGCATCGCGCCCACCGAGGCGTGCACGCCGCTCGGGTGGCCCTGCGGCGGACCGGAGGGAGTCATGCTGCGCGGCACCGTGCACGACCCGACCGCGAGGCGCATGGGTGGCGTGGCGGGGCACGCCGGCCTGTTCGGCACGGCCGACGACCTCGCCCGCTTCGGGGCGATGCTGCTGGAGGGCGGGCGCGCCGCGACCGGCAGGCCCGTGTTGTCGCCGCTCACGGTCGCCCGCATGACGAGCCCGTCGACGCCCGCACACCTGCGGGACGTGCGCGGGCTCGGCTGGGACATCGACTCGCGGTACTCCGGCAACCGTGGCGATCTCTTCTCGTCCCGTTCCTTCGGCCACACCGGGTTCACGGGCACCTCGATCTGGATCGATCCCGCAACCGGGACCGTCGTCGTCTTTCTCTCCAGCCGGGTGCATCCCGACGGCGGCGGCAACGTGGTCCGGCTGCGCGGCGTGGTGGCGACCCTGGCCGCCGCCGCGGTCGGCGCCGCGCCGTAGCAGTCCGTGGCGAGGTCCCGCGTGGCACCCAGATCGGCGAGGCGCCCGCGTGGCCAGGCGCGACGGGGGAGCACATTGGCGGGGCTCTTGCCACGGGCTGCCAGACGGCAGGGACCGCGTCACATCCGGTACAGCATCCAGTAGACGGCCACCCCGGTCACCGACACGTACAGCCAGATCGGCAACGTCCAGCGCGCGATCGCCGCATGGGCGTCGAAGCGTTCGCGCAGTGCCCGGACCAGGGTGACGAGAGCCAGCGGCAGGATGAGCGCGGCCAGCACGATGTGGCTGATCAGCACCGTGAAGTAGACGCCGCGGATCGGTCCCTGCCCCGTGAACGCCACCGAGCCGACGTTCAGGTGGTAGACGACGTACGAGGCGAGGAAGAGGGTGGAGGTGGCGCAGGCGGCGAGCATGCACGCCCGGTGCGCAGCGATCCGGCCGCTGCGGATCAGCGCGTACCCGACCGTCAACAGCAGCGCCGAGACGGCGTTCAGCGTGGCGTTCACGCCCGGCAGATCGCTGACTTCGGGCACGGAAGGCTCAGAGCGAGGACCCCGCGATCAGCGAGATCCAGAACAGCGGCAGGTATGCCAACGACCCCAGGAAGAGCGCGCGCGCACGCGTCTCGGAGCGCCGGGCGACGAAACGGACGGCCAGCGCCAGGAAGCACACGCCCAGCAGGCCGGCCGCCGCGACGTGGTGCGCTCCCGCCATCCCGACCACCACCGGCGCCAGGCTCAGGGGCACGAGCGCCGCGGTGGCGAGGAGGGACTGCAGAGCTGTACGGCGGCCGTCGGGATCGCGGGTGGCCACCAGGGGCAGGCCGGCGCGCCCGAAATCGTCCCGGTAGAGCCAGGACAGCGCATGGAAGTGCGGAAGCTGCCAGAAGAAGACGATGCCGAACAGGATCCAGGCCTCCACCGTCAGGGCTTCGCGCGCGGCGGTCCAGCCGATCACCGGCGGCAGCGCGCCCGGCACCGCGCCGACGAGCGTGGCCCAAGGCGTCCGGCGCTTGAGCGGCGTGTAGATGGCCGCGTAGCTGATCAGGGTGGCCAGGGCCACGGCGGCGGCGAGCGCATTGACCCGCAGCGCCAGCTCGACCAGCCCCGCCACGCTGAGGGCGGACGCGAACAGCCGGCCCTCGGTCGGGTTGATGCGTCCGGTCGCCAGGGGGCGCAGGCGGGTGCGCTGCATCACTTCGTCGATGTCCCGTTCGGCCACCTGGTTGAAGGCGGCCGCGCCGCCCGCCACCAGCGCCGATCCGAGGAGCAGGTGCAGAGCCACGGCCAGGTCGGGGCTGCCCGCCGCGCCGAGGTAGTACCCCACGCCGGCGGTCACGACGACCAGCGAGTTCAGTCGCGGCTTGGTCAGCGTGAGGAAGTCGCCGATCCGGTGCGGGGCCGCGGCGAGCGCGGTGGCGGCGCCCTTCACGCCCGCGCCTCCGAGCCGCTGCCGAGGGACGCCACGCCGGAGGTCGCCCCCGGCCGCCGGCGACCGGCGGCGTCCGGGAACCAGCCCCGGTGTACCCGCAACGCCAGCACCAGGGAGGTGGCCAGCGTAACCGCGCCCACTGCGACGTGGGCCGTGTTCACCGCCACCTGCCGCCCGCTCAGCACCGTCCAGGCGCCCAGGCCCACCTGCACCACGACGAGCGCGGCCAGCAGGAGCGCCGGACGCGTGAGTTCGTGACGCTCCCGGTGATGGAACAGCACGCGTACCGCCGTCGCCGCGACCAGTGCCGCCACCACCAGTGCCCCGACCCGGTGGGCGAAGTGGATCGCGATGCCGGTGCTCCACTCCGGCGGGACGAGACGCCCGAACGCCAGCGGAAAATCCGGGATCGCCAGACCCGCGCCCGTGTGCCGCATCGTGGCGCCGAGCAGGATCTGGCCGTAGATCGCCACCGGCGCGGCCAGCGCGAGCCGGGCCAGGCCGTCGTCGCCGCGCCGGTCCAGCCCCCCTCGACTCCCGCGCCAGCCCGAGGACGTGAACAGCGCGAGGCCGACCACGAGCGCGAAGAAGAGCTGGGCCAGTCCCGCGTGGCTGATCGATATCGGGGCGGGCAGGAAGTAGAGGACCGTGATTCCCCCGAGCAGTCCCTGAACGACGACCGCGGCCAGCGCCGTCCATCCGAGACCGCGGACCCAGCCGCGCGGCTCGCTGCGGGCGATCCACACGGCGAGCCCGATGGTCAGCAGGCCGACGAGGCTCGCGATGAGCCGGTGGCCGTGCTCGTAGAAGATGCCGCCCACCATCTTCGAGAACGGGAAGGCGAACATGAACGTGCCGTAGGTGTTCGGCCAGTCGGGCACCGCCAGTCCGGAGCCGGTGCTGGTGACCAGACCGCCGGCCACGATGAGCAGCAGCGACGACGCGACGACGAACCGCAGGTAGTAATGAAGCCAGCGCATGAGCGGCGGCCGCGCGGGCCGCGATGGGGGTGGCGCCGGGCCGGGACGCCAGCGGTGGGCGCCTCGGCCCGAACGGAATTCCGACGTGTCGGCCGGCTCGGCGATCGTCGCCCGCGGCTCCGCTTGGCGCCCAGCCGATCCTCCCGGAGTCCGCGCCGTTCCACGGCGCCGACCCGCTTGGCCCGACAATCGTCGCCTGCGGCTCGCTTGTCGCCCAGCCGGGCCTGACCAGCAGGCCGCGCCGTGCTACGGCGCCGACTCGCTCAGCCGACGGTGAACGTGAACGAGACCTCGGCCGTCGCGCCGTCTCCCACGGTGACGTTCTGCGTCTGCACGCCCAGCATTTCGTGCCACGCCTCGATGACGTAGTTGCCGGCCGGCAGGTTGGCGATGTCGAACCCGCCGTCGGGACCGGTCGTCGCGAAGTACGGGTGGTCGAGCACGCCGACGTAGGCGTTCATCCAGCCGTGGACGTCGCACTTGAACGGCACCATCACCTCGACCTCGTCGAACGTCCGCTCCATGGACATGCCCTGGATCGGCTGGCCGGTGTTGAACTCGGCGTTGACGGCCGGGGTGGCGTGGATGTTGTGCAGCGTCGGATCGGAGTTGGTGATCTGCACCGTCTGGCCGACCTGCACGCCGAAGACGTGCGGCGTGTAGCGGCAGCCCTGCTGATCGAGGACGACGGTATCGGCCGCCACCGGGTACGATCCGGACAGGCCTTCCTTCACGTAGACGAAGACGTTCCCGAGGCCGCCGCCGTCGCCGACCACGTAGTACTCGGTCTCGGTGTTGGTCGCTTCCTTGACGCAGACCGGATCCGAGTTCATGCGGATGATCTCGGCGGCCGGGGCCGTTCCCTCCAGCATGATCGTGCCGCTGACGGTGCTCGTGCCGGTCGCGCCGACCGCGTTCGCCCCTGCGCCTCCGCCCTCGGGGACGATCGACACGGGCGGTACGTCGGAGCGCGAGTTGCACGCGGCCGCAATCGCGGCGAGCGAGACGAGAATCCAGAATGTGCGGTGTCGCATCGAACTTCTCCTGCGCGGATGTGGATACGGGAGAACCGGGGCGGGCACGCGTGCGCGGCCCCGGATACCCTGCAATTATACCCGTACCGGGCGCCGGCGCGGCGGCTACCGCGGTTACCGGGAGGCGGTCTCGCCTGCTGCCGCGCGCAGCTTCCGGAGCACGCGATCCTCGATCCAGTGCTCGTCCCACCACTCCATGGGCGTCACCGGTCGGCCCTGCAGCAGCATCGCGAAGTGCAGGTGGTCCCCGCCGGCCAGGCCGGTCTGCCCGCTCAGGCCGAGCTGCTGGTCGCGTTCGACCGCCATGCCGGGAGTCACGTCGATGGACGACAGGTGGGCGTAGAGTGACTGCAGCCCCATGCCGTGGTCGATGACGACGCAGCGGCCGAAGATGCCGAGGTATTCGGCGAAGATCACCGTGCCGCCGTTCGCGGCGCGCACGGGCGCGTTCGCGGTCGACGCGAGGTCGAAACCGAGGTGCACCTGCTGATCGATCTCGTCCCCGTCGTGGAAGTACGTCCGGTGGTCGGCGAAGCCCGACTCGACCTGCGAGTTGGCCAGTTGCCGGAACGGGCCGCTCCACAGCAACCGGGTCGCGGTTTCGGCGGCCAGCCCGGCGAGGGTGCCGCGGTTGCTCTCGCGGAGCTGTCCGTTGATGAGCAGGTAGAGCCGGAGCAGCTCGGAGGGCTCGGTGGAGCCGTCGGCCGTTTCTCCGGCCAGCTCCGGCGACCCCGCCACGATGCCGGGCACGACGCGCCGCAGGAAGCCGTCGCTCACCGGGATCCGCGAGCGCCGGAACTGCCGTTCGAAGATCCGGTGCGCGAAATCGGCGGTCCCCTCGTTGCCGGCCGGGTCCCGCGCGTAGAGCTGGATCGGCGTGCCGAGGTCCTGATCGTGGAGCAGCGCGAAGAACGCCACCCGCAGATCGTCGCGGTCCTCGATACCGGCGCCCGAGGCAGGGTAGCCGGGGTACTCGCGGCCGCCGACGCGGACGCCCGACTCGACGTCTCCGGGAGTCACCCGGTACACGACGATCTCCGATCCGCCGTGCGTCACGTAGTGCAGCGTCGACAGCGGCGTCAGGCGGGGCGGGGTGAGGCGCACCGTCACGTCGACCGCGATCTCCGACCCGCTCTCGCGCATTCCGAACAGCACGGGCCGGCTCGCCGCGACGACGATCCGTGCCGGGCCCTCCGCCAGGCCGGGATGCGACTCCCGGTCGAAGGTGCGCGAGATGCGCAGCCGATCGTCGGTCTCCTGCTCCAGGGCGGCGGAGGCGGGATCGTCGAGAGAGAAGAGCGGGTGGACGCCGCCTTCCTGCTCGATGTGCGCAGTGAGCGTCAGGAACTCCGCGCCGGGGGTCTCCGCCGTCGCGACGAAGGACGCGGTGCGTCCGATGAACTCGCCGGGCTGCACGACCTCGAGGGTCGGCCCGGCGGCCTGCCCGGCCGCTATCCAGGCGGCCAGGGCGGCGCCCAACGCCAGCCCGGCGGCGAGCCCGAGGACCGCGCGAATCACGGGCATATGATAGCGCTCCTCGTTGACGGTCGAAACCGCAGGTTGCTAGAATAATCTCGCAACCTCGGAGTGGCGGTATCGTCTAGGGGTTAGGATACGTGGTTCTCAGCCACGGGACCGGGGTTCGAATCCCCGTACCGCTACCATCCCCTCCCCGTCTGGCGCCGCGTCGTCTGCGTCAGCACTGGCAGTCGAGCGCAAAGGCCACGACGATGTCGTCGCGCAGGTCGTCCGCGGCGGCCGGAGCATCCGGGTCATCCGCCTCCGCGCGGCGGCCCTGCAAGGGCACGGCGACGTACTGCACGCCGTCGACCGCATAGGAGGTCGGGGTGCCGGTGGCTCGGTGGCGCCGGGGCCTGATCCGCCAGAGCGGCGTGCCGGACGAGGCGTGGAAGGCGCGGAAGTCCGTGCCGCCGAGGAAGACCAGATCGCCGGCCGTCGCCAGCACCGCGCCCAGCGGTTCGAGGCCGACCTCTTCGTCGAATGGGAATTCCCGGATCCAGATTCTCCGTCCGGTATGGACGTTCCAGGCCTGCAGCTCGTCGAGGTGGTCGGTACCCTCCCGCCGGTACCATTCGTCGTCGGCGCCCACGAAGGGGTGTCCGGCCCGGTACCTGACCGCGTGTCCCTCCATGATTCCGCAACGGTTGTTGTGCGCCGAGATGTAGAGCAGGCCGGTCCGCGGATTGAACGCCTCCGGCGGCCAGTTGCGCGCCCCTCCGGTGGAGGGGCAGAAGTCGGCGCGCTTCCCTATGCCCGGCACGCGCGCGGCGTCGTAGGTCGGCCGCCCGGTCAGCGGGTCGAGGCTCGCGAACACGTTCTGGTGGACGTACGGTCGGGCGTCGAGGAAGCGCATGCCGCCGGCATGTCGCTCGAGTCGCCACAGGTACCCGTTGCGCCCCGCGTGCACGAGGGCGCGCATCGTGCGCCCGCCCCGGTCGACGTCCAGCAGCAGCGGGGGGCTGGCTTCGTCCCAGTCCCAGGATCCGTTCCAGTGGTACTGGAAATGGTCCCGCAACTCGCCGCTGTCGGCGTCGAGCGCGATCGTGGAGTTGGTGTACAGGTTGTCGCCGGGGCGGGCGTCGCCCGTCCAGGGTCCGCCGTTGCCCACTCCCCAGTAGGTCAGGTTGAGCGCGGGATCGTAGTTGCCGGTCAACCAGACCGATCCGCCGCCGTTGCGCCACGAGTCGGCGGGCCAGGTCTCGCTGCCCGGTTCACCCGGGGCCGGAACCGTGTGCCGCTTCCAGACCTGGTCGCCCGTCATGGCGTCGAGCGCCGTGATCGACCCGCGTACACCGTGCTCTGCGCCGGACGTTCCGACCATGACCTTGCCGTTCGCGACGAGCGGCGCCATGGTGATGTAGGAGGTCAGGCGGTAGTCGTCCACGCCCGTTCCCAGACGACCTCGCCGGTGGTCGCCCGCAGGGCCACGACGTGCGCATCGAGCGTTCCGACGTAGACCTTGTCGTCGTACAGGGCCACGCCCCGGTTGGTCGGATGCGGACGCCTGAGATCGGAAGGCAGCGAGCGTTCGTAGCGCCACAGCAGGACGCCGCTGTCCGCCTCGAGCGCGATCACCTGCTCGGCGGTCGTCACGAACATCGTGTTCCCGGTGACGATGGGAGCCGCCTGCAGCGCTCCGTCCCGGATTCCGGTTCGGAAGACCCACGTCGGCACGAGATCCGCCACGTTCTCCGCCGTAATCTGGTCCAGCGGGCTGTATCCCCACCCGTCGTAGGTCCGGCGATACATGAGCCAGTCGCCGGGATGCGGCTCCCGCAGTCGCGCGTCGGTCACCGGGGCATAGGCCTGCATCCCGGCCGCATCGTCCTGCCGTGGCGCGGGTGCGAGCGCCACGGTCAGGCCGGCCGCCAGAACGGCGACGATACCCGGTCGCAGCGGCTCCCTGGCCATCCCTGTCCGACTACCTGCGGCCTCGCGGGCCGTGTCGATGGGGGCGGGCGGGCCGCGCAGGCGGGCGCCTCGTCGCTCTCGGCGCCACGCGGGGTTCCACCACGGGCTGCCAGGCCGGGACCACGAGAGCGCCTGTTGGACGATGCCCGGACGCCATTGCGCGCCTATGATACCCAGGTCGTCTGCGCGGCTGTCGCGGCGCAGCCGCCTGTCACCCCATGCTGCGACGGATCAGGACGATCGATGCCCATGCCGCGGGAGAGCCGTTGCGCCTCGTGGTCGAGGGCTTTCCCGCGCCGGCGGGCGCGTCGATGCTCGACAAGCGGGCCTGGGTCCGCCGTCGCCACGACGGCATTCGGCGCGCCCTGATGCGCGAGCCGCGCGGGCACCCCGACATGTACGGCGCCGTGCTGACCGAGCCGGTGTCGCCCGGCGCCCACGCCGGCGTGCTGTTCATGCACAACGAGGGTTACAGCACGATGTGCGGGCACGGCGTCATCGCGGTGGTGAAGATCGCCATCGAGCAGGGTCTGCTGCACCTGTCGGATCCGGGGGCGGACATCGTGCTCGACACCCCGGCCGGCGCCGTGCGGGCGCGCGCCACGCTTCGGGACGACAGCCGGGTCGAGGCGGTATCGTTCGTCAACGTGCCGTCGTTCGTGCTCCGAGCCGGCACGCCCATCGATGTGGACGGGCGTGTCGTTCCGGTCGACGTCGCGTTCGGGGGCGCCTTCTACGCCATCGTCGACGGCGAGGCGGCGGGCGTGCCGATCCGCCGCGAGGAGCTGGCCCGGCTGCGCGTCCTCGGTGGCGAGATCCGGGACCGCGCCGACAAGGCGGTCGACGTCGTGCACCCCGCCGACCGCCGCCTGCGCGGAATCTACGGAACGATCTTCACGGGCCCGCCCGACGCCGAGGGCGCCCACCTGCGCAACGTCACGGTCTTCGCCGACGCGCAGGTCGATCGTTCGCCGTGCGGCACCGGCACCTCCGCGGTGATGGCGGTCCTCGACGCCATGGGTCTGCTCGATCCCGCCGGCCGCTTCGTGCACGAGAGCCTCATCGGCACGACGTTCTCGGGAACCGTCGAGGACCGGACGACGGTCGGCGATCTGCCGGCCATCGTGCCGCGCATCGAGGGCCGCGCCTGGATCACCGGGCGCCACGAATTCGAGCTGGACGACGACGATCCCTTGCGCGACGGCTTCCTGCTGTAGACTACGCAAACTGAGATCGGGTCGCATTCCGGAGATGCCGGGGTGGGCCCATCCGCACGCACCATCTTCGGGAGGCGTCCACGTGCACCAGGGCCTCCGTACGCTCGATCAACTGCCAATCGGCGAGAGCGCCGTCGTCCACCGCATCGACTGCGCCCGGCGGGTGGGGGGGCGGCTCATGGAGATGGGCCTGCTGCCCGGAACGCGGATCGAGATGGTGCGGCGCGCGCCGTTCGGCGACCCGCTGGAGATCCGGCTCCGCGGCTACCTGTTGAGCCTCCGGTCCGCCGACGCCGCGGAGGTGTCGCTGGCCCCGCTCGATCGAGTCGATTCCGGGAGCGACGGCGGCGCACCCGAGTCCTCGCTCCATTTCGACGTCCATCCGCCGCGGGAAGCGGCCGCGCCGGCGCGCGTTCCGCGCGTGCTGGTCGCCGGCAACGCCAACTCGGGCAAGACGACCATCTTCAACGCCCTGACCGGGTCGCGCGCCAAGGTCGGCAACTACCCCGGGGTCACCGTGACCCGTTCGTCGCGAGAGATCGCGCTGCCCGGCGGGGCCCGCGTCGAGCTGGTCGATCTGCCGGGCACCTACAGCCTCAGCACGCACTCGCCGGACGAGCAGGTCGCTGTGGACGAGGTGCTGGGCCGGCGCGGCGACGTGCCCGACGCGGTGGTGATCGTCGTCGACGCCGGCTCGCTCGAGCGCGGCCTGTACCTGGTCCTGCAGATCGTCGAGACGGGCGTGCCGGTGGTGGTCGCGCTGAACATGGTCGACGAGGCGGCGGCGGCCGGGGTGACCGTCGATGCCCGCAAGCTCTCGGACTGGCTCGGGGCCACCGTCGTGCCGACGGTCGGCTCGACGGGCCGGGGGCTCGACGAGCTGCGGCGCGCAGTCGAGGCCACCGTCGAGCTGGCGCCGCGCAGCGACATCGCGTGGACGGGGTTTTCCCCGTCGGTGGAGAACGCCGTGGCGGAGGTCGAAGGGACCCTGCGCGGCGGGACGTTCGATCGGACGCCGGCCGCCCGCCGGTCGTGGGCGGTCTGGTCGCTGCTGTCGCACACCACCGACGAGGACGACGTCGAAGGCTTGCCGGCGCCCGCGCGCAAGACCGTCGACGATCTGCGCCTGCGGGCCGCCGGCGAGCAGGTGAGCCTGGACCAGGAGGTCATCGCGGCCCGCTACCGGTGGATCGAGGACGTCGTGGCCGACGTGCGCCGCGTCGCGCCGGCCGATGCCGGGAACCGCTTCTGGACGGATCGTATCGATGGCATCCTGACCCATCGCTTCTACGGCATGGGGGTCTTCGCCATCGTCATGGCGCTCCTGTTCGAGGCGCTGTTCGCCTGGTCCGAGCCGTTCATCGGCGCCATCGAGACGGCCACCACGGCCTTGCAGGACGGCGTCACGTCCGCTCTGCCCGAGGGACCGCTGCAGGACCTGATGGTCGACGGCGTGATTGCCGGGGTAGGCAACGTCGTGGTGTTCGTGCCGCAGATCGCGATGATCTTCCTTTTCATCGCGGTGCTGGAGGACCTCGGCTACCTCGCGCGCGTCGCCTTCGTCATCGACCGCCTGATGGGCCGCGTCGGGCTGCACGGCAAGGCCTTCGTGCCGATGCTGTCCGGGTTCGCCTGCGCGATTCCGGCGGTGATGGCCACGCGGACCATCGAGAGCCGTCGCGACCGGCTGATCACGATGCTGACGCTGCCGATGATCTCCTGCAGCGCCCGGCTGCCGGTGTTCGCCCTGGTGACGGCCGTCGTGTTCGCCGGCGACGCGCAGGTGCTCGGCGTGTTCAGCGCCGGCGCCGCGGTCCTGTTTTCCATGTACGCGCTGTCGGTGGGCGCGACCCTGGGGGCCGCCGCGGTGCTGCGCCGGACCGTGCTCAAGGGGCCGCGGCTGCCGCTGGTCCTGGAGCTGCCGCCGTATCGCGTCCCGCTGTGGCGCAACGTCGCGCTGGTGACGTGGCGCGGCCTGCGGAAGTTCCTGGTCGACGCCGGGACCATCATCCTGACGATGACCATCATCCTCTGGGCGCTGCTCTCCTATCCGCGCAGCGCCGAGATCGCCGAGCGGTACGCGCAGCAACGCGCGGAGGTGGAGGCGACGGTGGTCGACCCCGAGGCCCGCGCGGAGCAGCTCGATCTTCTGAACGGCCGCGAGGCGGGCGAGAGCCTCGAGTACAGCATCGCCGGGCGGGTCGGACGCATTTTCGAGCCGACCATGGAGCCGCTCGGCTTCGACTGGCGCATCGGCGTCGGCATTCTCGGGGCCTTCGCGGCGCGCGAGGTGTTCGTGTCGACGCTCGGCATCGTCTTCGGCATCGCGGACGCCGACGAGGAGAGCCAGTCGCTGCGGACGTCGCTCCAGGAAGCGAGCCACGCGGACGGCTCTCCGCTGATGACGCCGCTGGCGGGGGTTTCCCTGATGGTCTTCTTCGTGCTGGCGTGCCAGTGCATGAGCACGATCGGCGTGGTCCGGCGCGAGTCCGGCTCCTGGGGCTGGCCCGTGTTCATGTTCGGCTACATGTCGGTGCTCGCGTACGGCGCGTCGCTTCTCGTCTACCAGGTCGGATCGCTGCTGGGGTGGGGGGTGTGATGGACTGGCAGGAAGCGGCGGTGGCGTTCATCGTCGGGACCGCCGTCCTCTCGCTGTACCGGCATCTGCGGGGCATCTTCGCGCCGCCGAAGCGCGGCGGCGGCGCGTCTTGCCACGGCTGCGGCGACGAATGCGCGTCGGAGGATAGCGGCCAGCCGGCCGGCCCGCGAAACGTGCCTCCGGACCTGACCGGGACGATCCACTGACCCCGCCGGCTCCGCCGCGCCGTCCGGTGGCGTTTCGTGATGGCCAGGAGCTTGCGCCGCAGAACGCAGCGAAGCGAAGTTCTGCGACGCAAGGTCCTGGAGCGGGGGGATGGGCCGAAACGCCGCGCCAGCGAGGCGTTTCGGGGCGCTATACGCCCGCACCCGGCGGCGCGGAACGCCCGACGATGGCCGCCACCACGGCTTTCAGTGCCGACACCTCGCCCGACAGGCGATCGACCTTGCCGTTCACCACCAGCACGCCGACCGCGGCGACCAGCGACAGCAACATCGACAGCACGTCGAGCAGCAGGGAAGCGTCCATCGATCACGATGGTACACCAAGGTGGCGAGCACGCGCGGTAGTGGCGGTCTATTCGCGACCCTCGAGCGCGCTGCCGGCTTCGAGGAAGGCGTCCAGCCGCTGCCGGTGCTCCTCCAGGATGGCGTGGTTCCAGCGCTGTGCGGCGAGGTCGTAGACCGCGTTCTGGTACCACACCATCTCGTCCAGGCCGGCGCTGAACGCGTGGAGGAAAGCGGCGCCGCGGGCCTCGATGCCCACCACCATCTTCGTCAGGTTGTGGATCTTGTCGGCCGAGGCGACGGCGAGCGAGCCGAGCCGGGGCGTCGTCCGGAGCTGCTCCAGGTAGGCGAGCTTGCGTGTCTTCCAGCGCGCGGGCTTCGGCGGTTCCGAGACGTCCTGCACCATGCGCAGCACCGGTTCCCCGAAGCGCGTCTCGATCACCCGCGGATCGAGGTCGGTGTCCTCCAGCGTGTCGTGCAGCAGCGCCGCGACGACGGTGTCCTCGTCGAGGCCGAAGTCCGCGGTGATGAACGCGACCGACAGCGCGTGGGACGCCTCGAATCCGCGGCCCGCCTTGCGCCGCCGCAGGCCGTGGGCCTCGAGCATCGTGGTGACGGCGTGCTCGACCCGGGCGGAGTACATGGGTTGGCGTGTCGCGGACAGCAGGTCTCGGGCTCCTGGAATCCAGGTCGGCGGCCGGCGATCGGCAACGGGCGCAGAACGACGATCAGGGACCGTCGTTGGTGGCCGTCGGCGCCGCGTAGGAGCGCCGCGCGCGCGCCTGCATCCCGCGCTGCTTGATGCGGACCTCTATCTCGTGCAGCCGCCCGTCCCGCCGCGGCGTGAAGCCGATGACGTACTGGCTGTGCAGCTCCTGCGCGACCCGCGTGAAGGTCGGCCCCAGATCGGCCGCCTCGGTCAGCTCGAAGTAGCCGCCGCCGGTTTCCTCCGCGAACCGCCGCAGGTTGCGATCCGGTCGGGTCGTGACGAAGCGCGCCCCGTTGAAGTAGTTGCTCTCGAACCCGATGGAATAGATCATCACGTCGTCCGCGATGGCCCGGTTGAGCACGTCGCGCGAGCTGGCGTCGCTGTCGGTGTCGTCGCCGTCGGTGAAGAGCAGCACGACGCGCCGGCCGGGCACGTCCGAGAGCGCTTCGAGCGCCGTCGCGGCGGCGTCGTAGACGCGCGTGGCGTTGCCGAAGTCGAGGCGGGGCAGCCACCTGATGAGCTCGTCGCGGTCACCGATGAACTCGGCCGGCTCGATCTCCACCTTGTCGTTGAACGCACCGACCCGCGCGCGGTCGAACGGCAGCATGCGGATCAGGAACTGCTCGGCCCCGGCCATCAGGCGCCTCCGGTTGAGGTCCATGCTGGCGCTGGTGTCGAGCATGACGACCACCGTGATCGGCCGGACGTCGTTCTCGAACAGCACGATCTCGGCCGGGTCGCCGTCGTCGAAGACCTCGAAGTCCTCGCGGAGCAGGTCGGGAACGAGGCGGCCGTTGCGGTCGGTGACCGTGACGAACAGGTCGACCAGTTGCGTGCCGCTCCGGAACAGGGGCTGCTGCTGGGCCGTGACTGCGGCGCCCGCGAGCAACAGGCCGGCCAGGACCGCCGCCACCGCGCTCGTTCTTGTAGAAGGCATGCGCCAGCTTACCGCCCACGGACCATCAGTGCAACGGATCGTCACCGGCGGCGGCGAGACACGGCGCTCCGCCTGTGCACGGAAGAGGTTGCCGAGAGCCGTGGCGCCATCCGGCGGTCCGGCCTCCAGCCGGGCGAGGTCCGGTCCGCCAAGTGGCCCGTGTTGATAATCGCGAGTGGACTGAGACCGGCCATGCGCCGGTGTCGTGCGACGACGAGCGGCCGGCCACCGCGGGTCGGCGCCGCGGTTTGTCAGCACGGTGGCGGGAGAGTACGTTAGAGGGACGGGCACAGCGTCGCCGTGCTCGCGTTTGGAGGCCTCGATCTGCCTTTCGGCAGATCACCGCCCGACAGCGGGTTGAGGGAGGAAGACGATGATCAGGTTCGCAGTGACCGCGGCGGCGTTGGTGGCGGTGGCGGTTCCGGCGTCCGCGGCTGTGGCCGACGGGCTGGCGGCGCCGTACCTGCATATCCAGGTGGCGCTCGCCAACGACTCGACGGACGGGGTGGCCGACGCGGCCCGGGCGATTGCCGCGGAGGCGGCCGGGATGGGTGAGCAGGCCGCGGCGATCGGTGCGGCGGCCGAGGCGCTCGCGGCCACGACCGATCTCCAGTCGGCGCGCGATGCGTTCGGCCCCTTGAGCGACGCGCTCATCGTCTACGGCCGGGAGGTCGGGTTCGGCGAGCTGCGCCTCGCCTACTGCCCGATGGTGGACAAGGAGTGGCTCCAGGCGACCAGCGAGATCCGGAATCCCTTCTACGGATCGATGATGCTGACCTGCGGCGAGTTCCGGTAGAGGCAGGCCGGGCTTCGCCTGGTCCGTTCAGGTCGTGGTTGCCGTCCGGGCCGGTCGCGCGGGGACGACCGGCGCGGGCGTGGTTCTGGAGCAAAGCGGGCCGGTCGGTCGGGTCATCGCGGGAAGCGGCTTCTGGAGCGAGGGCGTGCTCCCGTGGTGACGCACGACTGCAGGACCTGTTCGGGCAGAGATCGCGACGATGGATCCGGCATGAGTCGTGCCCGGCAATGGAGGAGCCGTTGAAGAACCCTCACGACGATCCGAGCGAGGCCGCGCGCGGCTTGGCCGGCGAGTCGTTTCCCGTTTGCCTGACGGAATCGGATTTGCGGACGATCGACGGGTTTTCCACTGCGAAGAAGGCGGAGTGGATAGTCTGCAAGCACATCAGGGACAAGTTCGGCGCTGACGTCCGCATCGAAAAGGACAGCGAGGGCGCCGACCTGAGAATCTCCCGGAACGGGAAGACCGAGAGGATCGAGGTCAAGGGAACGAAGAGCCAGGACATCGCCTGGGCGAAATTGAAGGTGTCGAGCCGGCGGTCGTACGACGCGTTGAGGACCGGAGCTGCGTCGATGTACCGAGTCACGGACGTGGACGGCAGCGAGCCCCGTGTGCACGTCCTGAAGCATGGACGGGACTACGATCTGAAACCCCAGCCCCGCTGGGCGGTCAAGCCGGCGGGAAAGAGAACCTATCCGCTGAGGGGACGACACTACCGGTACGAACTTCCCCACGAAGCGGTCGCCCTTCATGAGTGGGGCGTTCCGGGATGATCGTGCTGGACACCCACGTCTGGATATGGTGGACGCTCGATACCGGGCGGCTGAGCGACGCGCAACGGCGTGCCATAGAGGACAACGAGGGCGACTTGATCGGCGTGAGCGCGATCTCCTGCTGGGAGATCGCCAAGCTCTGCGAATACCGTCGGCTCGAGTTGCCCGTAGAGCTTTCCGAGTGGTTCGCAACGGCGCTGGCCTATCCTGGAGTGTCGCTGCTCGGGATCACCCCTGAAGTGGCCGTGGAGTCGACGCGCCTGCCCAGCGGCTTTCACCGTGATCCCGCGGATCAGATCATCGTTGCGACAGCCAGGATCAACGCGTGCGATCTGGTCACCTCCGACGAGAAGATCGCCAAGTATCCCCACGTCGAAACCGTAACCTGACCAATCGCAGGGGGCACGACATTCTGCGCCGCAGTGGAAATGCCTGACAACGTACGACAAGCACTCGACGACGCCCTGCGCGAGCGGATTCTCGTCCTCGACGGCGCGATGGGGACGATGATCCAGCGCCGCGGGCTCGACGAGGCCGACTTCCGCGGGACACGCTTTGCGGATCACCCGCGGGACCTGAAGGGCGATAACGACCTGCTCGTGCTGACCCGCCCGGACGTGATCGAGGACATCGCGGACGAGTACCTCGCGGCCGGCGCCGACATCATCGAGACCAACACGTTCAGCGGCACGTCGATCGCGCAGGGAGACTACGGGCTCGAGGCCGTCGTCCACGAGCTCAACGTCGAGGCGGCGCGCATCGCCAAACGCGCGGCGGCGCGCTGGGCCACTCGCACGCCGGAGCGCCCGCGATACGTCGCCGGCGCGATCGGGCCGACCAACCGCACGCTCTCCATTTCGCCCGACGTCAACGACCAGACCTTCCGCGCCTCCACCTTCGACGCGCTGCGCGACGCCTACGCCGAGCAGGCGCGGGGGCTGATCGAGGGGGGCTGCGACCTGCTGCTGATCGAGACGATCTTCGACACGCTCAACGCGAAGGCGGCCATCTCGGCCGTCCGTCGGGTTTTCGACGAGCAGGGGAGCGAGTTGCCCGTGATGCTCTCGGTGACCATCACCGACCGCAGCGGCCGCACCCTCTCGGGTCAGACCATCGACGCCTTCTGGGTGTCGGTGGCCCACGCCCGGCCCTTCTCGGTCGGCATCAACTGCGCGCTCGGGGCGCGCGACATGCGGCCGTACCTGGCCGAGCTGGCCCGCGTCGCCGACACGTGGGTGAGCTGCTATCCGAACGCCGGCCTGCCGAACGCCTTCGGCGAGTACGACGAGCAGCCCGCGGAGACGGCGGCGCTGCTGCGCGAGTTCGCGACCAGCGGGTTCGTGAACCTGCTCGGCGGCTGCTGCGGCACCACCCCGGACCACATCCGCGCGGTCGCCGAGGCGGTGGCCGACGTGCCCCCGCGTCCGCGCGCGGCTGCCGATGCGGCGCGGGTCACCGAGCTCAGCAGCGGTGGTGGGACCACTGGTGGTGGCTACCCAGGTCCGGGAGGAGACGCAGCGCAGGTCACCGAGCTCAGCGGGCTCGAACGGCTCACGGTGCGTCCCGACAGCAACTTCCTGATGATCGGCGAGCGCACCAACGTCACCGGCTCGCGCCGCTTCGCGCGGTTGATCCGCACGGAGGACTACGCGGCGGCCGCCGACGTCGCCCTCGAGCAGGTGCGCGGCGGCGCCAACGTCGTCGACGTCAACATGGACGAGGGGATGCTCGACTCGGAGGCGTGCATGACGCGCTTCCTGCGCCTGATCGCCACCGAGCCGGAGATCGCCCGCGTGCCGATCATGATCGACAGCTCGAAGTGGTCGGTGCTCGAGGCGGGGCTCAAGTGTGTCCAGGGCAAGGGCATCGTCAACTCCATCAGCCTCAAGGAGGGCGAGGCCGCGTTCCTCGACCAGGCGCGCCGCATCCGGAGCTACGGCGCCGCGATGGTCGTGATGGCGTTCGACGAGACCGGCCAGGCCGACACCATCGACCGCAAGGTGGAGATCTGCACGCGCGCCTACCGTCTGCTCACCGAGCAGGCCGGCGTGGCGGCCGAGGACATCGTCTTCGACCCGAACATTCTGGCCGTCGCCACCGGGCTCGAGGAGCACGCCGATTACGCGGTCAACTTCATCGAGGCGACGCGGCGCATCAAGGCGCGTTGTCCCGGCGCGAAAGTCAGCGGCGGCGTCAGCAACCTGTCCTTCTCGTTCCGCGGCAACGACGTCGTGCGCGAGGCGATGCACGCGGCGTTCCTCTACCACGCGGTCCGCGCCGGCATGGACATGGGAATCGTCAATGCCGGCCAGCTCGCCGTCTACGAGGACATCCCGGCTGACCTGCTGGCCCACGTCGAGGACGTCATCTTCAACCGCCGCCCCGACGCCACCGAGCGGCTGGTGCGCTTCGCCGCGGGTGTGGAGGGGACCGCGCGGACCCGCGAGGTCGACCTGAGCTGGCGGGACACGGGCGTGGACGAGCGCCTGGCCCACGCCCTGGTCCACGGCATCGTCGATTTCATCGAGGCCGACGTGGAGGAGGCGCGGCAGCAGTCCGCGCGCCCGCTCGACGTCATCGAAGGGCCGCTGATGAACGGCATGAAGGTGGTCGGCGACCTGTTCGGGGCCGGCAAGATGTTCCTGCCGCAGGTGGTCAAGAGCGCGCGGGCCATGAAGAAGGCGGTCGCCTACCTGCAACCGTTCATGGAGGCGGGACAGGTCGCGGGGACGGCGCAGGGGAAGATCGTGCTCGCGACGGTCAAGGGCGACGTGCACGACATCGGCAAGAACATCGTCGGCGTGGTGCTGCGCTGCAACAGCTACGAGGTGATCGACCTCGGGGTGATGGTCCCCTGCGACACGATTCTCCAGACCGCGGTGGACGAGGGCGCGGACCTGGTCGGCCTGAGCGGGCTGATCACGCCGTCGCTCGACGAGATGGTGTTCGTGGCCGGAGAGATGAAGCGGCGCGGCATGCCGGCGCCGCTCCTCATCGGCGGGGCGACGACGTCGCGGCAGCACACCGCGGTCAAGATCGCCCCGGCGTTCGACGGGAGCACCGTCCACGTGGCCGACGCCTCCCGCGTGGTGGATGTCGTTTCCGGCCTGCTGAACCCGGAGCGCCGGGCCGACTTCGACGCGGACAACCGCGCCGATCAGGCGCGATTGCGCGAGCAGTTCGCCCGCCGGGGGAAACGGAAGCTGGCGACCTGGGCGGAGGCGCAGGCCAGGCCGTTCCGCACCGACTGGGCGGCGGCCGAGCTGCCGGTCCCCGCTTTCACCGGCCGTCGGACGGTCGAGGCGGCGCTCGACGAGCTGACGCCGTACATCGACTGGACCTTCTTCTTCGCGGCGTGGGAGCTCAAGGGCCGCTTTCCCGGCATTCTCGACGACCCGTCGCAGGGCGCGGCGGCGCGCGAGCTCTACGATCACGCGCGGGAGCTGCTGGCGGAGATCGTGGCGGCGCGCAGCCTGACCGCGCGCGGCGTCTACGGCTTCTGGCCGGCAAGCGCCGACGGCGACGACGTGGTGCTGCATGATCCGGAGGCGTCGGCGACGTCCGGTAGCGCGGAGGTCATGCGCTTCCCCATGCTCCGCCAGCAGGAGTCGTTCGGCGACGACCGCCCGTACCGCTCGCTGGCCGACCTCGTCGCTCCCCGAAACCTGGGGCTGACCGACTACGTCGGGGCGTTCGCGGTCACCGCCGGGATCGGCGTCGACGATCTCGTGGCCCGCTACGAGCGGGACCACGACGACTACCGCGCCATCATGGTCAAGGCGCTGGCCGACCGTCTGGCGGAGGCGTTCGCGGAGATGCTCCACGCGCGCGTGCGCCGCGAATGGGACTACGAGACCGGCGCGGCGCTTTCCAACCAAGACCTCATCGCGGAGCGGTACCGGGGAATCCGTCCCGCGTTCGGCTACCCGGCCTGTCCGGATCACAGCGAGAAGTTCAAGCTGTTCGATCTGCTCGATGCGCGTTCCGTCGGTCTCGACCTCACCGAGAGCGCCGCGATGACCCCGGCGGCCAGCGTCAGCGGCCTCTACTTCGCGCATCCCGAGTCGCGGTACTTCACTGTCGGCCGGATCGGCGCGGACCAGGTAGCGGCGTACGCCACTCGCAAGGGGCAGCCGGTGGAGGAGGTCGAGCACTGGCTGGCCGCCAACCTCGCCTACGATCCCGCCGGCGCCCGCGCCGCGGTCGCCGCGGGCTGATCGATGCACGACCTCGGGGTCCTCCGCGACCTGGCGATCATCGCCGGGCTGGCGCTGCCGGTCGTCGCCCTGGCGCATCGCCTGCGCCTGCCGCAACTTGTCGGCTTTCTGGCCGTCGGCGTGTTCATCGGACCGTCCGGCCTGGCGCTAATTCCGGATCCGGAGACGGTCGCCGCGCTGTCCGAGATCGGCGTCGTGCTGCTGCTCTTCGAGATCGGCCTCGAGCTCTCGCTTTCCGACGTGTTGCGCTGGGGACGCTCGGTCCTCGTGGCCGGCGGCGCGCAGGTGGCCGGCATGCTGGCGCTGGCCGTCGCTGCCGGGCTGGCGCTCGACGCGCCGATGGGGCAGACGCTCTTCTACGGGTCGCTGGCCGCCATGTCGTCGACCGCGGCGGTGACGAAGCTCTACGCCGACCGGGGCGAGCTCGACACGCCCCACGGCCGGGAGGCGGTGTCGGTGCTGCTGTTCCAGGACCTCTGCATCGTGCCGCTCATGGCCTTGCTGCCGCTGCTCGCGGCGGCCGGCGCCGGGCCGGGGCTGCCGGCGTTCTGGACGCAGTTGCTGCTCAGTCTCGGCGCGATGGTTGCGTTGCTGGTCGGCGGGCGTCTCGCGGTGCGCTGGACGCTCGATCGGGTCGTAGCCCAACGGAACCGCGATCTGTTCACGCTCTGCGTCGGGTTCTTCGCCATCGGTACGGCGCTGGTGAGCGCGGCGGCCGGCTTCTCGCTCGCCATCGGGGCCTTTCTCGCCGGGCTGATCATCTCGGAGTCGGAGTACGGCCAGCAGGCGCTCTCCGACGTCATCCCGTTCCGGGTGCTGTTCAGCGGGGTCTTCTTTACGTCGATCGGCATGCTGCTCGACGTGTCGCTGCTCGTCGAGCGGCCGCTCGTCGTCCTCGGCGCCACGTTGCTGATCGTGGTCGTGAAGGCCGTCATCGCGACCGGCGCCATCCTGCTCCGCGGCAGGCCGTTGGAAACGGCGCTCCGGAGCGGGCTGGGGCTCGCCCAGGTCGGCGAGTTCTCGTTCGTGCTGGCCGCGGCGGGGCTCCCGTTGGGCCTGTTCGCGGGCAACGACTATCAGACCTTCCTGTCGGTGGCCGCCCTCTCGCTGATGGCGACGCCGTTTCTCATCGGGTCGGCCCGCGGCGTGGCCGAGGCCGTCGCGACGCGGGTCGCCGGGGCGGCGCGGCGCGCGCCCGGCCGTCGCGCCGAGCACGAGGACGATTCGGCAGCCGCCGACTACCGCGACCACGCCGTCGTCATCGGCTACGGCCTGGCGGGACGCTACCTCGCGCGCATGCTGCGGGCGGCGGGGATTCGTTGCGCCGTCATCGACCAGAACCTGGAGCTGGTACGCCAGGCGCGCGCCGACGGGCTGCCGGCCGTCTACGGCGACGGCACGCGACACGCCCTGCTCGAACGCGTCGCCGGTGCGCACGCCCGGATCGTCGTCTTCGCCATCCCTTCCTCGATGGAGGAGCGGCGGGGCGTGGCCGCCGCCCGCGAGCTGGCGCCCGCCGCGCGCATCGTCGTCCGCACCCGCTACGTGCGCGCCATCGACGAGCTCCGACGGCTGGGAGCCGACACCGTGGTGGTCGAGGAGTTCGAGGCGTCGCTGGAGCTGTTCAAGCGTGCGCTGGAAGGCTACGAGATCCCCGCCGGCCGCATCGCGCACGAGCTGGACGCGGTGCGTAGCGAGCACTACGGCCTGCTCCGGGGCACCGCCGCTCCCGACCTTGCGCTGGACGCGCTTCAGCACCTCGGCATCCACGACGCGCTGGAGCTGGTGGAGGTGGAGGAGGGCTCACTGGCCATCGCCGAGAACGCGCGCACGCTCGACCTGCGGCGGCGCACCGGCGCCATCCAGGTGGCCGTGGTGCGTGACCGTACGCCGATCTACCGGCGCGACGAGGCCTTCCGGTACGCGCCCGGGGACACCGCGGTGCTGGTGGGCGACCGGGAGGCGCTGGACGCGGCGACGGCCCTGTTCCGCGCCGTCGCTCGCTGAAGCGCGGCGCGCGCAGGCTGCACCACGTTCAGCCTGCAGTACTGTGCCGGTCCAGGCTTGCATCGCCCCGCTCTCTGCGGGTCGCCATGCTGTCTGAACGCATGGCGTTCAGTGCACCATTGACTCGTGGTCGCATCGTGCGTATACTCAAGGCAGTTGGCGGAACGCTGGATGGAGATCACGTTTCGAGACCGAACACTGGCACTCGTTGAGACGGACCGTGCGGCCAAGACTCGGTTGTCCGACGCCGTGATCGAATCACTAAGGAACAAGCTTGTGATCCTTCGGGCGGCATCTGATGAACGCACACTTCGGAACTGGAAGAGCTTGCATTACGAGAAGCTGGCCCGACCAGGTGACCAACGATCTATTCGTCTCAACAGGAAATGGCGTCTCGTGTTCACGATAGATACGAGCGAGAGGCCGAACAGGATAACCATACTTGGCGTCGAGGACTACCACTGAGGGGGGGTCATGACTGCCACGAAAGCACCGTGGGTGAAGCATCCTGGATTCTACATCAGAGAGGAAATGGAGGAGAGGGGATGGTTGCAACGTGATCTCGCTTTTGTTCTCGGTGTTCCGGAACAGGGCGTCAATATGATTCTGTCCGGAAAGCGTAAAATTAGCCCTAGCATGGCCCGAGCGTTGGCTGATGCCTTCGACACGGACAGTGATTTTTTTGCCAGACTGCAGCTTGCCTATGACATGGCTCATGTAGAGGCGCCAGCTCCAAGCATAGCTGTACGTGGCAACATGCAGTCCCACTATCCGGTTCGGGAAATGGTCCGAAGAGGTTGGCTGGCGCACGCCGACACGCCATCGATGGAGGCGCAGCTGGCCCGATTCTTTGAAGTCACTACCGCTGACGAGATTCCATACCTGGCGCACGCGGCGAAGAAGACCAGGTACGAGGATCGACAGATTCCACCTGCTCAACTCGCGTGGCTCTTCCGTGTTCGGCAAATCGCTCGGTCGATCTCGGTCCCACCGTACTCCGAGAGTACCTTGGTCAAGGCAGTTGGAGAGTTGCAGCAGCTTCTCCGCGCTCCCGAAGAGGCTCGCCATGTGCCAAGGATTCTCTCGGATTGCGGCATCCGCTACGTTGTGGTCGAAAAGTTGCCCAGGGCAAAGATTGACGGTGCATGCTTTTGGGTCAACGGGGGGCCAGTTATCGGTATGTCGTTGCAGCGCGATACGATAGACAATTTTTGGTTCGTCCTGCGGCACGAGATTGAGCACGTACTTCGACGAGACGGCCAGGACGACGAGGTGATCGACGAGGATCTTGCTGAGGGACCTACAGTGCTGCCAGAAGAAATCGCGGCGAATGCGGCTGCCGCGGATTTCTGCGTACCTCGCGAGAAGTTGGACTCCTTCATGACCCGGAAGAAGCCGTTCTACTACGAAAAGGACGTTGTGGCTTTTGCCAAGCTGCACCAACGGCATGCTGGTCTGGTGGTTGGGCAAATGCAGAAACGGATGGACCGTTGGGACTACCTCAATCGGCACCTGGTAAAGGTGAGACACTGTGTAATTCCGGCAGCGGTTGCTGACGGTTGGGGGCAGATGTTTCCAGTGTCAACGTAGCTGTGAGGCAAGCATGCGACCCGGCCCTCGCTCCCAAGCCCCGTAGCGAGAACCCCAGCACCGTGGAAGCCGCGCTGTGCACGGTCGACCGAGCCCTCGACACGCTCTCGTCCAGTCAGTTGCTCCCGTCCTCTATCTTTCGGGAATGCTGCGCTCCTCCTTCATCGCATCCCACTCGTCGAGCGACCGGGGCCAGTCGCTCTTGAGCAGGCGCGACATCGCGCGGTCGGCGAGGAGCTTGCCGCCGGTCTGGCAGGCGGGGCAGTAGTTCGACTCGTTGCTGGCGTAGACGATGCGCTGGACGGGTGATCCGCACGCCGGGCACGGCTTGCCGTAGCGGCCGTGGAC
Organism: Acidobacteriota bacterium; assembly: GCA_011523845.1. Taxonomy (GTDB): domain Bacteria; phylum Acidobacteriota; class Vicinamibacteria; order Vicinamibacterales; family UBA8438; genus WTFV01. Next base: position 44,826 of record WTFV01000227.1, on the reverse strand, counting down.
GGCCATTCCGGGGTGGAACGCAGTGACCTGTTCGGGGAACCGGTCGCCTGTCTCCCGCCGCAGCCGCTCGGTCCAGGCCCGCAGGGTCGTCCGCGCCGCTTCGTGGAGCCGATCGATTTCGGCGTCGGTCATGCGGCCGGTGAGCCTGAGCGGCGACAGGCCGGCGGCGTGCAGGATCTCGTCGGAATAGGCGTTGCCGATGCCGGAAAAGAGCCGCGGGTCGGTCAGGCTCCGCTTGAGCGTGTGGTTCTCGGACAGCAGGGCGTCGCGGAAGGCGGCCAGGTCTGAATCGAGCACCTCGAGGCCGCCGCGATCGTGCTCCCGCAGTCCGTCGCGTCCCGCGACCAGATGCAGGGCGGCGCGCTTGATGGAGCCCGCCTCCGTCAGCAGCAGCGTGCCGCTGGGAAAGTCGAATGCCGCCAGGCCGAGCTTCTGGGGGATTCGGGTCCCACGATCACGCCACCGCAGGCGCCCGGCGATCATCAGGTGCAGGACGAGAAACAGATCGCCGGACAGACCGATGACGATGCGCTTGCCGAGGCGCTCGACGGTATGCACGGTCCGTCCCTGCGCGCTGTCGAGCGGCGGATCGACCGAGCGGAGCACGAACGGGAGGAGCAGCCGGATGCGCTCGATCCGTTGTCCGACGACCCGCGCCGCGAGGCATTCGACGTAGACCTCGACGTCCGGAAGCTCCGGCATACGCGCAGTGTATGATGCTCGCGCGATTGGCATGGAGTATCAGATTCGCCAGTACGGACTGCAGCAGGGCGCTCTGGAAATCGAGTACATCGAGGAGTACTTCGGCGAGTTTCCGCGCAAGAAGACGGCGACGGAGGTGATGCGCCGGCTGGACGAGCGCGACCACCAGATCCTGATGGCGGAGGCGCCGTTGCCCGACGACCCGTCGACGGTGGTGCCGGTCGCCTACAAGGTCTCGCACGAGTTGCGGATGCGCGAGACGGAGCCGAAGCTGGCCGACCTCGTCGAGCGGCTCCGGGCGTCAGTGGAGTTCGACGACCGCAAGGTGCTCTATAGCTGGATCGGCGGCACGCGCCGCGACTGGCGGGGCCGGGGCTTCTTCCGGGCCCTGACCGAGGAGCAGGAGGCGTGGGCCCACGACAACGGGTTCAGCGAGATCGTCGTCAAGACGAAGAACGGCTTCTACGACATGCGAAGCACGCTCGACCAACTCGAGTTCAACGTGGTCAAGTTCGAGCCGGACGCAGAGGACAACCGGGAATCGAAGGTCTACCTGAGCAAGCAGATCGGCCTGGAGGTGCTCGACCGGCACCGCAGCCGGCGGCAGGTGGTCCGCTCCGCGTAATCGCCGCCGGCAAGGGACTGGTCCGGGTCGCCGGGCCGCCGCCGAACGCGGGTCCCCCAGGCGCGGCTGCAAACCGACGGACGCTGCCGGTGCCCATCAACCGCATCCGGGTCGCATCGGTCGACGATCCCTGCCTGGACGACTTCCGTATCGTCTCCGACCCCGCGCTGATGCGCGACCGGGGGCTCTTCGTAGCCGAGGGGCAACTGGCGGTGCGGCGCCTGCTCGCGTCGCGCTTCCGCACGCGAGCGCTGCTGGTCGTCGAGAGCGCGCTGGCAGGGTTGGAGCACGCCCTGGCGGCGCGCGAGGACGATCGCGCGCTCGCGCTGCATGTCGCGGACTCCGCGCAATTGCGGCTCGTCACAGGGTTTCGGTTTCACCGCGGTTGTCTGGGACTCGGCGAACGTCCCGGGCCCGAGGAGGAGGTTGCCGAGCTCCCGCCGGCCGAGCCGGGACGCCCGCTCGTGGTGCTCGACGGGGTGTCCGACCCGGACAACGTCGGCTCCATCTTCCGCAACGCCGCGGCCTTCGGTGCGGCCGGCGTGTTGCTGTCGCCGGCCTGCGCCGACCCGCTCTACCGCAAGGCGATCCGCACGTCGATGGGGACGACGCTCCAGCTCCTCTTTCGGGTGGCGGACGAGTGGCCGGGCGTACTGGCGCGGATCCGGGAAGCCGGGGCGCGCGTCGTCGCGCTCACCCCGCTGGAGCCCGCGGTCGACATCGAGGCGTTCGTGCGCCGCGGCGCCGGCGCGGGCGTTGCCCTCGTGCTGGGCAACGAAGGGGACGGTGTCAGCCGGGCCGCGCTCGATCTGTGCCACGAGCGCGTCCGAATCGACATCGCACCGGCCGTCGATTCGTTGAACGTGGCCAACGCCGCCGCGATCGCCCTGCAGCGCCTCCGCTCTGCTATTCCGTGAGAAGGCGGACCTCGCGATGCCGGAAGCAGCCCACCAGGTGGTCGTTGACCATGCCGGTCGCCTGCATGTGCGCGTAGCAGATGGTCGGGCCGACGAAGGTGAAGCCGCGTTTTCGCAGGTCCTTGCTCATTGCGTTCGAGATGGGGGTCTGCGCCGGCACCTCCTCGAGCTTCGTCCAGGCATTCTGGATCGGCCGGCCGTCGACGAACCGCCAGACGTAGCTGTCGAAGCTGCCGAACGCCTCCTGCACGGCGAGGAACGCGCGGGCGTTGGCGATGGCCGAGTCGACCTTCAGACGATTGCGGATGATCCCGCTGTCGGCCAGCAGGCGCTCCACGTCGGGCGGGCCGTAGCGGGCCACCTGCTGCGGGTCGAAGCGGTCGAAGGCGCGGCGATACCCTTCCCGCCGGCGGAGGATCGTCAGCCAGCTCAGCCCGGCCTGCGCGCCCTCGAGCACCAGCATCTCGAAGAGACGCCGGTCGTCGTGCAGCGGCACGCCCCACTCCTCGTCGTGATACGGGACGTAGAGCGGGTCCGACGTGGCCCAGGGGCACCGGGCGGGCGGCTGCGGGGTCATGGAGCCGCCGGCGGCTCGCCGCGGGAGAGTCGCTCGCGGGCCTCTTCCACCGCCCGGTGGAACACGAAGAGGGCGTCGGCGTTCTCCTCGTCGTCGGTGAAGTTGTAGGTCCGTCCGCCGCGCACCTTGAGCCGCAGGTTGTGCGCCATGTAGTCGACGGCGAACTCCTCCAGCCCGTGCAGGCCCACCTGGAACGCATCGTCGTCGTCGGTCTCGTAGACGATGCCGGCCGTCGTGGCCACGAGGTGCCCCTCGCAGTCGCCGAAACGGTGTTTGTGGACGACGGGGATGCGCTGGTCCAGCCGGACCTGCCGGAAGCGCACGTCGATGGCCGTCAGCTCGCCGCCGATCTCCACGTCCTCGGCATGGCCCTCGTAGCCGGGGGCCGAGACGTTGATGCGGTGGCGCCCGGGCTCGACCTCGTACGACTCGAACGGCGTCGTGCCGGCGTAGCGGCGGTCGATGAACACCTCCGCCCCGTCCACGTCGCTGGTGACGCGCAACACGATGGCGGGCGGTGGCGCCGCGGCCGGTTCCGGCTCGGGCTCGGGTTCCGGCTCCGGTTCGGGTTCCGGCTCCGGCGCGAGCGCTTCGGCCGGTTCCGGCTCCGGCGCGGCAGGGGCGGCCGGGGCGGGGCGCGACGGTGCGGGGGCCTCGGCGGCGGCGCGGCGCTCGGCGTCATCGGACGGCGTCAGGAGCCCCGACACGTACAGGTAGTAGCCCCCGCCGGCGGCCAGGACGAGCACGACGAAGACGTACAGCCATCCCCGGCGCGGCGGGCGGGGCGGTGGTTCGGGTTCGTTCAGCAACGGCATCCGATCATGCTATTAGATCAGGGCGAGGTGTTGCAGATGGACCAGCGCGAGGTGTGCAGATGAAGATCGATGCGTGGCTTCGAATGCGGCGGGGTACTGGCCGCGGCGTACTGTCGGTCGCGCGAGGCAAGGCCGCCGAGGATGCGTGGCTTCGAGTGCGGCGGGGTACTTGCCGCGGGCTCCAGCAACTCGCCTGGCTGGCGGCGTTCCCCGTGCTGGCGTCGCTGGCCGCGGCCCCGGCGCTGGCCGGGCAGGCCGGCGAGCCGTTCGTCACCCCGCTCTCGCTCGAAGAGATGAGCGACAAGCAGGCGGTCTTCGAGACCGACCTCGGCGCGATCGCCATCGATCTGCGGCCGGATCTCGCCCCCAATCACGTGGGTCTGATCATGCAGCTCGCCGGCGAGGGCCACTTCGACGGGACGACGTTCCACCGCATGGTGGCCAACGGCATCGTCCAGGGCGGCGACCCGCTGACGGCCGATCCCGAGCGCGCCGCGGAGTACGACCAGGGCGGCCTCGGCCTGGTCGGCGCCGAGTTCAGCAACGCCCGGCACCTGCGGGGCACGGTCTCGGCGGTGCTCGTGCCCGGACAGCCGGACAGCGGCGGCTCGCAGTTCTTCATCTGCGTCGTCGATCAGCCGGGGCTCGACGGTCTGCACACCATCTGGGGTCAGGTGGCCGACGGCATGGACGTCGTCACCCGGATCTCGCAGACGCCGGTCGACGCCGGGGGACGCGCCGCCGAGCGGGTCGTGGTGCAGCGGGTGACCATCCGCGACAAGCCGCCGCCCGAGATCCCGCCCTTCACCACCGAGGCCGACGCCGAGCTCGCCGCCTTCCGGGCCGTCCTGAACACCACCCACGGCCGCATCGCCATCGACATGTACCCGGATCGCGCGCCGAACCACGTCCGCAACTTCCTGCGGCTGGTCGACTCCGGCGTCTACGACGGCATCGCCTTCCACCGGGTCGCCCCCGGCTTCGTCATCCAGAGCGGCCACCTGCCGACGCGCCGCGAGCCGCTCACCGACCGGCAGCAGCGTTTCGTGCAGAACATGCAGCCGGAGTTCAACGACACGCGGCACGTGCGCGGCATCGTGTCGATGGCGCGGCTCGACGATCCGGCGAGCGCGTCGACCTCGTTCTTCATCTGCACGGCCACCGCCCCGGCGCTCGACGGCGTATACACGGTGTTCGGCGTCGTCGTGGAGGGCCTCGACGTGGTCGACCGGATCGAGGCCGTGCCGACCGAGGGAGAGACGCCGGTCGAGCGGGTAGAGATCGTCGACGCGGAAGTGGTCCGGCGATAGCGGCGACAGGCACGAAGAGACAAGTCAGCTCGTCCAGGGGGCTCGCGATCCCACGGGCACTGCAACACGCCATGTGTCGTGTTGCAGTGCCCTATCGACATCGTACACAAGGGGCTGTTGGCGTTCTTCGAGCGCGGCGACGCCCGCCGAATCCCGGCGGCCTTGGCGCCCCGGATTCGACGTATTCTGTCGGACTTGGATTCAGCGATCCAGCCCGGAGACATGGACCTTCCGGGCTACCGACTGCATCCGCTGACGGGTGACCGCCGCGGGCAATGGAGCGTGCGGGTCTCCGGCAACTGGCGCATCGTCTTTCGCTTCAGGGACGGCGAGGCGGCTGACGTGACGTTGATCGATTACCACTGACGAGGGAGCGTGACATGCCGACGATGCACGACCCGGCACATCCGGGCGAGAGCCTCCGGGACGCGATGGCGGAGGAGGGCTGGACCGTGACCGAGGCGGCGGCGAAGCTCGGCTGCACGCGCCAGACCTTCTCGCGGGTGCTGAACGGGAGGACGGGCATCTCGCCCGCCATGGCGCTGGCACTGGAACGAATCGGGTGGAGCAACGCAGCGTTCTGGGTGCGCCGCCAAGCGCAGTACGACTTGGCGCGGGAACGTATCCGCCAGGAACGTGCAGTCGCTTGACCCGCCCGGCCCGCGAGGCGCGCCCGGCAAGATCCCGTGCCGCTGCAGAGCGGTGCTGACTGCGGCGTGTCTCGTGAGTGCTCGTCGGTTGGCCGACACCACCAGCCCCCTCGGTCACGGCCTCGTCGTACACAGACCGGCGCCCGCGGTACTGCCGGCGTGTCCCGGAAAGCCATGAAAGCGGGTATGGAACCCGGTCGAGCACGCCGAGAGGGGCAGTTCCAACAGCCCGACCCGGCCCGATCACCGCCTGTGGAAGCGGCGATCCCGTAGTTCTCAAGTCAACATAGTGGGCCGTTATCAGACCCGCAGCCGGGACCTGCCGTCAAAGCGGCTTGTACGTGTTCGAACGCGCTGGCGTTCCCGGCCGAGAGTTCCTGGCCTCACGTCTCGCCGCTCGGATGGGAACACATCGACCGGACCGGAGAATACCCGGTGGCCGGGCGTCAAACGGAGACGAAACGTCGGGCGGTCAGTCGGCGGGATCGGAGCCCTTGAGGATCTCGTTGACGAGGATGCGCAGTTCGCGGATATCGTCCTGCATGCCGTCGATCCGCCGGTGCACGTCGTCGAAGCGGGCGTTCACGGTGGCGTTCAGGTCATCGATCCGCCTGTTAAGGCCGGTGTTTCCACCGGCGATCTGCGCCGACAACAAGCCAGCCACCACCAGGATGGCGGGAACGATGGTTCCGATGATCCACTTCGCGTCGCTGCTCATGCCCGTAGCGTAGCACCGTTCGGCGCGGCCTTGGGCTGGTGGCTCGTCCCGGAGATCTTCAACACGGATCGGTGGAGGATCACCGCCACAGCGCCGGCCCCTCGGAGCAGCGCGTTTACGGCAGCGAGCAGCTCGGCCTGCTGTGGCGCGACGCGACGGCGCCGATCCCGGAAGCGGTGTCCGGGGGGCTCAGCGGATCGCCAGGACTGGCCCTTCCGGATGGCGCGGCGCGAGTGTTCGGCTTCTGCAGTCGGCTATCAGGTCGAGTGCTTCGAGCACCAGTTGACCGATCAGAATCTCGCTTCCCGCCGGTCCCACGATGGCCTCCGTCCGCGTCGCGAGGTTTCCGATCTCGATCGTGACATCGGTCACGGGCCGTTGTTCGCGGCGCTCGTCCGCGTCGACGACCGTTCTCGTGCCCCAGTGCCGAAGTCCCAGCTCGGTCGCGACCTCTTCCGGGACTACGAGACTCACCGCCCCGGTGTCGACGATCCCTTCGACCGTCGTTCGTCGGACGTCCGCCTCGACGCTGTCTCCGCGGTACACGTACTCGCGGTCGCCGCTGTTCTCCAACGTCACGCTGGCTCGAATCTCTCCCATCGTCCGATCCTACGATTCTGACGCACTCGGACCTGCGGGTCCACCGCGTTTTCGTTGCCCTCGTGTCGGTCTCGTGTTGTTGGCAGTCGGCGCCATTTCTGTCTTCCAGCCCGCTGGTCGGCTCTGTCAATCGCCGGTCGGATTCATTATCGACCGACGCTCACCACCAGACTGCGGTTGAGTTCGGCGTGCTGTGGCCGTCCGGCGCCTCGGGGCGTCGGGTTGCGAGCTGGAGGCGTGGCAGGCTGAGATCTGGTCGGCTCCGTGGTTGGCCCGCGTACGAGGCGGCTCCCGAGAACGGCTAGCGGTCGTCAGCCAGGGTCAACTCTCGGCAGGCAGCAGTTCCCGCGCCAGCTTCTCGTACAGATCGACCGCCTGCACCAGCTCGTCGATCTGCACGTGCTCGTCCGCCGTGTGCGCCACGTGGATGGAGCCGGGACCGACCAGCAGCGGATCGCCCCACGAGGTCAGGAACGGGATGTCGGTGGTGAACGAGAACGGGGCGGTCTCGAACCCCGGCAGGGTCGTCAGGCTGACCGGCGGGACGATCATGACGTCGTCGATCGACACCGTGCCGGGCATCGACGCGTCGAGCCGCTCGCGCACGCGCGCCGCCGGCTCCACCGTGCGGAAGTTGACGTCGGCCTCGGCCACCGGCGGGACGACGTTGGGGGCGACGCCGCCGGACAGCACCCCGACCGTGTAGGTAGTGGCGCCGAGCACGGGGTCCACCGGCAGGTCGAGATCGCGGAGGGCGACGAGGGCGTCGAGCAGCTTCTCGACGGCCGATTCGCCCAGCTCGGGATAGGCGGAGTGGACCGCGCGCCCGGTGGCCGACAGGCGGACCCGGTAGGCGCCCTTGGTGGCGGCGCCGAGGCGGTTGTCCGTGGGCTCGCCGTTGATCAGGTACCGGGAGCGGTTCGAGAGGCGGTTGGCGGCGCGGGCGCCGTGGCTGCCGTTCTCCTCGCCCACCACGACGAGCAGGCCGACGCGATTCTCGCCCGACTCGCGGAGCCGGTCGAGGGCCATGATCTGGGCCGCGAGGATCCCCTTGGCGTCGCAGGCGCCCCGGCCGTACAGCGTGTCGCCCTCGATCCGGCTCGGAAAGAAGGGCGGGACGCAGTCGATGTGCGTGGAGTAGACGGTCTCGGGCTCCGTCGCACCGACCGTGGCGATGACGTTGACCCGGTCGTCGACCACCGGCTGCTCGGCGACCTGGTAGCCCCGCTCGCGCAGGCAGCGCGCCAGCCACGTCGTCACCGCGGCTTCGCCGCCGCTCGTGGACTCGATGTCGATGAGGTTGCGGGCGAGGTCGACGAGCGGGGCGGCTAGCGGTTCCATGTCTCCAGCTCCGTGCGCGTGTCGGTGCGGTTGTCGTGGTTGGTGTCGGGCGGCATCATACACGGCATCGGTGACGCAGCGACCTGCCGTGGGGCGGCGGGCCGGGAGCACGGCCGGAGGCGGTTGCGGACCTCAGGGCCACAGATCGGCGAGGCTGACGGCATCGGTGACGCAGCGACCTGCCGTGGGGGGCGGGGCCGGGGAGCACGGCCGGAGGCGGTTGCGGGCGTCAGGGCCACAGATCGGCGAGGCTGAAGGTGATCGCGTCGAAGGGGCGGATGGCGATCGGGTCGTCGTCCCTGGCCGTCGCAATCAGCACCCACTCCCGCTCTCGCAGCTCGAACGCCTCCAGGGTGCGATCCACCGGGTCGACGAACCACAGGTGTTTCACTCCCTCCCGCGAATAGATCGGACGCTTGCCGAGCAGGTCGAGCTTGCGGGTCGAGGCCGAGAGCACTTCGCACACCCAGTCCGGCGCCAGCGTGAAATACGCCGCGGCGGGGTAGTCCGGCATGCGTTCCCGGCGCCAGCCCGCCAGATCGGGCACGAGGATGTCCTCGCCGAGGTGCAGCTCCGGCTCGTCGATGATCCACCACCCGCCGGGGCCGCCGCGGCCGAACTGGAAAGGATTCGAGAGATCCGATCCCAGCGACGAGCTCGCGAGCGCATGGAGCGCGGCCGGTCGCGGGTGGGTGTAGAGCGTCCCGTCGATGATCTCGGCCACTCGATGCGCCGGCGCGTCGAGCACGTCCTGATACGTTGCCCGCGCCGGTCCGGCGGGCGCGTCCCGGGCGGCTACCGGATCCATGCTTCCAGCTCCGTTCGGGTATCCGTGCGGTCGTCGCGGTACTTGACGATGACCGGCGTGGCGAGCGACAGCCCCCACTCCGGCCCCGCGCCGCTCGTGACGGCGCGCGCCCCGGGCACGACGACCGCGCCTTCCGGCACCACCGTCGGCTCGCCCGCGGCCGGCCTGATGATCCGTCCCTGCGGCAGATCGTAGATCGGCGTCGACCCGGTCAGGACCGTGCCGGCGCCGATGACCGCCCGGCGCTTGACCACCGCACCTTCGTAGAGGCCGGTGTTGCCGCCGACCAGCGCGTCGTCCTCGACGATCACCGGCAGCGCGCCGACCGGCTCGAGCACGCCGCCGATCTGCGCCCCGGCGCTGACGTGGACGCCGCTGCCGACCTGCGCGCACGACCCGACCAGCGCATGGGAATCGACGAGGCTGCCGTCCCCGACCCAGGCGCCGATGTTGATGTACATCGGCGGCATGCAGATGACTCCGCGGCCGAGGTATGCGCCGTCCCGCACCGACGATCCGCCCGGGACGAGCCGCACGTTCGAGGCCGTCGAGAGCGGCCGGAGAGGCAGCGTGTCCTTGTCCAGGTAGGGCGAGTCGGTGCTGGGGGAATCGAACGCCACGACGTCGCCGCAGCGGAATCCCACCAGGATGCCCTGCTTGACCCAGGCGTTGACGCGCCAGCCGGTCGGCGACGACGGGTCGGGCTCTGCCGCCCGCACGCGGCCCGCGGCCAGCTCCGTGCGGAGCTCCGCGAATGCGCCACGCGCCTCGGTCCGGTCTGCCTCGGCCGCCTGGGCGTAGAGCTGCCGTATCCGTTCGGCGAGATGGCGGTGGTCCTGGCCTGCTTGGTTTGCCTGCATTATCGTGATATAGTGCCTGCACTAACAGCATGCAGTATACGGTCCGTGCCGTTCCCGGCGAGATTGATCGCGCCCTCCGGCAGATCGCCAAGCGCGAAGCCAAGAGCCTCAACACCGTGGTCGTGGAAGCGCTCGCTCGCGGCGTGGATGCCGTGCCGACCGCGTATGCGGATCTCGATCACCTGATCGGTACCTGGCAGGAAGATCCGGATTTCGACCGCGCTGTTGCCGACTTCGAGCAGGTCGATGACGAGGCCTGGAAATGAACGTCGCTCTCGACACCAATGCGTACAGCGACTTCATGCGTGGCCGGGCCGAACGGGTCGACATCGTTCGCGCCGCGCGCTCCATCTGCATGCCCTTGATCGTGCTGGGCGAGTTGCGCGCTGGTTTCGCGGCCGGTCGCCGGGAATCGACCAACGCCGCCAACCTGCAACGGTTCCTGAACAGTCCGCGTGTCTCGGTGCTCCTGCCCGACGAACAGACGACGCACCACTATGCGCGGCTCTACTGGCACCTTCGCGCCAAAGGACTCGCTCTCCCCACGAACGATCTCTGGATCGCGTCGCTCGCCGTTCAGCATGATCTGGTGCTGTGCACGTCCGATAGTCACTTCGATCAGTTGCCGCAGGTCGTTACCTGTTGACCCCTGTCGCCGCAGCGCAAGCCGACCAGGATGCCCTGCTCGACCAGGCGTTCACGGGTTGCCGAGTGCGTTCATGGATGTGCCGCGGTGATTGGCGTTCCCTCCACGGCCAGCCCCGTCGCGGCCAGCACCTCGGCGATCCGCTTGCGCGCCGCGGGTGCCGGTGGGCACATCGGCAGACGGTAGTTCAGGTCGAGCAGCCCCAGCTCGGCCATCGCGGCCTTGACCGGGATCGGGTTCGACTCGATGAAGTTCACCTGCATCAGCGGCAGGAACCGCTCGTGGGTGGCGCGCGCCGCGGCGAAGTCGCCGGCCGCGGCCTGGTCGACGAGCGCCGCCATCTCGCCGGGCGCCTCGTTCGAAATCACCGAGATCACCCCCGTGCCGCCGAGCGCCATCACCGCCAGCGCGAACGCGTCGTCTCCCGAGAGCACGCAGAAGTCGTCGGGCACGGCGCGGCAGATCTCGCCTATCTGACCGAGGTCGCCGGAGGCTTCCTTCACGCCGACCACGTTGGCGATCTCCGTGAGCCGGAGCAGCGTGGCGGGGGCGATGTTGCAGGCGGTCCGGCCGGGCACGTTGTACAGCACGATCGGCAGCTCGGTGCTGTCGGCGATGGCGCCGTAGTGCCGGTAGAGCCCCTCCGGGGTCGGCTTGTTGTAGTAGGGGGTGACCGATAGGATGCCGGTCGCGCCGGCGCCCGCGAGGTCGCGGACGAGGTCGATGGTGGCCCGCGTGTCGTAGCCGCCGGCCCCCGCCAGCACGGGTACGGCGCCGTTCGCTTCGTCGGCGACGAGCTCGACGACGCGCAGCTTCTCGGCGTGCGACAGCGTGGGGCTCTCGCCCGTCGTCCCGCAGGGGACCAGGAAGTGCACGCCGCCGTCCACCTGGCGCCGCGCCAGCCGCCTGACCGCCGCCTCGTCCACGTCGCCGCTCGCCGTGAACGGCGTGACGAGGGCCGTGCCGCAACCTGCCCAGCGTGTCTGCATGGCGCACCTCCCTCGATCAGTCGATGCCGAGCACGTCGCGCATCGAGAACCAGCCGCGCCTGCCGCGCACCCAGCGCGCCGCCTCCAGCGCGCCCCGCGCGAACGTCGCCCGGTCGCGGGCGGTATGGGTCAGCGTGATCGTGTCGAACGGGCCGTCGTACCCGACGGTGTGCATACCCGGCATCCTGCCGGCGCGTGTCGACGAGACGTCGATGTCTCGCGCGTACCCCATCTTCTGCATCGCGTTCCGGAGGGCCAACGCCGTGCCGGACGGGGCGTCCCGCTTGGCCGCGTGGTGCCCCTCGTGGATCCAGCTCCCGAAGTCGTCGTGACGCGCGAACAACGCCGCGCTGCGCTCGACGACGGCCTGGAAGAGGTTGACGCCGAGCGAGAAGTTCGCGGCGTGCACCACACCGATCCCTGCTGCCGCCGTCGCCCGCCGGACCTCCTCCTCCTGCGCCTCCCAGCCGGTGGTGCCGACGACGACGTCGATGCCGCGCGCGGCGAGCTTCTCGATGTTGGAAGCGACCGAGTCGGCCAGGGAGAACTCGATCGCGACGTCGGCGACCGGCAGCGAAGGCGAATCGATGCCCTCGCCATGACGGTTGTTGTGGATGTCGAGACGCTCGACCACCTCGCAGCCGTGATCGGCGCTCAGCGCGTCTATGGCCTTGCCCATCCGGCCGTAGCCGACCAGGACAATCCGCACGCTCATTGCGGAGCCGCTTCCCCGGACGCCGTCTCTTCCGCGTCGTTCGCCACTCTTCGTATCAGCGTCGCGCCCTTCCTGCGCTCCGCCGGCGTCCGGAATCCGAGGAGCGCGGAGTACCGCTCGCCGGCGATCTGCGCCGATAGGAACCGCAGGCTGATGCCGGCCCACGCAATGCTGTTGGCTACGGCGTAGGCGAGGCCGGGCCGGTTGGCTCCCTCGACGAGCAGGGCTTCGGTGGGAGACTGGCTGAATCCCGCCGCGCGGGCGAGCGCCGTCGCCTTGCGGCCCGAGCCGGGCAGGATCTCCACCGTGGCACGGCCGCGGCGCCCGGGTATGCAGCGCTTCATCACCGCATGGAGATCCAGGCCCGCCTGCGCAAGCGGCTCGAGCACCGCGCTGAGAGCGCCCGGCTCGTTCTTGATCTCCGTCTGCCAGAGCATGACCCGCTTGATGGTCACGGCCATGAGCGGCGACTCCACGGTTCGTGCGCGCGACGCGGCCTGGGCCTGTTCATTCGACACGAATTATACTCGCGCGCCGGGTGCCGCCGGCGCGCCGCGTCGCCCGACGCCCCACCGCGTCGGCATATCCAGGAGCATGCAGATGGCGATTCCCGGGACCATGCGCGTCGTCGACATCACGGAGCCCGGTGCGCCCGAGGCGCTACGGATCGGGAGCCGGCCGGTGCCGGTCCCCGGCGCTGGCGACGTGTTGATCCGCGTTGCGGCGTCCGGCGTCAACCGGGCCGATACCATGCAGCGCAAGGGAAACTACCCGCCGCCCCCCGGCGCCTCCGACATCCTGGGACTGGAAGTGTCGGGGACCGTCGCGGCGGTGGGGGAGGGTGTCTCCGATCTGCCGGTCGGCGCCGATGTGTGTGCGCTGCTCACTGGCGGAGGCTACGCCGAGTACTGTCTGGCGCCCGCCCCCCAGTGTCTGCCGATTCCGGAGGGCGTGTCGCTCACCGGCGCGGCGGCGCTGCCGGAGGCGTACGCAACGGTCTGGACCAACGTCGTCGACCGCGGTCGGCTGAAGGAGGGCGAGACGCTGTTGGTGCACGGCGGATCGAGCGGCATCGGCACGGTCGCCATCCAGCTCGCGCGCCTGTTCGGGGCGCGCATCTTCGCCACCGCGGGGACGCCGGCCAAGTGCGCGACCTGCGTGGAGCTCGGGGCCGAGCGCGCCGTCGACTACCGCGCGGAGGACTTCGTGGCGGTGCTGCGCGAGGCGACCGGCGGCCGCGGGGTCGACGTAATCCTCGACATGGTCGGTGGCGCCTACCTGCAGCGCAACGTCGCCAGCCTCGCCATCGAAGGCCGGCTCGTGATCATCGCCCTGATGGAGGGTGCGCAGGCGGAGCTGGACCTCGCGCGCCTGATGTCGCGCCGCCTGACCGTGACGGGGGCGACGCTGCGGGCGCGGGCGGTGGAAGAGAAGGCAGGAATCCTTGCGGCGCTGCGCGAACGCGTCTGGCCCCGGTTCGCCTCAGGCGAGCTGCGGCCGATCGTGCACGCGACCTACCCGCTGGCCGACGCGGCCGAGGCGCACCGGGTCATGGAGTCGAGCGTCCACACCGGGAAGCTGCTGCTGATTCCCTAGCGCCCCGAAACGCCTCGCTGGCTCGGCGTTTCGGCCCATCCCCCCGCTCCATGACCCTGCGTCGCAGAACTTCGCTTCGCTGCGTTCTGCGGCGCAGACTCCTAACCGGGCCGTCTTCTATCGGCCCTCGATGACGCGCAGCCGCTCCTCGAGGCCCTTGTGGTCGTCGTGCAGGCGCTGCAGATCCGTACGGACATCATCGATGCGCCTGTTCACGTCGTCGATGCGCTTGTTCACGTCGTCGATACGGCGGTGTGTGCCGTTCACCAGCGCGTACATCACACCGGCGAGTGCAACGCCGACCGTGACTACCGTTCCGATGATCCACATCGTGTCCAGGGCCATCGTTCCATCCTACCGCGAGAACTGGTGCGCAGTCCCGGCCGGTCCGAAGACCCGGTCGAAGTTGTCCGCGAAGATTGCGGCCCGTCCCTCCCCGTCGAGGCCGATCTCTTCGAGAATCGCGGATTGCGCCTCGTGGATCGAACGCTGCCACCCGCGCGGGAAGAACGACGAGTCGGATCCGAACAGGATGCGCTCGGGGCCCAGCACGGCCAGCGCCTGGCGGAACACGTCGGCCAGGCGCAGGCCGGGCGTGTACTTCGTCCACCCGTTCGAGCTGGAGGTATCGACGTGGATGTTCGCCGCGAGGTCGGCCGCCATCAGTGTTTCCCGGAGGAAGCCGGCGCCGAAGTGCGGAATGATCACCGGGACGCCGGGAAAGGCGGACGCGACCGGCACGACCGCGAGCGGGTCGCCGAGGCGGACGTCGAAGCGCGACGGCAGGCCGAGCTTGCGGCGGACGCCCACCGAGAGCACCCCGCAGTGAACGAAGACGGCGCATCCGTGGTCGGCCGCCGCCCGAAAGACGGCCGTGACGCACTCGTCGTCGAGGGCGAAATGGTGCATCGCAGGGAAGAGGCAGGCGCAGCGCAGCCCGAGCTCGCCGAAGCCCCGCCGGGCGCGCTCCTCGGCGTCGGGCGCCGTCGGATTCACCATGAACAGGCCGGCGAAGCGGGACGGATGGCGCGCCACCGCGGCCGCGACGGACGCCTCGTCCCCGGGGACGCTGGCCATCAGGGCCGCGCGGCCTACGCCGTGCCGGTCGAGCTCCGCAACCCAGCGGTCGGCCAGTTGCTCGGGCTCGCCCGGCGCGTCCCAGCCGAGCGCGGCCGGCAGATCGACCGCCGGGTCCGTCGCCCGCGGCGCTGCCGGATCCTGAGCGAGTGTGGCGAAGAAGCCCCCCGAGAAGAAGTGGCAATGCGCGTCGTTGATGCGCATTGGCTCGGATACGGTCATTGTCGTGCTCATGGGCATGGGCTCGGTGCCGCGCAGCGTTCACGACGGCTCCCAGGCCCGCCTTCCCCCCCCACGGGGGGCACCGGCCCGTCGAGGGCGGCCAATCCGTAGCGAATGGGGCCGCTGACCATGCCGTTCCCCCCGGGCGCCGGCCCGTCGAGACGCCTTCCGCACGGTCGCGGCCCGGCGTCGCTACGGCTGAACCGGGGCGGTTTCGCCCCGCGCCGTCCGGCAGTATACTGGCCGCGGAGTCGAGACAATGGCAGCAGCCAAGGCAGGCCGGAACGATCCGTGCCCGTGCGGCAGCGGGCGCAAGTACAAGCAGTGCTGCGCCCTCAAGCAGGACGGCGGGTCCAGGTTCGGCACCTACGCGCTCATCGCGGTTCTCGTGGCCATCGCGGGAGTCCTCGTCTACACCTTCACCGCGGACGGCGGATCCGGCTCGCGGCAGGTGTGGGATCCGGTGCACGGCCACTACCACACCGTGCCCTGAGGCCGCCGGGGAACCTCGAAACGGACGGGATTCGGCGCCGTCCCGCGCGCCCGTGTGGATTGACGCCGGGGGCGGGCGTTCGCCCGGGCCTCGAGCCTCGATCACCGGACGCCACGGAATACCCATGGAATACGTCAACCTCGGCCGCACCGGCCTGCGCGTCTCGCGTCTCTGCCTCGGCACGATGACCTTCGGGTCGACCGAATGGCGCCCCTGGATCCTGCCCGAGGACGCCGGCCGTCCTTTCATCCGCCATGCGCTCGACGTCGGGATCAACTTCTTCGATACCGCGGACATGTACTCGCGCGGCGTCAGCGAGGAGATCGTCGGCCGCGCGCTCGGCGACTTCACCACCCGTGATCAGGTGGTGATCGCCACCAAGGCGTTCTTTCCGATGGGCGACGGGCCGAACGACAGGGGACTGTCCCGCAAGCACCTGTTCGACGCCATCGACGCCTCGCTCCGGCGGCTCGGGACCGATCACGTCGACCTCTACCAGATCCACCGCTTCGACCCGCACACCCCGATCGAGGAAACCCTGGAGGCGCTGAACGACATCGTCCGCGCCGGCAAGGCGCGCTACATCGGCGCATCCAGCATGTACGCTTGGCAGTTCGCGCGGATGCTGCAGATGTCCGAGCGCCACGGCTGGGCCCGTTTCGTGTCGATGCAGAACCACTACAACCTCGTCTACCGCGAGGAAGAGCGCGAGATGCTGCCGCTGTGCCGTGCCGAGGGGATCGGGATCATCCCGTGGAGCCCGCTGGCGCGCGGCTTTCTGGCCGGGAATCGCGACCGCGCCGCGGGCCCCGACGAGAAGAAGGGCGGAGAGACGCTACGGGCGAAGACCGACGAGTACGCGCAGTCGCTCTACTACGCCGACTCCGACTTCCGGGTTGTCGACCGGGTCGTCGAGATCGCACGCGGGCGCGGTGTCACCCCCGCCCAGGTCGCCCTCGCCTGGATCCTTCGCCAGCCGGGGGTGACGGCGCCGATCATCGGGGTAACGAGGGTCGAGCAACTCGACAAAGCCGTTGCCGCGCTCGACGTTACCCTGGACGACGAGGAGTGCCAGCGGCTGGAAGAGCCCTACGTGCCGCATCCCGTGCTGGGGCACCAATAGGAGGCGTCTCCT
The DNA here is from genome assembly GCA_011523845.1 of Acidobacteriota bacterium. Lineage (GTDB taxonomy): Bacteria > Acidobacteriota > Vicinamibacteria > Vicinamibacterales > UBA8438 > WTFV01. The sequence goes on along the minus strand of WTFV01000227.1, from coordinate 28,030 downwards.
GTCGCTGCGGGGCAAGGTGGCGTCAGCCGACCAACCTCGGGATCGACACGACGGCGGCCACGGCAATCCCGGCGATGGCGACCCCGGCGGTGATCAGCCGCCAGGCGAGCCGGGCCTCCAGTTCGGCCAGGTCTTTCTTCATTGCCATTTCAGCGAGCAGGTGATCGGTGAGGAAGTCCGCCTGCGCTCGTGCGTGAGCGTCGGCCTAGTCGGGCGGTACGCCCCCCTCCTGCAGGCGCTTCGAGAACGCCAGCGTGTCGAACGCGACGGTAGACATCGATCCGATGCTAGCAGTCGCCGAAAGCAATCCTGCCCCGTGCGACGCGGTTTGCGTCGCGCGACGAGGGGATCGGGAGCACTTGAAACGGCGAATACCCGCGACTGTTGAGGTTACGCCGTACCCCGCTCCAGCCGGTCCATCCCTGCCTCGTAGATCGCCCGCACCTGCCCGGTAACGTCGCGGTAGCGCTCCAGCAGCTCTGCGCCGGACATCGGCTCGCGCAGCCGGCGGGCCAGCGGCTCCGACTCGGCCGGGTCGGTCGAGATGGCGCCGCCGCCGGTGTCGGTGTGGATGCGCAGCACGGTCTCCAACTCGCGGAGAAACCAGTAGGCGCCGCGCAGGGTGTCGGCCTCCGCCGGGCGCAGGAAGTCGGTGTCGGGCAGCGTGTCGAGCAGCCAGCGGCTGCCGGCGACGCGGAACCCCGTGTGCGCCGGTCCCTCGCGGAGCTGCAGCACCTGCAGCAGGAAGTCGATGTCGGCGAGCCCGCCGCGGCCGCGCTTCAGGTCCAGGTGATCGCCGGCCGCCTCGCGGGCCAGCTCGCGCTCGATGCGGGAGCGGACGTGCCGCGCGTAGCCGGGGATTTCCGGCGACCACGCCCCGTAGACGAAGCCGTCCACGGTCTCGCGGACCTCCGCCGCCAGGGCCGGGTCGCCCCCGACGTGGCGGCAACGCGTCCAGGCCATGCGTTCCCAGGTCTCCGCCCGTTCGCGCAGGTAGCGCCGGAACGCCGGGAACGGAATCGCCAGCGCGCCCATCTTGCCCTCGGGACGCAGCCGCGTGTCGATCTCGTAGGCGGACCCCGCCGCCGTCTTCTTGGAGAGCAGGTCGTGGACGGCCCGCACGAACTTCTGGTGGCCCTGGAACCGGGTGGCGTCGGTCGTCTCGCCCGCGTACACGAAGACCAGATCCAGGTCGGAGTGCACGGTCAGCTCGCGGCTGCCGAGCTTGCCCAGGGCGAAGACGGTCCAGCCGGCCTCCGGACCCGCCGCGTCCGGGACGAACGGCTGGTTCCCCGCCACCGCCCGCGCGGCCGCCTGGATCGCACAGTCGGCGACGAGCGACAGCTTGTCGTTCAACGGGGGGAGGCGACGGCCCGTCAGCCACTCGGCGAGCACCTTGAACTCCTCGATCGCCTTGATGCGGCGGAACGGGTCGAAGCGGGAGGGGAGGTCGGAGCCGTTCGCGACGACTTCGTCGAAGGCCGCGACCACCGCCGCGCGAAAGGCGTCCTGGTCCAGGTCCACGGCGGGCAGGAAGTCGAGCAGCTCCGGGTACGCGGCGAGCCGGGCGGCGAACAGGTCGCCGGCGTCGAGGCCGACGAGCAGCCGCTGCCGCAACGCGTCGTTCTCGAGCAGCGTGCGATACAGCGCGGCGGGCGCTCCCGCACGGGCTACCACCTTCTCGAGACGGATCAGGACCTGCCCCCGCGCGCACAACGGCGCCTCGCTCGAAAAAATCGATGCCAGCAGGTTGGCCAACAGATTGCGCGAGGACGACCGGCCCTGGGACGGCGCGGCGTCGAGCTGCCTGATGGCCGCCAGCGCCCCGTCGGGGTTGTCGATGCCGGCCGCCGCGAGCCGCGCGCGGCCCTCTTCGTCGTCGATCTCGCCGGCCAGCAGCCTGAACAGGCCGCGCCCGGCCAACCCCTCCTCGCCGGTCTCGTCGTGGAACAGGTTGGCGTAGATGGCGTGCACGCGGTCCCGGTGGCGATCGAGCACGCCGGTGAGCGTCTCGATCTCGTCGAACCCGAGCCGCCGCGCCAGCGCCCGCAGGCCGCGCGCGCCGGCCGAGAGGCTGTGCGTCTGCTGGCCTTCCGCCGCCTGCAGCCCGTGCTCGATGTTGCGCAGGAAGATGTACGCGGTCGAAAGGTCTTCCTGCACGTCGGGTTCGATGAAGTCGTGGGCGCCGAGCTGATCGAGGGCGGTCAGCGTGTGGCCGGTCCGCAGCGCCGGCTGGTCGCCGCCGTAGATCAACTGGAACACCTGCGCGAACAGCTCCACCTCGCGGATGCCGCCGCGGCCCTCCTTGATGTTGAGGTCGAGGTCGCCGTGGCGCGCGTGCTCCCGGTCGGCGCGCGCCTTGTAGCGCGCAAGCTCCTCGATGGCGGCGTGATCGAGGTACTTGCGGTAGACGAACGGCGTGACCATGTCGACGAAACGCCGGCCGAGCTCCCGGTCGCCCGCGATCGGCCGCGCCTTCAGCATCGCGAACCGCTCGAACGTCTCTCCGAGGCTCTCGTAGTATTGCGCCGACTGCTTCAGCGAATAGACCAGGTTGCCGCCTCCGCCCATGGGCCGCAGGCGCATGTCGACGCGGTAGAGATAGCCCTCGCCGGTATGGTCGGACAGCAGCCCGGTGAGGCGCCGCCCGAGCTTCTGGTAGCGCCCGTGGGCCGCGCCGGCCTCGGCGGCCGGGACGTCGTAGACGTAGATGAGGTCGATGTCGGAGCTGTAGTTGAGGTCGCCGCCTCCGAGCTTGCCCATGCCGATGACTGCGAACCGCCCCGGCAGCGGACCCTGCTTTGCGGACGCTTCCTCCGCGGCGATGCGCAGGGTGCGGTCGACGATCGTGTCCGCGAGGTTGGACAACTGCGTGGTCGTCGCCGTCAGCGACTCCCGGTTCAGCATCCCGAACAGGTCGCGCACCGCCACGCGCAGCAGCTCCCGCCGCTGGAAGCGCTTGAGGACGTTCACCTGCTGCTCGACGGCCTGTGCGTTGTCCACCAGCCGATCCAGCTCCGTGTCGTAGTCGACACGGTCGGGGGGCGCGGCGTCGAGCCGCTGCCGCAGCCAGTAGAGGTACTCCGGGTTGCGGATCAGGATCTCGCTCAGGAACGGCGAGGTCCCGAGGATCTGCATCAGGATGTCGAGCAGGCGCGGGTCGGCGGCCAGCTCGCGAACGAACCCCGCCCTGGGGGTGTGCGCGCCCACGTAGCGGCAGAAACCGACGAGCGCCGCATCGGGATCGGGCGTCGTCGAGAGGATGTCGAACAGCGTGGGAGCCAGCTCGCCCAGCGCCAGGCGGCTGGGCAGCTCGTCGGCGAGCTGCTGCAGGTTCCGATCGGCCGCCTCGCCGTCGCGCGGGCCGTAGCGTTCGAGGAAGCGGGCCGCGGCGTCCGCCGACAGCTCTCTTGCGAGGAAGATGTCTCTTGGCGTCAGGGTGTCCATGTCAGCGTGGCGCGATGCCGAGCCGGCGGCGGATCGTCGAGAAGTCGAAAGGTGTGCCCCGGGCGCGCTGCTCCCTGTTCTCCATGTCCTTCAGCAGCAGCTCGACCGCTCTGCGTCCGGCGGCGGTGCGCGCGTACTCCCGCGGCGTGTCGTGATTCAACGCCGGGAGCGGCTGGTCGATCCAGTCGGCGTAATGGCGGGCCTTGAACTCCGCCACCAGGTGCTCCTCCTCGGGTGACGCCGGCGCCTGCCGCGGTCTTCCCCGACCCTTGGCGAGCGCGAGCGGGTCCGTGTGCTCGCGCGCGCGGTGGCGGACTCGGGAGCCGCAGGCCGCCTCGATCCGTTCGCGCAGCGCGTCCGCCCGCGCCCGCGAGTTGGTCTCGATCCGGAGCGCCCCGGCGTCCATCCGCACCCGGCCGATGATCGTCTGCTCGCCCTGCGGCCGCGTCGGATCGTCGGGCCGCAGGAACACGTACACGGGCGAATCGTCGTCGGCGCCTTCCCGGTGGGCATCATCCAGTTCCGCGATGCGGGCGGCGACGGCCGTCATGTTCTCCCGCGCCACCTCGAAGTGATCCACCGTAAGCAGCACGGGGTCGCCGTCCCGGTTGCGGAGGTCGGGTGGTATCGCGCTGCGCGCGTCGAGATCTTCGACGGCCTCTTCCCAGTACCGGATCAGGTTGCGTCCGAAATCCGCGCTCCGGAGTCGCTCGACCGGCACGGCTCGCCTGCGGCGTAGTCGACTTCGCGCGCGCCGGACGACCTCGGCCGTGTCGAAGGGGGGCAGCGGCCGCTGATGCACCCCGCAGAGCAGCGCGACGCCGTCGTGGTCGACCACGCGGCCCAGCAGCGCGTCCCGCGGCACCAGGGTTCTGGAGCCGCGCGTTTCCCGCACCGTGCGCCGCGCGCCGGAGAGCAGATCGTGCAGGGTCAGGGTCTCGCCCGGATCGACGGCCTCCACTTCCCACACCGAGAGCCATGCGGCGCGCTGGGCGCCCAGCCAGCGCTGTTCCTCCCGCGAGAAACGGTGTCCGCGGGCGTCGAGACAGGCATCGACGACCGTCCTTCCATCCACCTCGAAGCAGTAGACCGACCAGGGCCGCACGAGCTGAATCGCCTCGTCGGGGTCGGCGAAGTCGTCTTCGTGAGCTTCCCACGCCTCGCCGAACTCCTGCCGGGCGAACCGGGCGAGGCGGTTCACCAGCCGATCGTCCAGTGCGTGCATCGGAGCGGCGGTCTGGCGGCCGGCGTGCTCGGCCTCGTCGGCCGCCAGGTGGCACTTCTTGTACTTGCGTCCGCTGCCGCACGGACAGGGCTCGTTGCGGCCGGCTCGCGGCCGGACCGGCTCCGCCGGCGCGGGTGCGGGGAGCGTCTCCATCTCGGGTTCGACGGATTCCGTCAAGTCGAACTCGGCGGACGCTGCGCAGGGGAAGGTGAGCCGCACCTCCCGATCGTCGTCGTCGAAGTACGATTCGCGGACGGGCGCCACGGTGTCCGACTGGAAGAGCGCTGCATGCCCGGCGAAGAACGCGCTCAGCGATAGCGCGCAGGCCGCGGCGATCTTGACGTCCCGTTCGACGAGCGGGCGCGGCAGGCCGTCCGGGTCGCGGTGTTCCACCACGGGGTAGGCGTCCGCGCCGGCGACCGGCCACCCGTGCTCCGTCGCTTCGCCCCGCATCGACGGCGGCAGGTCGGTCGCGCGCTCGAACGTCAGCCCGAGCACCGCGGCGTCCAGCGCCCTCGTGCCGCGTTCGACGGCGCCGGCCCGGATACCTTCGAGGAGTTGCTCGAAGTCGTCGAGCGACGGAAAGACCATCACGCCGCGGGTCTGGCCGAGCCGGCCGACGATGGAAAGGCAGGCGCCGTCGACGCCGAGCGCCGGAATGTCCATCCGTATCACCTGCCGCTCGTCGGCTATCTTCCACGGCTCGACCGCGAACAGGGAGCGGCCGGCGTCGAACAGCTTCTCGACGGCGACAGCGGACACCCGCCCCCGGCCGAAGTAGCTGCCGTCCGCGGGCGCCGGCAGTTTGGCTATCAGGTGATCGAAGAGCGCATCGAGCTCCGGCGCCGGGGCGACCGTAACGGGTATGGCTCCCGCAACCTCGGCGCGCACCTCGGCGGCGGTCGCGGCGTCGGCTACGCGGATGATGTCCGGCTGCCGCGGCGGTCCGACCGCGGGCGCCGCCATGGTGCTGCGCAGCACGCGTGCAACGGCGCCTTCCGAGTCTTCGGGCAAGACGAGTGCCTGGCCGACGACGACGCCGTCCGGCAGTTCCACCCAGAGCACGATCTCGGGGCGGACGGGTTCCGGGCCACGATCGTTGATGAAGAATGGAGGTGACAGGCGGCCGCCGACCCACTCGCGAGAGGACTGCGAACGATCCGCCCCGCGACTCCGTTCCGCTGCGACGCGCCGGGACCTCACTCGACAGCCCTGCCGATCATCGAAGGAATCATAACGCCCACGCGGTCTAGCGCCCACGCGGTCTACAGTTGGTTTCAAGGCCAGAGCCGTTCCTCGGCGACCGCCGCGGCGAAGCGCCGCGCCGGCCATACCTCGATGCCATCGCTCGACCGGAACGACCGGCGGCCGGCGTAGACCAATACCCGGCGCGCGAGCCGAGGCAGCTCCCCGAGTGCGCGCAGTCCCTTCAGGAGGCCGGTGTGGTACCGGTCAGCAGGGCCGGCAGTCGCTGCACCTCGTCGACGACCACCCAGTCACCCGGCGCCAGATGGGCGACGGACTGGCCGAAGAGGGACGGGTCCGCGAGCAGGTCCTGGTACAGCCGTTCGTCGAGCAGATCGATGTACTCGGCATCCGGGAATGTCTCGCGCGCCCACGTGCTCTTGCCCGCGCCACGTACGCCGAACAGAAAGAAGCTCTGTCGAGGCGACTCGGTCAGGCGACGAAATCTGGACACCACGTCGTCAAAAATACATGAAAAATGACGGCGTAATGTACAGCGAAGCGACGCACGTCGGCGGCGTAGCGCCCGACGTGCGCAGGAGACGTTCTCGCCGCGGAAGGCCGGCGGACGGGTCCGGGCCGATCGAGCCGGGGCCGCCATTGGTGCCCGCCCGGCGGCGACGACCCGCGCAACTTCCGGGACGATGACCGAATGGGCCTCGGACGAGCGCGAAAAGGAGCAGGAAAGAACGCCGGCGGGGTTTCCGGCGCAGAACGCCGGGACCCCGCCGAACGGGAGGCTGGGAAGCTGGACCTAGTGCTGCGTCACGACCAGGTGTTCGAGTGTGCGATGTCGTGATTCGTCAACGATTACGCGCTGCAGACCCATGTCCGTGTCCGAAGAACAGGGCGTGACGGACCACTAGATATCGAAGTAGAGCGCGAACTCCCACGGGTGCGGCCGCAGGCGGATCGCGTCGATCTCGTTCTCCCGCTTGTAGGAGAGCCAGGTCTCGATGACGTCCTTCGTGAAGACGTCGCCCTTGAGCAGGAAGTCGTGGTCGGCCTCGAGCGCGTCGAGCGCCGCCGCCAGGTCGGCCGGCGTGCTGTCGATCTGGGCCTTCTCCTCCGGCGGGAGGTCGTAGAGGTCCTTGTCGAGCGGTCCCGGCGGCGTGATCTTGTTCTGGATGCCGTCGAGGCCCGCCATCAGCAGCGCGCTGAACGCCATGTAGCCGTTGCACGTCGGGTCGGGGAAGCGCGTCTCGATGCGCTTGGACTTCTCGCTGCTCGAGTAGACCGGGATGCGGACCGCGGCGCTGCGGTTGCGCATCGAGTAGATCAGGTTGATGGGCGCCTCGTAGCCCGGCACCAGCCGCCGGTACGAGTTGGTCGTCGGGTTGGTCAGCGCGAGCAGGGCCGGGGCGTGCTTGAGGACGCCGCCGATGTAGTAGAGCGCCGCCTGGCTGATGTCGCCGTAGGTGCCGGCCTCGAAGAACTGGTTCCTGCCTTCCTTCCACACGCTCTGGTGGACGTGCATGCCCGACCCGTTGTCCTGGAAGATGGGCTTGGGCATCAGCGTCACCGTCTTGCCGTGGCGGCGGGCGACGTTCTTGACGCAGTACTTGTACTTCATCAGCTTGTCGCCCATGCTGACGAGCGAGTCGAAGCGCATGTCGATCTCGGCCTGACCCGCCGTGCCCACCTCGTGGTGATGGACCTCGATTTCGACGCCGACCTCCTCGAGGGCCAGGAGCATCTCGGTGCGCAGGTCCTGGTGGCTGTCCATCGGCGGCACCGGGAAGTAGCCTTCCTTGTACCGCGGCTTGTAGCCGAGGTTGCGCGAGTTGCCGGCGGCGTCGGGATTCTCCACGCGGCCGGCGTTCCAGAAGCCCTCGCTGGCGTCGATGTGGTAGTAGCCCTCGTTGTAGGTCTGCCCGAACCGGATGTCGTCGAAGATGAAGAATTCGGGCTCGGGACCGAAGTAGGCGGTGTCGCCGATGCCGGTCGACTTCAGGTACGCCTCGGCCTTCTGGGCGATGTGACGCGGATCCCGCGTGTAGGACTCGCCGGTGATCGGGTCCTTCACGTTGCAGATCAGGCAGAGCGTCTTCTCGGCCGCGAACGGATCGACGAACGCGCTCGTCGGATCCGGGAACAGCAGCATGTCGCTCTCCTGGATCTGCTGGAATCCGCGGATGCTCGATCCGTCGAACCCGATCCCCTCGTCGAAGACGTCCGCGGAGAACTCCTTCGCCGACACGGTGAAGTGGTGCCACAACCCGGGCAGGTCGACGAAGCGCAGGTCGATGACCCGGATCCCCTCGTCCTTGATCTTTGCCATCACGTCGTTCGCGGTCATTCGGTTACCTCTCGTTCTGCGAATGGTGACTACCTCTGCGAGCTGTGGCGCCGCTGCGCTCGACGATACCGCTACACGGCGTCCCGCTCACCCGTTCGAATAATCCGGCTCTGTTCCACCGGCAGCACGAAGATTCGGCCGTCCCCGATCTCCCCCGTGCGCGCCGCTTCCATGATGGCGTCGATCGCCGCATCGACCCGGTCGTCGGCCACCACGATCTCGATCTTGGCCTTCGGCAGCAGGCTTATGTCGTACTCGCGCCCGCGATACACGGTGGTATGGCCGCGCTGGCGGCCGTGGCCGCGTACCTCGCTGACCGTGATGCCCGGGATGTCCTGTTTCGCGAGCGCGTCCTTGATGGCGTCGACCCGGTTGGGGCGGACGATGGCCTCGATCATCTTCATGGCGATATGTGCGCGCAGGTCACGAGTTCGTGGCGAGGGCCTGCTGCAACTCGTCCTTCAGCGTCTCCTGGTCCGCGTCCGACAGCTTGGCGCGGCCCTTCGTGACGTGAAAGACGTCGATGGCCAGCGCGCCCTCGGTCGAGATCAGGACGAGGTCGATGTCGCAATCGTGGTCGGACAGGACGTGGCTGAGACGATAGAGCAGACCCCAGGCGTTCGCGGTCACCACTTCGAGGACCGTGAAACGCCGGGAATAGTGGTTGTTGAAGCGCACGGTCGGCGCGGCGCGCTGCGGAGTGCGGCTGGTCGACCGCGAGCCCCAGCGTCCCCGCAGCTTGTCGTCGATGTCCACCCGCCCGCCGATCACGTCCTCGAGGAGCCCCGTGAGCTCGTCGCGCCCCACCCGGTTCAGCCGCAGATAATCTTCCTGGTCGGCGAACTGGAAGATGTCGAGGACGAGGCCGTGCCGGTTGGTCATCGCCTGGCCCCGCAGGATGTCCATGCCGAAGTACGACAGGACGCCGCACACCTTCGCGAACAGGCCGGGCTGGTCCAGCGCGATCGTGCTCAGCTCCCACGCGGCGTCCTTCTGCTCGAGCAGGGAGCGCACCTCCCGCGGTTGGAGACCGCGTGTCAGCCGGATGTGCTCGTAGACCCGCGGGCGGTCCACTATGCGCAGGTAGCGCCGCGGGAGCCCTTCGATGAACGTGTCGAGCTCCTCCTGGGAGACGTCGGGCGGGCGCTGGGCGCTCAACTCGTTCCCGACGGCCCCGGCATCGTCTATCTCGTCGTCGCTGTAGCCGAGCGTCAGACGGTTGTAGGTGTCGACGTAGAGACGCCACAGCATCTCTTCCTTCCACGGCGTCATGACCCCGGGGCTGACGGCGTCGACGTCCGCGAGGGTCAGCAGGCAGAGCAGCTTGAGCCGCTCCTCGGTACCCACGAGCCTGGCGAACTGCGTCGCGGTCTCCGGATCCTCCACGTCCCGCCTGAAGGCCAGCACGGACATCTGCAGGTGGTGACGGATGAGGAACTCGACCGTGGCGATGGCCTGCTCCGGGAGTCTGATGCGGCGCAGGGCCCCGATGGCCATCCGCACGCCTTCTTCCGAGTGGTTCTTGTTGGTCCACTTGCCGACGTCGTGGAAGAGAAGCGCCAGCACCAGCAACTCGGGCTGCTCCAGCTCGCGGAGCACGCCGGCGAAGCGCTTCCGGCTCGCGGTTCGCGGTTCGCACAGGGCCTCCACGGCGCGGATGGTGCGCAACGTGTGCTCGTCGACCGTGTACTTGTGGTAGAAGTCGCGTACGACGAGGCAGTAGACCTTCTGGAACTCGGGGAACATCCTGCCCAGGAGGCCGCGCCCGTGCATGTCCGAGAGCCGGTCGTAGAGACCCGGGCGCGGGCGCAGCACCCGGAGCAGGCGGTCGCGTTCCTCCTCGGCCGGAAAGAAGCTCTCCGGCGTGTAGCGCTCGCCGTGGCGCTCGATGCACGTGAGCACCTGCTCGGATACGTCGACGTCCTCCTCCAGGGCGGCTTCGAAAGGCCGCAGCCAGCTCTGCGGCTGGAGCGAGGCGAGCGTGCCGTCGACGAAGCGGATGCCGTCCCAGGCGCACTCGAGGTCGTTCCCGATCTGCTTGACCGTCTGGTGCCTGTCCGGCGGCGCCTGCGACGACTTGAGCACGGTCGCCATCGAGCGGTCGATTCGCCGCGCATGGTGGTAGTAGGTGCTCATCAGCAGTTCGACCTGCCGCCGCTTCTCGTCGCCCGGCGAGCCGAAGCGTTGCGCGACGGTCTCCTGCAGGCCGTGGGCCAGGACGTTCAGGTTGTGGCCGCGCTCCATGTGCAGAATGGAGCGGACGCGCAGCATGAAGTCCTCGGCCTCGTCGAGGCGTCCGACATCCGTGTACGGCTGGCCGGGAGCGCCGCTGGCCATTCTCGCCAGCAGCCGGATTGCGGTGGCGTCGCGGAGGCCGCCGGGGGCGTCCTTGATGTCCGGCTCGAGCTGGAAGACCGTGTGGTTGAACTGCCCGTGGCGCTGGCGCGCCAGATCGACGAGCGCCGCCCGCATGGGAGCGCGCCAGGGCGACTCCGCGGTCAGGCAGGCCTCGGTGAAACGGTCGAACACCTCTCGATCCCCGACCAGGAAGCGCGAGTCCAGGAGGGCCGCGAGATACTCCGGGTTGTCCGTCTCCGGCTCGGCGAACTCGGAGAACTGCCGCACCTGGTGTCCGACCTCCAGGCCGAGATCCCAGAGCGGATGCAGGATCGCCCGGAGAAACCGTTCCTCGGGGGCGCCGATCGCGCCGTCCACGACGATCAGCAGGTCGATGTCGGAGTACTGACAGAGGTGGCGGCGTCCGTAACCGCCCAGCGGGATCAGCGCGGTCGGCTTGTCCGTGAGCTCGCGCGCGGCCCCGTATATGTCCTTCAGGATGCCGTCGATGCGGGAAGAGTAACGGCGCAGCGTACGGACGCCCGCGCAGGCGCGAACGGCCTCGGTGGACAGCTCCTTGCGGGCTTCGGCCAGACGCCCGGACAGGTCGGGCAGTGCGCCGGGCGACCCGGCGGCGGAGGGCGAAGGCGCGTGATGGGTGTGAGGCATCGAGGTCCTGGCGAGCTGGCGCGCAAATCTGCGGCCCGGAGCCGGCCGGGCACTTCAATCATCGGGGCTGCCCGTCGGCCGCGTGCCTCGGCCATGCCGCAACCGGCGTATTTTATCAGGCGCACGCGACAGGAAGCAGGAGTCGGAGGCTGGCGTTCCTCCGACTCCTGCCCTTGGCGACCCCGCCGAGGAGGAAAGCAGAGTCCCAATTCCGACAATCGCGTGCGGCGCCGGTTCAGCGCTTCCGGCCGCGCGTCTGCGCCGCGCGGCGCAGACTCCTAGTAGCCGAGGCTCAGACCGAACAGGGCGATGATCTTCGTCCCGCTGTCGTCCCCGTTGATCAGCTTCAGTCCGTCACCGAACACCAGTGCGTTGACGCCGAGCGCAAGTCCCCACTCGCCGTAACCCTCGGGCACGGCCAGCGGGATGCCGATCGACGCGCCGGCGCTGAAGAAGCCGAAGGCGTAGTTGACGCCGCCGGGGTTGTAGTAGTTGCTCGGGCTCATGCCGATGGTGATCGGGAACGACAGGCTGACGGGCGCATCGTCCAGGGGAGCCGACGGCTCGATGCCCAGCTCGAAATACGTGCCCCCGCTGTCGCCCGCGGCGTTGCCCGACAGCTCGAACGCGATCGTCGCATAGGGCGCGGCGACGTTGTCGACGCTGAAGCCGAGCGCGAGCTCCTTGACCGTGCCCCAGCTTCCGCGCGGGCTCATGTAGGCGGTGTAGGTGACGTCCAGGCCGACCGGGCCGGCCGCGCCGCCGATGCCGGCGTAGAAGTCCGTCTCGTAGAAGCTCATGGGAGCTCCGTCGAAACAGCAGCCCTCCGGCTGGCTGGAGTGCAGGCTGCTCCACGTGCCGGCGGTGATCGACGCGGCGCCGAAGCTGATGCTGCCGTCGAGGAACGGCTGTGCGATGAAGCCGCCCGTCTCCTGGACGATGCCGCGGAAGAAGTACTGGTTGACGATGTCCACGCCGCTGGCGAGGCTCACGTTGCCGTTGTTGCCCATGTCCTGCGCCGCGGCGGGAGCGACCGCAATGCCGGCCGCCGCAACGCAGGTGAATGCGAGAACGATGAAACGATTGGTTGATCTGCGCATGACGCTGCCGCTCTCCTCTCGACTTGGGGACCCACCGTCGGGGCGCCCCGGTTTCCGTGTTGCGAACGACGTCCGGGCCGCGGACACCCGGCTTCGGGCGACCGCGGCCCGGCCCGACGACCGGCCTAGTGCGTGATCTGGAACCCGCCGTAGGCCTCCATCCCGTGCTCGCCGACGTCGAGACCCATCCGCTCCTCTTCCTCGCTGACGCGGAGACCGATGCTCTTGTGCAGCGCGAAGAAGATGAGCAGCGCGCCCAGGAACGAGAAGGCGCCGTAGGCCAGAACGCCGATCAACTGCGTGACGAACGAGTGGTCGGCGCTGAAGATCCCGACCGCCAGCGTGCCCCAGATGCCGCAGACGAGGTGGACCGAGATCGCCCCGACCGGATCGTCCAGCCTGGCGCGGTCGATGTAGAGCACCGAGCCGACGACGATGAAGCCGGCAACGAGGCCGATCAGTATGGACGAGTTGACGCTCACGACGTCGGCCCCGGCGGTGATGCCGACCAGGCCGGCGAGGGCGCCGTTGAGGACCATCGACAGGTCCGGCTTGTGCTGCACCGACCAGGACATGATCATGGCGCCGATGACGCCGGCCGCAGCCGCCAGGGAGGTGGTTACGAAGACCAGCGAGACCAGGCCGGGATCGGCGCTCAGCACCGAGCCGCCGTTGAATCCGAACCAGCCGAGCCAGAGCAGGAAGACGCCGATTGTGGCCAGCGGCATGCTGTGTCCCGCGATCGGCTTCGCGTGCGCGCCGTACTTCCCGAGCCGCGGACCGAGCACGATGACGCCGGCGAGCGCGCCCCAGCCGCCGACCGAGTGCACCAGCGTCGAGCCGGCGAAGTCGTAGAACCCCATCTCGTCGAGCCAGCCGCCGCCCCACTTCCACGACCCGGCGATCGTGTAGAAGATCGCGACGTAGATCGTCGTGAAGATCAGGAACGAGTGCAGCTTGATCCGCTCGGCCACGGCGCCGGACACGATCGTGGCGGCCGTCGCGGCGAACATCGCCTGGAAGATGAAGTCGGTCCAGTAGGTGTAGCCGGTGTTGTACGCGCTCGTCACGCCTTCCGGGCCGGCGTCGATGCCGAAGCCGGCGAATCCGACGTAGCCGTTGAAATCGCCCGGATACATCAGGTTGAAGCCGACGAAGGCGTACGTGATCAGGCCTATGGAGATGACGCCCGTGTTCTTGAACAGAATGTTGACGGCGTTCTTCGCCTGCGTCAGCCCCGACTCCAGACAGGCGAAGCCCAGATGCATTATGAAGACGAGGAACGTGGCCACGAGCATCCAGGTGTTGTTGACGGCGAACATCTCGTCCGACACCTCCTGCGCGAGCGCGGCGTGCGGCAGCAGCACGACGGCGAACAGCGCGAGCAGGAACAGGCGGCCGAATGAGCGGCGAGGTGAGTGTTTCATGACGTTGTCCTTGCTGGTCGTTCGAGATTCCGAGGAGCGACGCAGTCCACGCGGGGATGCATCGCCGCTCGAATGCAGCGGGGCTCTTGCCACGGGCTGCTAGAGTGCCGCGGAGTCCGACTCGCCCGTGCGGATCCGGATCGCATTTCCGACGTCGCTGACGAAGATCTTTCCGTCGCCGATCTCGCCGGTGCGGGCGGATTCCGTGATCGACTGGAGGGCCGAGGCGACATGCTCGTCGTCGGTGACGATCTCGATCTTGACCTTGGGGACGAAGTCGACGGAGTACTCGACGCCGCGGTAGACCTCGGTATGGCCCTTCTGTCGCCCGAAGCCCTTGACCTCGGTTGCGGTCAGTCCCTTGATCCCCGACTTCGAGAGCGCGTCGCGCACCCCGTCGAGCATGTGTGGCTTGATGATGGCCGTGATGAGTTTCATGAGCTGTCTCCAGAACGGGTTTCGTGCCAAGGGCGTTGCGCAACACGAGAAGCAAGATGCAGGCCAGATTCGGCACGTGTAAGACAGTTTTGGGAAAACCCCGACAAAACCGGCGCCGCACCGCCTGGAGCCGGGTGGGTGCTCCTGGCAAGAATTCTACAATAATGAAGTATTCCAGGTCATGGTATACATTTATGTAGCCTTGTGGGGCTCACGAATTGGTCGATCCCGGGAGCACGGTGCTCCGGGTGCCCGGAATGTCGGGTTCTGCCCCGTTCTCGGGGCTGGTGTGCCTGTAGGGCGGGCCGATGCGCAACACCCGGCGGGCGAAGGTGCCTGGCTGATTCTACAAAAATGTATTGAACTTCGTGCAGTAGTTACATTCTTGTGACACAGGCAACCTACCGAAATCGTCGACAATCGATCCCGTACTTCTTGACCTTGTAGCTGATGATGCGCTCGGTCGAGTCGAGCAGCCGCGCCGCCCTGACGCGGTTCCCGCGCGTGGTCTTCAGGGCGTCCTGGATGAGGTCCTTCTCGTAGGCGCCGACCGCGTCGGACAGCGAGACGCGCGTGACCGTTCCCGAGGCCTCGCTCGTCTGCAGGCTCGGCGGCAGGTGGTGGGCGTGGATGACGCTGCCGTCGCAGACCAGCAGGGCGCGTTCGATGCTGTTCTCGAGCTCGCGGACGTTGCCCGGCCAGTGGTACGCCATCAGCATGTCGATTGCGGGTGTCGCGATCCGCTTGACGCTCTTGCCGTGCTCGACGGCGTACTTCTCCAGGAAGCTGTCGGCGAGCAGCAGGATGTCGGTCTTCCGCTCGCGCAGCGGCGGCACGAAGATGGTGAAGACGTTGAGCCGGTAGTGCAGATCCTCCCGGAAGGTCCCGGCCGCGATGGCCTTCTCGAGGTCGGCGTTGGTGGCCGCGATCAGCCGCACGTTGGCCTTGACGGGCGTGACGCCGCCGAGTCGCTCGAACTCCTTCTCCTGCAGCACGCGGAGCAGCTTGACCTGCGTGGACAGGTTGATGTCGCCGATCTCGTCGAGGAACAGCGTGCCCCCGTCGGCCAGTTCGAAGCGGCCCTTCTTGCGGGCCGCGGCGCCGGTGAACGCCCCCTTTTCGTGGCCGAACAGCTCCGCCTCGATGAGCGAGTCGGGCAGCGCGGCGCAGCTCACCTTGATGAAGGGCTTCTTCGCGCGCGGAGAGTTGTAGTGGATGGCGTGCGCGATGAGCTCCTTGCCGGTGCCGGACTCTCCGCGGACGAGCACCGTGGTGTTCGTGCCGGCGACCTGCGCGATCTGCTCGTAGACCTGGCGCATCGGCCCGCTGGTTCCGATGATCTGCGAGAAGTCGTAGCGTTCCTTCAGTTCGGCCTTCAGGTGGGTGTTCTCGGCGAGGAGGCGCTGGCGCTCGAGCTCGGCCGCCTCCTTCAGGCGGATCGCCTGCCCGAACATGCTGGCCACGACGCGGCAGACGTGGAGGTCGCGATCGTAGTGGCGCGCCCGCTCGAACGGGAAGTCGATGTTGAGCGCCCCCAGCGGCTTGCGCGCGCCGGGAATCGGCACGCACATGAAGGTGATCTCGGAGCGGGCGCCCTGCGGGCGGCGGCCGGTCCGATGCAGGAACGTCGGCTCCTGGCTGATCTGCGGGATGACGACCGGCTTGCCGGTGGCGACGACGCGGCCGGTGATGCCCTCGCCCATCTCCCACTCGGCGTGCCTGCCCTCGTCGGGTACGCCGGCGGAATTCTCGACCCGCAGGCGGCCGCTGTTCGAGTCCGCGAGAACGACGGCGCTGCGGATCACCCCGTAGTCGTGATCGAGAATCTCGAGCGCCCGCTGCAGGCCGGCGCGGGGCGTGCGCCCCACCGTGAGCGCCTGATTGACCTCGGCGAGCATCGCCAGCGGCGTGACCTCGCTCGTCAACTCTTCGAGCCTCGCCTTGGACATCGGACGCGATTTGCCGGCGCCCGCCGCCGCCGGCCGTTCACGGGACGTTGCAGGGCGCGCTGTGCGCGTTCGGGTAGCCATCGCGTTGGCATGATTCAAAGACCGTGCCAACCAGGGAGGGGAACGGGTCGGCCAGCGGCCGGCGGCGTCCCGAACGAGCGGGCTCCTAGACGGGCGCCGGCAGGTCCGACCGGCCCATCAGCCAGGCGTCGATGCCGCGGGCGGCGCTGCGCCCCTCGGCGATGGCCCAGACGATCAGCGACTGGCCGCGCTGCATGTCGCCCGCGGTGAACACGGACGGCACGCTGGTCATCCAGTTGTCGTCCCGCCAGACGTTGCCGCGTTCCGTCAGGCGGACGCCGAGCTCGCTCAGCAGTCCATCGCGCTCCGGCCCGAGAAAGCCCATCGCCAGGAGCACGAGATCGACGTCCATCTCGAACGCGGTGTCCGGTACGGGCTCGAACGTCATGCGCCCGTCCCGGCGCTGCATCTCCACCTTCGTTCCGTGCAGCCTCGCGACGCGGCCGTCGCCGGTGCCCGAGAAGCGCTCGGTCGACACCGAGTACACGCGGTCGCCGCCTTCCTCGTGCGCCGCGGAGACCCGGAAGATGTTCGGCCAGTTCGGCCAGGGGTTGTCGGAGCCCCTGCGGTCGGGCGGCCGGGGCAGCAGCTCGAACTGGGCCACGGACGCCGCGCCCTGGCGGTGCACGGTGCCGAGGCAGTCGGCGCCGGTATCGCCACCGCCGATGATGACGACCCGCTTGCCCGCGGCGGTGATGGCCTCGGCGGCCGGAACGGCGTCGCCCTCGTTGCGGCGGTTCTGCTGCGTCAGGTACTCCATCGCGAAGTGGATGCCCCGCAGCTCGCGGCCGGGGACCGTCAGATCGCGTGGCCAGCCGGCCCCGCCGGCCAGCAGCAGCGCGTCGTGCTCGGCGCGGAGGTTTCCGGCGGAGACGTCCACCCCGACGTTGACGCCCGTCCGGAACCGCACGCCTTCGGCTTCCATGACGGCGAGGCGCCGGTTCAGGAAGCGCTTCTCCATCTTGAACTCGGGAATCCCGTAGCGCAGCAGGCCGCCGATGCGGTCCGACTTCTCGAAGACGGTGACCGTGTGCCCGGCCCGGTTGAGCTGGTCGGCCGCCGCGAGCCCGGCCGGTCCCGATCCGACGACGGCGACCGCCTTGCCGGTGCGCACCGCCGGCGGCGCCGGCGCTATCCAGCCTTCGTCGAAAGCGCGCTCGACGATGGCCAGCTCGACCGCCTTGATGGTCACCGCGTCGCTGTCTATCGCCAGCACGCACGAGCCCTCGCACGGCGCCGGGCACAGGCGGCCGGTCCACTCCGGGAAGTTGTTCGTCTTGTGCAGCCGGTCGATGGCGCCGCGCCACTTGCCGCGATAGACGAGGTCGTTCCAGTCCGGGATCAGGTTGCCCAGCGGACACCCCTGGTGGCAGAACGGAATGCCGCAGTCCATGCAGCGGGCGCCCTGCGCCTGCAGGTCGGGCGTCGCATACGGCAGGTAGACCTCGTTCCAGTCGGCCAGACGCTCGCTGGTCGGCCGCTTCGGCGCCGCCTGCCGTTCGATCTCCAGAAATCCCTTCAGCTTGCCCATGGTCTGTGGTCTGTCACTGCGCGCCGATCAGCTCGGCGAACTGCGGCTGCCGCGCCTCGGCGCGCGCCCGCGCCTCGGCTTGCAGCACGCGCTTGTAGTCCCGCGGCATGACCCTCACGAAGCGCCGGCGCGCGGCATCCCATGCCGCGAGCAGCCGTCCCGCGACGGTGCTGCCGGTCAGCTCGACGTGGCGCGCCAGCAGTCCGCGGACGAGCGCGAGGTCGTCGTCCTCCAGCGTCTCCAGGTCCACCATGCCGGGATTGCAGCGGCGTTCGAAGTCTCCGTCCGCGTCCAGCACGTAGGCGATGCCGCCGCTCATGCCGGCCGCGAAATTGCGTCCCGTCGAGCCGATCACCACCACGCGGCCGCCGGTCATGTACTCGCAACCGTGGTCGCCGACCGCCTCGACGACCGCGTGCGCGCCGCTGTTGCGCACCGCGAAGCGCTCGCCGGCGACGCCGCGCACGAACGCCTCGCCACCGGTCGCGCCGTACAGCGCCACGTTGCCGATGACGATGTTCTCCTCCGGCGCGAACGTGGACTGCGCGGGCGGGTAGATCACGAGCCGTCCGCCCGACAGGCCCTTGCCGAAGTAGTCGTTCGCGTCCCCTTCGACCGTCATCGAGACGCCGCGGGGCACGAACGCCCCGAAGCTCTGTCCCGCCGAGCCGGTGAACGCGATCCGAATGGTGTCGTCGGGCAACCCGGCCGCGCCCCACCGGCGGCTGATCCGGGACCCGAGCATGGTTCCGACCGTCCGGTTCACGTTGCGGATCGGCAGGGCGATCTCCACCGGGCGGCGATGCTCGATGGCGTCGGCGCAGCGCTCGATGAGCGTGTTGTCCAGCGCGCGATCGAGCCCGTGGTCCTGCGGCTGCACGCAGCGCCGGCCGATCGTGTCCGCCACGTCGGGCTGGTGCAGGATCGTCGACAGATCCACGCCGCGAGCCTTCCAGTGGTCCACCGCCTCGCGGAAGTCCAGCCGGTCCGACCGGCCGATCATCTCGTCCATGGTGCGGAAGCCGAGCTCGGCCATCAGCTCCCGGACCTCCTCGGCAACGAACCGGAAGTAGTTCTCGACGAACTCCGCCCGGCCGGAGTAGCGCTCGCGCAGCTTCGGGTTCTGGGTGGCGATGCCGACCGGGCAGGTGTCCAGGTGGCAGACCCGCATCATGATGCAGCCGGAGACCACCAGCGGTGCCGTCGAGAAGCCGTACTCCTCGGCGCCGAGCAGCGCGGCGATGATCACGTCGCGCCCCGTCTTCATCTGTCCGTCGACCTGCACGACGATGCGGTCGCGCAGGTCGTTGAGGACCAGCACCTGCTGCGTCTCGGCGAGGCCGAGCTCCCACGGCACCCCGGCGTGCTTGATGCTCGTCAGCGGTGACGCGCCGGTGCCGCCGTCGTGACCCGAGATGAGCACGACGTCCGAGTGCGCCTTCGAAACGCCCGCCGCCACGGTGCCGACGCCCACCTCGGCGACCAGCTTCACGTGCACCCGTGCGTCCGGATTCGAGTTCTTCAGGTCGTGGATGAGCTGCGCCAGGTCCTCGATCGAGTAGATGTCGTGGTGCGGCGGCGGCGAGATCAGCCCGACGCCCGGCGTCGAGTAGCGCACCTTCGCAATCCACGGATAGACCTTGAAGCCCGGCAGTTGCCCGCCCTCGCCGGGCTTGGCGCCCTGGGCCATCTTGATCTGCAGATCGTCGGCGTTGACGAGATACTCGCTGGTGACGCCGAAGCGGCCCGAGGCGACCTGCTTGACGGCGCTGCGCCGCAGGTCGCCGTTCTCGTCGGGGGTGTACCGGGCCGGGTCCTCGCCCCCTTCGCCGGTGTTCGACTTGCCGCCGAGCCGGTTCATCGCGATCGCCAGCGTCTCGTGCGCCTCGGCGCTGATCGAGCCGTACGACATGGCGCCGGTGGAGAAGCGCTTGAAGATGGCCTCGGCCGGCTCCACCTCCCCGATCGGGATCGGCTCGGCGGCCGGCTTCAGCTCGAGCAGGCCGCGCAGCGTCGCCCGTTGCCGGCTCTGGTCGTTCACGAGCTGCGCATACTCCCGGTAGACGGCCGCCCGGTTGCTGCGGCTGGCATGCTGCAGCTTGAACACCGTCTCGGGGTTGAACAGGTGGTACTCCCCGTCGCGGCGCCACTGGTACTCGCCGCCCGAGTCGAGCTCGTCGTCCTCGCGGCCGCGCTCGACGAACGCCTTCGCGTGGCGCCGGACGACCTCCTCGGCCACCGTATCGAGGCCGATCCCGCCGACGCGCGATGCGGTCCAGGTGAAGCAGCGGTCCACGAACGCCTTGTCGAGGCCGACCGCCTCGAAGATCTGCGCGCCCCGGTAGCTCTGCAGGGTCGAGATGCCCATCTTGGACATCACCTTCAGCACGCCCTTCGTGCACGCCTTGATGTAGTTGCGGATGGCGTGCCGCAGGTCGATGTCCTGCACCTCGCTCTCGGTCAGAAGCTCCCCGATGGTCTCGAAGGCCAGGTACGGGTTGATGACCGCCGCGCCGTAGCCGACGAGCAGCGCCATGTGGTGGCACTCGCGGGCCTCGCCGGTCTCGAGAATCAGGGAGCAGCGCGTGCGGGATCCCTCGCGCACGAGGTGGTGGTGAACGCCGGCCGTGGCCAGCAGGGCCGGGACCGGCGCGTGCTCGCGATCGACGCCGCGGTCGGACAGCACCAGCAGCGTGACGCCGCCGGCGACGGCCTCGCTGGCCGCCCGGCACAATTCGTCCATGGCCTTCTCCAGGCCCTGGGCGCCGGCGCGCGGGTCGAACAGCATCGGCAGCGTCGCCGACCGGAACGCAGGATCATCGATGTGCCGGAGTCTGGCCAGCTCGTCGTTCGTGATGATGGGCGCGTCCACCTTGACGTGGCGGCACGACCGCGCGTCCGGCGCCAGCAGGTTGGCCTCGGCGCCGAGGGTCGAGCCCATGTCGGTGACCAGCTCCTCCCGGATCGCGTCGAGCGGCGGATTGGTGACCTGGGCGAAGAGCTGCTTGAAGTAGTCGTAGAGCAGCCGCGGCCGGTCCGAGAGCACCGCGAGCGCCGTGTCGGTGCCCATCGAGCCGATGGGCTCGGCCCCGTTCTGCGCCATCGGCGCGATCAGGATCCGCAGATCCTCCTCGGTGTACCCGAAGACGCGCTGCCGCGTGCGCACCGGCTCCCGCGGCGCGGCCGGGACGCTCGGGGCGGCCGGCAGATCGTCGACGTGAATCAGCTCCTGCTTCAGCCACGCGGCGTAAGGCTTCTCGCGCGCCAGGTCGCGCTTGATCTCCTCGTCGTCGACGATCCGTCCCTGCGCCGTGTCGACCAGGAAGATGCGCCCCGGATGCAGCCGCTCCTTGACCAGCACGTTCTCCGGCGGGATGTCGAGGACGCCCACCTCGGACGCCATGATCACCATGTCGTCCTTCGTCACGTAGTAGCGCGAGGGCCGCAGCCCGTTGCGGTCGAGCACCGCCCCGATGACGGTGCCGTCGGTGAAGGCGATGGAGGCCGGGCCGTCCCACGGCTCCATCAGCGAGGCGTGGTACTCGTAGAACGCCCGCCGCTCCGGGCTCATCGACTCGTGGTTGCTCCACGGCTCCGGGATCATCATCAGGATCGCGTGCGCCAGGGGGCGGCCGGTCAGGGCCAGGAACTCCAGCACGTTGTCGAACGTGGCCGTGTCGCTCTGGCCCTCGCGGACGAGCGGGAACAGCTTCCGCAGATCGTCCCCGAAGAGATCGGATTGGCACAGCGCCTCGCGCGCCCGCATCCAGTTGATGTTGCCGCGCAGCGTGTTGATCTCGCCGTTGTGGGCGATGTAGCGGTAGGGGTGGGCCAGCGGCCACGACGGGAACGTGTTCGTGCTGAACCGGGAATGGACCAGCGCGAGGGCCGATTCGACGTCCGGATCCGCCAGGTCGGGGAACATCCGCTCCACCTGGTCGGCGATCAGCATCCCCTTGTAGACGATGGTGTTCGACGAGAGGCTGGCGACGTAGAACAGGTCGCGCTCGCGAAGCTGCAGGCGGTCGGCCTCGTGCGCCGCCCGGTTGCGGATGACGTACAGCTTGCGCTCGAACCGCGCCGCCGCGTCGGGGGCTTCGTCCAGCGCCGGGTCGCGACCGATGAAGATCTGCCGGATCACCGGCTCGCCGCTCCTCGCCGTGGCGCCCAGGTGCCCGCTGTCGGTCGGCACGCCGCGCCAGCCGAGCAGCCGCTGCCCCTCCTCGTCGACGATGCGGTCGAACGTCTCCTCCACCTGCCGCCGCTCGGCCGCGTTGCGCGGGAGAAACACCATCCCGACGCCGTAGGCCCCGGGCTCCGGCACCTCGAAGCCGGCGGCCGGCGCCACCTTGCGGAAGAACCTGTGCGGGAGCTGCAGCAGCATGCCCGCGCCGTCGCCCGTGTTCACCTCGCAGCCGCATGCGCCGCGGTGCAGGAGGTTGACCGAGACCTCGAACGCCTGCCGGACGAGCTTGTGCGATCGCTCGCCCTTGATGTTCACGACGAACCCGACCCCGCACGAGTCGTGCTCGAAGCGGGGGTCGTACAGCCCCTCGGCGCGCGGCAGCGTCCCGGCGGGAGGGGCGTTGGGGCGTGAGTTCTGCATGGTCGTCTTCATTCGTTCGAAAATCCGGAGCCCGACCGCCGGTTTACGGCGCGACCCTGGCCGGCGCGGCCTGTCCGCCGCCGCTTGCGGCCGCCGCCGCCCGGGTCGCTGCCGCCGCGGCCTCCCGCGTCGCCGATGCGTCATCCGCGGTCCGTTCGCCGCCGTCGAGCCGCAGCAGCCGGATGAACTCGGTCACGGCCGGATTGAGTCGCCGGCGGCGCCGGTGGACGATGCTCAGCGGCCGCACGAACGGCGCTTCATCGTCGAGCTTGTCCAGCGGGATGGCCACCAGCGTCTGCCGCTCCACCTCGCGCCGCAGGGTCGACTCGGGGAGGATTGCCACTCCCGCGCCGTCCTCCACCGCCTGCTTGATGTTCTCGATGGTGTCGAACTCGGCGACGACATCCACCTCGGCGCCGTGCCGCCGCAGATAGCGGTCGAGCTCGCGCCGGACCCGGAGGCCGCGATCGAAGGTCACGAACGCGGCGCCGGTCAGCTCCCACGGCCCGATCGCCGTCGTCCGGCCCGCGAACCCGTGCGCCGGCGGGCAGGCGACGGCCATCGCCTGCTGCCGCCACGGGACCACCGTCAGGTCGCGGCCCGGCGTGGCGAACGCCAGCAGGCCGACGTCCGACTGATCGTTCTGGATGCGCGTGGGGATCTCGTCCGGGTGCATGTACTCGATGTCGACGTGGGCGCCGGGCACCGCCGCTCGAAACCGGTCCACGTACTGGCTGAGGTCGTGCAGCCCGACCGAGTAGATCGACGCCAGCCGCACCGTGTAGCCGGACGGATCCTGCCTGCGCTGGACCGCCTCTTCCAGCTCGTGGTAGCGATCGACGATCTCCTGGCAGCCCTGGAAGAAGAGCTTCCCCTCGGGCGTCAGTTGCCACGGCCGCCGCGACCGGTCGATCAACTGCGCGCCGAGCCGCCGCTCGATCTGCCGCACCGCCTGGCTCGCCGCGGACTGGCTGACCGAGTTGGCCAGCGCGCCCCGCGAGAAGCTCTGGTGCCGGACCACGTCGCAGAAGATGCTCAGCGCCTCCAAATGCATGAACCCGCCACTGTACTTACCTCCGCCGCTAATGGCAAGCATCCCTAGTATTAGCGCAACTGATTCGTGACCTGCCGCTCGCGACCAGTGCCGGGGTCGCATCCGCGGCTCCGCGGGCTGATCGACCTCTGGTACGATTCTCGACTGGCCGAAAGCGACGGCATGACCCACACCGACACCATGACGTCTCGCAGCAGTTCGACCCGACCTGCCACCGGCCAGATCCTGACCTGTTCGCTCTTCAACGAGCCGTCGGCGCAAGAGAGACCATGGACGAGGGAGTGGACGACATGGACCATTCGGAACTGCTGAAGCGCATCACCGCGCGCCCGGACGTCTTCGACGGCAAGCCCATCATCCGGAACATGCGGCTGTCGGTAGAGTTCATCCTGAGCCTTATGGCACAGGGCCTTACCACGGAAGCGATCCTCGACGAGTACCCGGAGCTGGAGCCGGACGACGTTCGCGCATGCGTCGCCTACGCCCATGCCGTGATCGCCCGGGACACGCTGTCGGCCGTGTCCGTCGCGGAACCATGAAGTTCCTCGAGGCGAAAGCAATCGTCACCATCCGGGGTGGGCGAATCCGAATCGCCCGTCCGCCGGTACAGTAGGCCGTACCGGCGTACACGTACGAGGAGACACGAGAGATGACACTCGACCAGTTGCGCAGGTACGCCTGTGTCCGCTCGTCCTTGCCCGGAACCGGAAGTTCGCTCCTGATTCGGGCAGAATACCGGCGTGGACGAGCGCGTCATCGTGCAGAGCGGCCCCCTGGCTCCGCCCGGCGACTGGCTGTCGGAGGCGCCGCATCTCATCAGAGCCGTCCTCGACGACCGCGTGCGCATTACGGGAATCCCCCGCCACAGGGGCATCATCGCGGCCGTCCGCGCGATCGACGACGCCCCGCTGCAGCGGCGACGCAAGCTCTGGTGGACGATCCGCCGTGGTCTCGGCCTCTACGACCCGGCGATGTTGCGCAGCGAAGCGATCGGCGTCGGGTTGCTCGCCATCGTTCACGACCGGCCGGTGCTCGCGCAACCGGAGATCGAAGACGCAGTCCAGCTCACGCTGTTCGCCGCGACCCGTGACGAGAGGACAATGTTCCGCTGACCGCGAACTTGCATATTCAATTCAGATTGTCATGATATTTTTAAGCGCATGTTCGAGAGAAGCCTGGTCCTTCCCGATCCGGGCCGGGAGTCCTTCTTCCTGTGGGGACCGCGCCAGACCGGCAAGAGCAACCTCCTGACGCAGCGCTATCCGGAGGTTCGCCGCATCGACCTGCTGAAGGCCGACGAGTTCCGGCGCTACGCCATCCATCCGGAGTCGCTGCGCCAGGAGATCGAGGCCGAAGAGCCGACGCCCGGGCGGCAGATCGTCATCGACGAGATCCAGAGGGTCCCGGCGCTGCTCGACGAGGTGCACTGGCTGATCGAGAACCGCGGACTGCACTTCGCGCTGTGCGGGTCGAGCGCGCGCAAGGTGCGGCGCGGCGCCGCCAATCTGCTCGGTGGGCGGGCGCTTCGCTACCATCTCCACGGGCTGACGGCCGGGGAGATCGGAAGCGGCTTCGACCTGCGTCGGATGCTGAACCATGGCTACCTGCCGCGGATGTACGAGGCGCGCCGGCCGCGCCGTCTGCTCGACGCTTACATCGCGGACTATCTGCGGGAGGAGATCGCCGCCGAGGGCCTCGTGCGGAACCTGCCGGCGTTCGCCGGTTTCCTGGATGCGGCGGCGCTCGGCGACGGGGCGATAGTCAACTGCTCGACCATCGCCCGCGAGTGCGGCGTGTCGAGCAACACGGTGAAGGGCTACTTCCGGATTCTCGAGGACACGCTCCTGGGGCGGAGCCTCCCGGCGTGGCGCAAACGTCCCAAGCGCCGGACGATCGGCGCGCCGAAGTTCTACTTCGCCGACGTCGGCGTCGTGAACCGCCTGGCGCGCCGGGGCGATCTTCTGCCAGGTTCCGAGCTCTACGGGCTGGCGTTCGAGAACTGGGTGTTCCACGAGCTCTCCGCGTTCATCGACTACCGGGAATGGGACGGCGAGCTCGCCTACTGGCGGCTGGCCGGCGGCACCGAGGTCGACTTCGTGCTCGGCGACATGCAACTCGCCGTCGGGGCAAAGGCGAGTGCCCGGATTACCCGGGATCACCTGAAGGGGTTGCGGAGCCTGGTCGAGGATCATCCGGAGGTCGGCCGGCGCGTCGTGGTCAGTCTGGAGCCCCGCGCGCGGCGCACCGAGGACGGCATCGACATCCTGCCGGCCGAGGTCTTCGCGGACCGCCTTTGGGCAGGTGAGTTGGCCTAGGAGCTTGCGCTGCAGTACGCAACGAAGCGGAGTTCTGCGGCGCGGGGTCATGGAGCGGGGGGATGGGCCGAAACGCCGCGCAAGCGAGGCGTTTCGGGGCGGTAACGGAACCAGCATCGGGTTCGCGCCGTTTCACCGATGACTGGCGCTGTAGAGTGTGGAGAATGACGGGCGCCTCCGAATCGGCGAGCGGCGCGGAGTTCGAACCGACGACCTGGCGCGTCGGACGCGGTAACGTGCGATGAACCGGTCGGAGCTCTACATGCAGTCGGGACGCCTGCAGTACGACCGCCGGCCCGTTCCCGGATCGTCGCTCGACGACCTCGATCGCCGCCATCTCGTCAACTACTTCCGCGACCTGCGGCGCCAGCACTGCCCGCCGCCGGACGATGTCGAATCCTGGCGGTGGCTGCTCGTCAACTCGGAGCTGATGGTCGAGGACCGCCGCAACTTCATGGCGAGCGGCGCCGGTCTGCTGCTCTTCGGCGCGCGCCCGAACCGCTTCCTGCCGCAGGCCGGGATCAGCGCCGTCGCCTACTCGGGTGCGGAGAAGGACTACGACGCGAAGGCACGCGCCACGTTGCGCGGTCCGCTCGTGCCCCTCCATCCTGCTCCGGCGTCGGACTTCGACCAGCCGTACCCCCGGATGCCCCGAACCTTCTCCGAGTACGGCGGAACGGTCGAGGCCGGCGTCATCGAGGGCGCGCTCGACTTCGTGCGGCGCCACATCGACGTGCAGGCCTGGATCGATGACGGTGGCCGCCGTGCGGAGCGCTGGGACTATCCGCTGGAGACGGTGCGCGAGGCGCTCGTGAACGCCGTGGCGCACCGCGACTACACCATCGCGGTGACCGACATCGAGTTGTCGCTGTACGCGGACCGGCTGGAGGTCGTCTCGCCGGGCAGGCTCCCGAACACGGTGACGGTCGAGAAGATGCGCACCGGGTGCCGCGCCTCGAGGAACGAGCTCACGCGCGACGTCCTGCGCGACTACCGCTACATCGAAGCCGCCGGGCTCGGCGTCCCCCGCAAGATCGTCGCGGGCATGCGCGCGCACAACGGCACGGACCCCGACCTGATCGAGGAGGAGCACAGCTTCACGGTCCGGTTGTGGAAGAGTTCTCTTCCGGTGCAACTTGAGCGCACGCCGGACCGTGTCTCCCCTGGCTGACGCTCGGGCCGATCCGCGAGAAACGTCCCGCTATATCCCTGTTCGTCCGTACGGTTTCCGACGGCCTCCGCCGCTTCATGTGCTCGATCAGCACCGCGAAGTCCTCCGAAGTCAGTTTCATCGCCTTGGCCGTGCGGAGGAACTCTGGGACATTCGGAATACTGTGGACGTACTCGGCGAGGTCGGGATCGGTGCTCTCCGCGAGTCGGAAGAGCTGGTCCGGGTCGCCGCCGAGGAGGGTCGTCAGCCGCTTCACGAGATCAGGTTTCGGCGGGCGCTCCTTGCCCCGCTCGATGCGGCTGAGGTAGGCGGGGGAGATCCCGAGGCGGTCGGCGGCGGTCCGCAGGCCCATCTGCTGCGCTTGGCGCATCTCCCGAATCGTCTCGCCGAAGGTGCCTGCCACGGTCCCGCTCCATCCCGGTTGAGTGTCGCATAACACTTAACACGCTTGATGAGCCGGTCGATCCCGAGACGGGGACCTTGTCGTCCGTTCCGCCGTCGCCTGCCTTGGCCCAACCTATGCTCCCTGTTCAGTCGGGAGAACCGCCCGCGGACGCGGCCGGGCCGGCCTGTGATGCGGTCCTCGGCGCAACCGGGGCGTCGCCGCAGTACGGTCTCATCGGCCGGATGTCCGGCCGCACCATCGCGCTGGATCTGAACCAGACTCACACCATCAGCCTCTTCGGTGTCCAGGGCGGCGGCAAGAGCTACACCCTGGGCAGCGTCATCGAGATGGCCTGCATGCCGGTGGCGGGCGTTAACCGTCTTCCGCATCCGCTCGCCGGGGTCATCTTCCACTACAGCGCCACGCTCGACTACCAGCCGGAGTTCACTTCAATGGCGGCGCCCAATGCCGTCGAAGCGGAAGTGAGCCGCTTGCGCGCGGACTACGGCGCGTCGCCGCAGGCGCTCGATGACCTGGTGATTCTGACGCCGGCCGCCAAGGTCGAGGCGCGCCGCGCGGAGTACCCCGGCATCGAAGTGGGTGTAGCTCTTTTTCGTCGGCGGCCCGGAGGAGGTCCATGGGGCTTCTGAGAGCAGCATGGCAAGAGCTACTTGACCCGTCGAAGGCGGGCACCACCCCCCTTGCCGTCGAAGGTCAGCACCACAACCGACTCGTCGGGCGACGGCTCGCC
>WTFV01000141.1 GCA_011523845.1 Acidobacteriota bacterium | reverse complement strand
GAACGCCGATTCCGCATGGACTCGCTGACGCGAGTTAAGGTTCTCACACCTGCCGGCGCACCTTCGGTTCTAATACATTGATGTAGCGTTGCTTTTTTCCTCCTGTCAAGGCCGGGAGACGCGGAATCGGCCCGCGTTTTCTCCCCGGCCGCAACAGAACGCAGGAGGCAACTCATGGCAACGGTTCGTCTCGACGAACGCCGTGTTCGCACGCTCAAGCCCCGCAAGTCCGCCTACGACATCCGCGACCGCAGCCTCAAGGGCTTCGGCGTCAGGGTCCTGCCCTCGGGCGCCAGGCGCTACTTCATCCATAGCCAGCACGACGGTCAGCGGGTCTGGAAGATCGTCGGCGATGCCGGCTTCATCGGCGCGGACGAGGCCCGCAGCCGGGCCAGGACCCTGCTGGCCGCAATCCGCGAGGGGAGCGACGCGCAGGCCGCAACACCGCCGGACACACCGTTCGAGATCGTTGGCGATGAAGTCTTCCGGCGATATGCCCGAAACTGGAAGCCGTCCACGCTCAAGGTGAACCTGGGATACTACAGGAACCAGATCCTGCCCTGGTTCGAAGGACGCCGGATCGGCGACATCGCCGCCCATGGCGTCCGGCGCTGGTTCGCCTCCCTCCACGAGACCCCGGTGGCGGCCGACCGCTCGGCCCCCGTTCTGTCCGTCATCATGCGACAGGCCGAGGTCTACGGCTACCGGGCCGAGGGGACCAACCCGTGCACGGGCATCAAGCGATACCGCCGCCAGGGGCGCGAGCGCTTCCTGTCTACCGCGGAGATGCGCCGGCTGGGCGAAGTGCTGGCACGCCACGAGGCCGACCGGCCGCAGGCCGTGGCGATCGTTCGCCTGCTGCTGCTCACCGGATGCCGCAAGAGCGAGATCGCCACGCTCAAATGGTCCTTCTACCGCGAGGGCAAGCTGTTCCTGCCCGACAGCAAGGTCGGTCCCCGCACGGTCTGGCTCTCGTCCGCCGCGCGCGCGATCCTCGACGGCCTGCCCCACACGTCCGTCTGGGTCTTCCCCTCGCCGCGGACCGCCGGCTTCCAGCACACGGTCGGCGTCGGCAAGTTCTGGCATCGCGTGAGAGCGGAAGCGGACCTGTGCGATGTCCGCCTTCACGACCTCCGGCACTCGTACGCCAGCACGGCGCTCGCGAAGGGCGAGACGGTGCTGACCATCGGCCGTCTTCTCGGGCACCGCGATCCGGCAACGACGCTGAAATACACGCACATGTCCGACGCTCAGGTGCGCGAGGCGGCAGACGCCGTCGGCGCCGTCCTCAAGAGAAGCTGACCCATGGCCGGGAAGAGGAAGCGTCTGACCGACGCGGGCGTCGCGCGGCTGACACCGGCGGCCCGCGAGTACACGGTCCGGGACACCCGCCAGGCGGGGCTCGGCGTGCGCGTGCGATCCTCCGGTCACCGCAGCTTCGTGTATAGGGGGAAGCACCAAAAAGTGTGGGGCAATTGCGGCCTTGAACGGTTGATGGCACAAGACACCCATGGCCTGCCCGGAAGCATCCACACGCATCGTTCAGCTGAAAGTCCGCCTGCTGGGTCTAAGCCCCATGATCTGGAGGCGGGTTCTGGCGCCGGAGTCCGTAACCCTTCGGGAGCTGCATGGCATCCTGCAGGTAGCGATGGGCTGGGAGGGCATCCATCTCTACTACTTCGACATCCATGCCGTGCGCTACGGCTCCATTGATCTTCATGCAGAGATCCCGGACACACCCCTTTCCCGGTTCGGGTTTCGCGACGGCGACCGTTTCGCCTATCTCTACGACATGGGCGACTACTGGGATCATGAGGTGCGCATCGAAAAGCTTCTGTCTCGCAACCCGAAGAAGAGCTACCCCGTCTGCACTGGCGGTTCCGGGGCCTGTCCGCCCGAGGACTGCGGCGGTCCTCCAGGGTACCGGGGCTGGCAGGCGGAGGCGATGGGCTACGATGCCTGGTCGGACCGTGATCTCGTTGTCGGCCTTATCTCCGGTGTCCTCGAGGGCCGGAGCACCAAGGATCTGACGGAAGACGAACGCGAGGACATCGAGGACGCCCTTGAGCGCATGGAACGGCGCCAGCCGTTTCTGCAAACGACATTCTACCGGCGTCCCGTGAACAATGCTTTCCGTGCCGGCCGCCACCTTGAGATGATGCATCAGCAGCTCATATAGCGCCGCGCCCTGGGTCTGCCAGCAGGTCGGCTGCGAAGGCGCCGACGACTTCCCCTTGGGTCCTCGATATGCGCCGTACCAGGTCCTGACCAGTCTGGCTGGTAACCTGGTCGAACTTGCGCCGCAGCATGGCAAGGCTGGTCTCGGCATAGATGCGCGTGGTGGCAATATCCTCATGGCCGAGGAACTTCTGCACGTCGGCGATATCCATGCCGATGGCCAAAAGCCGGGTGGCCATGGTATGGCGCAGCAGGTGAGGATAGATGCGCTTGGAGATGCCGG
>WTFV01000257.1:12270-14164 GCA_011523845.1 Acidobacteriota bacterium | reverse complement strand
TCTTCGCCGGCAACGTCCGCGAGCACCGCACGCTGGCCGGCATGCTCGAGGCGCTTCGTGCGCCGGCCGGCGCTCTGGTGGTCATGGACCGCGGCGTCGCCACCGAGGCCGCCATCGGGTGGCTGCGCGACAACGGCTACCGCTATCTGGTCGTCAGTCGTGAACGCCACCGGCAATTCGACGCCACAGCCGCCGTGTCGATCCAGACCCAATCCAAACAGACCGTGCATCTGCACAAGGTGGTTTCGACCGACCCCAACGAGGTGCGCCTGTACTGCTATTCCGAGGAGCGGGCCGAGAAGGAACGCGGCATCGTCGAACGTTTCGCCGCCCGCTTCGAGACGGCCCTGACCAGGCTCAACGACGGGCTGGCGCGCCCCCGCGCCCACAAGCGACTCGGCCAGGTCTGGCAGCGCATCGGGCGGCTGAAGGCAAAGCATTCCCGCGTCGCCCCGCACTACCAGATCGCGGTCACCGCCGACGAGACCGGTGAGAAGGCCGCCGCCGTCACCTGGACCCGTCGTCCGCAGGACGGCTCGATGGCCACGCATCCGGGAGTCTACTGTCTGCGCAGCAGCGAGACCGACTGGGACGAAGACGCCCTGTGGCGCACCTATACCACGCTCACCGACGTCGAGGCCGTCTTCCGCGCGCTCAAGTCCGAGCTCGGCCTGCGCCCCATCTACCACCACAAGCCGCGGCGGGCCGACGGCCACCTGTTCATCACCGTCATCGCCTACCAACTCGTGCAGGTCATCCGCACCCGGCTGCGAGCCCACGGCGAACACGCCAGTTGGACCACCCTACGCCGCATCCTCGAAGGCCAGCAGCGCGTCACCGCCACCTTCCGGCGCCCTGACGGACGCACGCTGCACGTGCGCACCGCCACCCAAGCCGAACCCGATCAGCGCGCCATCTACGCCGCGCTCGGCATCGACCCGCAGCCAGGAGGCGTCCGCAAGACGACCGTCTGACCGACTCGGTTCCCGGTTTGCACGCGTTTGTAGTGCCACTCGAGTATTCTTGCCGTCGTAAACCAATGATTCTAAATAACTTAAAAATGCCGCTGTTAAACTTGGGCTAGAATGGCCCGGCCGTCGCCAGCCGGCCGAACCGCAACGTGCTGCCCGCGGCGCGCGTCTATAGATAGCAGACGCAGCGCCGGGACGACCGGGCAGATGACGGCGCACGGAAGATCGCCTCATGAACGTCGGCATCGTCTGTTACGCATCCGTCGGCGGCAGCGGCATCGTCGCCACGGAGCTCGCCAAGGGCCTGGCGCGCCGCGGCCACGAAGTCCGGCTCGTCAGCAGCGAGCCGCCGGTGCGGCTGGGAGACTTCCAGGCGGGGCTGGCGTTCCACGCCGTCCGCACCCCCGGCTATCCGTTGTTCCGGGAGCCGCAGTACCTGCTGACGCTCGCCAACAAGCTCGTCGAGGTATGCCGCGAGGGTCGCCTCGACATCATCCATGCCCACTACGCGGTGCCGCACGCGACCGCCGCCTACCTCGCCCGCCAGATCCTGGCCGCGTCCGGCGACGGCCACGTGCCGCGGGTCATCACCACGCTGCACGGCACGGACGTCACCCTGATCGGCAGCGATGCCTCCTACCTGGAGACCGTTGCCTTCTCCATCGACCAGTCGGACGGCGTCACGACGGTCTCCGGCAGCCTGCGGGACGACACGTACCGTCAATTGCCGGTGAAGGCGCGGATCGAGGTGATCCCCAATTTCCTCGACTGCCGGAACCACCGGCGAATCACCGACGCCGGCCTCGCGGCGCGCTACCGCGGCGGCCGCTCCGACGCGAAGCTGGTGATTCACGTCTCGAACTTCCGGCCGGTCAAGCGGGCGGGCGTGGTGGTCGAGCTCTTTCGGCGCATCCGCGAGCAGG
>WTFV01000257.1:0-12170 GCA_011523845.1 Acidobacteriota bacterium | reverse complement strand
TCTGGGACTGGCGGGAGACATCGAGCCGCTGGGCGAGCAGGAACTCGTCGTGCCCGGTCAAGCGGGCGGGCGTGGTGGTCGAGCTCTTTCGGCGCATCCGCGAGCAGGTGCCGGCGCGTCTTCTGCTGGTGGGCGACGGTCCCGACCTGTCCGCGGCCTGCCGCCGGGGGCGGGATCTGGGACTGGCGGGAGACATCGAGCCGCTGGGCGAGCAGGAACTCGTCGTGCCCCTGCTGTCGGTCGCCGATCTGTGCCTCCTGCCCTCGGCGCAGGAGAGCTTCGGTGTGGCGGCCCTCGAGGCGATGGCATGCGAGGTGCCGGTGGTCGCCTCGCGGGTGGGCGGACTGCCCGAGGTGATCACGGACGGCGAGTCGGGCTTCCTCCGCGACCCGGATGACCTGGACGGCATGGCCTCGTGCGCCGTCCGCCTGCTGACCGACCCGGCACTCCATCGCCGCATCGCGGCCGGGGGCTGGCGGACCGTGCACGATCGCTTCTGCGCGGAGGAGGTCGTGCCGCGCTACGAGGCGTTCTACCGGGCCGTGCTCGGGCGGGACGCGCCGGCGGTGAGAACCGGTGCTTCGATGCCTGCACGATCCCCGGGCGGATCGTGATGCGCCGCTATACTGGGGGCACCATGCACGCCAATCGATTCACAGCCGCGTTTGCCGTATCGCTTCTGGTCGTCGCCGGCCTCTTCGCGCCCGCGGTCCAGGCACAGCCGGTCGTATCCGGCGAGGGCCGCGCGGCGCTCGGTGTGGCCCTGCGCGCGCTGAACAGTACCGGCGTCTTCCTGTCGATCGTGGCCCATCCCGACGACGAGAACAACGCGCTGCTGGCGCGGCTGTCCAAGGGAGACGGCCACCGCACGGTCCTGCTGTCGGCGACGCGCGGCGACGGGGGCCAGAACGAAATCGGCCCCGAGCTGTTCGACGCGCTGGCCGTGCTGCGGACCGAGGAGCTGCATGCCGCCCACCGGCTGGACGGCGCCGAGCAGTACTTCACCCGCGCCGTCGACTTCGGATACTCCTTCAGCATCGAGGAGACCTTCGAGCGCTGGGGAAGGGAGGAGACCCTGGGCGACTTCGTGCGGATGATCCGCACCATCCGCCCCGACGTCGTCTCCGCCCTGCCGCCCGGCGGTCGCGGGGGCGGCCAGCATCATCAGGCGTCGGCGGTGCTGGCGCACGAGGCGTGGCACGCCGCCGCGGATCCGGCACGTTTTCCCGAGCAGATCGCCGACGGGCTGGTCCCCTGGCAGGCGCACAAGTTCTACTACCGGGTCGGGTTCCCCTTCGGGATGGGCGCCGGGCCGCCCGGATTTCGCTCGCGGTCGACGCCGGACCCGGACCTGACCACGGTGGAACTCGGCGGCTACGACCCGTTGCTCGGCGCCACCTGGGCGGAGATCGGGAGCCGCGCCCGCGGCATGCACAAGTGCCAGGGCACCTCGCAGCTCGTGGCGCTGCCGTCCGGGGCGGCTGGCGGGCGCTATCGCCTGACCGAGACGACCATTCCGGGGCACTCGGCGGCGGACGAGACCTCGCTGTTCGACGGCGTGGACACCTCGCTCGAAGGCCTGGCGCGCTTCGCCGGGGAGAGTCCGCCGGCCGAGCTGGAGCGGGCCCTTGCGGGGCTGGCCCGTCACGCGCGGGAGGCGCTCGAGGGTTTCGAGTCCGCGGGAATGGCCGGCGCGCGCGAGCCGGTGGTGGCCGGTCTGGCGGCGGTTCGCGGCCTCCGCGGCGGTCTCGCGGACATCGGGCTGACCGAAGAGACTCGGCGCGAGATCGATTTCCGCCTGGAAGCCAAGGAGCGCCAGTTCGAGCGCGCTGCCGTGCTGGCCCACGGACTGCAGCTCGACGCGTTCGCGGATGACGGCGTGGTGACGCCGGGGCAGTCGGTGGAGGTGGAGCTGCGGGCGGCGAATCACGGCGCCGAGGATGCGGTCATCCGTGCGTTTCGCCTGTCCGGCCTCGAATACGGCCTCGTCTGTGCTGGTGACTCGCTGCCCGGCGGTGGGGTCGCGACCTGTCTGGTGGACGCCTCGATTCCGGCCGCCGCCAAGCCGACCGACATCCACTGGAGCCACGTCGAGGGTGCGGATCGCTACGCGTTCGACCCGGACGTGCCCTTCGGCCTCCCGTTCCGCCCGACCCCGTTCCGGGTGACCTTCGACGTGGAGCTGGACGGCATCGGCATCGCGGTCGAGCGGCCCGTCCGCTACCGCTACGTCGACGACGTCTTCACCGGCGAGAAGCGCATGGACCTGCAGGTGGTGCCGCGGTTCGCCGTCTCCATGACCCCCGACATCGCGATCATCCCCACCGGCTCCGCCGCCGCGCGCGAGGTGCGGGTGACGGTCACGAACACGGGACCCGGGGCCGCGGCCGGCGACGTGACGCTGGAGCTGCCCGCGGGCTGGCAGGCGACGCCCGAGTCCGTGCCGGTGCGGTTCTCGCGCGAGGACGAGTCGCGGACGGTCCGCTTCAGCGTGTCCGCGCCGGGCGCCGCCGCCGGGGAGTACGCCGTGGGTGCGGTCGTCGAGCACGCCGGCGAGCGGTTCGACCGCGGCTACCAGGTGATCGAGTACCCGCACATCGAGCGCCGGCACATCGGCCGGGCGGCGGCCGGCACGTTCAAGATCATCGACGTGGCCATCGCGCCGGACCTGACGGTCGGTTACGTCGAGGGCGTCGGCGACGCCGTGCCGGCGGCGATCGAGCAACTCGGGGCGCGGCTCGCGTTCATCGCAGCCGACGACCTCGCGTGGGGAGACCTGTCCCGCTTCGACGTGATCGTCACCGGCGTCCGGGCCTACGAGCGGCGGCAGGATCTGCGCGCGAACAACGACCGGCTGCTGGAGTACGTCGACAACGGCGGCACGGTCATCGTGCAGTACAACAAGTTCGAATTCAACCAGGCGCAGTACGGTCCGTATCCCGCTGTCGTCAGCCGCAACCGCGTGACCGACGAGGGGGCGCCGATCACGGTGCTCGCCAACGATCATCCCGCTTTCGCCTGGCCCAATCGGGTCGGCGCCGCGACCTGGGACCAGTGGGTGCAGGAGCGCGGGCTGTACTTCCTCGGCGAGCGCGACGAGCGCTACGCCGACCTCGTCGAACTGGAGGACACGTTCGAGTACAACCCCGGCGTCAAGCGGGGCGCCCTCGTCGAGGCGCAACCGGGCCGCGGGCGGTGGATCTACGTCGGCCTCGGACTCTGGCGGCAGCTTCCGGCCGGGACCACCGGGGCGTACGCGCTGCTCGCCAACCTGCTCAGCCTGGGTGCCGACGCGCCGTAGCGCCCCGAAACAAAGTGCCCGCTGCATTCGAGCGGCGATGCATCCCGTCTGACTGCGTTGTTCGTCGGTCGAATACGCCCAATACGCGCCCTACTCACGCCTTGTCAGACGGGCGCCTCGCCGGTCTCGGTGGGACGCGGGGTTCCACCACGGGCTGCTAGCGCCCCGAAACGCCTCGCTCGCTCGGCGTTTCGGCCCATCCCCCCCGCTCCATGACCCTGCGGCGCAAGCTCCTGGACGCACGTACTGGCAGGGGCGGGCACGGACGGCCGGGTCAAGGGTCAGGGGCGGCCGAGCAGGTAGACGTCCCCGCCGGGGGTCGTGGCCCCGCCGGCGGGTTCCAGCGACACCGCTGCGGGAACCAGTTCGGTCATGCCGTCCGGCGGCGTGACGGCGGCCATCGCGCGGCCCTCCGGGTCGGTGTCCAGCACCGCCGCGCTCGTGGGGGACGTGCCCGGGATCAGCCAGAGCTGGTAGACTCGCCCGGGCGGCGCCGGCGGCAGGCCGGTCACGGTGAACACGCCCCCCTCGGTCGGGCTCCAGAACAGACGTCCCCGCGCGTCGGGAGCGGCCGGTTGGCCGGCCAGGTCGAGCGTCTGCACGTCGGCGGCGGCCAGGACGCGCGCGCCTCCCCGAAGCTCGTCGGCGATCCGTCGCGCGGCTGC
The DNA here is from genome assembly GCA_011523845.1 of Acidobacteriota bacterium. Lineage (GTDB taxonomy): Bacteria > Acidobacteriota > Vicinamibacteria > Vicinamibacterales > UBA8438 > WTFV01. Next base: position 8,204 of record WTFV01000257.1, on the reverse strand, counting down.
CGTCTCCAGCTCCGCTATGCGGGCCTGGGTGTTGGCGGCGTCCAGGTTCTCCTGCAGCGCCGCGGCGAAGTTGACTTGCCGGGCCGCGAACAGGCCGAGACCGGCGGCGGCGACGAGGCTTGCGGCGGCGAGCAGGGCCGTCCCCCAGCGTCTACCCTTCTTCTGCACGGCAGGAGTCGCCTTCTGCATTCCTGGAGTCGCTTTCTGGACGGCCGGAGGTTGCCGGTCAGGCGGAGCCGGAGCGGCGGGAGCCGTCTCGTCGACTGCCGGATCGGGCTGCCCGGCACCCGCCGCCGACCTGTCGCCGGCGTCGGACGGACCCGGGTTGCCGCCGGGATCCGCGGGCGCGGCGCCAGCGCCGGAATGCACGGGCTCGGGGCTGCTCCCGCCATCCGCGAGTCCGGGGGCGCCGCGGATCTTCGCCGGCTCGGGGCTCCCGACGCCGGGCGCGGCTACCGCGCCGTCATCCGCGGGCGGTTCGGGTTCGGCGGCGACCGCCGCCGGCCGGGGCGATTCGGGCGCTTCCTGTGCTGTGTTCGGGAGCGGGGCGCCTTCCTGCGCGGTGTCCGGAAGCGGGGCGCCGGTCACGGTCCGGATGACCCGTTCGCGCAGTTCGGACGGCGGCTCGTGCGGGGGCGCCGCCCAGGCGAGATGCCGCGTGACGGGCAGCAGCGAGAGCACCTCGTTGACCGACTCGCGGTGCACCTCGAGATGGGCGTCGAATGCCGCCCGCTCGCTCGCGTTCAGCGCGCCGAGCGCGTAGAGACTCGCCAGCTCGCGGATCGGAGGCATCTCGTGGTGCGCGTCGCCCCCGCGCGGTCCGACGGAGCGGCCCGCAAGCCGCAGCAGGCCGCTCCTGATGCGGGCATTGGCCGCGCCCGGGGTCTGCTCGATCCGGGCTGCAATCTGCGAGACGGTCAGTCCGTCGAAGTACGCCAGCTCGATGCCCAGTCGCTCCAGGGGCGGAAGCCCGCGGAAAGCCGCGCGCAGACGCTGCGCTTCCTCGGGACCGTATTCGTCGGCAACGCTTCCCTGAACGGGGTTGGGGAGGTGGAGCGTCGCGATGTCGCCGGCCCGTGCGCCGGGTACGGCATCGCCGCCGACCGCGTTCCTGCCCGAAGGCGCCGCCCCGCCCGGCGCGGCGCGCGCGCGTACGTGATCGATGGCGCGGATGCGGGTGCTCGACAGCAGCGAGTGGACATCCGCGGCGTACGTGCCGGTACGGCGTCCCGCCTCGGACCAGGCCGCGGCGAAGACGCCTCGCACGATGGCTTCCGCATCCTCCGGCTCGCCGGCGATCCGCATGGCCAGCGAGTACATGGCGCCGGCGTGCTGGTCGTACAGCGCGGCGAGCGTCCTGGCGTCGTCCGCTTCGAGCTGCACCGTCGGCTCGCCGGCGCGCGGCGGCGAACGCGTCTCGGATCGGCGGCCCGCTGGAGGATGCATCATGTCGAAACGCCACGATTCTATCCGAAGCGCCGGCGCTGTTCCGCATGGACAGGGCGGGTGCGGGAGCGGTACGCTGGGCAGGACGGGAAGCAGGAGGATCTCGATGCCATCGAAGGACCGGGAGATGCGGCGGCGGGTGTTTCTGGTGAGTGGTTCGGGCGCACTGGTTGCCGCGGCGTTCACGCGTACGGCCGCGTTTGCGGCGCTGCCGCCGGCACAGGAGCTTGGCGAGCGGATCCGCGGCGTCCGCGCGATGACGTTCGACGTCTTCGGTACCGTCGTCGACTGGCGGACGAGCATCACGCGTGAAGGCGAGGCCGTCGGGCGCGCCAAGGGTATCGAGGCGGACTGGGCCGCTTTCGCCGACGACTGGCGCGCGGGCTACGGGCCCGCCATGGGGCGGGTGCGCCGCGGCGAGCTGGGCTGGACGAAGATCGACGACCTGCACCGGATGATCCTGGATGAACTGGTGCCCAGGTACGGACTCGAGCGTCTCACCGAGGAGGAGTTGGACCACCTGAACCGGGCCTGGCACCGCCTGACGCCGTGGCCGGACACCGTCGAAGGACTCACCCGGCTACGAAGGCGCTACGTGCTGGCGTCGCTGTCGAACGGCAACGTGGCGCTGCTCGTCAACATGGCCAAGAACGCCGGGATCCCGTGGGACGCGGTGCTGTCGGCGGAGCTCGCGCGGCACTACAAGCCCGATCCCGAGGCCTACCTCACCGCGGCCGACCTGCTGGGACTCGACCCCGAGCAGGTGATGATGGTGGCGGCGCACAAGGGGGACCTGCGCGCGTCGGCCCGTCTCGGCTTCCGCACCGGCTACGTGCCGCGTCCGACGGAGTTCGGACCGAACGTGGAGCGCGATCTGACGCCGGATCCCGACTTCGACCTCGTGGCCACCGACTTCAACGACATGGCGAGTCAGCTCGGGCTCTGATCAGTAGCGGGTCCTGCTCTCCACCCACGCGCGCACGTCGTCGAGCGTGTCGGCGAGCGCCTTGCGCCGCCGCCGCAGGGCGCTGCGTGCCCGGAGCGGCATCTGGCGCAGCGCGAAGAAGGCGCGCGTAGTGCGCCAGACGGCCGCTTCGCGCTCGACCGCCAGCGTGCCGAGGACGGCCAGGGCCGCGAGTCCGAAACCGGTCGCGACCCCGGCGGCGGCGCCGGTTCGAGATCCGACGATGGACGCGAGCGCCGCAATCCAGGTCGCGTGCAGCAGCCCGCCGCCGATGATCTGCCACACGGCGCGGCTCTGCAGGTTGGGCGCCCGCCGGCCGATCCAGTCGGTCAGCCGGTAGGGCACGGCGAATACGACGACGCCGGCGAGCGCCAGCGGCCCGAGGACCAGGGCCAGCAGGCCCTCCCGCAGCGCGAAGCGCGCGACGTCGGACGCCGGGATGCGCTGCTCCAGGTCGCGCTCGCGGAGTCCGAATCGGGCCAGGCCGGCCAGATGGTCCTCGACCTGGGTCATGATCTCGGCCAGACGGGCCGGGTCCCGTTCGCGCAGCTTCGCCATGCCCGCGGCGATCAGGCGCCTGCGGCCGAGCCGCTCGCTCGCGTCGCGCGACGCGCCGCGGGCGGCGGCGTAGAGGCGATCGATGCGCTCGACGATGGGCAGGTCGTGCCGCGGCTCCGCCTCGACCATCAGATGCTTCAGCCGCTGCTCGATGCGGTCGGTGAGCTCCCGGACGGCGGCCATCTCGTCGCCGGCGTAGCGCACCGCCAGGTCTCCGTACTCCAACGGGCGCCCGAAGACCGTCGTCACCCGGGAGCGGAACCGCGCCAGGGCATCGAAGTTGAGTCCCACCGGCACGATGGTCACCGGGTGCCCGGCGGCGCAACTGTTCAGCACCATGCGCGCGGCGCCCGTCCGCAGCGGTTCCAGCTTGCCGCGGGCGTGGCTCGTGCCCTCCGGGAACAGGCAGATCGCCTCGCCGGAGGCGAGGGAGGCCGCCACCGCCGCGAACATCTCCACGTTGCGTGAGGTGTCCACCCCGGGATCCATCCTGCGGTATACCGGGATCGCGCCGGAACGGCGGATGAGCGGGCTGAGCGGGTGCCACGCGAAGAGGGTGGACTTGGCGAGGAACCGGACGCGCCGCCCTGCCGAGGTCTGGATGACCGCCGGGTCGATGAGCGTGTTCGGATGGTTGGCGACCAGCAGCAGGGCGCCCTCCGGCAGCTTGCCGCCGATGCGCTCGACCCGGTAGTAGGCGCGCACCGCGAGCCGGCCGAAGCCCCAGACCCAGGAGCTCGGCGGGGTCGTGCCCGCTGATGCGGTCGGTGCGGCCGTCATGGTGTCTCAGTCGCGCCGCGTGGCGGCGAAGCGGAGGCGTACGTAGTCGGCGACCCAGCCGCCGTCCGGCGTCCCGAGGACCGGATCGAGCTGCTCGCGCATCTCGATCAGCACGGCGGGCCGCTCACCGTCCGGCACGCCGGCCAGGTAGGGTTGGGCGAAGGTCTCAAGCCAGTCGGTCACGTCGGACGGCAGCGGCGTCAGTCGTGGGAACAGCCGGATCGAGTCGACGTCGAAGCCGTTGGCGGCGAGCCGTTCGCCGTACTCCTCGGCGGTCGGGAAGTACCACGGATTCAGCCGCTCGGCCTCGATGCCGCGCCTGGCCAGGACCTCGCCGAAGGCGGCGCGGACGGAGGCGACGCAACCGTGGCCGCCGAGCTCGGCCACGAGCCGCCCGCCGGGCGCCAGCGCGCGGTGAATGGCGGCCAGCGCGGCGTCGGGATCCCGGATCCAGTGCAGCACCGCGTTGCTGAACGCCGCGTCGAACTCGCCTTCGAAGTCCAGGGCGGTGACGTCCGCGACGCGAGCATCGAGCCCGCGCCTCCGCGCCGCGCGTACCTGCGCCTCGCTGGCGTCGATCGCGACGACGCGGCAACCGGCCTCCAGCAGCTTCTCGGTCAGCGCGCCGTCGCCGCAACCGACGTCGAGCACGCGCTCGCCCGGCCGCGGGTCGAGCAGCTCGACCACCGGCGCCCCGAGGTCGGAGACGAACCGCGCGTGCGCGGCGTACCGATCCGGATCCCAGACCTGCATGCTGTTCCCGTCGTTCGGCCCCGGGCCCGGCTCGCACAGGTGCCGAAGCGGCACGGCGAACGCGAGTCGCCAGTCGCATGATACAAGCACCAGCCGCCCGCGAAGTGACCGCCGCGGCGCAGCAACCGCGTGATCGGCGCCGGCGCGAAGTGACTCAATCGGCGTTGAGCCGTTGGCCGATGCGTGAAGCAGTCGTCGTGCAGGCCTTGTCGACCAGCCGGTCAACCGTCCGAGACCGTTGCGCTCGCCGTAATGCCGGATTGCGCGTTCGACGAGGATTCCGGACCCCAGCCCGTTCAGCGAATCGGTCCTGTTTCGGAAAGGGAGGTCGGCGTCTCCCTCGGTGCCCTCGCAGCCGAGACACGGTAGTCCGCCTCGATCCTGCACCGGAGCGTGGAGGCGCTCGTGGATATGACTCCGGTCATGGAGAAGCTCTCCGTCTGCCCCGCCGACATGCTGCCGATATACTGGATGTCTACGATATCGCCATTGGCACGTCCGGTGAGGGTCAGCAGAGACACGGCCCTCCGGGCCGTCACCGTGCCCGCGATCACGACGTCCACGAGGGTTCCCGCCGTTCTTCCGGTGCCCGAGCATGTGGTGATCTCGCCCGTGAGCGCCTCTCCTCCACCACCCGACTCCACCGTGACCTGTACGCCGGCAGAGCAGTTGCTGCCGGTGTTGACCACCGCGGCTCGCAGCTCGGTGACCTGGGCGGCCCGGATGGGAGTCGTTCCCGGTCTGACGGCCGCGTCGATGCAGGCCGGTCGCGGCTGGCCGGCCGCGTCGTACGCCTGGCTCAACGTGGTTCGGAGTTCCGTCAGATGCGCCGACTGCGTCGCGGTCGCGCCATCAGCGTCGCGGGCGGCAATGGTGGACCGTCGCCGCCCGCTGAAACCGGCGAGAGCGTCACCGTGCCGCCCGAGACAGGGGCCCTGACGATGCCTGTCCGGATCGAACCCGCCGTATACGTCAGCGCGTCCCGGTCCGGGTCCGCGAAATACCGCGCCACGTTCACCGACGCCGATCCGCCGCCCACCGTCGGCGTCTGCGCAGGGATCACCCGACACGCCCCTGGTGCGATTACGCCGTCGCGCCTTCCATCGGATCGTCATCCTGTCGGCCGACGTTAGTGTACACGGATTTATTGCGACATTAGAACGATTTACTGCCTCCATATGGAGACATTTTCGGGTCTTCTGGCCAGACGCGAGTCCCCCTGTGCGATTGGGCAAGCGGGTCACCTGTGGAGTACGGCGGTTCGATCCCGGCTGGCCCGCAGACAAGCGCAGCGGCCGTAGCCCCGCTGGCGCTGAGGCTCTATCGCTGGTCGCCGGCGAGGCAGGACGCGCGCTCGGGCAGTTCCCCGGCGCGGCGGGCTCACGAAGTCGGCGGTACCGAGTAGTCCGCCGAACTCGCGAGGTGGGCGCGGGCCGCTACAATGGCAAAGTGAGGAAGGAGCCTCTCGCGGGCTGGAGCCCCGAGCAGATCGCCGCGGGCAGGCGGTGGGTTCAGGCCTGGAAGGAGGCCGGGCCCCGGCTCGAACGGGTGCGTCGGGCCGAGTTGCGGCACCTCGACCCGCAACGCGCAATCGCACTGTTGTGCGGCGAGGTGGATTACACCCGACCGCCACGCGCTCCGCGGCCGACGTCGGGCCTGGTCGAACAGCAGCGCTGGTTCATGCGGGCGGCATCCCGCCGTGCTTGAGCTGATCCGCGTCGCGGCCGACCTGCAGGACTTCTGCGAAGCCCGGGACTGGCGCTTCTGCTTCATCGACGAGCACCTCGGCCCGCTTGCCGCACTGAAGGAAGCCCCCGAGATTCTCACCGAGCTGGCGAACCGCCGGGCCGAGTTCGAGTGTTGATCACCAGAGCGCGCGTCGAGAAGCGCAAGGGCCTGACGGCGCGCGCCCCTCGAACCTGGTGGACGACTTGGCGGCACGGTGGCAGCGACAAGAGGTCGGCTTCCGCACCGAACGTAGCGGAGATATGCAACCCGCTTATTTTCAGTAGTTTATAGAACTTCCGCGGCGGCCGTGTACAGTTCCGTGCACAATTTGCGAGTGGATTGAACGGGACGAACCCAGCCGTCCGTGGACCCGTGGACCGTGGACGGATAGTAGTGATCGAGCGACCTGACGGAGCCTCCCGTGGCAAAGCCTCCGCCATCACGTTGCGGCAGGGGGTGCCCCCACTGTGAGTCGTTCCCCTCGTGCAGCGCAGCCGTGCGGGTAACGCGGCTCAACTCGCCGTCGCCGGAATGACCCCGCAAGCCACCCGAGCGCCGCCGCCCCCGAGCCGTGCGGGCATGTCCGAGTAGTTGTCGCCGCCGGCATGGACCATCAGCGAACGACCCACAACGTCGCTCACGCGTACTCGCCGCGCCACGACCGGAACGGTCGCGCCGCCGCCGCCGTCGACCGCCAGTCGCGGCAGGTCCCCAAGATGGCCGTTGCCATCCGGGCCTTCGTGACGCCCCGTGTTCGCCGGGTCGTAGTGCCCACCCGCGTTCTGCCCCGCCATCCCGCAGTCCGGATTCTCATGAACGTGGAAGCCATGCTCGCCAGCCGTCAGTCCGCTCAGACTCGGCGTGAAGCGGGCACCATCAGCCGTGTCCTCGACGAGAACCGAACCGAGCCTCATGCCCGAGTCGGTCGCGTGGATGTCCACCGTCAGCGAGGGCATCTCCGAGGGGGACGCAGGCGATCCGTTGCCGCCAGCGAAACCGACCGCCAACACGACTGCCGCCGCGCTTCGCATCGCCGCCGCATGCCCGCCGGACCCCTTCATGTGCCCCCCTTTGCTCATGCCCCGCCGCCGTTCCGCGCCAGCAACTCGCGCAGAACGTCATCGTCGGAGATATCCGTCGGCCAACCGTACGCCGTAGCCACGGCCGCGTCAAGGGCTGCATGCGCGTCGGCTGTCGCATGACGGTGATGTCCGCCTCGACGCCGCCGACCGGCAGGTTGCCGTAGATGTCGGCGGCGGTCGCCAGCGTGCGGCAGTTGCTCTTGATGATCAACAAGTCGATGTCGCTGTCGGCGTGCATGTCGCCCCGCGCGGCCGAGCCGAAGAGAATGATCCGCTCCGGCGCGGCGGTGCTGACGATACTGCGCACGAGCGCCTTGAGGCGTTGTGGATCCGGCGTGCCGTTGGTCGGTGTCATTACGGAGCGTCCGTACGAAGTATACGTGCGTGGCTGCAGGGTTGTAGTCGGCGCGGGGGCGATGCCAGGGCGATGCCTTCCCGTGGCTGCGAACGTTCATTCCCGCTTTCGAGCCCGTTACGCCTTGCCAGCGGAGGTACGGGTCACCGAGGTCGGACAACTCGTCGAGGACCGGCACGGCGCCCGGCGAGCTAGTGCGTGGCGGGCAGGATTCCCACGTCGGCCGAGTCAGTCTCCCGCCTTGCGATTGTGGAACCGGTGAGAGAGTCGAGTCTGGCCGCGGCACGCCGGAGACGGCGTGTGCAAGGGGAATTGTGCCGCGGCCGAAAACGTTCAGCAACGCGAAATCGGCCGGCGGGACGAAAATGCGTTGCGGCCTTTGTTTCGCGCGGCCGATTCGGCCGACTCCCTGAGGTGGTCCCGGTCGTTTGGACCATTCGAGGGCTTCGATAAGGTGTATCCCGGTTGCGAAACCACGCCCTTGTCGTCTGTCTGGATCTGATCATAGATGATGATGAGGCCCTCATGAGTGAGTCCG
>WTFV01000219.1 GCA_011523845.1 Acidobacteriota bacterium | reverse complement strand
CCGCGATACCACGACGATTCACCGCGTCATCTCTAGCGTGGGATGGCCCTGCGTCTTCGACTGGCGCTGCTCGACGGGCTTGGTATACTGCTGCTGGCCTTTGCACGACGAGCGTCTGGTAGAGGCAGGTCTGCGACCGGATCCTGAGGTTGGCGTGTGGGGCGGCTTGGCCGCCGACGGGGCCACGGCGGGGGCGGGCGCGGCGTCCTGAAACGGAGAAGAACGACCAAGGGTTGCCCTCGTTCTGTGCGTCGTGTACCATGCCGCCTGTTGATTTTTTCGCGTCGCGGGGTTTGACATGCCCGGTCCGGGCGAGGTAATGTCAGCGGCTAGTCACGTGTCTGGTGAGCGAGCGGAGCTGGCCGGGCGGGGGGGTTGTTGGCGCTGAGCTGCGCTACTTTGGAGGGCGAGGGCCGGTAGCGGTCCCGCCACCGACGAAAGGTGGGAGGATTCAACATGGCTTTCGACAATGTGATCCACGGTACCAACGAAGGCGAAATGCTTGATGGCTCCGTGGGGAACGACCTCCTCTGGGGGCTCGGCGGCGACGACACGCTCATGGGCGGAGCTGGCGACGATTGGCTGTCCGGCGGGATGGGCGCGGACGTAATCGACGGCGGCGAAGGCGAGGACTGGGCTGTCTATTTCAGCTCTGCCAAGGGCGTGACGGTCAGCTTGCGGCCGGGTGCCAACCTCAACAGGGGTGGCGATGCCGAGGGCGACGAGTTGATCGACATCGAGAACGTCGCCGGGTCGATGCACGGCGACCACATCACGGGTTCCGGCCGGGCGAACAGGATTCTGGGCGGCGACGGCCGGGATCTGCTCGAAGGCGGATCCGGCGATGACACGATTCGGGGCGGATCCGGCGATGACGAGATCGACGGCGGGTCCGGCCACGACGTGCTCTACGGCGACAGGGGCAGCGACATCATCGACGGCGGGGCCGGCAACGACGTGATCTGGGGCGGCAAGCAGGACGACATCCTCATGGGCGGCGCCGGCGACGACACCCTTGAGGGCGGCTATGGGATGGACGAGATCGACGGTGGCGAGGGTACCGACGTCGTGCAGTACAGCCTGTCGAACGAGGCAGTTACCGTCAACCTCGGCACCGGCATGGGGACAGGCGGGCACGCAGACGGCGACACGCTCAGCAACATCGAGGGCGTCGCCGGTTCGATGTATGGCGACATGCTGACCCTGGGCGACGAGATGATGGGCGGCATGCTCATGGGCTACGAGGGCGACGACACCCTGACCGGCGGCGCCATGGGAGACAAGCTCATGGGCGGCCAGGGGAATGACCAGTTGATGGGCGGCGACGGGAACGACACCCTTAACGGCGACATGGGCGACGACATGCTCATGGGCGGCATGGGTGACGACATGCTCTACGCGAGCGATGGGGAGGATACCCTGGACGGCGGCGAAAACGCCGAGGGCGAAGAGGGAGACATGGATACTGTCTCCTACAAGAACGCGGAAAAGCCCATCACGGTCAACGCATCCCAGGTGGACCCCACCACCGTGGTGGTAACGAAGCCCGGTTCCACCACTGCCGACAATACGCTCAAGAACATCGAGATCATCGAAGGTTCGGCCCACGCGGACACCATCGCGGCAGACCAGGACATCGACCTCAGCGGCGATGTCGACGTCAACGGGATCATGCTCAAGGGCTTCGAGAACGCCACCGGTGGTGCCGGCGATAACACGCTGACCGGCAATGCGATGGCGAACGTTCTCATGGGCGGCATGGGCAACGACACGCTTGATGGCGGCATGGGGGCTGACGAGCTCCAGGGTGGCGCCGGGAATGACCAACTCACAGGCGGCGAAGGGGCTGACAAGCTCTACGGTGGGGCGGGTGCCGACACCATCATCGGAAGCGACGGTGATGACATGATCGCCCCCGGCCTGGGTGTCGTGGGCACTGCAGAGGACATGAGTGGCGGTGCGGGGGGCGACACGTTCATGTTCGGCGCGTTCGGGACGGACGACGACGGCGTGTCGGATGACGGTACTGCCAGGACGGCTGATGGCGGGGGCAACGAAACATTCACGGCGACGATCACTGACTTCGAGGAGGACGGCGGCGACACGATAGACATCGGCGCTTGGGGCGGCGTGGATATCACCGCGGATGCGTTGCGCTTTGCATTGCTCAACGGTTCTTACAGCTCTGCAACCGGGGGCACGGGCACCGCACCGGGCGAGGACGCAGGGGATTGGCTGTTGACAGTGAGCGCCGCCGACGTGGCGAACGCTGCGGTAACGCTGAGCGTCAATCGGGATACGAAGGTGGTGCTCGAGGCCGATGACGAGAACACTACGGCCGCCGAACAGGATGTCACTGAGGTTGACTCCTACGCGATCACGATAACCGGAGTCCCTAGCTCCGATCTTTCCGTCGATGACTTCATGCTCGGGGGGTAGCTGGGCGACTTGAGTTCGGGTTGGGGACGGGGGCCTACTGTTCTGTGGGCGGAGGGCCCCCGTCCATTGTTGCCACCAATACCGGCTTGTGGCCGGGAGTCGCCCTTTGTCAGGTAACCTACTTGGGGATGGACGGTTTCGCGTATCGGCGACAGGTAGGCTGACCGACCCTTCTATCTTGTTCGCTAGGTCCGTGTGGTCTGCACGCTTGCTTCTCACCTGTGTGGTTTCTTGCGGTCGTTTCGTGAACGCCTTTCCTGCATCGGAGACAGGGCGCAGTTTCGTCCCTGACAGCCTTGGTCGAGGCCGGCCCCAGCGGTGTTGCGCGTGCCGGATCGGGAGAACGACCAGGCGTGGGGTCGAGCAGAAGAACGGAGCGGTCGTTCGCCGACCGGTCGGGTATGGCCGCTTGGCGGGCGTACCCGCTGCCGAAGCGCTCGCCCGAATGTCCGGACCCTCGATGTCTGGTTGCGGGCGAGCAGCGGCACGTTCATTACCGGCATCGTCGGCGCTGCCGTGACGTGGCTCGTCCGGCTTCTGTCCTGACGCGGTGCCCCCCGGCCGGCCCGGCGCACACGCCACGCGACGCCTGCAGGTCCCATGCGTGTACTGTTTCTCCACAACAACTTCCCGTCCCAGTTCGGCCCGCTCGCCCGCTTCCTGAGGGATCGCGGGCACGACGTCGCCTTCGGCACGCAGTGGAAGGGCGAACCGCCGAAGTGGCTGCGCGTGGTCCGCTTCGAGCCGCATCGCAAGGTGGGCGAGAAGCAGCATCCCTATCTCGGCTTCATCGAGGAGGCGGTCCTCAACGGGCAGGCGTTCGCGCGCGCCGCCGTGAAGATGAAGAAGGAGGGCTATGCGCCCGACGTGATCGTGTCCCACGCCGGGAAGGGGCCGGGGCTGTACGTCGGCGACGTCTGGCCCGCTGCGAAGCGCGTCGGCTACTTCGAGTGGTATTACGGGGCGCCCGACTCGGACATCGGCTTCCTGCAGCCCGCGACCCCGGACGGCCTGCTCGCCGTCCGCACCCGCAACGCCCCAATCCTCCTCGACTGGGCGGCGTGCGACTGGGGCATCGTGCCCACCCGGTTCCAGGCCGCGCAGTTTCCGGCGCTGCTGCGGAGCAAGCTGACCGTGCAGCACGACGGCGTCGACGCCGACTATTTCGCTCCGCGCCCGGGGCATCGGCTGAAGCTGCCCGGCCTCGACCTCTCCCACGCGGAGGAGCTGGTCACCTACGTGGCGCGGGGCATGGAGCCCTACCGCGGCTTTCCGCAGGCGATGGCCGCGTTCGCCGAGGTGCAGAAGCGGCGGCCGCGAGCGCACGTCGTCATCGTCGGCGCCGACCGCGTCGCCTACGGGCGCGAGCTGCCGGACGGCGACACGTACAAGACGAAGGCGCTGCGCGAGTTGGACTTCGACCTGACCCGACTGCACTTCACCGGCCTGCTGCCGCGCAGCCGGTACCGCGACGTGCTGCACGCCTCGTCCGTCCACGTCTACCTGACCATTCCCTTCGTGCTCTCGTGGTCGCCGCTCGAGGCGCTGTGCGCCGGCTGCGCGCTGGTCGCCTCGGACACCGCGCCGGTGCGCGAGGTGGTGACCGACGGCGACAACGGGCTGCTGGTCGACTTTTTCGACACGGACGCGCTGGCCGACCGCATCTGCGACGTGCTGGAACGGACCGCCCGGGGCGACGAGGAGCTGGCGCAGATGCGCGCCCGCGCCTGCCGTGGCGCCGCCGAACGCTACCCGTGGAACAAGCTGCTGCCGCGGCGCGCGCAGTTGCTCGAGGCGGTGGCCACCGGGCTGCTGGGCGGCTGACGTGGTAGGCTGAACGTATGAAGGCGGCGGCTTCGAAGACGTACATGGCCCATGTGTCGGCAGGCGCGGACCCGGAAGTCGCCCTTGCCGCGGCGTAAGAGATGGGCGACATCGCGACTGACGTTCGCATCCTCAAGTGGATGGTCGGGGTCGCGATCGCGCTGCTGCTGGCAGGGTTGAGCGTCGTGGCGTCGGCCCTGTTCCAGATTGCCCTGCGGTTGCCGCCGGCGTAGGGGCAGAGCACGACACGCACGCGGCCGCCCCGCCGCGTGGTATCATTTTCCGTTTACCATATCGGTACGTCCTTGCAAGCCACCGTCGTCAATCCCCTCGCCGCGGCGCTCGCGGCGTGCCGCCGCGTCCTGGTCGCCGTCGCGCTCTTCAGCGCCTGCGTCAACCTGCTGCTCCTTGTCGTGCCGCTGTACATGCTGCAGGTCTACGACCGGGTGCTCACCACCGGCAACGTCGACACCCTGCTGGCGCTGAGCGCGATGGCGGTGGTCGGCCTGGCCACCTTCGGCCTGCTCGACGCGGTGCGCCTGCGGATACTGGCGCGCGCCGGCGCGTGGCTCGACCGCGAGCTCGGGCGCCCGGTGCTGGCCGGGGCGGTGGCCGAGGCGCGGCGGGCGGGGGGCGCCGTCTCGGCGCAGGGGCTGCGCGACCTGTCGACGCTGCGGGGCTACCTCGGGGGCGCCGGCATCATGCCGTTGTTCGACGCGCCCTGGACGCCGGTGTTCCTGGCCATCGTCTTCCTAATCCACCCGCTGCTCGGTTGGATCGGGCTGTTCGGGGCGGCGCTGCTGTTCTGCCTCGCGGTGCTGAACGACCGGGTCACCCGGAAGGGGCTGACCGAGGCGAACCGGACCGGGGTGGAGGCGCTGAACGCGGCCGACGCGGCCATCCGCAACGCCGACGCCATCACCGCCATGGGCATGCTGCCGGCCCTGGTTCGGCGCTGGCGCGAGACCACCGACCGCGGCCTCGACCTGCAGACGGCGACCAGCGACGCGGCGGGCGGCATCGGCGCCGCGGCCAAGTTCTTTCGCCTCTGCCTGCAGGCGTCGATGCTCGGCGTCGGCGGCTACCTGGTGGTCTACAACGAGATGTCGGCCGGCAGCATCGTCGCCTCGGCCATCATCCTCGCCCGCGGCCTCGCCCCGCTCGAGCAGCTCATCACCGCGTGGCGCAGCCTCGTCGGCGCCCGCGCCGCCCACGGCCGGCTCTCCGCGCTGCTCGAGCGGGTCGCGGCGGGCGAGGCGGCCACGGTGCTGCCGCGGCCGGCCGGCCGCGTGACCTTCGAGCGGGTGACCTACATCCCGCCCGGCACCCAGGCGCCCATCGTCCGCCAGGTGTCGTTCGACCTCCCGGCGGGCGAGGTGCTCGGCGTGGTCGGGCCGTCGGGGGCGGGCAAGACCACCCTGGTGCGCCTGCTGGTCGGCTCGCTGCAGCCGACGACCGGGCACGTGCGCCTCGACGGCGCCGACGTGGCGGTCTGGCCGGACGCCGACCGGGGGCGCCACGTCGGCTACCTGCCGCAGTCGGTGGAGCTGTTCGCCGGCACGGTGCGCGACAACATCGCCCGGCTGGGCGCGGCGGCCGACGAGGACGTGGTGGCCACGGCGCGGCTGGCCGGGGCGCACGACATCGTCCTCGGCCTGCCCCGCGGCTACGAGACGCCGATCGGCGAGGGCGGCGTGCCCATCTCCGGGGGGCAGAGGCAGCGGGTGGCGCTGGCCCGGGCCCTGTTCGGCGACCCCGCCCTGGTGGTCCTCGACGAGCCGAACGCGCACCTGGACGGCGACGGCGAGCTGGCCCTGGCCGCCACCGTGCGGCGGCTGCGCGAGCGGGGCGTCACCGTGGTGCTGGTCGCGCAGCGGGCCGGGGTGGCCGCGCTGGCCGATACGGTGGCGGTGATCAAGGACGGGGCCGTCGACGCCTGGGGTCCCCGCGACGAGATCCTTCCCAGGCTGCGGCGCGCCAACCTCATGGCGGTGAGGCCGGGGGCCTGATGCAGCGGATCGTGCCTGCCGATACCGGTACCGTGCGCCCGCACGGCCTGCGTGTGGCGGGCGGGGAAGCGCCGGCGCCCCCGTCGCAGGCGGGGCTGGCCGCCGAGGATCTGCTGGAGGGTTTGAGGCTGTGGGAGTTCTGGACGGTCATGGGGCTGCAGGGCGTGCGGCGGGGCTACCGCCGGTCGCTCCTCGGCCCTTTCTGGCTGACCCTCTCGCTGGCCGTCACCGTTACCGCGCTCGGCCTGCTGTACGGGCAGTTGTTCGGGCTGCCGCCGGCACGCTACGTCCCCCACCTCGCCCTCGGGTTCATCGCCTGGCAGTTCATCTCCGGGGTGATCGCCGGCAGTTGCTCCATCTTCGTGCGGCACAAGGCGTGGATCATGAACGACCGCCGGCCGCTGTCGCTGTTCGTCTTCACTGACGTGTGGGGAAACCTGCTTGAGATGGCGCACAACGCGCCGGTCTACGTTGGCGTGGCCCTCTGGTTCGGGGTCTTCGCGGGCCTCGCGGGGCTGCAGATCGTGCCCGGCCTCGCCCTGGCGCTACTCAACGCGGTGTGGGTCGGCCTGCTGCTCGGTACCGTGTGCGCGCGATTCCGGGACGTGCCGCCCATCGTCGCCAGCGTCATGCGCATCGCCTTCTTCATGACCCCCGTCATCTGGATCCCCGAGATGCTCGGCGCGCGCGCGCACTTGGCGCTGTACAACCCGTTCACCTATTTCGTCGAGCTCATCCGGGCGCCGCTGCTGGGCCAGGTGGTGCCGGCCGTTACCTGGCTGCTGGTACTGGGGGTGACCGCGGGGGGCTGGGCGGCGGCGTGTATAGTGTTCACGCGTTACCGGGCCCGGGTGCCCTACTGGCTGTGAGTGCGATGCTGGCCCTCGACCTCGAGCGCGTGTCTGTCGACTTCCCCATCTACGGGGCGGAGAGCCGCTCGCTGAAGAAGCGGCTGCTCGGCCGGCGCATCGGCTCGCGGGTCAGCTACGGGACGCGGCACGTGATCACCATCCACGCATTGCGGGACGTCACGCTGCGCATCGGGCGCGGCGAGCGGGTGGGCCTGACAGGCCCCAACGGCGCCGGCAAGTCGACCTTGCTGCGTACCATGGCGGGCATCTACGAGCCGGCGCGGGGCCGCGTGCGGGTGGCCGGACGGGTGACCACGATGTTCGGGCTCAGCCTCGGCCTCGAGAGCGACGCCACGGGGATGGAGAACATCCGCACCTGCGGCCTCGCGGCGGGCATGACGCGGCGGGAGATAGAGCGGACCGCGGCCGAGATAGCCGAGTTCACCGAGCTGGGCGATTATCTGGACCTGCCGCTGTTCGCCTATTCCGCCGGCATGAAGGCGCGCCTGGGGTTCGCCATCGCCACCGCCCGGCAGCCGGAGATACTGCTGATGGACGAGTGGATCGGCGCCGGCGACGCCGCCTTCCTGCAGAAGGTGCACGCGCGCCTGCACGCGCTGCTCGCCGAGGTGGGGGTACTGGTGCTGGCCTCGCACAACGAGGGCCTGCTGGGGCGGGTCTGCAACCGGATCGTGCGGCTCGAGAAGGGCGGCGTGGCCGCCGACGAGGCGTTGGCGGGGAAAGGAGCCCCGCGCGGCGTCGTGAAGAACGCGACGAATACGCGATGAACAGAGGAAGAGGCGCCCTGACACGTCGGCGGCGTTGCCCCTATGCTGCCGCCTTGACGTAGCGGGGTCGCCGAACGCCGAGCTGTGCCCCTCGCGTGCTTCTTCAACTCTCATGTCCAGGAGAAACGGCAAATGGCAACTTTTCGTGGGACCGACATGGCCGACGTTCTGCCGATGCCCGGCGAGGACAACAGCGGCGACGATGTGCTCTGGGGTCTCGGTGGGAACGATGACCTGAACGGCGGGAAGGGCGACGACTGGTTGTTCGGCGGCGCCGGAGCGGACGCGCTCAACGGCGGCGAGCACGGCATGTACGGCGACTGGGTCGCGTACCTCAGGGGCGGGGCGGTCACCGTCAACCTGAGCACCGGCGTGGGCGAGAAGGGCAACGCCGCAGGCGATTCCCTCGTCAACATCGAGAACGTCTACGGTTCGAGTTTCGCCGACATGATCACCGGAGACGGCGAGGGCAACAGGCTGCTCGGCATAGACGGCGCCGACACGCTCATGGGCATGAGCGGCGACGACATCATCCGCGCCGGCGGCCATGCCGACATGGCCATGGGCGGGATGGGCGACGACACGGTCCACGGCGGGATGGGCGACGACACGCTCGCGGGCGACGCCGGCGACGACATGGTCCACGGCGGCAAGGGCGACGACGTCCTCGTCGGGGGCATGCTGAATATGCCGCCTGCTGTGGGTGATCCCCCCGCCACCGGCGCGAGGAGCACGGGCGCCGACGTGCTGGAGGGCGGCTTCGGTGCCGACAAGCTCAAGGGCGGCGACTTCGATCAATGGGGTGACGGCACCTTCGCCAACGATCAGGCCGGCGCAACAGGCAGCGAGTCGGTCTACCACGAGGATGCCGCCGACACGGCGGCCTACACGCTCTCCCGCGACGCGGACGGCGAGTACGCCGGCGTGACCATCGACCTGAGCGTGGACACCGACACCAACGTGGCCGGCACCGACAACATGTCGACCGGGTTGGCGTTGGGCATGGATGCCGGCGGTCACGCGGCCGGCGACACGCTCTACGGCATCGAGAACCTCACCGGTTCGATGGCCGCCGACATGCTCACCGGCGACGCAGGCGGCAACGTGCTCAAGGGCATGATGGGCGAGGACGTCCTCATCGGCGGCGTCGGCGACGACATGCTCTACGGCGGCAAGGGCGACGACGTGCTCGTCGGCGAAGAGGGCGCCGACACGCTGGAAGGCGGCACGGGCGCCGACCAGCTCAAGGGCGGCATGTTCAACGGCGCCGACGGCAGCTTCTCTCCCATGGGAACGTTCGTCAACAGTACTGAAGCTGGAGGGAGCACCGCGTCGTACCAGAAGTCCGACGCGGCGGTGACGATCGACCTGAGCGACGCGACTCCCGCGGCCGACGTGGACAACAGTGACGCCCCGGTGCTGACGCTGGGCGAGGACGCCGGCGGCCACGCGATGGGCGACACGCTCTACGGCATCGAGAACCTGACCGGTTCGATGATGGACGACATGCTCACCGGCGACGACGGAGCCAACGTGCTGATGGGCATGGACGGCGCCGACAGGCTGAACGGCGGCGCCGGCGCCGACATGCTCTACGGCGGCAAGGGCGACGACCGCCTGACGAGCGAAGGTGGCGACAGCGTCATTGGCGGCGAGGGCATGGACATGCTCACCATCGCCGGCGCCACGTCGGCGGTGTCCATCAACCTGGGCGACGCTGATGACGAGGTTACCGTGGACCTCACGGTCACGGGCGTTGAGACCGTCATGGGCCAGGAGAACCAGGAAAACACCGTCGATGCCACTGCCGTGGAGGACTTCGCGGTCGCGCTCACCGGCGGTGACATGAACGACTCCCTCACCGGCGGCGACATGGACGACGAGCTCACGGGCGGCGACGGCGACGACACCCTGAGCGGCGGCATGGGCGACGACGTGCTCGACGGCGGCGCCGGCGCCGATAGCCTGGCGGGTGGCGCGGGCGCCGACACGATCATGGGCGGTGACGGTATGGACGCCATAGACGGCGGTGCCGGCGACGACACAATCATGACCGGCGACGACGGCGGCACGGTCAACGGCGACGCAGCGTCCGGTCTGGACGACTCCCTGCACGGCGCCGACATGATCACCGGCGGCGAGGACGTCGACACCATCAACGGCAACGGTGGCGCCGACACTATCATGGGCATGGACGGCGCCGATGTCATCGACGGCGGCGCCGGCAACGACACGATCACCGGCGGCGAGGGCAACGACTTTCTCACCGGCGGCGAGGGCGCCGACACCTTCGTCTACAACATGGGCGACGGGCACGACACCATCGTCGGCCTCGAAAAGGACAACTTCGGCGACATCATCGATCTGATCGACATCTCGTCGCTCGGCCTCAGCGAGGCCGAAGTCCGGACGATGATCAATGCGGCTACCTTGGGAGCGTCGACGACGTTCGACCTCAACGAAGCCAGGGACGGCCTGGAAGGAATGATCACCATCGAGCAGGCGGATCTCACTGCGGCGGAGGCCCTCTCGGCCTTCGGGTTCTAGGGGCAGCCGCTCGGCAGGCGCGTTCGAGGAGGGGCGTATCGGCCCCTCGCAATTCTCGGCCGCCTCGATCCCACGGGTTCGAGGCGGCTTTCGTTTTTCCCGTCCCCGGCGTCCGCGCCGCTCTTGCCCGTCCCAGGCGTCTGCACGCCGGGAACGGGCAATCCGGCCGGCACCCGTCCCGGAGGAATGCGTTCCAACGTTCGAGGTAGCGCCGGTTTCCGTGAGGGTCGATGTCCTGTTGCAGGCGGCACGGGGCTACGCCGAGGAAGTCGTAGACCTGCAGCAGCAGGGCGTCGGGCTCGGCGATGAACGACTCGTAGCGGACGACCAGCGCGTACTCCAGGTGCGGGCGGTCCGCCTCGAATCGCTCGTGGCACGCCAGCCAGTGCTCGATCAACCGCGGAACCGGCGTCCCGGCGGCCATCTTGACCGTGGCCAGCGCGACCGCCGCGGGGTGCCGCATCAGAACGACGAAGCGCGCGCCGGGAAAGAGCGCCTGCAGGAATCGGGTGCGCACGAGATTGGGCGGCGACTTCTCGAGCAGCCAGGGCTTGTCGAGGTCCCAGTGCGGCCGCCATTCCCGGAACAGCCGCTCTGCGGCGCCGCGCGTGGCGAGCGGGCTCGACTCCGTCAGGTGGGCGGCGGGGTCGAAGCCGAAGCGTCCGGGTCCCCCGTGCTGCCGTGCCGTGCGGTAGGCGTTCTGCAGGTGCTGCCCTTCGTCCTCGGGCGCCCCGGTGTTGCTGAACCCGGGGATGTCGGACCGCGCCGTCGGCGTCGGACGCGTCACGACTTCAGCGCCGTCAGCATCGCCTCTATCGCCGCGCCGAGGTCCTGGGGCGTCGCCTGCAGCTCGTCCGCGGTCGCCGGCCGGCGATCGAGATAGGGCTCGATGGACCACCAGCGCGGGTCGCGGCGCATGCGCTCGGCGTCCTCCGGCGCCAGGCGCTCCAGCAGGGCCTGGTTGTCCGCGCGGCAGCCGTCGACGATCGCCTGCATGTCGTCCGGCGTGAGCGCCCACGGCGCCGGCTCCGCCGATGGCAGGACTTTCTGCAGCACCCAGTTGTATTGCGGCGTATGCTGCCCGCGCAGGTGCGGCACGAACTTCAGGATCCGGATGTGCAGGGGCGCCAGCGACAGGTTCACCGGCAGGTCGTCGCCCGAAGCCGGGGCCGGCGCGCCCACCAGGGACAGGAAGTCGGGGATCGTGTTTCCGCAGTACAGGCGAACGGCCAGCTCGTCGACGTGCGGGTTCGCATCCCATGGATCGAGCATCGTCGACCAGCGCATGAACCCGGGACGCCAGCCGCCGAGCCAGCGCTGCAGCAGGTCCGCCGGCGTGTCCAGCTCGTCCACCCACGTCCACCACTGCCACCAGGCCGAGTTGAACCACTCGATCTGTGGGCGGACGTAGGCCACGACCCGCGCCCGCAGGCCCAGCCGTCGCAGGCCGTCCGCCTCCAGGCAGTCGCGGCCGCGCCGGTCCCAGCCCTCCTGCGACAGGATGAGCAGGCTCCCCGCCGGCGCCGCGGCGGCCAGCCGGCCGCCGACGGTCTCCAGATCGGCGCGTTCCCAGAGGCGGGGCGACGAGGCGAGGTAGGGGCGGGACGAGCCCGCCAGCCGCGCCCGCAGCGTCTCGCCGTCGAGGACCTGCCCGCCGTCGTCGATGACCAGGTAACGGTGGCCGCCGGCGGAGCGCAGGTCCGGATACCGCGAACAGTACGCCTGCAAGGCGGACGAACCGGTCTTGCCGAAGCCGATGTGGAGGACGCAGTTGACCAATCGCAAGCTCCGGCGTCGCGCGATGTCGCGCAGTACGGCAGACTATACACGAACCGCGCTCACCCCGAACGTGACCGGGCGACCGGCCGGCAGGTGGGCGTGGCGCAGCGAAGGCGAGCGCCCATGGTGATCTCGCAGCCGGGAGCTGCTTGGTGAGACTGTTCGTTGCGGGCGCCAACTACCGGGCCGGCGCGGCCGGCTGGCCCGTCGAGCACCGCTTTCGCCGTGCCGGACGCAACACGGGGAACCTGCTGGTCGGCCACGGCGTCCGGCGGCAGTTCCGGAACGCGGAGTTCGGCGGGTTGCTCGCCACCCCGCCGGAGCGCATCCGCGAGCGCTTCGACGGCGTGGCCATCGCGGCCACGAACTTCCTCCATCGGGGCTTCGACCTGGCGGCGCAGGCCGCGGCCATCGAGGCTGTCGACCTGCCGTGCGTGGTGGTGGGCCTGGGCGCGCAGGCGAACGGCGGCGAGCGGATCGCGCCGTTGCTGCCCGCCGGCACCGTCCGCTTCGTCGAGGCGGTGGCCGAACGCACGCGGGTCATCGGCGTGCGGGGTGGGTACACCGCGTCCGTCCTGGACGATCTCGGCGTCACCAACGTCGAGGTGACCGGCTGCCCGTCGTTCTACACCAACCTCTCCGCGCCCCTGCGGTTGCGGAAGAAGCGCTTCGCGGACATGCGGCGGATCGCCGTCAACGGCACGGCGAACGTGGTGGGCCATTCGTTCGACGCCGAGGCCAAGGCGGAGGTGGAGCGGGCGCTGTTCCGCTTCGCCGCTGCCGCGAACCGGCCGTACGTCCTGCAGAGCGAGCTGCCCGAGATGCTGTACCTGGAGGAACCCGGCCCCGGGAGGACCGAGGCGCTGGCGCCCTCCGCCCGGCGGTTGGGGTACCGCGGCGCCGACGAGTACGCGGCGGCGCTCGGCCGCATCGGCCGCGTGTTCTTCGACGTCGGCGAGTGGCTGGACTTCCTCGGCGGCTGCGACCTGGTGGTCGGCACCCGCCTGCACGGCGCCGTGGCGGCGCTGCTGCGGGGCGTGCCCGCCATCGTCCTCTACCACGACGCGCGGACCCGCGAGTTGTGCGAGTTCCGGCACCCGATTCCAGCCTCCTCGCAGAGCCGAATGGAGCGCTCCCACGGGTCGCAACCAACGAGCCGTGCCGGATCGGAGAAGTAGTACATCAGGCGCAGCATCAGGCCGTAGCCGCACCCGTAGTCCAGTATCTGCGCTCCCTCCAGGCGCCTGCCGGTGATCTCCAGGAAGTGACGCCGGAGCTTTTCCAGGAAGGGGACGCGCTGCTTCAGAAGCTCGATGCCGTCGGCGCCTGTCCACTGGCGCTGGACATCGACCGACGCCATCGCCGGGAGCGCCGCAGACAGACCGGGATACCGTTGGTCCGGCATGCCGTACATCACGAGAGCGAACTCGTCCAGGCTCAGGCGACGCAGCTCGCGCAGGCAATCCGCCGTCGAACCCTGCGCTGCGATTCGGTCCGCGCTCTCGAGAATGTGGCTCGTATGGTGCATCATCTGTCATGGCCTGCAGCCACCGCTCCCACGTTCCGTGCGGCTTCGCAGGAAGGCGGCCGAGAAACGGTCCGGCGCGGCGACCGGGCCGGGCCGCGGCACGGCACGATCCGCCAGTTGCGGTCAGTCCCGGTCGTGGGGCTTCAGGCTCATCAGCACCTCGATGTACTCCGCCCGGATGCCCAGGTCGAGCCGGTCGTAGGAGAAGATGACGGTCGGCATCCCGGCGCGCTCGGTGATGCGCGCCGCGAGGTCGAAGCCGAAGTGCCAGGTGACGAGCGACCCGTCCGGGTCCACCGGGTTGCCGTGGTACTCCGGCTCGGCGTGGTGCCGGATCGACCCGTCGGCGGCTCGCGACGCCCGGCGCTCGGTCGGCCTCGCCTTCCTCACCAGGGGCGTCGTGAAGACGTGCGCCCCGCCCGGTCGCAGCGTGCGGCGTATCTCGCAAAACGCCCTGTCGATGTCGAAGATGTGCTCGAAGACGTCCTGCGTCACCACCAGGTCGAAGCTGTCGTCCGCGTAGGTGAGGTTCTCCGCGTCCTGGTTGATCCAGCCCGGCGGCGTCCGCTCGCCCGGCGGCAACGACGGAAAGTACTGCGACGCCTCGTAGCCCGCCGCCTCGCGCAGCTTCACAGACGCGCCGCGGCCGATCGGCGCCATCTCGTGGATCCGCAGTTCGCG
>WTFV01000191.1 GCA_011523845.1 Acidobacteriota bacterium | reverse complement strand
CTCTATAGCGAGACTACAGGCACTTCTAGGAAGTTATTTTTGCGCCGATCCTAAGACCGGTCAAGTTGGGGAGCCACGAGGGGATGGGCCCGGTCAGACCGAGATCCCAGAGGAACAGGCGATCGAGATTGGTCAGGTTGGCGAAGTCGGGTGGAATCGGCCCCGTCAGCTCGGTGCCGCCTAGGCTCAGGCTTCTGAGAGCGGTCATGTTGCCCAACCACGCCGGGATGGATCCGCTCACTCTGTTGGGGCCGAGCCTCAAGGTCCGCAGGTTGGCCAGGTTCTCCAGCTCGGGTGGAATCGGCCCGCTCAGCCCGTTATCGCCGAGAAACAGGGATTCGAGATTGGCCAAGGCACCCAGCTCGGACGGAATCGGCCCACGCAGCTCGTTGTTGCTGATGTCGAGGTGTTCGAGGTTGGGCAAGGCGCCGAGTTCGGGTGGGATCGTCCCGCTCAGGTGGTTGCCCCAGAGAGACAGGTACCAGAGGTTGGGCAAGGCGCCGAGTCCGGGCGGGATCGACCCGCTCAGTTCGTTATCGTCGAGAGACAGATATTCGAGGTTGGGCAAGGCGCCGAGTTCGGGTGGGATCGACCCGCTCAGTTCGTTATCGTCGAGAGACAGGGACTGAAGGCTGGCCAGGGCGCCCAGTTCGGGCGGGATCGTTCCGCTCAGTTCGTTGTCGTCGAGGTGCAGGGATTCGAGGTTGGCCAGGGCGCTCAGTTCGGGCGGGATCGCTCCCGTCAGCGCGTTGTGGAACCACTGGCGTGATGTGGGGTCCCACCGTCCGGCGAGATTCAACTCTCTCAGGAACGGCAGATTGCCCAGCGCGGCCGGGAGAGACCCGCTCAGCCTGTTGCCGGGCAGGGTCAGTCCTGTGACCCTGCCGTTCTCCGTGACCACCCCGAACCACTCCGACAGCGGCGCGGCCGTCAGCCAGTTGGTGCGGTCGATCCAGCCCGGACCGTTCGTCGCGTGGTACAGCGCCTCCACGGCCGCGCGTTCGGCCGGCGCCCCGGCCGGATCGACAATCGTGACCGTGGCCGTGGCCGGGTGGCTCAGGGCAATCCCGGTCGGCAGCGCTTCTCCGAGGCCGAGGACGACCGACTCCGCGTCGTCGAGGATGTTGTCCGCCGTCGCCCTGAAGTCGAAAGTCGCTGCGGTGGACGGGGCCGTGATGGTGACGCTGGCCGGCACCCCTGCATAGTCGGCGCCGGTCGCCCCGCGGCCGGGAGTGGCGCTCAGCCCGATCGTCATCGACCGGGACGGTCCCTCGCTCCGGTCGATCAGACGCACCGTCACCGGGACGCTCTCACCTTCGGTCACCGTATAGCTCGTCGCGCCGAAGGCGACGCCCACCGACCCGTCACAGGTGAGTCCGGAGGGGTTGAAGAAGGAGAGGGTGGCCAGCCACGCTTGCACGTCTGCGTCTCCCGGCACGCACACGCTGGTGCCCTGGAGGACCAACGACCGGAGGCCCGACAGTTGCGTGAAGGTCCTTGGCAGCGCGCCCGTCAATCCGGTATTGCCAAGGAGATTCAGCTCTTCGAGACTGGTCGTTCCCAGCTCACGCGGGATCCGGCCCGTCAGCAGTGGGTTGTCACCAAGATACAGATACCTGAGACTGGCCAACCGTCCCAGTGCGGACGTGATCGGGCCGCTCAACCCGGTGTCGGACAGATTCAGTCGGTAGAGCCTGGCCAGGTTCCCCAACTCCGGTGGGATTCGCCCGGTCAATGCGTTCCCGCTGAGACTCAGCGATTCCAGGTTGGCCAACTGCCCCAGCTCGGCTGGAATCGGCCCGTCCAGTTCGTTGTCGTAAAGGGTCAGCCAGACAAGTTCAGCCAGCTTGCCGAGCTCCGGCGGAATCGGCCCGCTCAGTTCGTTGCCCCAGAGCGACAGGGATTCGAGGTTGGCCAGGGCGCCCAGTTCGGGCGGGATCGGCCCGCTCAGTTCGTTGCCGCTGAGGTGTAGGGATTCGAGGTTGGCCAGGGCACCCAGTTCGGCCGGGATCGACCCGGTCAACCGGTTGTTGGAGAGCGATAGAGTCCTGAGGTCGGCAAGGCGGCCCAACCCGACCGGGATCGACCCGGTCAACTGGCCCTCGAAACCGAATTCGCTCCACAGATACAGGTATTTCAGCCTGGTGAGGTTTTCCAGCTCGGCCGGGATCGGTCCGGTCAATTCGTCGTGGCCGAGTTCCAGGTATTCCAGGTTGGCGAGGTTTCCCAACTCGACCGGAAGCGACCCGGCCAGGCCGTTGTCCCAGAGGTTCACGGACGTGACCCGTCCAGTGGCATCCGTGTCGATTCCGTGCCAGTCATCGAGCGGCTGGTCGCTCAACCAGTTGGCACTGTCGGTCCACGAGGCCCCGTTGGTCGCGTTGTAGAGGGCTACCAGTGCCGCGCGGTCCGATTCCACGCTTCCCTGCGCGCGCGCGTAGTTCACGAACGGCAGGCCGGTGAGTAGTAGAGGAATCAATGTGGCACTGAAGCGCATGCACGTTGCTCCATCTGAACAATGCAGGGATGATCGAGCTGAAGGGTCGTCATTCAGCAAGCCGGACGAGCGCAGTACCGGCCGGACCGGCACCGGAGACCTCGCGGTCTTCCGATGCCGTGCGGCTTGCAGATTCGCGTCGGGCGCCGGTTGGCGTCAGTCTCCGGCCAGTTCCTCGTAGACCGCGGTGAGGAAGCGTTGCGGGTCGCCCCACTTGGCCTCGTAGTCGGCCGTCGGGCCGGCCGCCAGCACCTCGTCGTAGCTGGCGCCGCCGTCGACGAGGTCCGACACCTGCGCCGCGACGTCGATGATCATGTCGCGGAACTCGATGACGTCCGCGCGGCCCGAGACGACGCCGTGCCCCGGCACGATCTTCGTGCCCGGACCCGCGATGCCGGCCGCGATGCCGAGCGCCTCGATGGTGCCGTCGAGGGTGCCGCCGTTGCCGCGGTCGATCACCGGGAAGGCGACCGTCCGGAACACGTCGCCGAGGTGCAGGACGTCCGAGCCCTTGAAGTGGATGAAGGTGTCCCCGTCGGTGTGGGCCGGCGGCACCGGCAGCAACTCGACCTCCTCGCCGTTCAGGTGAATCCTGATCGCGTCGCTGTAGGTCAGCACCGGCAGCGCAATCGCCGGCAGGCGCTCGGCCAGACGCAGGCGGACGCGGTCCTGGGCCACGATCTCGACGCCCATCCGCCCCATGTTCTCGTTCCCGCCGACATGGTCGCCGTGCACGTGGGTGTTGATCAGGTAGCGGATGTTGCCGTTGGAGATCCCGTTGATCGCCTCGACGATGCGCTCGGTCAGCGGTGCGAACTGATCGTCGATCATCACCACCCCGTCGTCGCCGATCGACAGGCCGATGTTGCCGCCGCGGCCCTCCAGGTAGTGGACGGTGCCCGCGACGTGGTGCGTGGAGATCTCCACCGCGTCCCAGTCGACGGCCTGCTGGGCGCGAGTCGTGTACCCGGCGATCAACAGGGCGACCACCGCGAACGTGGCGCCGACGAGCGTGCTGCGAGTCATGGGCGTTCCCTCCAGAACGAGAAGACGGTTCAGTGCTCCGCGAGTGTGATGGACGCGCACTCCGGATCGCGACGATCATACGGTCGTTTGCCTCCGGCCGCGGCCGGATCCCGCTCGGTCCGCGGCGGGTTTCCGCGTCCGCTCGCACCCGCCAGCCGGGGGGACCGTCGGCTATCATCCCGTGGCGAAAGTCCCCGCTGCATTCAAGCGGCGATGCATCCCGCCTGACCGCGTTGTTCGTCGGTTGCATATGCCCAATATGCGCCCTCCTCACGCCGGGTACTCGGGGCGCCTCGCCGCTCTCGGTGCGACGCGGGGTCTCACCACGGGCTGCTATAGTGGACGGGCGATTTCGAGGCAGGAGGATCCAGTGAGCGCCACGCCATCACGCCCGACAGGCCGGCAGGGTTCCGATCGTCGTCGTTTTCTGAAGCAGGCCGTCGGTGCGGGCGCCGGGCTGGCGGCCACCGGCGTGGGCGCCGGCGTCGGTCGCGCCCAGACGTCCGATCGGTTCGTCCGGTTCGATCATGTCTCGTTCCCCATGCGCAACACGGGGGCCATGCTCGCGTTCTACCGCGACCTCGGCTTCGACGTGATGGAGGGGGAGCGCATCTGCTCGGTGCACTTCGGCGACGCCAAGATCAACCTCCACCGGCCCGAGATCTGGGAGAGCGGCGAGTTCACGCTGCGCGCCCCGCGGGCGGTGCCGCCGTGCGGCGACGTCTGCATCGTCTGGGGCGGGAGCGCGGCCGAACTGGAGCGGACGTTCGAGCGGGTCGGCGCGGTCGTCATCGAAACGGGGCCCCGCCAAGGCGGCCGCAACGGCGGCGTCGACACGGGAACGAGCCGCTACATCCGGGATCCCGACGGGAACCTGCTCGAGTTCATCATCTACCCGTGAGGCGTGGCTGTCTCCCGCGGCGGCAGACGAAGACCACCGCCCCGCGGGGGGATCGCCGGCGCGTCCGGCCGGCGCGCCCTTGCGGGCGCGCTGAAAGGGCCGCTGGCGCGACCCTTTGCGGCCCGGCTCCAGCCAGGCTAGGAGAGCGTCCTCGCGAACGTGATGAGGCCGAGAACGAACAGCACCGCCACGGCGGCGACCACCGCCTTCGCCCCGGAGTCGCTCGCGCCGGGGAGCAGGGCGTTCAGCAGCCCGACCAGCGCCGCGCCGGCCATGCCCAGCGCCGCGATGCCGAACAGCCCGAAGAACAGGTACGCCAACGCCAAGGTCACCGTTTCCATCACGTGACACCTCCCTCGGCCATCCGGGCGACCAGCGCGGCCGCCGGGAGAAGGACTGTAGCACGGCGGCAGCAGCGGGTGGAATCGGCCCGCCAACTTCTCCGCGTGCGCTGCCGGCGCCGCGCGGCGTGCCGAGACCTGGAGGTTGCGCAGTGCCCGGTGACTTGGCGGCAGCACCGTGCTCGGCGCATCATGATCCGATGCGACGCCGGCTCATCGTAGACACCGATTCGGCCGTCTTCAACGACGACGCGGCGGCGCTGGCGATGCTCGTCCAGCGCCGCGACCTCTTCGAGATCCTCGGCGTCACGGTGGTCGCGGGCAACCACACGGTGCCGCAGGGCGCCGAGCACATGCTGCACCTGCTGGAGCTGATCGGGGCCGCGGACGTTCCCCTGCACCTGGGCGCCCATGCGCCGCTCGTCAATACCGCGGAGCGGGCGGCCCGCTGGGAAGCCGAATGGGGACCCATCGCGTTCAAGGGCGCTTTCGCCGCGGCGGCCGGGGTCCGGCCGCCGCACGGGGGACGCTTCGCCGCGGCCCGACCGCGGTCGGACGACGCCGTGGGGTTCCTGATCGAGCAGGTCGAGCGCTACCCGGACGGCGTCACGGTCGTGGCGCTCGGGCCCATGACCAACGTGGCGCTCGCCCTGCAGCGCCGGCCGGATCTTGGGCCGCGCATCCGAAGCCTGGTCTTCATGGGCGGCAACGCCCGCGTGCCCGGCAACGTCACCCCGGCGGCGGAGTTCAACTTCTGGTTCGATCCGGAGGCGGCGTCCGCGGTGCTGGCGGCGCCGATTCCCCGCGTCGTGATGTTCGGCCTCGACATCACCAACCATGCGCCGCTGCACGGGACGCTCTTCGACCGCATCGTCGCGGCCGATACGCCCCTGACGCGCCTCATGCGTCACGACATGGGACCGCGGTTCGATGCCGACCCGGCCGCGACGGCGTACGTCTGGGACTGCATCACCGCCGCGTGGCTCATCGAGCCATCCATCGTCACCGCGTCGGAACGGCTGCCGATCACGGTGGATGCGACCTTCGGCCCGACCTACGGCGCAACCATCGTCGACGCCGGCGGCGCGGCGCACGGCCGGTGCGTCGAGGTGATGCTGGATCTCGACGTGGAGCGGTTCTACGCGCTGTATGCGGATCTGCTCACACGGCGGGTGGGGTAGCGGCTCGGTTCCACACCGAGACACCGCCCGCCGCTTGACAGCCTGTGGTGAAACTCCGCGTGGCACCGAGAGCGGTGAGGCGCCCACCTGGCAAGGCGCGACGAGGGAGCACGGTGGGCATATTCGACCGAGGAGCAACGCAGCCCACGCGGGATGCATCGCCGCTCGAATGCAGCGGGGCTCTTGCCACGGGCTGTCGAGGCTCGGTCTTCCGGTCGTCGTCGTCGCGTCGAGTCGCGGGTTGGCCGGGGCGCGACTATAATCAGCCCCGCGCAAGTTCATCCTCGACGCTCAAGGAGGTCCTCATGCCGTCTTCGGCCTCTCGCGCATATCTCGTCCCGTTCCTGGTCTTCGTCCTGCTGGCCGCCGCGGCGCTCCCGGCCCGGGCGCAGGACCGGGACTTCACGCCGGTCACCGACGACGTCCTGCAGGATCCGGATCCCGCCGACTGGCTCAACTGGCGGCGCACGCTGGACGGGTGGGGCTACAGCCCGCTCGATCAGGTGGACCGCGACAACGTCGGCGATCTGCGGCTGGTCTGGTCCTGGGGCCTCGAGCCGGGCGTGTCGCAGACGACGCCGATCGTGCACGACGGTGTGATGTACATCGCGAACCCCGGCAACGTCGTGCAGGCGCTCGACGCCCGCACCGGCGACTTCCTCTGGGAGTACCGGCGCGAGATGGACGAGCGGCTGCGGCCCGCGGCGCAGATGCGCAGCCTCGCCATCTACGAGGACCTGATCATCCTCAATACCCGGGACGCGCACGTCGTCGGCCTCGACGCGCGCACGGGCGAGGAGCAGTGGGACACCGACGTGGCGCCCGACCACGACGGCTACGGGTTCTCGAGCGGGCCGGTCATCGCCGACGGCACGGTCGTGGCGGGGCTGCGCGGCTGCGAGCGGTTCCGCGAGGACACCTGTTACATCGTCGGGGTCGACGGCCGCACCGGTCGCCTGATGTGGCGCACGTCGACCATTGCCCGGCCGGGCGAGCGCGGCGGCGACACCTGGGGCGACCTGCCGCTGCTGTTCCGGGCCGGCAGCGACGCCTGGATTCCCGGCGCCTACGACCCGGTCAACCGCCTCGTCTACTACGGGACCGCGCAGGCCAAGCCCTGGTCGCGGGACGCCCGCGGCACCGACGGCGACGCGCTCTACAGCAACTCGACCCTGGCGCTGGATCCGGAGACCGGCGAGATGCGCTGGTTCTTCCAGCACATTCCCGGCGACAGCCACGACATGGACGAGACCTTCGAGCGGATCCTGATCGACTACGACGGCCGCCAGTCGGTGTTCAGCATGGGCAAGCTGGGCATCCTCTGGGAGCTCGATCGTTCGACCGGGGCGTTCACCAAGGCCGTGGACCTCGGCTACCAGAACCTGGCCGACGTCGATCCGGAGACCGGCGAGTTCACCTACCGCGAGGGGATGGTCTCGGGCGTGGGCGAGATGCTGTTCTTCTGCCCGAGCACGGGCGGCTTCAAGGCCCTGCGGGCGATGGCCTACCACCCGGACACAGGCGCCTTGTACGTGCCGCTCAACCTGCAGTGCGAGACCGCCGCCTTCGGGCCGGTGGAGATGCGTGCCGGCGGCGGCGGCACCGGCGGCGTGCGGGGCCGGCTGAACCACTTCCACCCGGACGCGCCGGGTCAGCTCGGCGAGTTCCAGGCGCTCGACATCCGCACCGGCGAGATGCTGTGGAAGCACCGGCTCCGGGTCCCGTACAACACGGCCGCGCTGACCACCGGCGGCGGTCTCGTGTTCATCGGCGACTGGGAGCGCCACGTCTTCGCCTACGACGCCGCCACCGGCGAGCAGCTCTGGCAGACCCGGCTGACGACGATGGCGAACGGCTACCCGATCACCTACGCGGTCGATGGCAGGCAGTACGTCGCCTTCGGCGCGGGCGGTCCGCTGGGCGGATCGAGCTGGACGAGCATCATCCCGGCCGACCTCATCCCCGAGAAGCGCAACCCGCGCTTCGGCAACGGCATCTTCGTGTTCGCCTTGCCTGAGTGACCAATGGGTTTCCGCCAGGGTCCAGAGCCATGCTGACAGTCACGTAAAACACTGAGTAGTAACCATTTATTACTCACATCCGCGACCCGAGGAGGTCAGGGCGTAGCGTGAAATCCGCGCCATTCCCGCATATAATGGGGGAATGGATGTTGTAGCCAGAACCGCCGCCACGACCCGCAGAACCAAGCGCCGGGGACGCCACCCCGACAAGGCGCTCTCGGCCGCCTTCGTCCGTTCCGCACCGCCCGGACGCCACGCAGACGGCAACGGCCTGTACCTCTTCGTCCAGCCGACCGGAACGCGAAGCTGGGTCCAGCGGCTCGTCATCCGAGGGCGCCGCCGCGAACTCGGGCTCGGCGCCGCCGGGCTCGTCACCCTCGCCGAGGCCCGCGAGCTGGCCCTCGCCAACCGCAAGCTGGCCCGCTCCGGCGGCGACCCGCTCTCCGAGAAGCGCCGCGCCGAGGGCGTTCCGACGTTCGCCGAGGCCGCCGAGCGCGTGCTCGAACAGAAGCGGGGCGGCTGGCGCGGCCGGTGGCACGCACAGAACTGGTGGCGCAGCATGGAGCGGTATGCGTTCCCTCGCATCGGCAGCCGGCCCGTCTCCGAGGTCAACACGGCCGACGTGCTGGAGATCCTCACGCCGATCTGGCACGTCAAGGCCGAGACGGCTCGCGCCGTCCGCCAGCGCATTCGGTCGGTGATCGAGTGGGCGATCGCGCTCGACATGCGGAACGACAATCCTTGCGACAGAGTGCTGCCGGTGCTCGGTCCACAGAACGACATCGTGACGCACCGGCTGGCGCTGCACCACCGGGACGTGGCCGCGGCCATCGAGACGGTCCGGGCGCGGTCCGCGCAGCCCGCCGTCAAGCTGGCGTTCGAGTTTCTGGTGCTCACGGCGACGCGGTCGGGCGAGGTGCGCGGCGCACAGTGGGCTGAGATCGACACGACGGACCACGTGTGGACCCTGTCGGCGCAGCGGATGAAGGCGAGGCGCGAGCACCGTGTTCCGCTGTGCGGCCGGGCGCTGGAGATCCTCGACGCGGCGCGGGCGCTCGGCGACGGCAATCCGCACGTCTTCTCGATGCGAAGCGGGAGGCCGATATCGGCATCGACGCTGCTCAAGATGCTCAACGACCTTCGGATCGCGGCTGTGCCGCACGGCTTTCGCTCGTCGTTCCGGGATTGGGCGGCCGAAAAGACGGACCACCCGCGGGAGGTCATCGAAGCGGCGTTGGCTCACGTTGTCCAGAACAAGGTCGAGGCGGCGTATGCGCGTTCGGACCTGTTCGAGCGTCGGCGGTTGCTCATGGACGATTGGTCGGCCTACCTTGTTGGCGATCGCAGCCGGTGATCCCCGCCGGAAGCGTCCCCGTTCCGCTCCGCGCTTCGGATCCTGCTGGCCATCAAGTCCGGCGCAACGGCGGCGATCGTCCAGTGGTCCGCATCCGACTTTCCGTGCGAACTGTTCGACGTACCGCCGCGAGGCCGGTGATCCTTGGAAGCGGTCAAGCGCACTTATCGGCGGGGAGCGGGGCAAACCAAGACAGGAACTTCGGAAGCCCTTCGATCAACTGCTGGGCGAGACTGCTCCCATCACCGCGCAGAACGGGTGGCAGGCCCGCGTGATCTGATGTAGCGCGCGGCTCTCTCACGTGGAACACCTCTTTGCGCAACTCGTGAAGAGCCGGCAGCAATTTCTCGTCGTCCACGATCGCGTCGAGACCAGGGATGGAGGCCCCGGGGTTCTCCCTCCGAACGTCCCGGTACGCGGCGAGCACAGGTGCCATGATCGCTGGCGACACAAGGGAGATTGCACCGAGCCGGGCGATCTCCCACGGCAGGCTCTTCTGCTCCCCCGTCCCCAGGGGCGTGCCGTCTCTCCTGCGCCCCCAGTGGAGGTGCTCGTTCTCCAGGGACGCGGCGGTCCGCATCATCGACAAGTACCCGCAAAAGCGAGTGTTGACATGCCTGGCGCTCCTGCCCTGAAGTCTTGGTCGAGGCTGGGCCTGTTTCGCAAACGGCGAGAACACGAACCCGGCGTACAGACGCGCGTCCATCGGAGGTTGAATCGGTTCGGAGACCGGAACGTCGCCGCAAGGGTCGAACTGGAACGTCGCCACGAGCATCTCGATGACCTTGCGTGCCGCCGCCGCCTGATGCGCCGAGGGCCTCCACGGCGTTGCCGATCTGAGCCTCGATTCGAGATCGAGAACTCGGTGGTGCTCCCTCCTGACCGACGCCAAGTACACGCTGTCTTGCTCTAGGAACAGGTCTTCCGCTAACACTGCGCGCTCGACGCTGGCGCGGCGGCAGAGGAGCGACTGTTCCTCCGGAAGCTGCCGCACGATCGCGTCGACTGTCCCGCGCAGCTCGCGGCGGATCCGCTCGACGGCCGCATCGACCTGGAACTGCAGACCGGGGACCCGGCCGAACAACTCGTGGGCCTCGAAAGCCGCCTCGTCGCGCCTTGCGTTGTCATGGGGATGCAGGAAGCCGTCACGGAAGTGCTTCATCCTGTCGATGAGGCCGGAGCTGGCGTTAAGGAGCGCCGACAGCTCCTTATCGTGCAGCAGCGCAGCGTGCCTCCTCAGGAAGTCGATTTCCGCGTACAGCACGGCAAAGTATGCGCGTGCTGGGCAGAACGTCGCGCAGGCCGCTGCGGCCCGATTGACGGGCGTGTTCTCCAGCCCTTGGTCGCTCAAGACTCGAGCCCAGACCCGCTCCTGTCGCCGCGACTTGGCCTCCGTGGAGGCCGAGCCGAGTCGAGGTTCCTGCCCGTCCATCCGGGTCCAGTGCTGGATGTTGCGCGCCGCAGTGCGGCGCAGGCCCTCGGCGATGCGAGTACGGTGATGGCGCAGGTGGCTGAGGAGGGCGCCGGCCCGCTCGACGCCCTTTACCGAGACTCTCTCTATACTGACAGGCACCCAGGTCGCCCCCAAGTCGCGCCGCGCGCATCGTACCGACCGTCGCCTCACGGCCGACGCTCCTGCCTTCATCATAGTCGCCGAGGTACGTTGCCGCGACGCCCTCTTGAGCGGGGCGCCGCGGCCGGCGATCGGGTGATGCCCTGGCCGCCGAAGGAGTTACCGTCTTGCGGTCGAGGAGCCGACTGGGCGAGGTCATCTATGCCTTCGTCCGGTCGGACCTGCACGAGCGGCGGCGGCTGCTCATGGACGACTGGTCGGAGTACCTCGGCCGCAACGGCCGGTGATACGTCCGGCCGCGAGACGGCGCTACCGGCTCGGGCCATAGTCCCGCTCGGGGCCGCGCTGCCGGCCCTGTTGCTTCATCAGCTCCACGGCCCGCGCAACGTCTCGGCGAGCGTCCTGTAGTCCGCGCCCAAGCATCTCAGTTGCCCCGAGAGCTGCTCGATTCGCTGCCGCAAGGTCCTGTTCTCCGCGGCCTGCCGCTCGAAGCGCTGCTGCAAGGCTTCGACCTGCTTGGAGTGCTGCTGCTGTGCCGTCTCGAACTGCCCGCACAACGTCTCCAAGGCCGCCGTCAACTGCCGTTCTAACGCGGTCATAGATGTCCTTCACTCGCTCGACAGCTTCAAGGCAGGCCGCCCGCCCACGGTCCAGGGCCGGGAGTTCAGCGCGCCGGCCGGCAGCACCACGAACCGCTCCCCGTCGATCTCGGTCAGCTCCAGCCCCCACGTCGTCTCCTCGATCCGGGTGAGCGTCGCGCGGGCCTCCTTGATATCGACGCGGAGCACCGCCAGCGCCTCGATCTGCTGCTCGATGGTCGTCCACAGCCAGCGCGTCCCCGCCCAGCTCCCGCCGACAATGCCGAGCGAAAGGCTCAGCCCGACCACCAGGGGCCTCAGCCACGCGCGCCGCAGCAGACTGCTCAACCGTCCGACCGCCTCCGCCGTATCGGCTTCGATGGTATTCAGCGCGTCGTTGACGACGGCGCTCAAGCTCCCGCCGAGCCGCCGCAGCTCGCTCGCCGCCGTCTCCTCGATCTCCCGGTGCTCCGCCTCCAGCCGGCGGCGGAGCCGGGACGTCAACTCGTTCGGGGTTGAAGTCATGCTCGTACAACGCTCCCTTCAGCCGCCACCGCTTCCCGCTCTCCGGGTCGCGGGCGGTCACGTAGTCCCTGCCTTGGCGCGGCACCTCGAAACCCGCGTCTTCGAGGGCGGCGACGACATCGGCGCGGTCCCGCACGACGCCGTGCTCGACGCGCTGCACCAAGTAGTCCCGGATCAGCTCGCGCGGGTCGGCCTCGTGCTCCAGGCCGGCCCGCAGATGCGCCGCCCCGATGTAGGCTCGGTGTCCGGGCTGCTGCGTCCTCGCCCGCGCCGGGTCGTCGGGCCGGCTCCAGCCGTGCTCGTGGTTGAAGGCGTCGCGCAGCGCGTCGAAGGTCTTCTGCCAGCCGGGTGGCGCGATGTTCAGGCTCTTGCCCGTCTCCAGGTCGCACCGGGCCGTGAGGATGTGCACGTGGACGCCGCCGCCGTGCTCGCGGTGCAGGACCGCCGTCCACGAGTAGCGGTCCGGCTCCAGCCCTGCCCACGCCGTCTTCTCGAACTCGTCGAGCACGGCGTTGATCTGCGCGTCGGTCGGCCGGTCCTCCGGCGCCCACGCGATCACGATCGAGCGGTACTTGTGCTCGAACTCCAGCGAGTCGGCGACGGCGGCGACCATGTCGGGGTCTCTCCGGAGCACCTCGACGCCCTCGCGCTCGCGGCCTGTCGCGTCGCGCTCGCCGACGAGGTAGCGGGCCGCCTTGCCGGCCGAGCCGGTGCCGCGCCGGAGGCACTTAATGTGCATCGCCGTCTCCGCCGATGCGGGCGACCTTGCGCAGCTCGCGCTCGAACGCCACGAGGTTGGCGATCACCTCGACGGCTTCGACCGCCGAGGCGTGGCGGTTGGCCCAGCGGGCGAGCTGGTTCAGGTTGCTGCCGATGCGGGCGACCTGCCGGGTGCGCTCGCGCTCGACGTCGGCCGCCGCGGCCGTCCACGTCCGCGTCCGCGCCATGGCCTGCCGCAGCAGGTCGGACAGCGGCACGCCCACGGCCGCCGCCTTCGCCCGCCAGTCGGCCAGCTCGGCCGGCGACACGCGGGCGTGCACTCTGACGGTGCGGCGGTCAGCCACGGCGCACCGCCTGAGAGGAGCGGGGGCAAGGCCGCCCGCTCTCCCGCGAATCCCGCCGGGGAGCGGGACGCCGGGGGGTCGAGGGGGGAGCGCAGCGTCCCCCCCGCCAGCCCCAATGTACGCACATTGGGTCGGCTGGCTCATAGCGCCTACAGGGCCATGAGCCAGGGGACACCGCAGGTCGTCCGTCGCTCTTCGACACCGCCGATTCCTCGTGCTCCTGGTCGTGTGGCCGCCGACCGTCCCGGCTACGCGGGGGGCCGGTCCGAGCCAGCCCGGGGGCGGCTCGCGATGAAGTCGAGCACCTCCTGCTCGACCCAACGGACTGCCCGGCTGCCGATGCGGATCGGCTTCGGGAAGCGAGATTCGGCCATCAGGGCGTAGACGGCGGAGCGGGATAGGGCGGTCAGCGCGGTTACGTCACGCAGGGTCAGGAGTCGGAGCGCCGCGGTTCCGGCTGTCGGGCGGCGCGGGGCGGCGTCTCGGTTTGTCGTCATCGGATGCGCTCCTGGGTTGAGGTGTACGGTCGCGATCCGCTCGCGAACGACCTGGAGCCGAGGGTATCACAAGATGACGTAACCCTAGCTATATCAACACTTTGACACGATTAGACCTTCTGAGGCAGGCTCCGCTCCCGTGAATCCACCTGGGACCCTCAGAGACCCGTTCTGCTCGGGCGATCGCTTACGAACCGACAAGCGGCGCACGAAAAAAAGCCCTCCACGATGCCCGCGGACCGAATCCGGCCGCTACGCTCCGGGCAGTGGATCGCTGACGCGGTGTTCGACTCCGTAGACGCTCGTCGGGCCGTGATAATCTGTCCCGGATGGTGACCCACGCGGCTTCGAGGATCGTCACGCGTCGGCTTGTGCTCGTTGCGCTGATAGGGTTCCTGAGCGTTCAGCCTGCGTCCGCTCAGCTCATTGACAGCGTCCTGCTCCGCGGCGTGTCGTCCATCTTTGTGGACCCCTCGCTGTCAGTGGTTAGAGCTGCGCACGAATGCGTCGATGAAGACATGCTCCGGGCCTCAGCCGAACTCATCCTACGTCGCTCCGGCATTACCGTGACCGGTCCTGGCGATCCACAGGCACACGTCTTCGAGATAGCCGTGACGGGTGTACCTCCAACGCGTGACGGCTACGGGTGCGCCGTCGCCTACACCTTCGAACTCTGGAGGCGAGAGCCTCTTCGGAGTCGGGCCGCCACAGGCATCGTGGTGTCGTTCGTCCGTAGTGGCATCGTGGTGCGCGGATCGCCGTACGACATGCGCGAGGAGCTTCGACAGCTGACGAACCGCCACACCACTACGCTTGCCAACGAGATCCTGAAGGCGCGGCAACCCGGAAGTTGACCGTTGGGAACCCGCCCAGGGGCGAGGGCACGTCTCGCGGTGGTGAGACTGGAGTGGTGAGCGGAGCTTGACCAGGACTATCCCACGCTCGGGCGCATCTGCGGCCCTGTCGATGGTCGAGGCG
>WTFV01000023.1 GCA_011523845.1 Acidobacteriota bacterium | reverse complement strand
CAGGCCGTGCCCCTCGGACAGCAGGGTGAAGATCTCGTTCGCTGGTCGCACTTCCCCTTCGCGCGCGCCGGTCTGCATCATGGCGTCTCCTTTCCCACGGCTGCGGGGCCTGGTGGCGGCTGATGCCGCCGCGCGCTGCGCCGGAGCCGCCTGGCGCGAGTCGCGATCTCCTTCGCAAGCCTCCGGGCTGACAGCCGCAGCCGAGTGTCCCTGTCTGGTTCATGGCCGTTGACGTGTAACCGTTCGGTGAACCCGGTATGGACATGGGAGCGGGCAACCGCACGCTGCGTTGTCGACGGCCAGCACGGGTCGATGTCCCTCTACAGGGAGGGCGCCCGGACCGGATCGGCTCGCTGTTCGCGACGGTGCTTGCCCGACGGCCGCAACGCCGGATACCGGGAGGACCGAACGGTTACGTTGACGTTATCCGATCCGGTGTCCTGTGGTCGTGACTCGAGTCGCGGGCGCCGGCTCTCGACGCCTGCAGGTGAATCCCGCGCAGGGTGGGCTCGGCGAGGCGCCGGCGGCGGCGCCGAGCCGTCGCTGCCGCCTGCGGTCTGCGCGTGCCCGAATCACCTTCACTTACCTCGTCGAGCTCGTGCCGTGCAGCGGTTGACCGGGCAGGAGTTGTGTTGCGGCGCCGCGAGTTCGTGCTGCCGGGGATCGTGAAGCTGGTGATGCAGCAGCGTGACAAGCGCATGGGCCACAACCCGGCGACGCGGGGGAGGGTCGAGATCCCGGCCCGGCAGGTGGTCAAGGCGCGCATCGTCAAGCAGCTCAAAGACGTGGTCGAAACATGGATGCGCCGAAAGACTGCCGCGGCGGCGACGCCGTGGATCGGGATTGATGTCGGCGCCCTCGAGCACCTGCGCCATGGCGCGTCGAATCGTGCGCGCTGTGATACGTCGGCTTCGTCAGCCTGCTCCCGGTTCGTCGATGGCCTGCCGGAAAGGCGGCCAGGTGACCGCCTTTCCGGCGCCCCCGCACCGCGGTCCTGTCGCAGGGGGGTGCGCCGACGCAGGCTCGATGCGCGCGGTCCCGCGGTCGAGCCAGCGAGGGGTGACGCGAGCGGGCGCGGGAGTATTGAACGTAGTTGATGGGTGCGGGGCGTGTCGCTCGATGGCGTGGCCGTGGCCGCAGGCAGGACAGCACGGGGCTGGGAGAGGCACCGCCTGCCGTCGGCGTTGTTGTTCGCCTCGGCGGTTGGGTCTTCGGCGCTACCAGCGCAGGCAGGGATCGCCGAAGGCGGACAGGTCGTCGAGCAGGGGAACGGCCTGGCCGAGGTCCTCGGGCGCGCAGTCGTCGTGCTCGCCGTCGTCGGCTTCCGTGCCGTCGAGCAGCGCGGACAGGACGACCTCGACGGGGTTGAGCGCCTGCGTGAGCAGCCAGTGGCGCCGCTTGCGGCAGGCGGTGCAGCGGCTGCTCTCGGGCCAGATCAGGCGGCCGCAGGTGCCGGCCTCCAGCGGCAGGTCGACGCCGGGACACAACTGCAGGTAGTTGATGTCGCTGCGGTAGCGGCGCATGTTCTCGCGGTTGGCGATGCGCTTGCGCAGGCGCCGCAGCGCGGCGCGCTGGTCGGGGCGCAGCAGGTCGATGAGAGGCATCAGGTTTTCCTCCGGGAAAGGGGAATGGCCCGAGGGGGCCGGGTGAAGCGGGCCGGCAGGCCCGAGGCGTCAGCCGAGGCGGGGTCAACGACGGGCGGCCTGGGGCGGGGCGCAGAATGGCGGAGCGTTGCCTTGCCCGCCCGCCTTTCGCCTGTCCGGCCGCGTTCGCTGTGTTGATTGTCGCCCGCTGCCGCTCTCCTCCCGGGTCCCGTGGTCTCGGCGCGCCGACTCGGGGAGGCGCGCCGGCCCGGCGGCGGCCGAGGCGTGATGTGGGTGGCGGCGGCTTGCGCCGGCCGATGCGGGGCGGGCGGCACGGGCGAAGCGCGTGAAGGAGCCGAACAGCAGTGGGAACGGCCGCCATCGCGAGGCGAGCAAGGACGCGCCGTAGCGGCCGAAGACGCCGTTGACACCCTCGACGCTGTTCCAGCGCTGCTGAAGCTGTCGGTGTCGGACACGCAGAAGCTCTACGAGGCGGGGAAGATCGCCTGCATGCGCTCGAACGCGGTGAGGGTGGCCCCGGAGGCGCAGGCGGCGGCGCGGCGCTGGCCGACGGCCGCGTTCGGCGAGGGCGCGGCGTCGGCCGAGCCCCCGCGCTCCGGGTCGAAGGAAGGCCCGCAGGAGGCGCACGCGGCGATGCGGCCGACCACCGATCCGGCTGGCGGTTCCGAGGGCCTGGACGCACGACCGCTCGCCGGGCCGGAGCGGTCGTCGTGGTCGCGGTGCTCTGCGGTTTGCCTGCCGGCAACTGCCGGCATGGCGGGCCGCCGGCCGCGACCGTTCGCCCGGTGCGTGGGACGTGGGCGCCGATTCCGTGCGCCGGTGTTGCGACGCTCACGCCTCCCGGCCCGGCGGGCGTTCGGCCGCCGAAACCGGTGCGCGCGGCGGCGCAGCGAGGTCCCGGGGTCCGGCCGGTGCGTGCCGCAGCGCCAGCTCCCGCAGTTCGTCGAGCCGCGTCACGTAGTCGATCTCGACGGCGCGCCGCAGCTCGTCGCCAGCTCCTCGTCGACCTGTTTGCGGTTGGGCCGCGGCAGCACGACGCGGTCGATTCCGGCGCGGTGCGCGGCGAGCAGCTTCGCGGCGATGCCGCCGACCGGGAGCAGGTGGCCGGTGAGGGTGAGCTCGCCGCTCATCGCCAGGCCGCCGCGCAGGGGGCGGTTGGTGAAGGCGGAGACCAGCGCGGCGGCCATCGTGACCCCGGCCGAGGCGCCCTCCTTGGGAACGTCGCCGGCCTGGATGTGCAGATGGACGTCGGCGTAGCGGTGGAAGTCCGGGTCGAGGCCGAAGCGTGCGGCGTTGGCGCGCAGCCACGACAGCGCGGTGCGGGCCGACTCCTGCATGACCGGGCCCTGTCTGCCGGGTCTGCCGGTCAGGGTCAGCGCCCCTGTGCCGGGCGCGCGGCCGGCTTCGACGACGATGACCTCGCCGCCGCCGGCGGCGGTGCGGCCCAGGCCGATGGCGACGCCGGGGCGCCCGATGCGGCCGGCGGTCTCGTCGTCGGGTCGTCCGGCGCGCCGAGCATGCCGGCGACGGTCTGCGGGGTGACCTCGACCGGGGCCAGGTCGCCCTCGGCGCGGCGGCGCACCAGCTTGGAGCACACGGCGCCGAGGACGGCGGCCAGACCCCAGACCCCGGCCTCGCGCGTGTAGCCGCGGATGAGGGTGGCGACCGCCTCGCCGGTCACCTGCACCTGCTCGGCCGCCAGCCCGTGACGGTCGAGCTGCAACCGCAGGAGGTGCTCGGTGGCGATGACCCGCTTCTCGTCCTCGGTGTAGCCCGGCAACTCGACGAGCGCGATGCGTTCGCGCAGCATCGCCGGCACGGCGGCGAGACTGGTGGCCGTGGCGACGAAGAGCGTCTCGGACAGGTCGAAGGCGACGTCGAGATAGCGGTCGCGGAAGGCGGCGCCGGGGTCGAGCGCCTCGAGCGGCGGCGCCGCCGGCTTCGTCGAGCTGGTCGACCTCGTCGAGGACGAAGACCGGGTTGCGGACGTCGGCGCGGCGCAACTCCTCGACGATGCGTCCGGGCGCGGCGGAGCGAACGCCATGCACCGCTGCCGAGTCCAGCCCGCCGGCCGGGCAGCCAGGCGCAGGGGCGGCGTAGCGCCGCGGCGACGAGCCGCGCCAGCGCCGACTTGCCGACCCCGGGCGGGCCGCTGAGGCAGATCGCCGCGAACCCGGCGCCGGGGTGCGCACGGCGAGCCGGTCGAGCAGGCGCTGCCTGGCCGCCTCGTGGCCGGCGTGCCCGGGCGTCGAGTACCGCGTGTGCGCGCGCACGGTGGAGCGGCGCCTCGGCGCGGGCCGTCCATGGCACGCTCAACAGGCGGTCCAGGTACTCGCGCGCCCGGTGATGCTCGGGTCGGTGGGCGCGCATGCGGGCAGACTGCGCGAGGACCCGCCGCCCCCACACGCGCACGGGCTGCGGCAGCGCCGCGGCGTCGAGCCGCTGGCGCAGGCGGCCGAGCCCGTCGGAGAGCGCGGCATCCGGGCTCGCCGAGCAACGCGCGCACCTGCGCCGCGGTGATGTGGTCGCGGACCAGCGCCGCGTCGCCGGTCTCGAGCCCCAGCGCCACCTTGTGGCAGATCGCCTGCGGGCAGCGGGCGAGCTGGCGCACCCCCTGCTCGCTGGTGTAGTCGCGGATGATGCGCCGGCAGGCGCCGTCGGTGACCCCGCAGCGGCGTGGCCTCGAGGCCGGCGGCCCGCTTCTGCGCGTCGATCAGGTGCGTGCGGGCGATGGCGACCTTCTCGTCCTCGGTGTAGCCGGGAAGGTCGATGATCTCAAGCCGGTCGCGCAGCGCCGGCCGGATGCGATCCGGGTCGTTGGCGGTGGTGATGAAGAGGACCTCGGACAGGTCGAAGGGCAGCTCTGGTCGAGACCGGCGTGTCCGGCATCGAGCGCGGCGCGGGCCCGGGCCAGGTCCGTCGGCGCGTCGCTGCGCCCGTTCCACGGCAGATGCTCGAGCCATTCGATCCGGTCGTTCGACACCGCGGCGCCGCCATCGGACGACTTCGCCAGGCGCCGGCGCTCGCGCGCGACTGCCTCGCGCACGGCCTGGGGCAGCGCGTCGCCATCGCCGTCGCCGAGCACCTCGTGCACGGTGGCCGGCGTGACGATGTCCGGCGTCCGGCGGCCCGGCGTCCGGCGGCGCACCACGTGGCGGCAGACCGCCGCCAGCTTCCGGTTCAGCTCGGCCACGCCGGCCTCGGATGTGTGGTCGCGGATCAGGCGCACGATGGCCTCTGTCTCGAAGCGGACCTCGCCGTCGCACGCCGCGGTCCGCCACGCCTCGACGCCGTCGGGCGGCGGCGGTTGCGCCGCGATCGCCTCCAGCTCCCGGACCGACGCGACCTCCCGCTCGGCGACGACGGCCGGACCGTCCGGCGCCAAGGCCGGCTTGATGAGCGTGGGCGGGGCCGGCGACCCCGGCGGCAGCCACGCGTCGGCGGCGGGCGCGGGCGCGTCGATGGGGCGGGTCAGCAAGTGCTGTTGCGCGATGGCCAGCTTCTCCTCCTCGGCGCAGGCCGGCAGCTCGACCACGGCGAGGTGCTCGCGCACCGGCTCGGGGATCGCGCCCGGAGCGGTCGCCGTGACGATCCACAGGATCGCGGACAGCTCGAACGCGACATCGACGCACGCATCGCGGAAGGCGGTCCGGCGCGCGGGGTCGAGCAGGTAGAGCAGCGCCCCGGCGGCCTCGAGTGCGACGCGGTCGAACACGCCAACTCTCCTTGACGAAACGGCGGGGAGTCCCCCCGGCGGAACCGGTCGGTGCTCGCGACGGCGGCGGGCCGGGGTTCAGTCGATGGGCCGCGTGCGGCCGCAGGCGTCGGCCTCGCCGTACCGCCAACAGCCCCAGAAACGTTTCTCCGTGCGCTTCTGACGACGTACAACCATAGGTCTCGGGGGGCGGCAGCGGCAGCCCGGCTGCGTCGACCGGCACGACGGGTCGGAACACTCGAAGAGCCCGCCGGGGGCCTCCACCAACAAGCCGGTGCCGCAGGCGCCGCAGGCGGGCTGCGTGTAATCGCAGCCCTGGCCGCCGTTCCAGTTCGTGCAGCCCGCCAAATGCCGGGTGCCGCCGCTCATCCCCCGCAAGCGCAGGCGCCCCGTGCCGGCGCCGCCGGGGCTGCAGCACGGGCACGGCACCGCCTCCCGCACGGGATCGAGCCAAGCCTCGAGCGGGTTCGAGGCGGCCTTCAGCCGCAGGTCCGTGCTCTCGATGATCGCCCGGGTCACCGGCGAGGCGCCGCCGTCGGGGTCGGACACCACGATCAGCGCCGCGTAGCGGGCGCGCGTCAGCGCCACGTACCAGAGCTGGTGCTCGTCGTCCCGGCCTCCGCCGGTCTCGGCCGCGATGGCGCGGTCGAGCGCGAGCTGGGCGGGCGCGGTCGCTGAGCTCGGCACCCCGGAATCGATCAGCACCGCGTAGTCCGCCTCGGCGCCCTTGGCGGCGTGTATCGTCCGGTACTCGACCGCGAGGCCGTACTGACGCGCCGCCGCGTTCAGGCGGCGGCGGTCGAGCCCCGCTCCGCCGCGGCCGTCGGGCGACGGGTCCGACACATCGATGTTCCGGCGGCCCATCACGAGCACGGTGACGGGCTCGGCCGCCTCCTCCTCGGTTTCCGCCTCGTGCTCCGGTATCCAGTATGCGAAGGCAGCCAGCACCGCCGCCGTCGTCGGCGTCGCCGTCGGCCCGAGTTCGGCGGCGAGGGCCGGCGTGGACATCGCCCCGATGACCGACACCGGCGGCACCCCGCCGACCGGCTCCGGCCCGAGGCCGCGGAGCCGCCGGTCGCGGGCCTTCGGGTCCATCGTCACCACCGCCCTCGATGCGTCGGCGAGCCTCTGCCCGAAGCGGTACCCGTTGACGAGCGTGATCGGTTCGCACAGCGTCCGCACGACCCCGGCCGGATCGGCCGTCGTCCGAATCAGCGAGGCGTCGCCCCCCTGGAACCCGAAGATCGCCTGCCAGTCGTCGCCGACCCCGATCAGGGTGGCGCCCTCGCCCCCGGGCCCCGGACCCTTGGGCGTCGTCAGGGCGTGGACGAAGGCGGCCTGCGCCGGGTTCACGTCCTGGTACTCGTCGACGATCACGTGGCGCCAGGGCAGCAGGTCCGGCCGCCGGCGCGCGGCGTCGGTGGCCTCGAGGATCGTGCCGTCGTGGTCGGTGGCGCCCGTGTCGGCCAGTTCCTGCTCATAGCGCCGCCGCACGGCGCCGCCGATGCGCCGCAACGCCACGACGTCGGCGCGCCCCGTGAGCGGCGGGCGCCCGGGTGGCCGGCGGCGCACCGCGCCTATCCAGGCGTCGACCTCCAGCGTCA
The DNA here is from genome assembly GCA_011523845.1 of Acidobacteriota bacterium. Taxonomy (GTDB): domain Bacteria; phylum Acidobacteriota; class Vicinamibacteria; order Vicinamibacterales; family UBA8438; genus WTFV01. The sequence continues at coordinate 7,638 of WTFV01000023.1, read as the reverse complement.
GCGGGCCGGGCTCGGCGTCCGGGCCGTCGCCGACGTCGTCGGTCGCTTCGACCGTCCACCGGTCCGGGTTGTCGATCTCGACGCCCACCGCCCGCAGCCGTTCGACGAGCACCTCGGCCATGCCCGGTCCGTCGCCGTCCCAGGCGCGCTGCAGGTCCCCGTAGGAGGTCTCGACATAGCGCGTCGAAAGGCTCTCGTGCAGACGCCGCTTCCAGGCGCGCGCCTCCTCGTAGCCTGCGAACTTCGCCGGCGCCCGGCCGCTCCGGTCGTGCGCGTAGTGCTCGAGCCAGACGCCGCCCGCCGCCGTCACCGGCGCCTCCGGGTCGTCCGGCAGGTAGAAGTCGGGCCGGTAGCCCCTCAGGTTCTCCGACTGGGCGTCAGCCTCCGCCGCGCCCCCGGCCTTCCCGGCCGGGAGCGGGAACGACGCCTCGTAGACGAAGGGCACGCCGGCGGTGTGCAGCAGGGTGCCGATCACGACCTCGCCGTACGACTTCACCTTGCGGCCGTCGGGCGGGATGCGGTGGCATTCAACCGGTTCGCCGCCGCCCTTCACCGCGGCAGCGCGCGCGTTGCGGCGCAATGCGACATCGGCGGCGAGCCCCGGGTTGCGGTCGAGCTCCTCGCGGATCCAGCCGGCGATCCGCCGCAGCCTCAGGCCGTCGTCCTCCGCCATCGGCGAGAGCTGGACGGTGCGGCCGTCGACGAGCTTCAGCACCCGGCGGGCGAGCTGGTGGATCGTGCCCACCTGCAGGCCCGGCAGGCGTGCGCGCGTCCGTTGCCGGATCTCCGCGGTGGCCTTGTTCGTGAAGGTGATGAAGGCGACCGCCTCGGGCGGCGTGCCGAGGCGGCGGACGGCGTAGCCCGCCCGCGCCACCATCGTCCGGGTCTTGCCGGACCCGGCGCCGGCGGTGACCATCGCCCGGTCTTCGAAGCACACCGCGGCCCGCCGCTGGTGGGCGTCGAGGGCCGACAGCAGCGGGTCGGCGGCGGCAGCAGCCTCCGCGCGCCGGTTCCATCGGGCCCGTTTCGCCGGGGACAGGCGGCCCGTGGCGAGCCAGACCCGGAACGTGGCCACCGGTTCGGTGAGCCACCGCCAGGGCCGGAGGCGGTTCGCGCGTCGGGCCCTGGCCAGGTCGAAGGCGCTCTTCCGCCACCAGACGCCCGGGGGCGGGATCAGCCGGCGCCACTCCTTGATCCACGCCGCGGCGGGGTCGGCGCCCGCGGTTCGTCCCGCCGCTACGGCCTCGCTGCGCATCGCAGAAGTCGTATCGGATGGTCCCCATGGCCACTTGAAAAAAGGACCCCTGAGCACTTACGAGATGTTCTGCGTGAGCGTCACGAACGCGACGGCCGGGCCTTGGCGAGGGCTCGTCGAGGATGGTCACGATCTGACCCGGCGACCGGCCGAGCCGCGAACCGCGCTCCATGGCTACGTGGTGCCGTCCGCAACTGCCCGGACCGCGTCCCTCGCGCCGCGAATGAGGCCGAGCAGCCGCGGACCGTCGCCCGGCCGGACCTTCACGGTGGGCTCGAGACGGTCGAGCGCCGCCATCGCGTCGTTGACGGCCGCCTGCAGGTCGGTGATGGGGCCGGCTACCGGGGATCCCGATCGAAGGCCACGAAATCGCTGAGACGGGCACCAGCCGGCAGACTTCCACCGATCACGCCACCGACGCGGCCAATTCCCGGGCGAGCTCGGCGAACGCGATCTCGGCCATCTGTATCGCACCGTCGTTGGTCGCAAGCGTCAGCACCGTGTTCTTGGCCGGCAAGAGCATCAGCAGCGCGTACCACATCGTGTTGCTGCCGTTGTGCACAAGTACGGGACCACCCGCCCAGTCACGTTCGACGCGGACCCAGCCGTAGGCGTAGTCATCGAGAAACGGCGTATGTAACCGTTCCCAGGCCACGCGGGGCAGCAGGGGTGGCGACGTGGCGGATTCTCCCTGCAGGTGGACCGCACCGTATCGCGCCAGATCACCGACCGTCATGTGCACCGCGCCCGCAGGGGCCATGACCGGTGAGTTGTCGGCGCGCGTCTTGAATGGGTCCATGCGCAGTCGGAACCAGCGCAGCAGGACAACATGCCTGATCGGCTCCTCGTTCGGAGCATCGCCTTGCGGGGGGCCGAAACCGCCGCTCGCGAGCATGAGAGGGGTGAACACGCGCTCCTGCAGCAGCGATTCGTACGGCTTGCCGGCAACCGTCTCGGCGATATGACCGGCGATGGTATAGCCAACGTTCGAATAGGAGAAGCGCTCTCCGCAGGGCGACTTGGGCTCTCTGGCGAGAACATCGGCGATGAAGCGGCGCCGAGCCGCCACCAGTTCCTCGGCCGTGTCGGGCCAGACGCTTTGCATCCTGCTCGGGAAGTTCTCCGGAGCACCCGCTGTGTGTGTCAGCAGATGGTGCGTACAGGCGCCCCAACCATCGACCGCTGCGACGTCCGGCAGCAACGCCGATACCGCGTCGTCCGTCGAGAGCAGCCCCTCGTCCTCGAGCACGGCCAGCAACGTGGCGGTCATCGACTTGGTGATCGAGCCAACGTGCCAGCGGTCGTCGACGGTCACCGGGATGCCCGACCCGCGCCGGCGCTCGCCGCTGGTGGCCGTCGCGACAAGCTGTGCGTCGGTCATGACGGCGGCAGCCACTCCCGTGAGCCCGGTGTCGTCCCGCAACCGCACCACTCGGGCTTCGAGATGGGACTGGAAGTCTGCGTCCACAGCACCCCCTGCAAGGAAACTCGTGCGAGTACCTCTGTTTCATCCAGGCGCGGGTCCGGCTCCGCCGGGTGGCCAACTTGTCGGAACCCCGGCGTTGGTCGACGTCTTGCACGGCCGCGTGCGGGTCGAACGCCATGCCGGCTGGGTATGACGGCACCCGGGATGCGGCAGATGCGCAGGATCACGGACAAGTTGAAGGAAGCCAGCCGGTTGCGGTTGGATGTCCGCTCGCGGTCCGGCCGCAGGGCGTTCAATCCGGCGTTCCGATGATTGCATTCGCGGGACGTCCATGCGGATCGCTCGACGTGCTTCGCTGCCCCCACTTCGGGCGGTCGGCGCACCGTCGCTGAGCAAGGGCAGAATGCACGGCGGTGGACCGCTTCGACGTCAACGGATCCGGGCTCATCGGACGCGCAGGTGTTCCAGATACTCGACCGCGGCCCGCATCTCGCCCGCGTCCCAGGTCGTCCAGTCGTCGCTTTGAGGCAGCCCCGGAACACCGGTGCCGCGGCCCACGGCGACCAGCTTGACCACCAGATGTTGCGAGCCGTGATGCTCGCACACGGCCAGGAACCGCTGCGTCAGGGCGACCGAGGGAACATCGTTCACGCACCAACATCGTAGCCCCGAAATGGCGGGGCGGGCCGGCGGCGATGGTGGTTGGCGTGGCGAGCCGCCGGCCCGCCCCCTGCGTGACGACGACGATCAACCAGGACGCCGTGAGCGGCCAGAGTCTTTACCAGGGCGAAGTGGATGGGAATCGAGCCGAATGGACGAACACCCCGGTAGTCCTACATGTCCACGCGGTTCCTGCAACTGCGCCCCGTCGGCCATGACCGACCGCGGAGCCGAGATCGCACCGTCCACCGAGCCGGTCGGACCAAAGCTCACCCCTGCCAGCTCGCCAGGATGCTCCCGTGCATCTTGCCGACAACCACGAACGATTTCGCCGACGAGTGCGCCTTGACCCTGCCGGTCGGGTCGAACGGTCAGGACATGTTGCCGCAGCTCGATCGGCGACCTTGCCGTCGATGACGAGATCCTTGCCCCCTGCGCGCGCAACGTGAGACGCTGGCGCGGCGGACCCATTACCTCGCCCTCGTTCACGACCCGCTTCCCTGTCGTGGTGATGCCCTCGGGAGCGTGCGGCCCGCGGGCACGCTGGCCGCGCGGCGACGACGGTCGTCTGACCGATGCATCGTCAGCAAGCTGTGTCGCGAGCATCGAGCGACCCCTCGATTCGTCCCACGGTCCGGAGACCGTTCATCCACCGTCATCCGCGCCCTCGTAACGCACCACCTGCCCTGTCCGATACGACGTCAGCCGCACCAGCGCGCACGCCTGGCACACGTCCGCCTGGCAATCCCCCGTCGAGCGCTCCCGGTCGAACCGCCACCAATGGCCGTTCCCGCGCCGAGGGCACGCCGGGACCACGAGCTTCTGTTCCGGCATCAGTTCCTGTCGATGCGTCGCGAGCCCCGTCGCCAGCCGGCGGCCCCGGAACCCCCTCGACCGGACCTTCACCCACGTCGGCAACCCGCGTGGCCGGCAGAACCGCCCACCGGCCGCCACCGACACACGCGGCATGGCGACGCCAACCGAACCGCCAGACCCGGCAATGGGAACAGCGACCCCACCCACGGCCGCAGCCGGCCCCGAACTCGTCAGCCGGCCGCGTCCCGTTCGCTTGCCAGAATGCCCCCAGGATACTTCTGGAGCCGTCACCGATATCGATGTCGTCGCGATCGTCGGAACCGACGAGCTGCACCGGGTACGCCGCGGCTTCGAACAGCTCCGCCGGCCGCAGTGCTGCGTCCGCCGCTGCCGTCGGCACTCACCGCGCTGTTGTCGGACGCTGGCTGAGGCCGCCCTCGGCGATGACCGCGACGTCGCCGGCAAGGAACTCCGACCAGGCGCCGAGCAGTGCCCGGCGCTTGTCCAAAAAAGTCGACCGCGAATAACTCCGCTCGACAGCCGAGCCGACCGCATGCGACAGACTCGTTTCCATCACCGCGTAATCCGCGTCCGCGCGCTCCGATGCCCACGTGCGGAACGTCGAGCGCCAGCCGTGAGGCGACCCCGCCTCGGCGAGACCGGCCGACCGCATCACGCCGGCCACGGTCGCCGCCGACAACGAGCCGGCACCCGCCTGCGGACTCGGGAAGACCAACGCGTCGTCGCCGTCGTGACGGCGCAACGACCGCACCGAGCCGAGCAACGCCACGGCCGCAGCGACGAGCGGCACCACGTGTTCGCGGCCCTGCTTCATCCGGCAGGCCGGGATACGCCACTCGCGCGCGTCCTCGGCAATCTCCCCCCACCTCGCAAGCCGTGCTTCGGACGGGCGCGCCGCCGTCAGGATCTGGAACCGCAGGCACGCCTTCGCCGACCGCGTCGCGCGGCACGTCTCGATCCGCTGCATCGCCGCCGGCGCGTCCGCATACGGCACGCTGCGCATGTGCTGCCGTACGGCCGGCTGGGGAACCAGCGCCCCGGCTACCGCGGCCACCGGATCGACCTCGAGCAGCCCCGCGGCGCGCGCATGCCGGAAGATCGCGCTGAGCGCCGTCCGCAGCTTCCGGCCAGTCCCCGGCTGCGCCGTCCATACCCGTTCGAGGGCCCGCAGCACTTCCGGCTTGCCGACCCGGTCGACCGGCAGGTCGAGCAGCTCGGCCGCGTGCCGCTCCAGCGTCGCCGTCCGCGCCCTGTGCTCGGCCGGCGACAGCCGTGCCCGGTTCGAGTCGGCGACCTTGCCGGCGATCTTCCGCAGCGTCGGCATCGTCGAGCGTTGCGGCCCCGCGAACGGGTCTTCGCCCCGCTTGACCGCGAGCTTGTTGTCGAGCGCCCACGCGCGAGCCTGCGCGAGGCTCACGACGTCCACCGAGCCGAGCCCGCGGTCGACTCTGCCCCGGCCCGGCACCGTGAGCCGTTGCACCCAGGACCGCGACCCGCTACGCTGCACGAACAGATGCAGCCCGTGACCGTCGGAATACCTGCCCGGCTTGCGCAGCGTCTGAACCTGTCGAGCCGTCAACCTCGTCATGGCGTCCCCCGGCGAAAACAGCTTACCACGCTGCTACCACATTTTGCACCGGATCGGGTCGGACGTGCTTGGCCCGTTTGGGACTGTGACTTCAGAATGTACCCTAATAAAAGCTGGCGCTTTTGGACCACATGGGACCAGTGGGGACCGGCTTGGAATCAGTTATCTATCTTCGCGCTACCCGAATAGCCAATTTTCGAAACGCTCGACCGTGAGACCGGCGAGTTCTCGTGGGGCCGCGCCGACCGTCACGCAGAGTGCCAGGTGCCATCGAATGACGCGTCAAGGAGCCGCCATCACCCGTGCCGCCGTCTCGATCGCTGCCCTCGCTACGCTGCTCCTGGGCTGTGACAGCCCATTCGGACCAAGCGAAACAGATCTTCAGTACGGACTCAACGACGTCGCCACGGTGAGCCAGGGTGGCGTCGATCTTGCTATCCGCTACGATCTGAACATACGAGGATTCGACGGCAGGCTGGTCAACACTACGAACGCTGCTGTGTCTGCCAGGGTGGTGGTCAGCCTGTCCAACGGAAGGAAGTACGACCAGGTGTTCGACCTTGCCCCTGGCGAGGTTCACTACATACGCATTTCCACTTTCCTGGAACGCTTCACCAGTTGGAGTGTCGAGCTCTCGGTTTGATCGAGAACGCCAGGAGTCAGCACGTCGCGGTCGACCAGCGTCATCGCCGCACCGGTCCGTCGAGGATCTCGATCAGTCCGCCGATGTCGTGGAGGTCGAGACCGGTTCCGAGACCCATCGGCCGCGGCTCGACCGAGCCGGTTGCCCGCCGGCCGCCTCCGTCGACAGGGGCCGCCCGAAGCGACTACCGCGGATGCGCCCGTCCAGCGCCGGTGGCATAATCGGCCAGGATCTCGAATCGCAGAGGAGGCGTCATGCTCGCATCCAGCTGGCCGTCGTTCCGGTTCCGTTCGCTGTTCATCGCGTCCGGCCTCGTGGCCATCCTGGCCGTTTCGAGCGGGCCGCCGGCCTTCGCGCAGGAAGCCGACCGCATCCGCCCGGTCACCGACGCCGAGCTGGAGAACCCGAGTCCCGACGAGTGGCTGATGTGGCGCCGGACGCTCGACGGCTGGGGCTACAGCCCGCTCGACCAGATCAATCGCGACAACGTCGGCGACCTGCGGCTGGTCTGGTCGCGGGCGCTGACCCCGGGCCGCCAGCAGGGGACGCCGCTGGTCCGCGACGGCGTCATGTTCATGCCCAATCCGCGCGACATCATCCAGGCGCTGGACGCGGTGACCGGCGACCTGATCTGGGAGCACCGGCGGGACCGCCCGGACGACCTGGCCGAGTACATGATCGGCACCCTGATCGACACGAACCGGAACATCGCGATCCACGACGAGCTGATCATCGACACCAGCATGGACGACCACATCTTCGCGCTGCACGCGGAGACCGGCGAGGTGGTCTGGGACACCGAGATCCTCGACTACCGGGTGAACCCGGCCAACCAGACCTCGGGGCCGATAGTCGCCGGCGGGAAGGTGTACTCCGGGCGGAGCTGCGACCCGCGCGGCGGACCGAACGGCTGCGTCATCACCGCGCACGACGCCGCCACCGGCGAGGAGCTGTGGCGGACGCGCCTCATCCCGGCCCCCGGCGAGCCGGGCGACGAGACCTGGGGCGACGTGCCGTTCGAGGAGCGGACGCACGTCGGCTCGTGGATGGTGCCGAGCTACGACCCCGAGCTGAACATGGTCTACGTCGGCACGTCGGTTACCTCGCCGGCGCCGAAGTACATGCTGGGCGGCACCGACCTGACGCACCTCTACCACAACTCGACGCTGGCCCTCGACGGCGACACCGGCGAGATCGTCTGGCACTACCAGCACATGAACGACCACTGG
>WTFV01000143.1 GCA_011523845.1 Acidobacteriota bacterium | reverse complement strand
CACCATCGAACCCATGTGACGAAAAACGGAAGTTATTTTTGCTCCGGCCCTTAGACGTCGTCGCGGCGGTTCAGGCGTGCTCCGCTGCGAACGCCACGACGCAGCCCGGATGGCGGCGGCCATCACCCGGCATCCACTGCTCCGGGAAGCCGGGGTAGGATGGCGGTTCGAATGCAACGGCTCACGTTCGTCCGGCGCCTTGGCCGCGGGCGCGGCGCCGGCCGGCGCGACGACCGCGGCCGACTGCGCAACGGGATCCGGACCGGCAGCCGGCGACCGGCCCCCGCCCGTGCCGCCCGCGCGGCACCGCCCGGATATCGCCCGCATCATGCCGCCACGGCGCTCGGCGCGACGGCCCACTGCCGGGGGGTGTGGAAGCCTGTCTCGACGAGTGCTCGCCGCTCAGGCGGGTTCGCGTCAGCGAGTGACGTGGCGTGGGCGCTGGCCGTTTCGGCCGCTCAAGGAATCCGAACTGGAGGAATGAACGATGGATCCGGAACTGAAAGCGTTGATCGAGTCCGATGAGTTCCACCGCTACGGCAGGGGGCTGCATGCAAGGCCGTTTAGTCCGTTCGACGTCCTGCAGGTCGCGGACCTGGAAATACGCCACAGCAACGTGCTGGCGTGGCTGCTCACGCCGGATGAGACGCACGGCATCGGCAGCCGATTCCTGCGCGCTCTCGTCGAGCACCTGACGAGTCGACACTCGGTCCCGTCCCTCCGGGGCCTGACCGGTTTCGACGACAAGAGCAACGTCGAGGTCAGGAGAGAGGACAATCACGACGGCTGGTTCGCCGACGTCACCGTCGGCTTCAGGGCAGAAAGGGTGCTGCTCATCATCGAGAACAAGGTCGGGCCGTACCAATCCGAGGCCGAACGGCAGGTGAAGGAACAACAGGAAGCACTCGGCAAGAAGTACAAGGGCCTGTACGAGGACTTTCCCGGCGCTCTGCTCACCACTTCGAACGCACCGGAAGGAAGCGCCGAGAGCGCAACGATGCGCGGCGTCATGCCCTTGAGTTGGGACGACGTGCGTGGGATCATCCGGTCCCTGCTGGACAGCCAGGAGAACTTTGCGGACGGCCACGTCCGAGCTTTCGTGAAGCGATACCTCGACGTCATCGAGGAGAAACTGATCCACGCCGGCGACGATCTCGCCGAGGAACTGCGGAACGATCATCCACGAATCCTCGAGAAACTGCAGGAAGAGAAATCGCAGGGGAGAACGGGCCTGCTGGACACGGTGGACAAACCGCAGCACAGGGATACCATCAAACGATGGCTGGAGTACTTCGAAGGGATTCCGCGCAAGTTGCGAGAGGAAGTTGCGGACTACCTGACGCTGAGCAAAAGGGTCGGCGCCGGCATCAAGAGAGCGTCAGGACGCGGCGCCTATACCGGGTGGCTGCACTGGTGGGAGACACCATCTGGCGGGAAACTGGGCATCGGTGATTGCGCCTGGTGGTGGTTCAGCTTCGAATCTCGCAACGTGACCGTGGAACTCGGCACGGAACGGAACCCGAAGAACCCGAAAATGCAGGCGATCTGGAGCTTTCTGCAGGACACGCCGATCGATCCGGGCAGACCGAAGAGATATCCCATGGAAAACGGCGTCATGTATCGACACAGCCTGCTGAAGGGCGACGAGCTTTCCGGCCCGTTCGAGAAAACGGTGAAGCTGCTTCACGACAGACTGAATGAGTTCTTCGGTCCGGCCGGCGATTACAGGAGGATAGAGCGCTACTTCAGGTGCCTCGCCTTCGATCCGCGGGGACCGCAGCAGCCCGACGGCGCCGGCGAGGGCTGAGTCTCCGACGCCCGCCGCATCGTAGTCGATCGCCCGTCGACAGGCTGTTAAGCCAGTCGGCAGCCGGACGTGGTGGGGTGTCGGAGGGTTCGGGGCGTCGGCGCGCCCGGCCACCTCGCGACGGCGAAGCGCCGCCGTGCTGGACGGGGCCGGCAGAAACTGTGGGGCGCCGCCCACAGTTTCTCAGCCGGCGTGCGTGCACCTCGACCGGCCTGCTCCATCCGGCGAACGGGCCGGACAACAGGTCGGTCGGCGACTGCGCGACTTCGGATGCGCGCAACCGGCCCGAAGATAACGCGGGCCGGCGGATCGTGACCGCAGGCAGGACAGCATAGATAGATAGAGGCTGGGTGAGCCGCTCCGATGCCGTCGGCGTTGTCCACGCTGGAGAGCGCCTCTTCGGGCGCTACCAGCGCAGGCAGGAATCGCCGAGTGCGGACAGCTCGTCGAGCAGGGGGACGGCCTGGCCGAAGTCTTCGCGCGCGGCGTCGTCGTGCTCGGCGTCGTCGGCCTCGGCGCCGTCGAGCAACGCGGACAGGGCAACCTCGACAGGGTTGAACGCGCGTGTGAGGAGCCAGTGGCGGCGCTTGCGGCAGGCAGTGCAGCGGGTGCTCGGGCCAGATCAGCCCACCGCAGGTGCCCGCCTCGATCCAGAGGTCGACGCCGGGACACAATCGCATGTAGTTGATGTCGTTACGGTAGCGGCGC
>WTFV01000127.1 GCA_011523845.1 Acidobacteriota bacterium | reverse complement strand
GCCGTAGACGACTCCGGAGCTTGGGGGCCACAGGGACGCCCCCGCCCCTGGCCCCGGGGGCGTCCCTGTGGCCCCCAAGCTCCGGAGTCGTCTACGGCCGGGTTTCGTCCAACGCTCCCGTTCTTGGTGCTGGTCGACGGTTTTCTCCCGGCACGGGCGGTTCCGCCCGCTGGGCGCACGATTCTACGCCTAACGCATGGTGTAAGCCATTTTTTTCTATGAGATACGGGGTCTGGTGGACCCGACACGAAAGTGCTCGCACCTGCGCTCGTGTCCCGGTCGAGCTGGATCTCCGTCGGCTTCTCGCGACTCCTCGCTACCAGTTGATCGCTGCGGAAGCGGCTGGCCTGCACCAGGCTGGCCTGACTTTCAAGGCGATCGCCGAGCGCTTCGCAGTCGACGACCACACGGCCGCGAAGGCCGTGCGCTGGTTCCGGCAGCGCTGAGTTGAGCATCCTCGGCTGCGCAGTTGGCTTGCTGGGGCGCTTGTCGGTGGCTATGCGGGTCCGCCCGCCTCGTCATGCGAGGCAGCTCGCCGTCGCTGTCTTCACCGCCTTCCCTGTTCCCCGCACGCCTTTGCGTTTGCACGTAGGTAGTCGTGCAGGAATCGATCAATCATGCTTGATGCCTTCTCGTACGGGCTGGGATTGATTCGGCCCGGCCCCCCCAGTGCCGTCAATACGTACGTGTCGACGAAGGCGCTTTCGCCCGTTGCGAGGTCGATGACGACCTTTTCGAACGACGCCCGAGCCACGAAGTCGTCCGGCGACCCTCTCATTGAGATACTGAACCGTGCTCGCCCTCGCGCCTCGCCATCGAGTAGGCGGGCGTTTCGGAACCGCGTCTCCATCAGCGACCGGATTCGCGTTGCGTGCCTTTGTATCCCGTCCCAGTCGACCGGATCATTCGGGTTCCGATGCAGCAATACCGTGGCTGTTCCGATCGTTATCGGTTCGCACTCGTTGAACAGACTGGAACTCCTCACTTGACAGCTGCTTCTCGAATGATGCTTCGCTCCGTCTGAGCGCGCGGCCCCGTTCGGCGGCCTCTTCGAAGTCGATCGACCGCCCCGCTGGCTGCGCCTGACTCTCTGCGCTCCCGGGTGCGGCGGCCGTCACTAACATCGCTGCCGCCAACCCCGTCCCAGCGATGTTCCTCATCACGTGCTTGCCCATCACATTCCTCCCGCAGGTCTTTCGCTCACCCTTGCAGCCGCAGACTGACCGTGCCGCGTACTCGGCCAGCTTGGCCGCCTAGATCCGTTGGCACAGGGCCGATCCCGAGCTGGTCGACCTCCCGTCGCCACGTGGCAAGGCTCCAGTGCTCGCGTGCCGGCCGTCCGGTTCAGCGTACGGGCTGTCCCTTCCAGGTCTCTCCTCCCGGTGTCAGGTTTGGTACCAAACCGCCGGGCTTGGCCACGACCCGGAACTCGATCACCGTCGTGCGGGGGTCCCCCGGGAACCGGTCGTGCGGCCACTCCGGTGCCGAGACCCAGTCCGTGCGCTCGGCGGCCTGCGCTTCCTCTTCCTACAGCTCCCAGATCGTGTCCGCTGCCCATCGGACAACGCTGCCGGCCCGCTGCCACGGCGTGATGGCGGTGTCGCGCAGGTCCTGCCATGTCACGTCGGCGAGCTGGACAGCCAGCCTGGCGACCGCGATCCCGATCAGCAGTAAGTCGGCCAGCGACATCGTCGGCGGGGCGAGCTGCGCCGCGAGCGCCGTGCTCAACAGTGCGCCGATGGCGCAGCGCGCTGCGGGTCCACAGCCAGTCATAGAATGCGGACCCGGTCTCCGGCGGCCACTGCCTGCCCTCGTGCCGGAACCCCGCCAGCGGGCCTTGCCGGCGCCGCTCCGGGTCGCGGCACTTCGCTTCGTAGCCGGACTGGGACACGCGCGTGTCGGGTCCGCCGTCTCCGTAGCACTTCGCGGCCTGGTAGACCGCCTCGACCGAGCGCCGGTGCGGGTCGCCGGCGGCGGGCAGGTTCATCGCGCTGAGGTCGCGGCCGAGGCGGTCGGAGCTGCGGCTCGATATCTCGAGGGTGCGCCGCGGCCGGCCGTGCTCGACGGCGGCGTGGAACGGCGGGTGCGGCGCGGGCCGGAACCAGGTCATCGGTCCTTCCTTGTTCGGTTGCTCGTCTCACTGCTCCCGGGCATCACGACCACACGAGGCGGTTGCCGGCGATATGCGCCGGCCCGGGCGACGCGGGCGCCAGTCTCCCGGCGCGCGGCGGTCGCGGCCGGCGCACCACGTCGGGGTCCGCGTGACTGCTCGCACTGCGCCGCCGCGGCGCCCCGCGCGGGCCGGGGACGGTGATGAGGATCGGGTCCATGCTAGCTCAGTCCCCGCAGAAACAGGACACGGCCTCGCTGGCCTCCCGTTCCTCGCGGAGCTCGTCGAACGGCATCATGGGCGTGTTCTTCAGGTCCTCGTAGGTGTAGCGCATCAGGAAGCGCGTCAGCTCCGGCTTGCGCACCTTCCGCGCGACGGACCGCCGGAAGCGCTCCTGCTCGATCCACCACTCGGCGCGCTCCGGGT
>WTFV01000036.1 GCA_011523845.1 Acidobacteriota bacterium | reverse complement strand
CCCCGGCCATGACGGGGGTGACGAGCCAACACCCGGCAATTGGCGCGACGCCCCACCAAGTCACAGCCCCGAATCCGATCCGGACGACCGCGAAGCCGAAAATGGCTCCAACGATCGAATGCGTCGTCGATACGGGCCAGCCGAATCTGCACGCAACGGTTAGCCAGAATGCAGCCGCCAAGAGCGCCGACAACATGCCGATGACCAGCAGGTCGGGATCATGCCCGAGAGACTCCGCATCGACGATACCCTTGCGGATCGTCGCGGTGACTTCGCCACCGGCTAGAAATGCTCCAAGGAATTCGAACAATCCGGCGATCAGGATGGCACCGCCCACGGTAATCGCCCCCGATCCGATCGACGTCCCCATCGAGTTCGCAACGTCGTTGGCACCGATCGCCCAGGCCATGTAGAGGCCTGCGGCGAGCGCCGCGACCAGAATGACGGTAAGGCTCGCGTCCAAGGAATTACATTCTTAAGTGTGAAGGTAATGGAACGGACATCTCTTCGTGACTGTCAAGCGGCCAGCTGATAGCCGTCACCGTCGCTTGCCAATTCGGGTGGCGGTTCTTTCTTCAGGTTCCCCAAGGAAAAGATGAAATCCAGATCCTTTACGATAGTTGGAGGCGATGGTCCACGCATTCGCCTCTGCTTAGGAATGCGGGCGCTTCTGCTTCAGGCGTTCTATTCGATCCGGTCGGAACGCCAGCTGATGGAGCAGCTTGAGCCCAACCTGCCGTTCCGCCGGTTCGTGGGATCGACAATCCGGTATGGGATGCGACGGTGCTCATGAAGAACCGGAAGCGGCTCCCGGCTGGGCTGTGGCGGCGCGCTTCCTGGCGCGATTGATTGCAGGGCAACGGCGAGGCGGCTTCTGTCGGGGGGGGGGCACTTCTCGGCTGGCGGGACGCTGATCGAGACGTCGGGGTCGATCAAGAGCCTCCCGCCGATCCACGAACGCCTTCGAGAGACGACGGCGGCGGCGAGACGCGCGGCGGGGAGCGCAACCGGACCGCCCTTCCACGGCGTACCCGGGTCGAACGCGACGCATCGGTCCGAGCCGCGCGATGGGTCAGGCCGAGTGCCTGGCGGGCGAGGCGATGCTAATGCGCCGTGAAGAAGGCGAACGGGCTACGGCCGTGGCGTGGCCGACGCTGACTTCATATTGCGACGCTGACTTCACATTGAAAGGCCGCTCCGAGCGAGCGGACGGTTTGGACCGTCGAGCGCAAGGCCGTGGGCGAGCCGATAAAGACCGCGTAGCATAGTAATGCTATAACAAGTCTGCTGCGTCGTAGGTCGTGCTGATCCGCAGCTACCGACGTGGTCGGAGTATTGGGGACTTAGGGGCCAACGCACTGAGCAGCCGCGTTCATCATGGGGAGGCAACCGTGGTATTCATCCGCAAGATACTGGTTCTCGCTGCGCTGTGCGCGCCGCTGGTTCCGTTTGGGCTGAGTGCGCAGACCCCGAATGTCGTGGTGAGCCTCAAGCCGATCCACTCCCTCGTCGCGGGGGTGATGGGCGAAGCCGGGGAACCCCGACTTCTCCTCAAGGGCACGGCATCGCCGCACACCTATCAGATGCGCCCGTCCGATGCCCAAGCTCTCACCGAGGCCGATCTGATCGTGTGGGTCGGCGAGGCGATGGAGACCTTTCTCCACCGTGCCATCGAGAATCTCGGGTCCCGGTCCAGGGTCGTGACCCTTCACGAGGTGACCGGAATACGCCTGCTGCGCAACCGCGAAGGGGGGATATGGGAAGACCACGACCATGAGGAGCCCCATGTCGACGAGCGCGAGGGTCACGGTCATGAGCATGACGAGTTCAACATGCATTTCTGGCTCGATCCCGCCAATGCCGGCCGGATCGTCGATGAGGTCGCCGAGGCCCTGATTTTTCTCGACCCCGCCCGCTCCGCGACATGGCGCGCCAATGCCGCGGCGACGCGCAAACGGATTGCCGACCTGCACGCCTCCCTCCAGGCCCGCCTGGCGCCGGTGCGCGGACACGCTTTCGTGGTCTTCCACGACGCCTACCAGTATTTCGAGCGCGCCTACGGGCTGAACGGCGCGGGCGCGGTCGCCGTCGACCCGGCGCGGGCGCCGAGCGCCAAACGGCTCGTCGAGCTGCGCGCCGCGCTCGCCGAGCACAAGATCCGCTGCGTGTTCACCGAACCCCAGTTCGAGCCCGATCTGGTCCGCACCGTGATCGAGGGCAGCGACGTCCGGACCGCGGTACTCGACCCGGTCGGCGCCGACACGCGGCCGGGTCCGGACGCCTGGATGGAGATCATGCGCGGCCTGGGCGATGCGATGGCAGGCTGTCTCGGCAGGAGCTGACCGCCGCCTCTCCCGGGGCGCCGCGAAGGGCATGGCCACGGCAGGTTCCCGAATGACCGGCGCACCCTCCCACGACCCGTCCGAGGCCGCACCGCTCGTCGAGGCGCGCGGCGTCAGCCTGCGCTTCGGGCGCCGGAGCGTGCTCGACGCGGTGGATATCGCCGTCCGCGCCGGGGAAATCGTCACCCTGGTCGGGCTGAACGGCGCCGGCAAGTCGACGCTCATCCGC
>WTFV01000157.1:5815-15257 GCA_011523845.1 Acidobacteriota bacterium | reverse complement strand
CTCGTGCAGCTCGACCTCCCCGGCCGTCGGCAGCGGCGCTGGTTCGTCCGCTCCTCCCACGTCCCCCGCGGGCGGAAGCATCGGCGGGGCCGGCGCGGAGGAGCCGACCCCGTCACCCGCCGTCCGGCCGCGGCTTTCCTCCTCGGTCAGCTGCTGCTCGACGAGCTGCGTCAGGCGAGAGCGAAGCTGCCGGACCACGCCCCGCCCAGTGACCTGCGGCTCCGCGCTGGCCTCGTCCCCGGTCTCCGGATCGCCGCCCGACTGGCTCAGCACCAGGCCCACGAGCACTGCGGCGATGACGCCGATGCCCGCCTTCGTGACCAGGTTCCCCGGCAGCGCGACGGACGGGGGCTGGAGAAGCTGCCTCCACTTCGCCATCACGGACCCGCCTCTCTCGGTGATGCCGTCCACAGAATCAACCGCCCTCCAACCTCCAGCGCGCCGGTGCCGAGCACCCGCGGGACGACGTGCAGCACGTCGTCGAAAGTCTCGGAAACCGCCACCGGACGGAGCCCGCCGCCTGCGCGCTCGTAGAGGACGGCCGCGATGGCCCGCGCCCGGAGGTTACGTCCGCCGGCCGTCGTGCCACATCGCCTCGACCAGCCACG
The DNA here is from genome assembly GCA_011523845.1 of Acidobacteriota bacterium. Taxonomy (GTDB): domain Bacteria; phylum Acidobacteriota; class Vicinamibacteria; order Vicinamibacterales; family UBA8438; genus WTFV01. The sequence goes on along the minus strand of WTFV01000157.1, from coordinate 14,649 downwards.
GGTAGGCGGCCGCCTCGGCGGGCCAGCGGTAGTCGAACCGCGCCTGCCGGCAGTACGCCTCGCGGTCCGCGTCGAGCTTGTCCCGCGCGGCCGCCCGCGCTGCCTCGATCCGTTCGGCCGCGCGCGCCTCCGTCGCCTCCCATGCCTCGGCCGCCCGCGCCGCGGCCGTCTCGACCGCCCCGGACGCCGCCAACACCGGACCCGAGGTCCACCGCACCTGCGGCGGCAAGCCCGATTCGCACGACGGCGTCAACCGCGGACTCGGCGCTCTCGACCAGCGCCAGCGGCACGATGGCCCCGGCCGCCGTCAGCAGAACCGCGTTCGAGTGGGCTCCCTCGGCCAGCGGCCGGACGAAGGCCAAGTGCGCCGACGCCGACACGTCCCAGTGTTCGGCGTCGCCGACCACAACCTCGACGATCTCGGCAGCCTCCGGCAGCACGATCGCGGTCACGTGCCGCACCTGTGCCGTCACCGTGATCGGCGCATCATCCGGCGGCGCCGGAGTGCGCAGTCCCTGTCCGGCCGCCGGCCCGGCCAGGAGGGAGCATCCGACCGGCAGGATCCAGGCCAAGCCCGTCATCGGACCATCCCCTTGACCAGCACGGCCGCCACGGTCGCGAACATCCCGCCCACCGCCGCGCGCGTCTTCCACGTCCACTCGCGGTCCTTGCGACCCACCGACCACTCCGTCTCCGAGTCGCAGATCCGCAGCCGCCCCGGTCCGAGCACGTGCTTTGCGTATCGCCGAGTCGACGGGGACGCGACACCGTCCAGCCCGCTGGGCCTCATCGCGAAGGTGGGCTCATCATGCCGCGGCTCCCCGCGGACCGGAGCGGGTCCCGGCGCATCCCCGACGTCTGTCATGGACGCCCGCGCGCCCGCACGGCGCTCCGTCAGTGATGCTCTTTCGCGATAGAGTACCTGGATGACCCAGCCCCGAATCGACCTACGGAGCGTCTCGTTGACCCGACCAATGCTGCACACGGTCACCGAAAACCCAACCCGACGCCGATAGAGCCCGTGATCGGCGGCCCGACCCTGCCGGAGGTCCCGCACGAATGCCAACCAACTCCACAGACATCACGTTCCACTATCCTCCAGAACTGTTCAACTTGCTCGTTGATGCGGTTCCGCTGCTAAACAAGACGAAGAAGGGCCTGCTCCTCTTTTTTGCGGGCGCCGGTGTCGCTGACGACATACTGGATGACTTGCGTCGGCGCCTCAGGGCGGAGCCCAAGAGCATCAGCAAGTTCGAGATCACGCGTACGGTTCTCCAACGCCTCAACGAACGGGGCGAGACAACGGTCCGCGCGCGCCGCCAGGTACTGCGCCGGGTTGTAGAGTTCACGAACTATGACGCCTGCTGGCCGAACGACCAGCTCAAGGCAAAGGGCGCAGTGGCCAGCGTACGCGACATCGTGAACCAGAAGGATTCTTTTACACGAATGAACCTCGAGCGTGAAGCAGAGCGTCAGGCGCGCCTTGCCATCGCCGAAAAAGAACGGTCGGCGAGACGGAAGCGAATAGACAAGATCCACGAAGCCAAAGAGGCGCTCTTTGCTCTGTTCGGCGCGGGGCTTACGCCTCAGCAGCGCGGTAAGCGGCTGGAGAGCGCACTCAACCGTCTATTTCAGGCATTTGACATTGCGATTCATGAGGCGTTTCACCTCGTCGGCAGTCAGGGAGAGGGCATCGTCGAACAGGTGGATGGCGTCATCGAACTCAAAGGCGCCTTGTACTTTGTTGAAATGAAGTGGCATAGGAAGCCCGTTGGAAAACCCCAAGTGTCAGAACACCTCGTCCGGCTGATGGGCAGAGATCAGGCGCGCGGACTCTTTATCTCAGCCAGTGACTTTACGGAACCGGCAATCCAAACCAGCCGTGAGTTCCTCCAGCATAAGGTGGTGGCCCTTTGCCATCTGCAGGAACTTGTTGTCGTCCTTGATCAGCAACACGAGCTACCGGGTTTCCTCAATGAGAAGGTTCAGGCTGCCATCATTCATAAGAACCCGTATTTCAAACCGTTCGACGTGCCCGCGGGGCGCTGACCACGACCGGATGAAGTGTGTGTTTGGTGTTAACAGGCCAATGAGATGTCCAGGCTGTGGTCTACCGTTCGTTGAAACGTCTGCCGCCGATCGATGCCTTTACCGTCGGGTTCACGCTGAGTTGTAGACGGACCCAAGAGTGCAACTTTGGCAAGATGCCGTCCTATTGGAATTCCGGGTCGCGATCCGGCCAGTCGGCGATTTATCTTGCGGGTGGAGCCAGGCGGTCACGCAGGATGCATGGAGTTCGGTGCGGACTCCGCCTTTCACGTCTCTGACTGCTGTCGTTGCATTCCGTAGTATGCGCGCGGTTCTCCCGTTCGAATCGGCGTACGGGCATTCGTCGATCCACAGGATACGGTCTCGCGCGTCGCGGGAACGGCGCCCATGTCGAGCAACACCCGGTACGTCGCGCCGTTCAGCACCCGGGTCGGTGCTGGCGGTACCCGCGCCCCCTTTCCGACGGCCTCACGGAAGAGGCCTCGTCCTCAAGGATCTCTTGGAGTCAGATCGACTACAACCGGACGGTGGTCACTCGGGCTGCGGTCGCGTTCCTTCAGCTTCGAGTCGTTCAGGACCTGAGCTTCGTATTCGGAAACGCCAACTCGGGCCCGCCAGTGGAAGTTCCGGTTGATCCCCCTACTCAATCCGACGTGATCGAGGACCAGATCCCTCGTTCTGCCCTCGATATAGTCATAGAATTGAGCAGTATAGTCGGTTGCACCGCCGTGGAACAGCGCATGAGCCAACTGCCGCTCGGGTTGGAAGACCGACCCGAAGACTCGGTCCACGACGGAGTGGGTCAGGAAATTCCGCTCAAAATAGTCCGCACCGGGTCCGTCATTCAGGTCGCCCGCTACTATGACGTGCCTCATCGGTTCGGCATCGAATACGCCATTGAGATATTCCCGGATCCTGAAGGCCTCAGCGCTGATACGACGACGAGCAATTAGCGCGTCCTGGAAAAAGGCTCGCCGAGTATCGCCGCCGGCCTCAAACCGGGCCCGAGCGTCGTGCACGTATTTAGACTTTAGGTGATTGTTCATCAGAAGGAGTCGTTGCCCATGAGCCGTGAATTCGACGACCTGAGGCTGGCGTGCGAATTCCGTCGCCTCGATGTGAAGGTCGGCGTTGACGTCGGCCTCAAATGGTTCGCTGAGGTCGATATTCCCTATCGTCTCCGGGCCGTTGTCGATACCGCTGATGCATCGGTCGAGGCGAGCCGCCACGACAAGTGCCTGGCCACCACCAGAACCTCGTAGAACTCTCCAGGTACTCCCTTCGACGAAGCGATTGAAGAAGTCGTTCATTTCGGGAATGCCAGCACCTTCCTGAATCGTAATGATATCGGGGTCAACGGCGTTGATCACCGCACCGACACGCTTCGCTAGTGCCGGTACGTCTGTGATTGCGGGGGAGAAACGGTTTCCGCGGAAGGCTAGACGCATAGTCGCCGATTCCGCGTCGTCAGATTCCCACCAGCTATTCATATGTTCGATGTTCCAGTTCATCAGACGCATGGTGACCTCCAATCCGGGTTTCGGGCGTTCGGCAGTTGCATTGTATGCCGGCGCAGGTCTGCCTGGAATCCCGTTGCGCAGGTCCTACACGAGCGGCAGGCGGGGGCCTGGTTGCGCGAGAATGTAGAAGAGACGGGCGTCGATCGCGACCGGGACCGGTAGAAGCGCCCGAGCGAACGCGCCGCGTCGCGGGTTCGTCCACGGCCCGGCCTGCCGGCGTCCGAGCCGCGCAGTGGCCGCCGCGAACAGGGCGCGGCTCTTCGACCGGCGGCAGCGCCTGCCGCAGCCAGCTCCCGTCGGAGTCGAGTGTGGGGAATCCGGTCCAAACCGATCACCGATTCCGGCCGAAACCGCTCACTGAATCCGGTCCAAAGCGATCACTGAGTCCAGCCGAAACCGGTCACCGGTTCCGGTCCAAACCGATCACTGTCAAGCGACACTCAAAACTGACCCGTATGACCAACTGGACATACGGGTCAGTTTTGGATGTCCACCGAGGTTGCGAGGGGCATGCATCATTCATGGGATTCCCCGCTGCCCTCGCCGCCGTTGTCTTGTTGACTACCGCTACTGTCGGGCCGCGCGCCTACCAGCGCGCCGCGAGCCGGGCGAGCACACCGTTCTCCGCGTCCCCATGGCCCGCGCTCTCGCGCCGCTGGGCATCGACGCCCAGATCGAAGCTGGTGGCGCCAACCTGCAGCACGGTCAGGCCGTAGCCCAGCCGGTAGTCCCGTCCGTACTCCGAAGTCGCAAAGCCGAACCGCGGCGTTCCGACCAGGCGGCTCCCGACCGCCAGCCCGTAGCCCAGCTCGGCCTCCAGACGGTTGCCGCCCAACATTCCACCGTGGGCCATCCCCGCCATGGTATCCCGGCCCCACAGCGCCTCGGCGCCGCGAGCGGCCTGTCCGCCCCAGGACGGGGTCACCTTCGCCAGGAAGCCCAGCGGCGACTGCCGTGTCGGGTCGAAGCTGAACGCCGCCGACACGCTCCGCTCCCGGAACCCTTCGTCCTGATGAGCCAGCAGCGTGCCCATTCTGATTTCGGCCGACAACCCGCCAAGAGTGTCCGAGACGATCAGCCCGCCGCTGATGTCCATGCCCGCGCCCGTCTCGGCGTCCCCTCCGTCGCGCCTCAATCCCACCTCCAGGCTGGGCTGGATCGACAACCTCTGCTTGAAACGGTAGCCGCGCGAGGTTTCCAGCGCCGTCCGGTAGCGGGTCACTGCTGCTGCGGTCGCCGCCAGACGCCCTTCCAGACCGTCCACGCCGTCGATGCCCGTGCCCACCCATAGCGCATCGGCCTTGAATGCCAATCCAAAGCCACCCACCATCGAGTCCGCCAGGTCGCTCCGTACTCCTCCGGCCGTCATGGCCATCGCCAGTCCGCTTGCGAGCGCCGTACCCTCACCCGGCGTGGTCTGGTCGGGGACCGCGGCGTCGCCGAAGGTCGGCGTGCGGTCCGCGGTCTCCGCCGCCCCGACCTCGATGGTGAAGGTCAGGCTTGCCGAGTCCGGATCCACCGCATCGGCGTCGGTGGCCGTGTACGTGTAGGTCTTCGCCGCCTGCGTCGCCGTCGGCGTACCGGATAGCGTGCGCGTCTCGGCGTCGAAGTCGAGGCCCGCCGGCGGCGTCGGCGACAGGGCGTAGCGCAGTGCGCCGTCCCCGCCCGTGGCCTGCGGCAGCGTCAGCGGCGCGATTTCCACGCCGATGCCGTAGGACTGGTCGGCGACCGTGCCTTCACCGGCGGCTGGTTGGCGCCGGCCGGGATCTCACCCCGCCACGACGAGAGCCGTGGCGTCGAGCACCGCCGCCGCGTCGGCCGGCCCCGTCACGCCCTCCGCGCCGGATTCGAAAGCGACGCCCAGCGGGTCGCCCAGCCAGGTCTGCCGCGCATTCGAGAAGCGGAGCAGTTTGGGGCAGCGAACGCCGGCGTCGACGCACTGGGTGTCATAGGCCATGATCGTCGTCCAGCGACTGGACTGCGCGGCCTCCGGCTCGAATACCCGCTGGTTTCACGTAGCCGTAGGCCGGATGCGACGACACGCCGCCTTCATGGTGGTGCACCTGATAGCGGTCGTGCTCCAGCCCCCATGTTGTGACCCAGCTCGTGCGCGAATGTACCGCCGCCGCATGTGCTGCTGCTGCGCGAAACGCCTTCATTCCAGCGCTGCCGCAGCGGCATGCAGCTCCAGCAGGTGGGCCGCCCGTATCGGCGTCGTCCCCGACACCGGCGCGGCATCGGTCCACAGCGGCGCCGGCCGGCCCCGCGCCGCATACGCCGCCTCCAGGGCCATCCGCAGCTCCAGCAGGTGCACGAGCCTGATCGGCGTCACCCCGGCCACCAGAACCGCGTCCGTCCAGCCGTACGCCGCCAACCCCGCCACGGCCCGGACGGCATCGATTCGCGACCGCAGTGCCGTGAAGTGAATCGCCCTGACCGGCGTCACGCCCGGCACGATCGCATCGTCCGGCACCGTTACGGTGAACGATTGCACGGCGCCGAGGCCGCCGGGGTCGGTCGCCGTCACCCGGACCTCCACCGTGCCGGCGGCCACCGCCGCCAGCGTCACGCGGGCGCCCTCCGCGCGCGCCGTGACCACCGCCGGGTCGGTCGAGGACGCCGCGTAGCGCAGCGCGTCGCCGTCTGGATCGAGGAACGCCGGGGACACGTCCACGTCGACCGTGCCTTGGAAAACCGACAGTCGCTGGTCCGGCAGCTCGCCAACCGCCACCGGCGGCTGGTTGACGCCGGCCGGGAGCTCGCCGCGCCACCCTGCGACGACGAGAGCCGTGGCGTCGAGCACCGCCGCCGCGTCGGCCGGACCCGTCACGCCCTCCGCGCCGGATTCGAAAGCGACGCCCAGCGGGTCGCCCAGCCAGGTCTGCCGCGCATTCGAGAAGCGGAGCGGCCAGGAGCAGTCGACGCCGGCGTCGGCGCACTGCGTGTAGTAGGCCATGATCGTGATCCAACCACTGGACTGCGCAGCCGCCGGCTCGAACGCCCGCTGGTTTACGTAACCGTACGCCGGATGCGACGACACGCCGCCTTCATGGTGGTGCACCTGATAGCGGTCGTGCTCCAGCCCCATGTTGTGACCCAGCTCGTGCGCGAACGTACGGCCGCCGCAGGCCTGGCACGTGAGGCCGAAAGCACCGCCGAGGACAGCGACGCCGCCGACGTTGCCCTCGTCGAAGAGCAGATGGACGAGGTCGGCCTCGGTTCGGTCGCGCAGCGCATGCACCTCGTCCATGTAACCGTCCGACGGATTCGCGAGACGGTCGAGATCGACTCCGTTGTCGCCCGACTCGGTGTACGGCACCTCGGACCGGGCCACCAGCGCCACGCGGTGATCCACCCCGCCCTCCTCGTAGGCCTGGTTGGTTTCGGCGATCATCAGGTCGATCACGGCCTCGATCGCGGCGGTGCCCCCGGCGGCCCGGCGCGCAGCCGGCGTATAGACGACGGCCACGTCGATCGTCGCCGGCCCCGCCCCGCAAAAGGCCCCGTTGAAGTCCATCGTTTCCGTCGAAGCCCTCCAGGCGGCCGGCGCGCACCCCTGCGTCATCCAGATATCCAGCCAGGAAAGACGTGACAGGCTGGCCGGCAGCGGTCCCGACAGGCCCCAGTTGTACGAGAGATTCAGGAACTTGAGGTTGGTCAGGTTGCCTAGCGCTAGAGGAATCGCCCCGCTCAACGCGTTCCCATTGAGACCCAGCTCTCTGAGGTTGGCGAGGCTGCCCAACGTGGCGGGAATCGGCCCCCTCAATACGTTCCCGCCGAGATACAGCGATTCGAGGTTGGTCAGGTTGCCCAGCGCGGGAGGAATCGCCCCGCTCAACGCGTTCCCGCCGAGACTCAGCCCTCTGAGGCTGGCGAGGTTGCCCAACGCGGCGGGAATCGGCCCGCTCAACGCGTTCCCGCCGAGATACAGCAATTCGAGGTTGGTCAGGTTGCCCAGCGCGGGGGGAATCGGGCCGCTCAACGCGTTCCCGCTCAGCTCCAGCGCTCTGAGGTTGGCGAGGCTGCCCAGCGCGGGGGGAATCGGGCCGCTCAACGCGTTCTCGCTGAGCCCCAGCCACCGGACGCGACCAGCGGTGTTGGTCGCAACCCCGTACCACTCGCTCAGCGGTGCGTCCGTCTTCCAGTTGGTACTGTCCGTCCAGTTGGGGCCGCCGGTCGCATCGTACAAGGCCTCCAGCGCCGCTCGATCCGCCGCCACGCCTTCCTGCGCAACCGCATCGGCCGCAGGCATCGCGCAGACGACCACGCTTGCCGACAGCGCCAATGTGAACCGTACCGGGTTTGCCGAAGGCCTCACGCGTCGACCCCGTCCGCCGGCGCTGGAGTGTTCCGACGGCAATGGTACTGCTGATTGCATCGGCTCTGTTTACCCCGTGGGGATGTCCCCCGCCCGTATCGGCGTCGTCCCCGCCACCGGCGCGGCATCGGTCCACGGCGGCGCCGGCCGGCCCCGTGCCGCATACGCCGCCTCCAGGGCCACCCGCATCCAGCAGATGCACGAGCCTGATCGGCGTTGCCCCGGGACGCCAGAACCGCGTCCGTCCAGCCGTACGCGGCCAGCCCCGCCACGGCCCGGACGGCATCGATCCGCGACCGCGATCGCGTCGCGCGCCAATGCCTGCCAAGTCTCGCGGTATCGATCGTACTGCTCGGGCGTCAACCCCGGGTCCGGTACGCCGTTGCCGTCGTGCAGCGTGTCGCCGATCCGGGCCTGGGTCATCCGGATCGTTCTCGGTCCCGTGGCGGTCTCCCGGTCCACGCTGCGGACAGTAGCACGTCCGTCGTCGGCAGAGCATCGAACCCGAGGCTTTGCCGCGCCGCTGTTCGCAGCCGGCGCTCGAGCTCGCTCTCGGCATGCGCCACTCTGCTGTACATGAACCGTACTGTATTTCCCCCTCTGGCAGGTCCGTCCGCCTGGCCCTCTCGTCCATTTCGTCGCCGTCGAACGGGCCTCGGGTTCGATGCGACGGCGGTCGAGGGCGACGTCGTGGTAGCCGGGACGCAACAGGGACCGCGGCAGCCGCGGATGGGGAACGACACCTACGTACGCCGGCTCGTCAAGGAGGAGACGGGCCGCCTCGAGGACGCGCAGTTCGAACGATGGAAGCGCTGATCTCGACAAAAACGATCTGACGGGACCGATCCCTGACGCGCTGGGCGACCTGGCCAATCTCGAATCGCTGTCTCCGAAAACGATCTGACGGGACCGATCCCTGACGCGCTGGGCGACCTGGCCAATCTCGA
>WTFV01000157.1:0-5715 GCA_011523845.1 Acidobacteriota bacterium | reverse complement strand
ATGGCTGGGTCTCGGCAACAACGGGTTGACGGGACCGATCCCCTCGTCCCTGGGCCGGCTGTCCAACCTCACGTGGCTGGACCTGTCGTACAGTTGGGGCCTGTCTGGATCGCTTCCGCGTGGTCTGGACCTGTCAAGCCTTGAGAGTTTGGACATCTTCGCGACCCGGACGTGTGCGCCGTCGGGTTGGCGGGACAGGCTCGCCGCGATCGAGTTCACGGGACGTCTGTGCGAGGCGGAAACCGACGTGACCATCGACGTGGCCGTCGTCTACACGCCGGCCGCTCGCGAGGAGGCTGGGGGGACGGCCGCTATCGAGGCTGTGATCGACCTGATGGTCGCCGAGACCAACGAGGCGTACGTAGCCAGCGGCGTGCGCCAGCGCCTTGCCCTGGTGGCGAGATCGGAGGTGCAGTACACCGAGACCGGGGACTCCCTGGACATCTCCCGCCTCTCGGATCCGTCTGACGGTTACATGGACGAGGTGCACGCGATGCGCGATCGGTCCGGGGCCGACCTCGTGCATCTGATCTTCAAGTGGCAAGATCATCCGTTTGGCGGCGCTGCCAACCGCCCCGGGGCCTTCGGGCTCACCTGCCAGTACTGTGGTGGCATGGTTTTCGCGCACGAGCTGGGACACAACATGGGGCTCCGGCATGATCGGTACCAGGTCCACCATCACGAAGGCGGCGTGTCACCGGATCCGGCGTACGGCTACGTCAACCAGCGCGCGTTCGATGCGGGCGCGACGCAATCCAGTAAATGGACAACGATAATGTCCTACGACACGCAGTGCGTTGACGCCTACAACAGGGGTTGCTCGCTGCTACTCCGCTTCTCGAATCCGCGGCAGACTTGGGGGGGTGACCCGCTCGGGGTCCCCTTCGGCGCCGGCGCTGCGGGCGTGACCGGCCCGGCCGACGCGGCGGCGGTCCTGAACGCCACGGGTCCGGCGGTGGCGCTGTGGCGGGATCGTGTTCCCGGCGCTACTAATCGACCCCCGGAAGCGGTGGGAACCTTGGCGGATCGGAGACTGACGGACCTGTCGAGCACGTTGGAGGTGGATGTGTCGCAGGCGTTTGTCGACCCGGACGGCGACCAGTTGACCTACACGGCGTCGTCGTCGGCGCCACAAGTGGCGACCGTAGCCATGGGGGGCGCCCATGTGACGCTGACGGCGGTGGGTTTGGGTACGTCGACGGTGCGGGTGACAGCGACCGACCCCGGCGGTTTGAGCGCCACGCAGTCGTTTATGGTGACGGTTGGCTCCGAGTCTGCGCTGTTCACCGACGACCCGATCCGGCCCGGGATGACCCCGATCAAGGCGGTGCATTTCACGGAGTTGCGAGCGCGAATAGATGCCCTACGGAACAGGGGCGGGCTGGGCGCGTTCCGCTGGACGGACCCGGTCATCCGGGCCGGGGTGACGCCGGTCAAACTTGTGCATCTGCTAGAGTTGCGGGAGGCGCTATCCGAGGCCTACGCGTCGGCCGGGCGGTTGGTTCCGCGGTGGGCGGATGCAGCGCCGGTGGTGGGAGTGACCCCGATCCGAGCGGCGCACGTGACGGAGCTTCGCGCCGCCGTGGTGGCACTGGAGTGAAGCGGCGCGTGCCGTCGGCGGGATGTCCGCCGCTGGCGGCAAGGATGAGTGAAAATGGGCTCTCTGAGATACGTTCCGAGACAGGGTCCGGTGATGCTGGGCCGTGGGCGATCAGCGGCGTCGGTTGGTACCCCGGGATGCGCGGCTCTCGCTGGCGTGCTGCTGGCTGCGTTGGCGGTTGGCGAGGCGACGGCGCAATCCGGCGGCCTGTTCCACGCGGTAGCGCCGGCTGGCGTGGCGGCCGCTCCCGGTTCGCAGCCATCTCCCGATTCCATCACGCTACGTTCGCGTCTCGTGTCCATCGATTTCGGACAGCTCGCGCCACTGGTGGACGCGGCCGACGCCCGTGCGGCGGGAGTTGCCCCCGCGCCTTCTGGCGTGCTGCGGTTGAATTTCTTCGACGACGCGTCGTTCACGGGACTTGTCGAACGGGTGGCGCCGACCTTCTCTGGCGGCTACTCGCTGGCGGGCCGGCTGGCCGGCGTCGCGATGGGTACGGTGACGCTGGTCGTGAACGGCGACGTGGTCGCGGGCACGGTGCGGACACTGAAGGCGACCTACCGCATCCGGCCGGCGGGGATTGGTTTGCACGCCGTCAGCGAGATAGATCCGGCACGGCTGCCGCCGCTGGGCGAGCCGATTCCGCGGCGGAGAACATTGGACCGCCCACCGATTCGGCCCCGACAGTAGCGGGCCGGGCGGCGTTGAACGTCCATTGGGCCGCGTCGGGCTGCGATAGGGGCCAGCGCGGGCCACCCTTTACGGAGGGAAAAATGCAGACAGGAGCGACCCTCGCGGCAGGTGTAACGAAGGAACACCTGCCGGGGTCACGAGACCCAAGTTCCGTGACGGGGTCGCTCCTGTCGCTCCCTCCTTTCCCCCGAGCCAGTACCGGAACAAGCAAAAGGGTCGGGGTGTTCAGTTGGCCCAATGTTTACGGGGGTTTTCTTGAGGACTTGGCTACCCTCGTCACCTCGGCCCCCAAATATTAGGCGGGTTCCGGCCGAGGCGGGAAGTTGTCGTTTCTTCGGGATCCAACTCGAAATCGTGGCACAATAGATTACCGATAACTGCCCTTTAACGTGAATGATTCGCCCGCCAGGACCGACCCCGAGGAGGTCGCGATCGGGCCGCCCACGCCGACGGCGCGCCGCTTGGTCGAGGCCTCCGTCAGCGAGAACACCCGCCGCGCCTACGCCGGGGCGCTGCGGCGGCTCGACGCCTGGCTCGACGGCGGCGAGCTCCACGACGTGACCCTGGCCGCCTACCTCGCCGAGCTGCACGACGCCAGCCGCGCCGCGGCGAGCGCAGCGGTCGCCGCCGCGCTCGACATCGGAGCCGACGCCCGCTGGCAACGTCGACGTCATCACCACCCTTCCCCGATCGACACCGAGAAGCCGATCATCCGCGAGCTGACGAAACCGGCTGCAGGACCTTGCCGGCGCAGTCCGGATCGGACTCCGGAGCGCACGCGACGCCGCGACGACCATCACGGCGACGGCAGCCGACCGGCTGCAGAACCACGGGCCGGGGCGCGTTCCGCACCGCAGCGGCCATCACCACGGCACCGATCCGCGGCCTGATGGCCGCGACGACCAGCGATCGCGCACGGCGTCGAGCGCATCGAGGAGCGGGGATCCCCGCCGCGCCACGAGCACGCCGCCGACGTCGAACGCACGACCAAGCCGCCGCCGCCGGCGGCAGGCCGACGTGGACCACGACCAGGTGCCCATCGATCAACCACGCCGCACCGTGACTGCCGAGGGCACTCCAGGAGGACCGCGGCCGCGTTAAGCTCCCTGACACGGTGGTAACCTCGACGAAAGCCATGACAACGCCGTCCACCGCGCCGAGCGCCGAACGCCTCGACGCGGCCGTGCGCTTGGTCGTCGACCGCCTCGCCCCCGACCAGATCATCCTGTTCGGCTCCGGCGCGCGCAACGAGATGACTCCCGAGAGCGACCTCGACCTGCTGGTCATCAAGGACGACGACGGCGGCTCGTCGAACCATGAGCGATGGCAGTGTCCGGAGAGCGGAGACCAGATCGACGTCGTCATCATGAGCCGCACAACAGTCGAGCGCCACCGCCTGAGCGCATCGTACGTGCAGGGCGCGGCGCTCGAGGAGGGACGAACGGTCTACCTGCGCGCCGGCGCGACGGCGACCGCCACCGGCCCCACCTACACTTGGAACGGGACCACGATGGTCAGGACCACGAAGTTCGAACCGGACCACGCCGCCGACCTGCTCGAACGAGCCGAACGGAAGTGGGCAACAGCGAACCGCGAGCCCCACCCAGTCGACAAGTGCGAGTATCTCCAGCGATCCATCGAATACGCGCTCAAGGCCCTCATCACGGCTGACGGCCGGCGCGTCCGGCACCTGCACAACCTGGACGGCATGTGGCGGGAGGCCGAGGCGACCGGCGACACGATCGCCGCTACGCGCGATCCCAAGCAGCTGGAGCGACTGAGCCGGTACGCCGGGCAGTGGCGCTACGACAAACTGCCGGCCGACGAGGACCCGGAGACAACGTGGCAGCAGAACCGGACCACCGGCGAGGACGTCCTCAACCACGCACGCCGGCGCGTGCCGCAGCTGATCGAGCAGACACGCGAGGCGCTCGCGAACCGAACCCCCGGCGCCATCGGCGGCGAAACGCCGCCGGATCCGGCAACGCCGCCAGACCCGGCCCAGGGAACAGCCGCGAGCCGAAGCCACCAGAGCCGCGGCGACGAACGCAAACGGTAAGGGCCCCCCAGCCGTCATCAAGAAGCGTTCTTCCGGCCTGCCGCGCCACCGGAGCATACGGACCGAAAATTCCGGATCGCTCATCCCCCGATTTGTCTCACACTCGGGCCGCGGCCGCGGGGTGAACGACGTCGTGCGTCCGATAACGGATCTGCAGGATCAGCTCCGGACGATTCGTCGCCGCGGTCCGCCAGCGGCTGGGCTTCGACCCGGACGAAGTCCAGAGGCGGGGACAGCAGCCGGGCGCGCAGGCGCCGACCCGGGAGCCGAAGGGTACCGACCAGATTCGTGTTGAAATACACGCTAAGGACCGCGCCTCGTGAGCTTGGCGGGGTCGATCTTGATCTCGCCGTAGAGGATGACGTTCTTCCACTCGATCGGGCTGACGTGACGCAGCAGGTCGGCGTCGAACGGGAAGTCCGGCGCGGCGGCCAGCCGTGAGATCTCCCGGGCCTGCCAGTAGACGATGCAGGCGAGGATCAGGGTCAGGCACGAGCAGGCGTTCATCTGGTCGTAGACCTCGCGGGCGCTGATGCGCCCCCGCTGCCCGTAGTAGACGGCCCGCGCCAGGGCGTGGAGCTGCTCGACCTTGAGCAGTCCCCGCCGCACCTTGGCCCGCAGTTTCGGCTCGGACATGTACTGCAGCACGAACTCCGTCTTCAGCGCCCGGCCGAGCTCCCGGTTGGCGGCGTAGAAGCGGTTCGAGGGTCCGGCGGGATGAGTGCAAGCGACAGCAGACTGATGCACGGATCGGAACAACTCCGCGGGTCTGCGCGGGTTCCGTCGGGGGTTGCGCGACAACCGTATTTCATGGAATGATAAAAAAGCACTAGCCGCATCGTCCAAGTCTTCCGACGGTCAACCAGTTGGAGGAGGGAACAATGCCGATCGCCCTTGACCTTCGCGTGGAGGGTTCGTCTGTCGTCGATACTAGTAAGCCGCTGACGGTACTGTTGCCGCGCAAAGACGCCGTCCTCGAGGTCGTCATAAATCAGGACAATAAGAACCCCGTGTCCGGACTAACAATTTCCGCTCGCGCCACTCCAGTCGTACTGACGGAGCCCAAATGGCGTGATATTCAGAAGTTGGCAGGGCGTTGGCCAAATCCCGCTGGCCAGCGTCTAGTGCAAAGGCATACCCAGGGACACGTTCGACTTGGAGCGACGTTTGAATCTGATAGCGTGGTTACAGATGCACAGGGTGACGCCAGATTCTACGTCAAGGGATGGCATGTTTGTGGCGATGGGCCAACTCCCGCGGTCGACAAACTCACGTTTACCCACAATGGTCATGTCATTGCCGAGACGCTAGCTAGTGTCCGGCAGAAAAACCCGCAAGTGGTTGATTCTACAGGATATCTCTC
>WTFV01000238.1 GCA_011523845.1 Acidobacteriota bacterium | reverse complement strand
CACGAGGAACTCGAACGCCAGCTTGACGGCGGGCTGCCCGGACTTCGACGTCCGCACCGTCTCGATCGCCGCAGCTACGTCCCTGTGAGGCAGCGCCAGCCGGTGCGTCACGATGTCGTTCTGCGGACCGAGCGCCGGCAGCACCCGATCGCAAGGGTTGTCGTTCCGCATGTCGAGCGCGATGGCCCAGTCCAGCACGGACCGGATGCGCTGACGGACCTCCCGAGCCGTCGCCGCCTTGACGTGCCAGATGGGGGTAAGGATCTCCAGCACGTCGACCGTGTTGACCTCGGAGACGGGCCGGCTGCCGACGCGGGGGAAGACATACCGCTCCATGCTCCGCCACCAGTTGTGAACGTGCCACCGGCCGCGCCAGCCGCCGCGCTTCTGTTCGAGCACGCGTTGGGCGGCTTCGGCGAACGTGGGAACGCCCTGGACGCGGCGTTTCTCCGAGAGAGGATCGCCGCCGGAGCGGGCCAGCATGCGGTTGGCGAGGGCCTGCTCGCGGGCCTTGGCGAGCGGGACGAGCGTGGCCGCGCCGAGTCCGAGTTCGCGGCGCCGGCCGCGGATGACGAGCCGCTGGACCCAGCTTCGGGTCCCGGTCGGCTGGACGAACAGGTACAGGCCGTTGCCGTCCGCGTGTCTTCCTGGTGGCGCGGAGCGGACGAAGGCGGCGGAGAGCGCCTTGTCAGGATGGCGTCCCCTGCGCTTGGTTCTGCGGGGCGAGGCGACGAGTTTAGCTACAACATCCATTCCCCCATTATATACGGGATTGAGCGGGATTCCGCAACACGCCCCTGAAGCCGGTCGACCCGCGACAGAGAATAATAAACCATTACTACTCAGTGGTTTATGGACCCTCCCGCACGCCGATGGACGCTACCGAAACACCATTGGTTGTCAACGGCAGCGCGAACACGAACAAGGTGCTCCCCACGCTCGGCCGCAGCTCCGGCGTCAGCCGCCGGTTGGTGCCCCCTCCCGCGCCGGTGTTGACCGCCACGTACTGGCGCCCGCCGACGGCGTAGGCGATCGGAAAGCCGACGACCGGCGAGCCGAGGTTGATCTCCCAGAGCACCTCGCCCGTCTCCTGGTCGAGGGCCTTGAACCGCCCGTTGACGTCGCCCGCGAAGATCAGGCCGCCGCCGGTGGCCATCAGCGGCATCGTCGCGGCCCGCTGCTCGTGCACCCAGGCCGTCTCGCCCGTCTCCGCCGAGACGGCGTGGATGGTGCCCAGGTAGTCCGTGCCGGGGGTCAACTGGTGGCGCGCGGCCAGGGCGTAGATTTCCAGCCCGCCCTGACCGCCCGCGGTCAGCGCCCGCGCCCGCTCGCTGCGCACGTTGTCGGTGGCGAGCATCCGCGCGCAGGTGTTGCGCAACGGCATGTACATCGCGTTCGTCAGAGGGCTGTAGGCGCCCGCCTCCCAGTCCTTGCCGCCCGCCCAGGTCGGACAGGCGAGCACCTCCTGCCCGAGCGCCGTAAAGGTCACCTCCGCGTTCTCGGTCACCGCGCCGGTGGCGCCGTCGATGTCGCTGATCACGTTCTGCGCCACGGTCGGCCGCGCCCAGAGAAACTCGCCCGTCTCGCGGTCGAGGGTATAGACGAGGCCGGTCTTGCCCGGCACGCCGGTCACCACCTTGCGCACCTCGCCCGGCTGGATGCGCGGGTTGATCCAGCTCACCGCGTCGGGGTCCGGCGCCACCGCGGTATCGACCAGCAGCCGCTCGAACGGATGGTCGAGATCCCAGTGGTCGTTCAGATGCTGGTAGTACCAGCGAATCTCGCCGGTCTCTACGTCGAGGGCCAGCGTCGAGTTGTGGTACAGGTGCTTGTTCTCCACCCCGCCGAGCAGGAACTTGGGCGCCGGCGAGGTGACCGAGGTGCCCTGGTAGATCAGCCGCAGCTCGGGGTCGTAGCTGGCCGGCATCCAGGAGCCGACGTGCACCCGCTCCTCGTAGGGCACGCCGCCCCAGGTCTCGTCGCCCGGCTCGCCCGGGGCCGGCACCGTCCGGCGCCGCCACAGCTCCTCGCCGGTGAGCGCGTCGTGGGCCACCACCACGCACGACTCCGGCCCGCCGCGCGGCCGGCAACTTCGCCCGGAGATCACCCGGCCGTCGGCGATGATCGGACCGGAACTGTGGCCGGCCGGTGTCTCCTGGTAATCGAAGATCCGCGTCTCCCACGCGATCTCGCCGGTCGCCGCATCGAGCGCGTAGGCGTAGTCGTCGTCGCTGATGTTGATGATGAACCGGTCGTAGATGGCGATGTTGCGCATGCTGCGGGCGTTGCCGCCGACGTACTCGTAGACGTCCTCCGGCAGGTCGCGGCGGTACTCCCAGATGAGGTCGCCGCTCGCCGCGTCGATGGCCTGGATGACGTCGCTGCCGTTCGGCATGTAGAGCACGCCGTCGTAGGCGAGCGGCGTCACCTCCTGCGTGCCGGCCATCAGGGCGCGCGACCAGGCGAGCCGGATCTCGCCGACGTTCTCCCGCGTCACCTGGTCCAGCGGGCTGTAGCCCCACCCGTCGAGGGTGCGGCGCCACATCGGCCAGTCCGCCGGATCGGGATCCTGCAGCATGGCGTCCGTCACCGGCACGAAGTCGTCGTCGGATTGCGCGGCGGCCGGCGCAGGAACGGTCACGAGCGACGCGGCCGCGATGGCGGCGACCACGACGGACGGCGCGGCGAATCGAAGTCGTGACATCTGAAGACTCCTGGCATCGGAAGGAGAACGACTCGATGACGGACGGCGCATTATAGGCGCTCGCACCCACCTGCTGCGCGGTCAAGACAGCTTGTGGTTGACATCATGATGCTCACTTACTAACATCTCGCACATGAGGACGACTCTGACGCTCGACGAGGATGTCGCCGCCAAGCTTCGGGAAGAGACGCGGCGGCGGAATGCCAGCTTCAAGGAAACGGTCAACGCCTGCCTGCGTCGAGGGTTGGAGGCGCCGTCCGACGAGGAGCTCGCAGCACCGTTCACGGTCGAATCGCGGCGGATGGGTCTGAGACCCGGATTCGATCTCGACGACATCGGCGGTCTTCTGGATCTCCTCGACGGTCCGGGCCGGCGATGACGCTCATCGACGCGAACCTGCTGCTCTATGCCTACGACGCGGACAGTCCGCGACATGTCCCGGCGCGGCGGTGGCTGGCCGACGAGCTGTCGTCGGGCCGCCCGGTGCGCCTGGCTCTCATCACCCTGCTGGCGTTCGTGCGCATCGCCTCGGACCGCAGGGTCTTCCTGCGACCGCTGGCTCCTTCGGAGGGCTGCGCGCTGGTCGAGACCTGGCTGAACCGACCCAACGTGGGTCTCTTGCAGCCCGGGCCTCGCACATGGCGATTCCTGGGGAGTATGTGTGACGAGGGGCAGGCCCGGGGCCCCATGGTCATGGATGCGCACCTGGCCGCGCTGGCCCTGGAACACGGTGCGCGCATCGCCACGACGGACCGCGACTTCACCCGATTTCCCGGCCTGAAGATCCTGAATCCGATCGACGCCTCGTCCGGGAATGCGCGATGACCGGTGAGGCGGCGAGATGGCCTCCGCCGGCAAGCTCAGCCGGCCGCGTCGAACACGGCGCTGACCTCGACCGTCAGCCCGTCCAGCAGGACCGAGGTCGCCTGCGCACCGCGGCCGAAGACCCCGTGCTCGACGTAGGCCTCCCCCTGCAGTACGAGGACGGTGACCGTCTCGGTGCGCGGGTCGACGATCCAGTACTCCGGAATGCGCGCCTCGGCATAGTCCCGGCGCTTGTCGACGAGATCGCGCTTCGGTTCGTCGGGGCTCACGATCTCCACCGTAAGGTCCGCCCCGAGCCAGAAACGGTTCTGGCGCCGCGTGTCATGGGCGTCGCGGATCAACACGAGGTCGGGCTCTCGGAACGCTCCCTCGCGAATGCGGACGCGCAACGGCGCAAAGAGGACCTTCCCGCCATGCGCTCGCACGAAATCGACGAACCCCTCATAGAGAAAGGCCGCGATGCTCTGATGCTCGTCGGTCGGCATCGGCAGGACCTCTATGCAACCATCGGTCCATTCGATGAGGCGATTGGTGGAATCGGTGAGCCGGAGATAGTCGTCCTGGCTCCACTGCCCCTGACGGGGGGCCGCCTCCTGCAGCAGGCGCGTCAACTCCTCCTGCGTGATCGCGACGCTCGCCGTGGGGGACGCCGCCAGAGTGGTTGTCGTGGTGGCCGGCCGATCGGTCACGGCGCTTCCTCGGAAATCCTGATGGTCACGTTGCAACCCGGTTTTCCGAAATTGTACGCGAGATCCCGCACACGGCTCGGGCCGCGCGGCGAGCGGCGTCCGTCGAATCGTCTCGCAACCCGGACGGCTCACACGCCTTGACCGCCGGCCACTCGCGCCACGGCGCCGACGTCGAATCACCTCGCAACCCCAACGGGTCACAACCCGCGCTGCAGGTACGGCAGGAACGCCGTGGCCAACCCGAGGATGGCGAAGAAGCCGAAGACGTCGGTCATCGTGGTGATGAATACCGCCGAGGCCAGCGCCGGGTCGATCTTCAGCGCCCGAAGCGCAATCGGGATCAGCGTCGCGGCGATGGCCGCCACGAGCAGGTTGATCACCATCGCCAGGGCCAGGATGGCGCCCAGGTAGGGATTGCCGAACACCCCCCACGCCACGCCGGCGCCCGCCGCGCCGAGCACGATGCCGTTGGCGACGCCGACCAGGGCCTCCTTGCCGAGCACCCGCCGCGAATTGCTCCAGGTCAGCTCGCCCAAGGCGATGCCGCGCACGATGACCGTCAAAGTCTGGGTCGCCGCGTTGCCGCCCATGCTCGCCACCACCGTCATGAGCGCGGCCAGGGCGATGACCTGCTCGACCGTCGCCTGGAACTCGCGCACCACGAGCGCGGCGAGGGTTGCCGCGATCAGGTTCACCCCGAGCCACGGCAGCCGCTTGCGCCACGCCTCCCACGGCGACGTGAAGACGTGCTCGTCCGCGGGAACGCCGGCCAGCCGCAGGATGTCCTCGGTGGCCTCGTCCTTGATGACGTCGATGACGTCGTCGACCGTGATGATGCCGACCAGCTTGTTCTCGTCGTCGACCACCGGGATCGCCAGCAGGTTGTAGTTGGCCACCTCCTGGGCGACCTCCTCCTGGTCGGTGTCGACCCGGGCCTTGACGAGCTCCGAGGTCATGATCCGCTTGAGCGGCGTCTCCGGCGAGACCAGCAGCAGGCGGCGCAACGACACCACGCCCACCAGGTGGCGCCGCTCGTCGACGGCGTAGAGGTAGAAGACCATCTCGACTTCGCGCGACCGCTGCAGCGCCTCGATGGCCTCGCCGGCGGTCAGGTCCTCGGAGAGGGCGAAGACCTCCGGGTTCATGATGCGGCCGGCCGTCTGCTCGCCGTAGGCCAGCAGGTGCTGCACGTCGCCGGAGTCCTTCCGGCGCATGCGCGCGAGGACCTCGGCCGACAGCTCGTCCGGCAGCCGGTCGATCAGCGCCGCCGCGTCGTCGGGCGCCAGCTCCAGGAACAGCCTGGCCAGCTCGTCGGCGGGCCGCTCCGCCAGGAGCGCGTCGCCGACCTCGGCGTCCAGCTCGCTGAGCGCCTCCATCGCCAGGCGGCTGTTCTTCCCGATCAGCGTGTCGAACGTGGAGCGCCGCTCGGCGTCCGACAGCCCGCTCAGGACCTCGGCGAGGTCGGCCGGATGCTGCTTCTGGAGGAGGTTGAGGAGGTTAGCGGTCGCACCAATCCGCTGCAGTCGCTTGACTGAATCGAGCACGACGTCGATTCGGCGGAGAGGCGGCATGGTTCCGTTCCGCGAGGTCGTTCAGCCTCGCGCGCGACGGTCCGGTGTTGGATCGTTGTCCCACTGGTCCAGACACTAAGCAGACGATTGTACCACGTACGCGCGGTCAGAAAGCGGGGGGTCTCAGCGCTCCAGACCCAACTCCCGCAGCATGCGCTGGCTCTCCCGCCAGCCGGGCCGCACCCGCACGTGCAGGTCCAGATACACGCGCGTTCCGAACAGGCGCTCCAGCTCCTCGCGCGCCTCCGTGCCGACGCGCTTGATGCGCGCCCCGCCGCGGCCGAGCACGATCGGCTTGTGGGTGTCGCGGTCGACGACGATCGAGCAGTAGAGGCGCATGACGCCGCCGGCGCCCGGCTCCTCGATGCGGTCGACCACGACCGCGCTCGCGAACGGCAGCTCCGCCCGCGTCACGTGCAGCAGCTTCTCGCGCACGGTCTCGGCCACCCTGACGCGCTCCGGCTGATCGGTCACGTAGTCGTCCGGAAACAGCGGCTCCCCTTCCGGCAGGAGACTCCGGATTTCCCCTTCCAGGTCGGCGACGCCGTCGCCGGTCAGCGCCGAGATGGGCACGAGGCCGGCGAAGTCCCGCTGCTGCCGGTACCAGTCCATGAGGGGCAGCAGCCGATGCTTCGCCATCAGGTCGATCTTGTTGAGGGCCAGGATTGCCGGCGCCGTGGCCCGGTCGAGCAGCTCCAGCACGAACCGGTCGCCCCGACCCGTCCGTATGCTCGCATCGAGCACCACGACCAGCACGTCCACCTGCGTGATCGTCTCGACCGCATGGTCCACCATCCGGACGTTCATCCGGTGCATCGGGCGGTGAATGCCCGGCGTGTCGACGAACACGATCTGTCCCGGACGCTCGGCAGAGCCATGCTTGACGCCGAGAATGCGGGTTCGGGTGGTCTGCGGCTTGTCGGAGACGATCGCCACCTTCCTGCCGACGATCCGGTTGAGCAGGGTGGACTTGCCGGCGTTGGGCCGGCCGATGAGCGAGACGTAGCCCGCCTTCACGCCGGCGTCTCCAGCGGCGCGCCGGAGCGGCGGCGGAACCGGACGCGATGCACGCGGCGGCGCTCGGCTTCGAGGACGTCGACGCTCAGTCCGTCCACCTCGAACGACTCGCCCTGCTGCGGCACGCGGCCCAGGCGGGCCAGGATGTAGCCGGCCACCGTCTCGAACCCCTGCGGCTCGATGACGACGTCGAGCCGCTTCCGCAGGTCGTCGACGCTGACCCGGCCGGTGAAGACGAAGCTGCCCGAGCCTTCGTCCACGATCGGATCCGCCTCGACGTCGTACTCGTCCCGAATCTCGCCGACGATCTCCTCGATCAGGTCCTCGATCGTGACCAGGCCGGCCGTGCCGCCGTACTCGTCGTGCACGATGGCGCTCTGGACCCGCGCCTGCTGCAGCTCCTTCAGCAGGTCCGCCACCCGCTTGGTCTCCGGCACGGTGTGCGCGGGGCGCAACAGCCGGCCCACCACCCGCTCGTCGCCCGGCGCGTCCGACAGGGAGACGAGATCCTTGACGAACACGAACCCGAGCACGGTGTCGAGGCTGTGCTCGTAGACCGGCAGGCGGGAGTGCTGCTCCTCGGCGAACAGCGTGCGCAACTCGTCGAGCGTCGCCTCGGCCTTGACCCCGACGATGTCCGGCCGCGGCGTCATCACCTCGCGCACCAGCGTCTCGCCGAACTCGACGACCGACTGCAGCAGCCGCCGTTCCTCCTGCTCCTCCTGCTCGGCCCGGTTCCCCGCGCTCCCGTGTTCGTCCGCGCCCGCCGCGGCGCCGCCGGTCGCGCCGGCCGTCCCGTTCGCCCGGCGGTTCGCCGGCCGCAGCAACCCGATCAGCGGCCGCGTCAGCGGCTGCAGCAGCGCCATCGGCACCCGGAGCGACGGCAGCAGCGCCTCGAGCACGCGCTCCGGGTCGCGCCGTACGATGGCGACCGGCGCCAGGTACCCGCACACCACCACGAACAGGACGAGTCCGGCCGCGATCAGCCCGACGGAGGCAGCGTCGCGGGCGGCGGCCCCGACCATCGAGAGCATCGCCACCGCGACGACCAGCAGGCTCTGGAGCAGACGGACCGGCACGAACAGGCGCAGCGGATCGTCCAGGTAGCCGAGGCGGTCGAGGCGATCGAGCCGGCCGCGCCGCGCCGCGCCCAAGCGTAACGACAGGCGCATCAACGTCGTGAACGCGGCGTCGACGGCGCCGACGTAGACCGTCGCGCACGCGAGCAGAAACAACGCCAGCGGGATCACGACAGCCCTCCCCGGCGGCGGAGGCGCCGCTCCAGGCGTTCCATCTGCCCCGTGTCCCGTTCGTGGTCGTACCCCAGCAGGTGCAGCAGGCCATGCAGGGCCAGGCAGCGCAACTCGGTCCCGAGCGGGTGCCCGGCCTCCCGCGCCTGGCGGCGGGCCACGCCGGTCGCGATGACGATGTCGCCCAGATGCCGGTGGGCGCCGTCGACCGGCTCCGCGGATGCCCCCTCGCCCGCGCCCGGAGGATACGGCCCGTCTCCGTTGTCCGTCACGTGTCCGACCGGCTCTAACCCGGCGTCCGGCGCCACCGCGGCGGTGGCCGGAAACGAGAGCACGTCGGTCGGCCGATCGATATCGCGGTACCGACGGTTGAGGTCACGCATCTTGCGGTCGCAGACCAGCGCAATCACTACCTCGCCGCAAGCCGATCGCGGGGCCACGCCGGCCAGCCAGCGGCGCAGGCGATCCGCGCGCCGAACACGCCCGCGCCCGTCCGTCACCACCACGCGCACGCTGCCGCGCGGCGACGGGTCGGGGTCGGGTTCCGAGCCCGGATCGTCGATGCTCATGGAGACTCGGGGGAATGGGCCGCCGGCGCGGGAACGAACCGCTCGTAGGCCTTCACGATGCGCTGCACCAGCGGATGGCGCACGACGTCGCGGTCCGTGAAATGGACAATCGACACGCCGTCGACGCCGCGGAGGACCTTGAGCGCCTGCACGACGCCGGAGGTCTGCCCCGCCGGCAGGTCGATCTGCGTGATGTCGCCGGTGACGACCGCCTTCGCACCGAAGCCGAGACGGGTCAGGAACATCTTCATCTGCTCGGGCGTCGTGTTCTGCGCCTCGTCGAGGATCACGAACGCGTCGTTCAGGGTCCGTCCCCGCATGAAGGCGATCGGGGCGATCTCGATGACGCCGCGATCGAGCAGGCGCCCCACCTTGTCGGTGTGGAGCATGTCGTACAGGGCATCGTACAGGGGCCGCAGGTACGGATTCACCTTCTCCTGCACGTCGCCCGGAAGGAAGCCGAGCTTCTCGCCCGCCTCGACCGCGGGCCGCGCCAGGATGATGCGGCTGACCCGCTTCGAGGTCAGGTAGGCCACCGCCTGCGCCATCGCCAGGTAGGTCTTGCCGGTACCGGCCGGGCCGATGCCGAAGACCACGTCGTGGCGCTCGATGGCGTCGAGATAGCGTCTCTGGCCGAGCGTCTTCGGCGTCACCTGCCGCGTGCTCGACGCCCGCAACGGCGCCCGGAGGAAGAAGTCGCGCAGGTCGATCTGCGCGTCCTCGCTGACCATCTCGGACGCCCGCCGCACGTCCTCGCGCGAGAAGCGGTAGCCCTCGCGCAGCAGACCCGTCAACTGATCGATGACCCGCTCGGTCTTCGCCAGGCCCGCGGCGTCGCCGGTGACCAGCAGCTCGTTGCCGCCGGTGCGGATCTGCACGTCGAACTGCTGCTCGAGCTGCTTGAGGTTCTCGTCGCGGGAACCGAACAACGTCTCGATCCCCTCGTCGGGGACCGGTATCTTCACGAGGGAGGGTGTAACGATCGGAGTTCCCCTAGGCGGCGGAAGTCCGCGTGACACCCGGACCGGCGAGAATGCTGTGTGGCAAGGCTGACCAATCGATACCACGCGCCGCGACCGGCGGTCAAGATCGCGCCGGCACGATACCGGGGCATCAGTCGAGGTGCAGCTCGCGCAACTGGCGCCGGTCGACCGTCGACGGCGATCCGGCCATCAGGTCGACCGCGGCGGCGGTCTTCGGGAACGCCATGACGTCGCGGATCGACGGCTCGCCGGCCACCAGGCCCACGATGCGGTCGAGGCCCAGCGCGATGCCGCCGTGCGGCGGCGTGCCGTACTGCAGCGCGTCGAGGAAGAAGCCGAAGCGGGCCTTCGCCTCCTCGTCGGAGATCTTCAGCAGCCGGAAGATGCGGGCCTGCATCTCGGCCTGGTGGATTCGGATGCTCCCGCCGCCGATCTCGTTGCCGTTCAGCACGAGGTCGTAGGCGCGCGCGCGCACCGCGGCCGGGTCCTCCTCCAGCCGATCGAGGTCCTCGGGCCGGGGCGACGTGAAGGGATGGTGCATCGAGACGAGCCGCTGCTCGGTCTCGCTCCATTCCAGCAGCGGGAAATCCACCACCCAGCTCAGCGACGTCCGGCTCTCGTCGATCAACCCCTCCCGCTGCGCGAGCCGCAGGCGGAACTGGCCGAGCAGGGCCGATGCCTCGTGGCCCCGGCCGCCCGCGATCAGGGTCAGATCGTCGCGTCCCGCCCCGACCGCTTCGACCACCTGCGCCAGCGACTCCTCTCCCGCCGCCTTCAGGATGGAGCTCTGGATGGCGCCGTCCGCGGCCTGACGGATCCAGACGAGCCCCTTCGCACCGAGGGCCAGCGCCTCGTCGACCAGGTTGTCGATCTGCGCGCGCGACTGCCGGCCGCCCCCCGGCACCACGAGCGCACGGATCGAGCCGCCGCCCGCCACCAGCTCCCGGAACACCTTGAAGCGCCCCTCGCGGAACACCGCGGACACGTCCCGGATCGGCATCTCGAAGCGCAGGTCCGGCTTGTCGCTGCCGTAGCGCGCCATCGCCTCGTCGTAGGTCAGGCGCGGGAACGGCGCCGGCACGTCCTTGCCCACGACGCGAAAGACCGCCTGCATCAGCCGCTCCACCGCGGCGAAGACGGCCTCCTGATCGACAAACGACATCTCGATGTCGATCTGCGTGAACTCCGGCTGCCGGTCGGCGCGCAGGTCCTCGTCGCGGAAACACTTGACGATCTGGAAGTAGCGGTCCATGCCCGAGATCATCAGAATCTGCTTGAAGATCTGCGGCGACTGCGGCAGCGCGTAGAACTCGCCCGCGTGCAGCCGGCTGGGCACCAGGTAGTCGCGCGCCCCCTCCGGCGTCGACTTCGTGAGCAGCGGCGTCTCGATCTCCCAGAACCCGTCGGCATCCAGGCTGTTGCGGACCGCCATCGTGATGCGGTGGCGCAAGCCGAGGTTCGCGCGCATGCGCGCGCGGCGCAGGTCCAGGTAGCGGTAGCGAAGGCGGACCTCCTCGGAGACCGGGGTCTCCTCGTCGATCTGGAACGGCGGCGTCCGCGCCTCGCTCAGCACGGTGAGACTCTGCGCCTCCACCTCGACCTCGCCGGTGGCGATCTTCGGGTTGAGGGTCTCCTCCGAGCGGCGCTCGACCGGGCCGGCGACCGCGATGACGTATTCCGGCCGCACCTGCTTCATCCGCGCCAGCATCTCGCTGCCTTCGCGGGCCACCACCTGGGTGATGCCGTGCCGGTCGCGCACGTCGAGGAAGGTCAACCCGCCGAGGTCGCGGATCTTGTGGACCCAGCCCATCAGGACCACGTCGGTACCGACGTCCCCGGGACGAAGCTCGCCGCAGGTATGGGTGCGGGTGCTCGGAACGGAATGTGTCTCTTCGGTCACGGTCGTCTCATGCCCGGCACGCCGCCCACCCGTTGAAGGCTGCAGGACGCGCCGTCTGTCGTTTCGTCGTTTCGTGTCCGCGCCGCCGGCCGCCCGGCGAGCGCGCAGACTGGTTCATGCGGCGTATCCGGACGCTCGGCCGGGCATCACGAGCGCCCGCGCCTTCCGCACCGCGGTTCGCACGCCCAACCGGGTGTATCGGCCGGCGGCGGCGGGGCATCACCCGCTCTCGATGCCGCGCAGCGTATCAACACGGGCTCCCGACCCTGCATCGTCGGCGCCGGCGCTATTCTCTGCGCCCGCGGATTCGCCGGGACATCCCCTGCACCACGTCGGCGCGAGCGACGGCCGCCTGCTCGCCCGATGCCATGTCCTTGACGCTGACCTCGCCGCGCGCGATCTCGTCGTCGCCCAGGATGAGGACCCGGCGCGCACCGGACCGATCCGCGCGCTTCATCTGCGCGCGCAGCGAGCGTGCGTCGTAGTCCACGAGCGTGGCCACGCCGGCGTGACGCAGGTCGCGGGCCAGCACGTGCGCGGCCGGCCGCGCCGCCTCGCCCAGCGCCACCACGAAGGCGTCCGGCGCGGGCGCCCAGGGCCCTTCGGGCATCGCCAGCACCAGGCGCTCCATGCCGGCGGCGAACCCGATGCCGGCCCGATCCGGTCCGCCGAGCTGCCGTACCAGCCCGTCGTAGCGGCCGCCGCCGAGCAGCGCGTTCTGGGCGCCGAGCGTCGAGCCCAGCACCTCGAAGGTGGTCCGCGCGTAGTAGTCGAGCCCCCGGACCAGCCTGTGCGACACGCGGTAGTCCAGCTCGAGCGCCGCCAACTGCGCCGTGACCACCGCGAAATGCTCGCGGCACCCGTCGCACAGGTGGTCCGTCGAGTGCGGCAGCGCATCGACGATCGGCTGGCAGGGCGGCACCTTGCAGTCGAAGATCCGCAACGGGTTCGTCTCCGCCCGCCGCCGGCAGTCGCCGCACAGATCGGATTCCCGCTCCCCGAGCGCCTCCAGCAGGGCCCGGCTGAACCCGGGCCGGCACGCGCGGCAGCCGACCGAGTTGATCACCAGCTCGGCCTCTTCGACGCCCAGGGCGCGTACGAGCGCCGCCGCCATCTCGATCACCTCGGCGTCGAGCGTCGCGTCCGTGACCCCGAAGACCTCCACGTCGAGCTGGTGGAACTGCCGGTAGCGCCCCTTCTGCGGCCGCTCGTAACGGAACATCGGCCCGAAGCTGAAGAGCTTGACGGTGGGCAGCGCCTGCTCGAGCGCGTGCTCGACGTAGGCCCGCACCATGCTCGGCGTCGCCTCCGGCCGCAGGGTGACCCGCTCGCCCCCCTTGTCCTCTTCGACGCCCAGGGCGCGTACGAGCGCCGCCGCCATCTCGATCACCTCGGCGTCGAGCGTCGCGTCCGTGACCCCGAAGACCTCCACGTCGAGCTGGTGGAACTGCCGGTAGCGCCCCTTCTGCGGCCGCTCGTAACGGAACATCGGCCCGAAGCTGAAGAGCTTGACGGTGGGCAGCGCCTGCTCGAGCGCGTGCTCGACGTAGGCCCGCACCATGCTCGGCGTCGCCTCCGGCCGCAGGGTGACCCGCTCGCCCCCCTTGTCCTCGAAGGCGTACATCTCCTTCTGGACGATGTCGGTGGTCTCCCCCGTTCCCTTGGCGAAAAGCTCCTCGCGCTCGATCACCGGGGTGCGGATCTCGCGGTAGCCGTAGCGGGCGCAGACGTCGCGGATCACCTGCTCGGCGTGCTGCCAGCGCTCGATCTGGCCCGGCAGGATGTCGTGCGTGCCTCGAATGGCCGGAATCATCGGATCTGAACCGCTGCAGTCACTGGATCGGACGGGACAAGCGCGCGAGCCTGGATGCCACGCGCGATACTTCGGAGCCACGCGCGGCGCCGGAGGATGGCCGTCTCGCAACGATTATAGCCCGCCACGAATGGTCCAAAGGCCCCTATTCGGCCTCGCGCGGTGCATAATGGAGGTCCGATGGCCGCCCGCGACCGGTTCGATCGTCCGTTGCGCAGCCTGCGAATATCGGTTACCGACCGCTGCAACCTGCGCTGCCAGTACTGCATGCCGGAGGAGGAGTACGTCTGGCTGCCGCGCGGGGACATCCTGACCTTCGAGGAGATTGGCGTTCTCGTCGACGCCTTCACCGACGCCGGCGCCGACCGCGTCCGCCTGACCGGCGGCGAGCCGCTGCTCCGCAAGGACCTGCCGGACCTGATCCGGCGGCTGGCGCAGAAGCCCGCCATCCGCGATCTCGCGCTGACCACCAACGGCATGCTGCTTGCCGACCAGGCGGCCGGCCTGCGGGAGGCCGGCCTCCACCGGCTCACGGTCAGCCTCGACACCCTGCGCGCCGACCGCTTTCGCGAGCTGACCCGCTTCGACGGCGTCACCGCCGTGCAGCACGGTCTGGCCGCGGCGCGGGAGGCGGGCTTCACGGACCTGAAGATCGACACCGTCGTCATCCGCGGCGTCAACGACGACGAGCTCGTCGATTTGCTCGCCTACGGCCGGCAGGCGGGCGCCGAGGTCCGTTTCATCGAGTACATGGACGTGGGCGGCGCCACGCGCTGGTCGGTGCGGGACGTCCTGTCCCGCGCCGAGATGCTGCGGCTGATCGGGGACGCGCTCGGACCGGTTACGGCCATCGAAGAGGAATCCTCCGCCCCCGCCGACCGGTTCCGGCTGCCCGACGGACAGACGTTCGGCATCATCTCGTCGACCACCGAGCCGTTCTGCCGCTCGTGCGACCGCAGCCGCCTGACCGCCGACGGCCTGTGGTACCGCTGTTTGTACGCCCGCGAGGGCACCGACCTGCGGGGGCCGCTGCGCGCCGGGATGTCACGCGCCGAGATCGGCGCCCTGATCGAGGACATCTGGGCCGCCCGCACCGACCGGGGGGCGGAAGTTCGCCTCGCCACCGGCGACCGCCGGCCGTTCATCCCGATCGAGACGCTGCAGAAGGAACCGCACCTGGAGATGCACACGCGGGGCGGATAGGCGAATCCGTACGTCTCGCCACCTGTCGGATCTGCCAGCGCCCCGAAACGCCTCGCCGGCGAGGCGTTTCGGCCCATCCCCCCCGCTCCATGACCTTGCGCCGCAGCACTTCGCTTCGCTTGCGTTCTGCGGCGCAAGCTCCTAGATTGCGAAGATGGAGGATCGGGAACCTGGCGTGACCGAGAATCTTCGCCGCGATGTCTGGGACGGCATGATCGGCGC
Source organism: Acidobacteriota bacterium (assembly GCA_011523845.1). GTDB lineage: Bacteria > Acidobacteriota > Vicinamibacteria > Vicinamibacterales > UBA8438 > WTFV01. Next base: position 545 of record WTFV01000238.1, on the reverse strand, counting down.
CGACATGCGTTACCGGTACTTCGACCGGTTGGCGGCGCGGGCGAAGACGACGGACGACACGCTGCACGTGCTGCTGTTCATCGCTTCCGGCACGACGGCTGCCGGCGTGCTCGGCCTGTTCACGTTCGGCGCCACGGTCCTGGCCGTGGCGTCCGCGATCCTGGCGGCGGTGACGGCAACGCTGCACTTCGGTCAGCGGGCCTCGAAGTTCGCCGAGTTCTCGGTCTTCTGGGGCCGTATTCACGCGGACTACAAGAGGCTGTGGGACGACGTCGAAGCCCACGCGGTCACCCAGGAGGTCGTCGTCGAGCGCCTCAGAGCACTACAGGAGCGGCCGGAGAGCATCGACCGGCAGGCGAGCACGACCCGCACCCGCCGGAAGCTCCTGCTGGAGTGCTTCGACGAAGCGAGCGCCATGGCGACCGCGCGATGACCGACCGGCCTGCCGGAACCCCTCCCGAGACACGGGAGTCGGCCGCGCCCACGGGTTCCGACACGACGACGCTCACCCGGCACATCCCGCCGCTGCCGAAACCGCCTCCACC